>CAYSPT010000001.1:0-191827 GCA_964432985.1 uncultured bacterium
CGCCCTACCTCTCGCTTCCGTAAATCCGCTACCCGCGCAAGTGCGACATCGAGCTACCGGATACCCGCGACCCGCGCAATTGCGATATCGAGCTGCCCGAAACGAAAGATCCCCGCACCTGCGGGATCGAGCTGCCCGAGACCCGGGACCCGCGGTCCTGTGATATAGGTATTCCCGAGACCCGCGACCCGCGTAAGTGCGATCTGGGTATTCCCGAGACCAGGGATCCGAGGACGTGTGGAAACAGCCGGTAAGTTAACGGTAAGAACACTCTGGAAACTAGCGGTTCTCACCGCTGCTCTACTGGCGGAGGGTGTCCTTTCCAGGTGGTTGGGGATAGTGCTTGGTCCCCCTGAAGCTAACTGTATCTCTATAGCATTGTTGGTTCTGGTCGGACTGGTTCTCTTTTCCCCGTCATTCAAACTCCGGGAGATGTTTACACTCCTCAAAATTCCTGTTTTAATACCTGTTTTCTTGCTTGTTTTTCCACGCCTTTCACCGCCGGCGGCATTTCCTGTTTTCTCTCTGTTGCTTCTCCAGTCTATCTGTGCTTTTCTACCGGAGCCCGCCGGGCAGGCTGCACTTGGCGGATTCCTGGTGGTTCTTCCGGTAGTTTTATTCAGAATACTCGGATTGTTTCCCGAACCTGCTGTCATCGGAATCCTGCTGGTGACCGGCTATCTCATCGGTGAATTGTACGAGATGAAGTTCCGGGGAGCCAGTATCCACAAATGGGTCAGAACAATCTGTACCATGTTTTTCGGAATCGCCGGTTCCGCTGTGGTCACTGCTCTGGCCGGTCTTTCACTGGCTCTGCTCGTTTTTCTGTTCGGCCGGGAAAGCCTTCTGTCTTTTACACCCGGAAAAGTGGTTATCGATGAGGGGCACGCGAGCACTGAATCAGCGCACGTGAAGCTTGGGTTGGACGATCCGCTTAAGGGTAATTATGGTCACGGCTGTCTTGTTGATGTGCTTCGAAGTTGGGGGTTTTCCGTTGAGTTGACAGATCAACCCTTGAGCGGTACGACGCTAGCTGATTCCTGTATTCTGGTGCTCATCATGCCGTCGCAGCCATACAGCCCGCAAGAAGTGGACGCCATCCATCGATTTGTAAAACGTGGAGGTAGTTTGCTGGGAATTGGCGACCATACCGATCTCGATGGGGCCATGTCACACTTGAATCCTCTGTTCGAACCTCTGGGTTTGAGGCTTGAATTCGATGCGGTAAAAATTCCGGCGGGGAACGCCCACCATCTACAATTCGGCCGGCACCCCGCTGTCAGTGGAGTGCGCGAACTTTCGATCAGTACCGGGGCAAGTATCAGCGGGCAGAAAATGGTGCCGTTGCTGTGGACCAGGTCATCGACCTATTCCGATCGGGGGCAGTGGAAGCAGGGCAGGGGGTATCTGGGCAACCGGGTACATGACCGGAGTGAGATGGTCGGGTTCCAGGTACTGGCCGCGGCGGCCAGACCCGAAAAGGGGACCGTGGCACTTATTGGAGATTCATCCTGTTTCCAGAACACAAATCTGTTCTGCAATCTGCCCTTTGCCCGCTCGTTGTTTTCGTGGCTTTCTTCCCGCTCCTCACCCCGTCCCTTTACCGTCCTGGCGGTCTTTGGTGTGATACTGGCGACCGCCCTGCTGACATTCGCCGCTTCTTCCCGGTATCAAACGGGTCTCCGGGTTCTCAGTCTCGTTGTTATTCTGGTCGCCGGAATGCTTCTCAGTGATGTGAAACTGTCAAGAGTATCTTTTACTCTGAACGAACCTCCGGGAAAACCCGTTGTCGGGCTGGACCTTGCTCATTCGCCACTGTTTGATCTCTATTACCGGGCCGCTTACAAACAATCGGGGGAGTATCTCGACTCGCTGTGTCTTCAGATGGTGCGCCTGGGTATTACTCCCCGGTTGATTACCGGGACGGAATGGTCGCAGGAATCGCTGAAGGGTTGCCGGGGACTTGTCATTCCCCCCATCGGTCGGGAACTGGGCCCGGACGAAGTCGGCATGGTGCGGTCGTTTATCGAAACAGGTGGCCGAGTTTTTACATTCACGGCCGCAGCGGGCAGCCGGGTGAAGCCGGTTCCCCGTGCCGCTACCGCCTGGCTGGCCGAATTTGGCATTCGTGTTGATCCTGAACCATTGTGGTTGAAAATGCCGGTCATCAGGCCGGACGGTCTGGTGGGGCACTATCGTCCACCACCTTACCTGGCTGTTTTTTCAGTCGATGAAGGCTTATTTACTAATGTGCCAAAGCTCTATCTTGATAATCCTCACGCGGTATATGGGACGGAACCGTGTATGACGATGCAGGAAGGTACGATGCTGCAGGAAGTTCCAGTGGCTGGCGTGCATTCCACGGGCAGGGGCGGGCTCGTGGTGGCCGGTGACCCTGAATTGTTCCTGGATCATCACATGGAGGACACGGGTGGCGTTTACGACGCTCACAAGCTGACCTTCTGCCGAAACATCGTGAAATACCTGGCGGGAGATGAGATTCCATGAGCCTCTCCTGCATTCTTTTGCCATTGGCCGTCTGGTGTGCTGCGGCAGCTCTCTGGGGTGGTTCCCTGATGAGACCGTTTCAACCTGAAACACTGGAATTGTACCGGGAAATCGTCGTCCTGGTCTCGGGTACTTTTGTGTTGAGTATCATTGGTAGTGTCGTCCGAAACCACCCGGCCGTCGCCCGAAGCCACCCGGTCAACCGTTACATCCCATCTTCTCATGGCACTATCTGGTCGGCTCTCGCTTCGGTGTTGTCTCTGGGCCTGCTGGCGGTGGCAGGAGCCGAGTTGTCGGCAGTGGCCTGGGTGGCACTTTTCGGGATCACTGTCTGGTCAATAGGACGAGTGTGGCAACGTGGATGGTTAACAACTCTAGGGGGATTCTGGTTTCTTACCGGGTGTGCTCTGGTGGCAGCGGCTTTTTTAAGCTGGCAGTTTCGCGTGAGACCGGATTTGTGCGTTCTTCCGCTTACTCACCTGGTGTCCTGTATGCTGACGTGGCTGGGGTATCCTTCCGTTTGCTGCGGCAGTACAGTTCTCGTCGGGGGCGCGGTGTTCGCTGTTGATCATATAAAAAGCGGTTGGTTGGCTCTTTCGTTTTTCACCATGCCGTTTTACAGCCTGCTTTTTTTTGTACCGGGCACGATCTGGCGAAAATCAAGGGCCGCCTTGACCGGTACGGCTGCCTGTTTTGTCCTGGTGACGGCTCGGCTGGCTTTCCTGGCTGTACAATGTGCAGCCGGAGGATTCCCTTCAGTTGCCGGTCTGTTCAAATCGCTGTACTGGTATGGTGGCGGTGGGTCCTCGCTTTTGTACTGGTTGGCACCGGTGGCTCTGGTCTGGATGGTGCTTCTTTGCCGCCTGACTACACAACCGCGAACTGCCTCATGCAAAGCAGTATCTGTTGCTGACAGCCCCACTCAGAGCTTCATTGGTCCCGGTCGTAAGGCTCGGCGCCGGGTATGGCCGGTAATATGTCTGTTTGGAGCAGTGGTTTTCTGGTCAGCCTGGTGGTGGTGTCCCGGATGGAGAACGTTTTTTCCATTCAAACTGTATATCGACGAAACCCATTCCGCCTGGGAACCGACATATGTTGATCACACTCCCGAGTCCACCTTCGACCCTGAAAACAATTACCGCCTGTTGCTGGAGCGCCTGGCGGCGGTGTTTGATACGGGGATACTGCTGCCGGAGAATCCTCCCTACCCGGTTTCCACGCATTTGCCGGGAAGGGTGAGGGTGATTCATTGTGCTGACGACGCAGCGGAGATGTACTTGAACCTGCCTGAAAATGCTCTCCTGGTGGTGAAATGTCCCACACGGGCTTACACTGGTGAGGAAATTGATGCCCTGGTGAAGTTTGTGGACCGGGGTGGTAACCTGTTGCTGATCGGCGAGCATACGAATGCCTTTACCGTCAACACCCATCTCTCTGCCGTCGCCGGCCGGTTTGGTATAGTCTTCAACAACGATTCGGTCTATGGAATAAGCGGTTCGTGGCCGGTAACTACCAAGGCCGACGTCCGTATAAACAGGGTGACGGAAAACCTGTCCGGGTTTATGTGGGCCACTTCATGCAGTCTGGATGTTTCTTCACCGGCTTCAACTATAGTGGTTTCCCCCCCGGCGGGCTTTTCAGATCCCTGGAATCCTCACCGACGAAACTTTTTCAGCGATCTTCGTCCCTCGGGGAATACCGTTTTCGGAAGCCGTCCGCTCATTGCCTCGTGCCGGCATGGCCGGGGCAAGGTGTTGGCCTTCACCGATTCGACATCGTTTAACAATTACATGATCGGTACGCCGGGCCGGGAAGAGTTGATCGACGGGATGCTGGCCTGGTTTGGTAAAGGATCGTCGTTTGATTATTTTATGCCGCTGGCAGTAGCCCTGCTGTTTGGGCACCTGGTACTGCTTCACCAGAGTGGAATCACCCGGCGGGAATGGATGAATCTGGTTTGTTCCATCGGCCTGCCGGCGTTTGCTCTGGGATCATTTCTCGGGCTTTTCATGGGCTCAGTGGTTTCCGGTGAACGATTCTCCCTGCGGCCCGCTCTGTCTCCAGCCCTTCTGGTTGATGCAGCGCATGAGTCTCGCCGTCCCCTGATGGTGGGGCCTCACACCGAGATCATGGGACCGGACAGCTACGACGATTTTTTCCTGGTCCTATCCCGTACGGGTATTCCCATCAGGTTCTGTTGGCCCGGTCCGGTAACGGCCGGTGAGCTAAGGGATAGTTCCGTCCTGCTGGTTGTTTCCCCCACGCGCTCATACACGAGGAAAGAAATTATAGATGTGGAACAATTCGTATCCGGCGGGGGAAGGCTTATCTTGATAGAAGGAAACCGTGGTTCGGGAACTGTCAACAGCCTGGCTCGGTCTTTCGGGCTCAGGTTCCGTTTACCGGGAGGATTCGGGCCCCTGGCCGCCGCAACAGGGTTGGCGGCGCCCACTGTGGTGGACGGTGGGACACCGTTGCTGGAGGTAAACGGATTTCCCGTTATTTCAACCGTCAAGAAGGGGAAAGGAACCGTTTTGGCCATCGGCGATGACGCCGTTTTTACGTCCCGGTACATTAATGCCCGAACCCGGCCGGTCATGATTCCGCTGCTGTGCGATATGCTGCAGGTCATGGGGCGTGAAGATGCAGTGAAACTGGAAGATATCAGATGGACTCAACTTCTTTATATAGTTGAAAAGTAGAAGGAGACAGCGTGGATTCAAAAAGATTTCCAAAATTCGTCAATCTGGGAATCCTGACTGTCATGCTGGGAGGTTCACTGGTCCTGTGGCCCCGGATTCCCGATCGGGTACCCATGCATTTTGACCTCTATGGCCGACCGGACCGGTGGGGTGGCCGCGGGGCCTGGTGGGCGCTGCCGGCGGTAGCAGTGGGTTTGAGTTTATTCATGTTCGGGATTGCCTGGTTGATAAGGCGGTATCCCCACCTGATCAACATCCCCCGGAAAAAAGAGTTCCTGGTACTTCCTCCGGACATGCAGGAATATGTCATCACCGGTATTGAATCCTTCGTGTACTGGATGTACGTACCTCTCAACCTCATGTGGAGCGGCGCCCAGGCCGGTGTATACCTGGCCGCTATAGAGGGGTCTCAGGCGGTTCAGCACTTTCTTCAGTACGTGTTTTTTGGGGCGGTGGTTGTTATCCTGATCATGACAGTTGTGTTTATCTCCCGGATTACCCGGATGATCAGGGAATCGACGCGAAAGGTAAGGCTCAGAGGTGGATCATAATTCTGCCGGTGTTCGTGAAAGGGGTATCGTGTATGTCAGAACCTGGCGTTTTGTACTTGCCTGTATAGTCTGCCTTGTTATTGCCATACCCCTGACCTGGAGAGGGGGGCTGTTGCGCTGCCGGGTTTTAGACCTTCTCTTTCATCTTCGAGGTGCCATCACGCCGGTAGGATGTCCGCATGTGGCTCTGGTGCTCGTGGACCGTGAAACCCTTGATCACTTCGGCGTCAGAGATCTGCTCCCACGCTCCGCCTATGCCCGGGCTATTGAAATGCTGGCCGCCGGTGGTGCACGTTCTATCGGTGTCGATGTGATCATGGAGGATGACGATCCCGAAAATACTCTGGTGGCTGCCGCCGTCCGGACTCATGACGCGGTGGTGTTCGCCTCCAACCGGGGGCATGACGGCAGTTTGATTTCCTCTCACCGGTCGATTATTGATTCGGGCGCCCGGACCGGCCTGGTGAATTATTACGAGGACATTGACGGAGTGCTGCGTCATCCTAATATGGGCGAGATGGTCTCTCAAAAAATGGAGTGGTCTTTACCGCTGGTCCTGGTGGCTGATTTTCTGGGTGCGGATAGAGAGACCGGCGTGATGGCCAGGCATGATGTTATTCGGATAGCAAATCCGGTAGAGACGGTAGAACTGCCCCAGTGGGGGGAAGCGGTATACATAAACTATCTGGGTCCACCGGATACTGCGTTTCCGACGGTTTCTTTAAAGGATGTTGTCTCATCCGATGGCGCATCGCCCGATGAACTCAAGGCCATCCTGGCCGGAAAAATCGTATTGATCGGATTTTCAGCGGTTACTCCTTTAGTGGCGGATAATCACCGGACACCGTTCAAGCGGTTGCGTGCAACTCCCGGTGTAGAGGTGCTGGCTCATGTAATCGAAAACATTCTGTGTGATTTGTTTATCAGGCGGTTTGCCCGCAGCGAGTACCTGTGCGGATTATTGGTCCTGATCGGTATACTCTCGGTTTGCCTTTTTTTCCTGTGGTCGGGCAGGACTGCCGGTCTGATACTGCTTGGTGAACTGGTCGGTTTCCCCGTGTTGTCATTGTATCTGTTCCGGTATAATTTTTTCCTGGATTTTGTCTCTGTACTCGTGGTGGTCATCTCCATGTTCGTGCTCGTTCTCATCTTTCGCCTGTTTGATTCTCTGGCCGAGCGGAACCGGGTCCTGGGCGCTCTTTCCGGGTATGTGGCTCCGGGGATAGCTGCCCGGATATGCAGTGACAGCGACCGGGACTCGCTGAAGACCCGCAAGACAATTATAACCATCGTATTCGCCGACATCCGGGGATTCACATCCCTGTGTGAAAATATCGATGCACGGCAGGTGGAGAGTTTTCTCAACGAGTACTTCGAGCGGACCACCAGGATCATTTTCAGCCACCGGGGAACCCTCGACAAGTTTATCGGCGACGCGGTCATGGCGCTTTTCGGTACGCCGATCCAGGAGCACGACGACGAAATACGAGCGGTAGCATGCGCGCTTCAGATGCGCGAAGCGGTCAGGGAACTGAGTGACAGCTGGGTGGAGCGCGGGTTGCCGAAAGTGGATATCGGTATCGGTCTCAACACCGGTGAAGTAGTGGCCGGCAACATCGGTTCAGATCTGCACTTTGAGTTTACGGCCGTGGGAGACAATGTAAACCTGGCTTCCCGTGTCGCTTCACTGGCCGAACGGGGACAAATTCTTATTTCAGAATCGACGTTCAGAGCGGTACAATCACGGTACGCAACCCACCTTCTGCCCCCGGCCAGGGTCAAGGGGAAAGAAAAAGAGGTCAGGATATACGAGGTCCTTGGAGAAAAGGACGGATAGGAGCGCGACGATGGCCAGACGGCAGTTTATTGTAAAAAAATGGTTTCAGCTAAAGATAGCCCTTCTGGTCATTCTGGTGGGCTTCGTGTGCGCCAACCTGACCGGGACGCTTATTTACGGAATCCTCAGGGGTACACTCGGTACCAGGACGCTGCTCAAGATTTTCGGGGTACACAATCTCACCGACATCATGTTGCCCCTCATCCTGGGCGTTCAATTGATAGGCCTGGCTCTGGTGGCTGTAATCGCCATTTATTTTTCGCACAAAATCGCCGGGCCGATCTACCGCCTGGAACAATTGTCGAAGGTCATCGGAACCGGGGATCTGAGTGTCAGGGTAAAGGTGCGGCAGGACGACGAGTTTCAGGAACTGGCTGATGAAATGGATCATATGGTCGCCTCCCTTCGTGAGAAGGTGCAGGCGCTAAGAATCCCGGTTGAAAACCTCGTGGAAACCATCGACTACCTAGAGGAGCAGGCTAATATAAATCCCGCCTACACCAGCTTCGATGCAGTCAGGCTGGCAATGTTGAAAAAAACAGTAGAGGAAATCCGGGAGACCCTGGCGGAGTTTAGAACGGAACCGGAACCGAAAAACGAAGAGCCGGTTCAGGAGTCAGAAGGTGCAGTTGTCGTATCAGAGAAGGGTAGTGAACCAGTCCCATCGGTAACAACATGACACGACGAGCAAGTAAAAAAACGCGCGGGTACACGTTGGTGGAGGTTCTGGTGGCCTGCACTATAGTGGCCATGATACTGACAGCGGCGGTACTGATTTTCACCTCTCTGCTCGGTCGTTCCGATGCATCTTCTAACCGGATTACGCTGGACACCAGGATCAAACTGCAGCGGGGTGTACGGGAAACCGTAATCAAGCTCTTCTACAAACTCCAGGAGTCGCTGGAGATCATCCGGCCCTTACCCGGTGAAACCAGGGATTCCATCTACTTTAGAGACCGGGTGAGCAAGGTGCTGTTGTGCAAAAAAGACGCAACCGACCACCCCGGTATTTTCACCGTGCGTACCTATCAGGTTAATAAGACAGGAAAGATAATCACGGACGAAGACCCGGTGGAGATCGAAAACATCCGTTCGATCACCTTTACGCCTCACAGCACCCAGTCGGTGCTTATTCACCTGACGGTTGCCGCCGTGGACAAGGATGGGGAGTTGACATCCGACTTGTCGCTGGTGACATTGATCAGGCTGCGAAGCAGTTACACTCCCGGCGACCTCATGGAAGGATGGTGAAGCCGATGCCAGGCACGGGCGGGATGAATTCTCAAGGAAAAAAAGTGGCTAAACTAGCCGGAAGTTGCTTGTGGAAATGAACATGATAATGAGAGATTCCCAAGAAAACTGGTGGATGGGCAGGGGGTATAGAAAGCGGGGGATGGCTCTGCCGGCGGTGCTGGGGATACTGCTCCTTATGGGAGGCGTGGTGTTCTCGCTGTACTACATGACGTCATATGAGGCACGGGAGGCACAGCGGGCCACCGACCGGATCAGGGCCGCCGCCGCCGGAGAAGCCGGATACCGGGTGACGGTGGCTAAATTGGAAAAAAGCGGTTGGGATAACCGGTGGTACAAATCCGGCCCGCCCACCGTCACCGGTGAATTGACTACCGGCCGTTACGAGGTATTCATGCAGGACGGCCCCGAGCATCGCACCACCGAGGTGTACTCCTACTGCCGCAGCGGGGACGAGCACATGATCATGTACTGGCTGGTTGAGTTCGCCGAGACGGTGTTCGACCGCTTCGGCCGGGTGAAGCCACGTATCCACAGCTCGTTTCACGGTAAAAAATGGAACACGGATACACGCTCCTCGGGAGTCAACCAGGTCAGAGAAACCGCTGAGCGGATCCGGCAAAACGAGTCGGAATACCGGGACATCGTGGAGACCATCAGGTGGGCACGCGACGAGGCCATCGAGCCAAAACCAGAGCAGAATGAAGGCGACACCGTGGTCGATATAAACCAGGCCGGGGACAGACGGGACGAAGAACCTCAAACCCCCGGCAGCGACGGGACCGGAAGCGGCGGGAGCAGTTTCAACTTCAGAGACATCATGGGATTCGACAGACGCAGGGTAAAGAGAATTACCCGGGATCAGCAGGATTGGGCCGACAACATGAAGCAGGAGCTCGATGATCCCCTGGGCCGGCGATTATTCCGGCAACTGGAGAGAAATAATGAAATCGATGAGTTTCGGGATGAACTGGAATCCGGCGACGAAGACGGGCCTGAATCGGACGTGGATAATGAATCCGGGACCGGATCATTGGATTCCGGGGATGATTCCGAAGATAACAATAATTCATCGAATAACAATGACAATCAAAGCGTCGATCAGGATGCGCAAAACCTGATTCCCGGGACTATCAATATTCAAAACAGGGTTTCAACGCTGGAATCATTGAGAGACCGGTTGAATACAGATATCGCGCAATTGAATATGCAAATCACCACGTCGCAAAATTTGGTTGAAATGCAGGATTGGATCAAACAGTCGGAAGATAACAGCAAAAGAGTTGTGGAAATAAATCAGGACATAGGTTCATATCAGGACCTGGCGCGGCAAATCCAGGAAGTTTCTCATGATATAACCAAATTGGGATTCAACCGGGGACCTGGTGCTTCAACCAACTCTGATAGTGGATCTCTTCAGCAATTGCGGGAGAAAAGAGATGAGCTTCGCAGCCAGGTAGACATCCTGGAGGAAAAATATGCCATTTATTTCGACTAGAATTAAGAAATCAGCAAACGGTTTTACCCTGCTTGAAGTGCTGATAGCCCTGGGTGTCGTGTCGGTGGCGTTCACGGCGGTCATCGGCCTGTTTACCCAATCGGCCCGGATAGCCCGAGAGTCCACTGAACGGTTCTCCGCTGCCTACCTGGCGCGGCTGGCGCTGGATGATGTGTTCCAGCGTATAGACGAAAATCCCTACTATCTGGAGGAGGAGTTTGAAGAAGGGATCAGAAACATTGTCCTGACGGGAGACGATACCCGGGATATGGTAAGCAGGCACTTTTCACAACTCATGGACATCGACGGGGACTCGCTGCTGCTCACGGAACCGCTTTCCGAAGATGAAACCGAGCGGTTGAACCAGTACGGCAAAGGTGCTCTTGGGATGGAGGAGTACCAGGCGCTGATCAGAGATCTGAAACGATATCGGGTGGAGATCCAGGTGGATGAGGAAGAGAGTCCGGAAGGGACCCAGGACATCACAGTAACAGTGTACCGGAAGACAGAAAATGAAATCAGGAAACTCTTCAGGGTGACGTCCCTGATCCCCGTTGCTCCGGAAAAGACCGATGATGTGTCCATTCTGGAAATAGAGTTGAAGAAAGAGAAATATGCTCAGTGGCGGCAGGATGTGGCCAACAGGCTCAAGGCCCAGGGGGATAATGTCCCTGCCGAAGCCGCTACCCTGTATGCATCGGTGGGATTCAGTAAGCTGATCTACGAGGACGAGGAGAAAAATCTGGATGAAGAAAAGGATGAAATTAAAAAACTCCTGGAGGAATTATCTAAAAACAGGGCTTCCACCAGACAGGTCGAGCGCCTGACCCTCATGTTCGAAAAACGGGCCGCTTTGGTTTTTCAGGCCAACTGCCTGCTGACCGATGCCCGCCTGGAAGCCGATCAGGCGCTGTCCGGTATCATGGAGGAGCTCGACCGGCTTAAGCGGTTGACGGAGCAGGGAGAAGAGGGGCAGGTTTCCGACAACACCGTGGCCGTGGCTTCCGCGGCGGCGGCCATGATGGAGATGGAGAACATCGAAAACGTGTTGCAGCGGGTGGATTACATGGAAGAAATACTGGGTCGGGAAATTGCCCGCACCCGCGAATGCTACGAGATTTTGCTGAATCCCGACGGCTCCTTCTCTAACGGTATGTCCAACAAAGAGCAGCTGTTCTTCATGAGGCGGTATTTCAACGTGCTCAAGGTGGATAAGATGCTCCAGAAGACTATGGACGGAGTCAACATGCCGCTTCGTCGCGGTAAAATTACCGGTAAGGCCGGTCCGGACAACGCAGTCCAGCCGACGAATATCTTTCTCGACCTGTATCAGAAGAATGTCGGCCGGTCGGTGGAAGCAGCCAGTTATCTGAACCGGGAATACGAGTATTACCGGGGCCCGTCGGTCTACGAGGATTTCCCCAAACTCAACAGTGAGATAGAGGCCATTCAAGCTTCGACGTTCCATTTTCTGGAGAAAGAGAGCAAAGAAGAACAGGGCAAAGAGGAGCCGGGAACCATAGACCGTTTAAAGGACGTGTCGGACCACCAGGACGGGGACGGGGAGAACGCATTTCAAGACCTCACGAATGAACTGGAAAAGGAACGGGAACGGTTGAAAAAAGAGCAAGCCAATACCTCCGAAAAAGAGAACGAGGTGGAATAATATGGTTTGGCGGGAAAAAAGAAACAAACCGGCGGGCATCCTGGGAATCTTGCTTCTTTCGGGTGGCATTGTCATGGCAGGTGGGTGTGCCCCCGAACCTTCCCCGGTGGAAAAAGTGCGCGGTTCCGTGGTTGTGGTGGATGCGGCCGGGAAGGAAGCGGCTCTTTCGGCCAATGATAAACTGCTCCCGGGATCGACGGTCCGGGCAGGTTCCGACGGGTATGCGCTGTTAAAGCTGTCCGGAGGTGTCACCGTGCGGGTCACCCCGGGGACGGAGATCACCATTCCCGACGAACCTGGTGAAGGTCAGGCTGACCTATCAAGCATGGTTATCAACATGGCCAGAGGGTTGATCCTCTGCATTATCCCTCCTGAAAAACAGCAGGGGACCTTTGGTGTAGAGACGGAACGGGTCAGCCTGTCGGTCCGGGGAACGGAGTTTCTGGTCGAGGTCCTGGAAAGTGAAATGAGGGTGGCAGTCAGGGACGGTACGGTTAAACTGGTGGACAAGAGGTCTGGTAAAACAGTCGATCTGGGCAAAGACCAGCACCTGGTAATCACCGGCGAAACCACGGATCTGAATCCGGAGTTTTTCACCTGGATGGCAGAAAAAGAGAACTGGAATCCCACCATCCCGCTGGACCAGCGATAAACAGCCCCGCCTCTTCTACACGCCGAAACAGGTGCCCGTCGACTTGGCGATGTCGATCAGCGGGTGGTTCAGCGGTACCCGCTTGATGTCCCGGGTGGCGGCTTCCAGGGTTACCGGTACGATTTGCCCGCCCTTGTAGGCGGGCATGTGACCGAATTTTTCTTCCGCTACCAGGTCCAGAGCATGGCCGCCGTAGCGGGTGGCCAGTATGCGGTCGAAGGCGGTGGGAGTGCCGCCCCGCTGAAGGTGTCCAAGCGAGGTAACCCTGGTTTCCAGGTCAAGGGTTTCCTCTATCTGGGCGGCCACCAGGTTGCCTACCCCTCCCAGCCTGACGGAGTCGGTGCTGTCATAGACCTGGCGCTTGACGACAATTTCGCCCGCCTCGGGTTTGGTGCCTTCGGACACAACCAGGATGTGGAAGCGGCGGCCGGTGCTCTTCCTCCACTTGATAAAATCACATATTTTGTCTATTTTATACGGCATTTCCGGCAGCAGGATGATATCTCCGCCGCTGGCCACCCCTGAGAACAGGGCCAGCCATCCCACGTATCGTCCCATGGTTTCAACTATCATGACACGATGATGCGACTGGGCGGTGGTGTGAATGCGGTCGATGGCTTCGGTTGCTATAGCCACGGCCGAGTCGAAGCCGAAGGTGACGTCGGTTTCCATGACGTCGTTGTCGATGGTCTTGGGTACACCCACGGTGGGAAGACCTATTTTGAGCAGCTTGTTGGCCATGATCAGAGTTCCGTCACCCCCGAGACAGATAAGGGCCTGGAGCTTGTTCTTTTTGAATACCTGCAGCGCCCGCTCGGAAAGATCGGCCATGACTTTACGGCCCTGCTCGTCTCTCTCTCCGGTGGGATAGCGGAAAGGATCGGCTTTATTGGAGGTACCGAGAATGGTACCTCCCTGGGTTAATATTCCGGACACCCGGTCGAAATCGAGCTCGATGAACTGATTTTCCATCAGGCCATAATAGCCATCGAGAAAACCGATAACCTCGATTCCGTAAACACTGGTAGCGCGTTTTACCGCGGCACGAAGGACGGCATTGAGTCCGGGGCAGTCGCCGCCGGCGGTGAGTATACCTATCCGTTTGATGCTGGTTTTCCGTTTTGCAAAGTACATCGGGTATCTTCCTTTCGTCATGGCAGACAGGTCTGCTGGCGCTCAGTCAGTAGAATTCGACCAACAGAATCCGATTTAGGCTGCCTTACATCACCGGCTGAGACCGGCAGGGCAAATTGTATGATAAAGTGCCGCCTGAGGTCAAATGGCAGTCCGGCACTCTCCCCTTTCCACACTCCTTCCTGGAGGGAGGAAACGGTGACCAGGCGCGATGATTGGTATTGTTGTGGGCGTAGCGGTAACGAACGAGAAGCATTCCTTACTTCCTATTCAGCTTCTAAGCATGCTTCAGTGCAAACGATACATAGCATATGACTTTTCCCTTGAATTTTAAAATGTTATGAGATAAACTCTTTAACCCTGTCCACAGGATAATAACTTTGTGTGATACAACAACCTCGCGTCCCTGTACGCGACTGACGGAAGGTGTTCACGTAGTGACCAGTAAGTACGCTGATCTTCACATGCATTCCACATACTCGGACGGGCGGTTTACCCCCGCTCAGTTGGCGGACCTGGTCTTGAAAGCCGGGTTGAGCGGGTTTTCCATTACCGACCACGAAGACGTCCGCTGTATTGAAGAAGCGGCTAATGCCTCCGAAAAACTCGGGCTGCACTACATTTCGGGTGTGGAAATAAAATGCTATCTAAACAGTCATGAGTTTGAATTGCTCGGATACGGATTCGACGCTGCCAATGCGGACGTGATCCGTCTGTGCCGGGAAGTACGTACCATGCGTGAGGAGAGAATCCCTCGTATCGTCGATGCATTGGCCCAAGCGGGAGTAACCATCACGCTTGAAGAGGTACAGCGTGATGCCGGTGATGGAGTCCCGGGACGTCCGCATGTGGCAGCCGCCCTGGTGAGAAAAGGAATGGCCGGCACTATAAGGGAAGCTTTTGAACTGTTTCTGGGGCGTGATCAGCCAGGATATGTCCGCCGGCCGTCACAGCCGGTTCAACGGGTGCTCGATGTCATTCATGGCTCCGGTGGCATGGTGGTTCTTGCCCATCCCGGTATTATTTTCGGTGTCCCGGATATATACTCGCTTATCAGGGATATGAGCAACCGGGGACTCGACGGTCTGGAGGTTTGGTATCCTTACAAGACCACCGGGCATGGGCTCAGAGATGACATCAATGACATCGGCGCTTTTATGCAATCCATGAAAAGCGTGGCTGACGAACTTAGTCTCATTCCAACCGGAGGTTCCGACTTTCACGAGCATGGAGGTACCGCCGGGGGAGGGGAAGATATTGCCCTGGCCCGCTGTCCGCTGCAGTCGCTCGAACTGTTACGGGAGCAATCTTCCTACTGCTGCTGATCCGAACATTCCTGAATTACTCGGACTGATTTCTCAGTTGTCTTACCTTTTCTAGTATTCGCTGATAGGGAGCATAGTGCTTCCGGGCGTAATTCAATTCCGCTTTTTTGCGTACATCATCAGTCAGGATGGCCGCCAGAACGTATTGGACTTCGGGTCCCATATTGTCAAAACTGGTGTTACCGGATAGATACCCGCCCACGGCATTGATTCGCTTTATACGTTCTCTCAAGCGGGGGTGGGTGCTGAACAATGGGGAGCCTGAGAGTATCTGCAGAATTTCTCCGGCCTGCCCTCCCTGTTGCTCGTAGAGGGCTTCGAAAAACTGGGCGCCGGCCAGGGGGTCGTACCCGGCCAGGTAAGCGTAATAAGCCCCGATAACATCTGCTTCCCGTTCGTGGTTCCTGGAGTAGCGGTGGGAAGAGTAGTCGTGGTACGTGGAGATCACCCGGTTGACTGTTTTGCTTTTAATCAGTGCCCCAAGCAGCGCTACCAGGATCCGCTCCTTCATTACCTTCTCCTGCAGTCTGGCATGATGCCCCGCTATGGTGTGGGCGATCTCGTGGCTTAAAACGAAGGCCAGTGAGTCGTCCGTTTTGGCCAGATCAAGCAGCCCGGTGAATACGTAGACATAAAGCCCGCCGGTGTTGAAGGCGTTGGCGTCGTCGTTCTTGATGACCCTGGTAGTGAAGGTGTAATTGTTATAGACGGGAATGTTGGCCGCTAATCGATCAACGATACCAGTGGGGCGCCGGAGCACTTTTTTATTGTTCACGAAAGTAAACTGTTTCTGTATCTCCCGGTCATACTCTTCCGCCTGTTTCATGGCCTGTGAAAACGATTTTTCATCTCTGTTGAGGGCTTTGCCCAATTCCGATTTGGGATCCTTGAAATACCTGCCGGCCGCGGCGCTGCCCGCCCACAGACACAATAACAACAATACCACCATACCGTGTGTGAACATCCGTCGTGTAAAAACCATAACTTGTATCTTCTCCTTTCCACACTCTCTTATCAGAGGGTGCGTGGTTCTCATGCAATAGAAAATGAATTTCAAACAGTTAGACGCATCCCGTGCTTCAATGGTTACATATATATAGTAGCATAACTAAAATATAATTTGCATGTCTTAAAAATAGTAGAAAAGTACCGCGTTCGGAAACCACGTTTGATACTTTTTCCCGCTCTGATTTTGAAGAGTTATATAACGTTTCCGCTGTACACATACAGAGTGCATTTTGGACAGTTCAAACCTGCCTGTACTGTGGTGGATAATTACAGTTGTCCGAATAAGGTAAAATCGTCAGATTTCCCGGGTTTTGTGATATAATAAGCCGGATATTCAGGGGTGTGAGTGTGCCTGTAATATCGGCCGGGTTGCACGTGGACAAGGAAGCGGCTTGGGCAAGAAAGTGAAACATACATGGGATGGACAATAATCGTACTACTGAGTGTTGTTCAGGGGGCGACCGAGTTTCTCCCCGTCAGCAGTTCCGGCCATCTGTGGATAGTGCGATTTTTATTCGGACATAAACCTGATTTGCTGTTCGATCTGGTGGTTCACGTTGGAACACTTGCGGCCGTGGTGGTTTTCTTTCGTACAGAAATTGGCATGTTGTTCCGCTCAGGTGCGGGGCGCCGTACACTGGCGTTGATTTGCCTTGGGAGCGTCCCCACGGCAGCGCTGGGTCTCGGTCTGAAATCGTTTGTGGAAAACGCTGTGCATGGGCCGGTATTCATCGGGCTCATGCTGCTGATAACCGGTTTGTTCCTGTTTATCGCTGGCAGAACGGGCGGTTCAACGGCCGTCTCGGATGGTGAATCGGACTGGCAGATAAACTGGAAGCAAGCGCTTGCCATCGGTGTTATGCAGGGCTTCGCGGTAATCCCGGGTATATCACGGTCGGGCATCACCCTTTCAACAGGGCTGCTTCTGGGTCTTGGCCGCAACGAAGCGTACCGGTTCGCTTTTTTGCTATCAATCCCGGCTGTGGCCGGAGCTTTTTTACTCAAAGCGGCCGAACTGGATACACCAGCCGCGCTGGTGAGTCCAGCTATGGGAGCGGCTCTGGTGATTTCGGCAGTGGTGGGATTGGGCGCGCTGGCTGTGTTGAAAAAGATAGTGATGAAAAGCAAGCTCACTGCTTTCACGATATATGTGTGGATTATCGGCTTCGTGCTGATAGGTGGAGCTCTTGGCGGTATGTGGCGGTAATCTTTTGGGTTTGGCGGTAATCTTTTGGATTAGGCGGTTAACGATTGGGTTAGGCGGTAATCTTTTGGGTTAGGCAGTAATCTTTTGGGTTAAGCGGTTAACGTTTGGGTTAGGCGGTAATCTTTTGGGTTAAGCGGTTAACGTTTGGGTTAGGTTGTAGGAGAAATTCGGTTGTCGAAAAAAAAGACGAAAAACCAGGCAGACGCCGGGAGAAGTAAAGTCCTTACAGCAGAACAAAAAGGCGAAATTCTCGGTCTCATCCATATCGGGTTTTCATTGCTTATCGCCCTGGCTTTCGTGCTTCAGCATGTGGGTAACTGGAAACCGGAGTCAAACCTGCTGAGCCAGGCGCTGTGGTTTGCCAGCAGTAAAATAGGTTTCGGTGTACTCGTTGTATCTCTGATGTTCTGGACCTGGGGACTGGAGCGCATTCGCGGTCTCAAGAAAAAACCCCTTTTTCTCGAACTCACGGTCTGGGGATTGCTGGGAGCCGTTGTAGTGGTGGCCTCGGAAGTTTTCGGAGGATACGGCGGCCGGATGGGGCAAATTGTTACCAGTGTAGTCCTCATGCCGTTTCTCGGTGAGGCTGGTACCCTCGTGGTCCTGACGGTGATTACACTCATCTCGCTTATTCTCGTTTTGGACATTACGCTCCTTCCGTGGGGAAATTTAATGATTCGTCTCTCCGCGCTCCTGGCGGCAAAGCTGTACCTGGTATGTATTACCGTGGCGGCCGCTGTAGGCAGATGCGCGGTGTTTCTCTGGAATAAGATATGTGCTGCCGCACGGGCTCTGAGACGCAAGGGGCCCGTAGAAGCGGCAGGCAGCGCGGAGGTTCTGATGATAGCACCCGGAATCACAACGACAGAGCCTGAGGGTGATTCCATTGATTTCATTTACCCTGGAACTTTTGAGCCTTCACCGGTGGCTGACACCGTTGTATCAACTTCGTCACGGACGGAAGTTGATGAGAGTGTGCCCCTGGAACATCAAGAGGGTGGTGGGGGTGGAACATTCCAGGATTTAGAAGAAGAATTTGCACTGGATGGTGGTATGGAGGTGACCGTCTACAACCTGCCGTCATCTGACGTTCTCGATCCGGTGGAGTCAATCGAAAACGAAGCGGTTAAAGAGCTGGTCCAGAAAGGATCGGAAATACTTCTGGAGACCCTCAAGCATTTCAAGATCGACGCCGTGTGCTCCCGGGCGGACGTGGGACCTTCAGTGGTACGCTACGAGCTGAAGATCCCTCCCGGTATCAAGGTGAGCAAGATAACGGGGCTCCAGGACAATATCGCGCTGGCACTGGCCACCAACAAGGTGAGGATCGAGGCTCCTATCCCGGGTAAATCCGCTATCGGGGTCGAAGTTCCCAACCCGGCCCCCAGCATCGTATACTTTCGGGAAATAATGGAATCGGAAACATTTACCAGGGATACCTCCCTGCTCAAGTTCGTGGTCGGCAAAACCATAACCGGCGAACCGGTAGTCGCGGATCTGACCCGAATGCCGCACCTGCTCATAGGCGGGGCCACGAACTCCGGCAAGAGTGTCTGCCTTCACTCGGTTATCGCCAGCTTTCTCTTCGTTTCAAAACCCGAGCAGGTGCGGTTCATCATGATCGATCCCAAGATGGTCGAACTGTCGTTTTACAACGATATACCGCATCTTCTTACTCCTGTCGTGACCGATCCTCGCCTGGCTTCCACTGCGCTCAAGTGGGCGGTCCGAGAGATGGAGGCACGATACCAGTTGCTCAAGCAGTACCGGGTCAAGAACATAGACGGGTTCAACCTGCTGGTGAAAGCGATGAGTGAGGCTGAAGAAGCCCAAAGCGTTTTAGAGGCACGCGAGGAAGAAGACACTCGTCTGGTAATGGAGGATTACGCTACCAGCGCGAGCGCTACCAGCTCGAACGCTACCAGCGCGGACGCTATCAGCGCGGAAACTATTGGCGCCGATGGCGGCGTGGCCGATGGCGGCGTGGCCGATGGCGGCGTGGCCGATGGCGGCGGGTATGAAGAGGAGTACGAGGAAAAAGGTAATGTATTCAGCGTCGCCGACGATGACGATGACAAGCCCGATGACCTGGAACCGCTGTACTATATCGTGATAATTATAGATGAGATGGCCGACTTGATGATGATGGCGTCTCGTGAAATCGAAGAGACCATTTGCCGTCTGGCACAAAAGGCCCGGGCGGTGGGGATACATCTCGTGCTCGCTACCCAACGGCCTTCAGTGGATGTAATAACGGGGTTGATCAAAGCCAACCTTCCGTCTAGAATAGCCTTTGCGGTATCTTCGCAAACGGATTCCAGGACCATCATGGACCGCAAGGGAGCAGAGAGCCTTCTGGGACGGGGAGATATGCTGTACTCGCCGCTGGGAAAACCGCCGGTGCGGGTGCAGGGATCGCTTATCAAGGACGATGAAATAGAGCGTCTGGTAGAGCATTTGAAAGTCCAGGGAGAGCCCGAGTACGTGGAAGAAGTCACCCTGGAAATTGATGACGACGACGATATCGATGTTGTAAAGGTCGGTGGAGACAAAGAGGACATGAGCCACCGGGCGGCGTTGCTGGTTATCAGCGCGCAGCACGCTTCGACCTCGCTTCTGCAGCGTAAGCTGCGGATCGGATATGGCCGGGCGGCCCGCATTATCGATGAGCTTGAAGAAAAAGGTGTTATCGGTCCGTTCAATGAGAGCCGCCGCAAACGCGACGTGCTCATGACCATGGATGAATATAAGAGAAGATTCATGAATGGCGCCTGAATTTCCGCACTGGATGACTTAAAAGAGGTAATTGACGTGGGAGATCAGGGCTTCGAGAAGGAGGATCAAGGCAATGGTTCAGACCAAGTGCCCTTTTCTGGCACTGAGGGGGCTGGAAGGAAACCTGTCTGAAGAATCCTGGGCCTGTTTGGGGGAGGTCTGTCAGTTCTTCAGTAAATCCGCCGGAGAGTGTATGATCCGGGTTGTCGGCCGGGCATCGGAAATCTACCTGTCGGGATTGAAAACCCGGCAGGAGGAAAATGACCTGGTCATGTTGAGGGAACGCTCGGCGAGAATGAGCGAAGATGAAAAAATTGAGAGCGCCGAGATTTTCTTCAGCCAGGGGGAAAAAGCCCTCAAAAATGCCCGTGTTGAAGACGCTCTTCACAGTTTCAAAAAGACGCTGTCGCTTTCTCCCGGTCATTCACGGGCCATTGCCGGGCTCGGTATGGCTTTCAGCAGGCTTGGGCGCCACGATGAAGCCGTCATCCACTTCAAGCAGGCGCTTTCCATCGATCAGGACAAGCCGGCGGTAGCTCTGGAGTTACTCAGGGAATACCGGATGCTCTACCATGATTACTCAGAGCGGGAGAAAATGTTTGCCCGGATTATTTCACGTTACGAAGCTGACTGTCGGGCGGAACAAAACAATTTCATGTCCCATTTTTTCCTGGGTAATTCACTGTGTTTACTGCATTCCCGGGCTCCCGCTGCTTTCAAGGACCAGCGTACCGCAGCGGTTGAGGCTTTGCGTAAAGCGGCCCAGATAAATCCGGCGTCACCCTGGCCCTACTGGAGCCTGAAAGCGGTTATGCTCATGGAAAACCGTTATGGGGAGGACATGTCCGACGAGATTGTCAGGATGTGTCAGGAGGCGGTTAAGCGTGCCCCCAACCTGGCCCGGTCTCATTTCGAACTCGGCGAAGCCTTCCTTCGGCATCCGGGAGCGGCGTTTATCGATGATGCAATTATCGAATACCGCAAAGCAATCGAGCTGAATCCACATGACCCGCGGGCGCACTTCAGGCTCGGGTACCTGTATGAAAAATCCTATCGCTACAACCAGGCTATCGAAGGTTATCACCGGGCTCTGCAGGAAGATTACGGTAATTTGCTGGCCCATTACCGCCTTGGCTGTATGTACATGGCCAACTCAATGTTTGAAAAAGCGGTCAAGCACTTGCGCCTGACGATGGAGTTGCTGACTTCGAAAAAAGCTACGGAAAAAGCTTTTTACGAGACAGAATGGGAAGAGGGAGAGCAGTCAATCGACCTCAACAAGGTCCGTCACATGCTGGGCGATATCTATGGCCGGATGCGCTTGTTCGAATCGGCCCTGGAGGAATTCGACCTGGTTCTCAGGCATGAACCCGGATACATCCCGGTAGTTATATCCAAGATAGATGTTCTGCGTGAGAAGTTCGTGGGCATGACCGACAGTGAAAATCAAATGGACAGAATTATCGATTCATACAACCAGATCGTCACCCTGGAGCCAAACAATCCGGTGGCTCATTTTGCCCTTGGTTATGCGTACATGACGCTGCATTCCGAATCACCGGTTCTCTATGAGGAACAGCGGGCCAAGGCCCGGGGTGAGTTCAAGCTTGCTATCAAGTTCGATCCGGAAAATCTGCACTCGTACTGGATGTTGAAGAAGATTTTCCTTATCGAGATAGAGCACGGGCAAAATACTTTTGCCAGCGCCGTCAATACATGCAAGAAAGCACAGCAGATAGCACCCGATTCCGCCAGGGTGTACTATGAATTGGGAGGTGCCTTCTCTGCCGGTAAGCAGTGGGACAAGGCGAAAAGTTTTCTGAACAAGGCTCTCAAGATTGACGTCGATTATCTGGCAGCCTACATGGACCTGGTGAAAATCAACTACCTGCAGGAGAATTTCAAGAGGGCTCTCGAGTTGTGTCAGGAAATTCTGAGACGGCGACCCAACGCGGCTGAGGCTTGTTATCAGATGGGACGTGTATATCGCAAACTGGGCCGCCATCCTGAAGCTATTGAATCGTTCAAGAAAGCCATAGAACTCGATCTGGAATTCGCCGGCGCTTACAAACAACTCGGTGAGATTTACGAACAGATGGGTATGCTCGACAAGGCTATAGGACGTTACCGCCGGGCCGAAGAGCTCCTTCCGTCTGATTATGAGGTGGCCCTTTCTCTGGCCAGGTTGTACTGCGGCATTAAGGGAACGGAGAGTCAGTCTATCGAGGAGTACAAGATGGTGCTGGCTATCCGTCCGGATCATCTCGAAGCCCTGGTGGAGTTAGCTGAGGTTTTTGTATCCCTGGAAAAATGGGATGAGGCCATGGAGGTCTACCAGCGTACCATCATCATCCATGAGGAATCCGTCACAGCCCATTTCGGACTGGGCAAAGTGTACCATAAGCAGTACCGGCTGGATGAGTCCATCAAAGAATTGAAGCGGGCGTGCGAGCTGAAACCGGACCGGAAAGAACCCCGTTTTGAACTGGCACAGGTACTTGGCGAGATCGGCCGGGTCGAGGAATCCATGACCGAGTTCAACAATGTGTTGAAGCTTGATCCTACTATGGTCGAAGCACACCTGGGACTGGCCAAACTCAATTTGCAAAGCGGCCTGGTCGATGCGGCTTTCCTGGAGTACAAGAAGGTAATCGAACTGGACTCGTCTATAATGGAAGCCCACTTCGATCTGGCCCGGATTTATCTCCAGACCAATAAATCAGATAAAGCAATTTTTGAATTGAAAAAAGTAACCCAGCTCGATCCCCACAATGTCGAGGCGCACCACCTGCTGGGAGAACTATTTTACGAACGAAACACTATCGACGAGGCTGCCATGGAGTACGATATGGCCCTGAAGCACTCACCAGACCTCTCCCTGGCCCATGAGCGTCTCGGGGACATCTACATGGAAAAGTTCATGTTCAACAAGGCCATACTCAAATACAAGAGAGTGATCGAGCTGGAAATAGATAATGCCGACGCCTACTTCAAGCTGGGAGAGGCGTTCAATAAACAGGGAGCATACGAAAAGGCTCTCGACACCTATGCCCGTTCGGTGTCCATCAATCCGGAGCGGCTTGATGCATTCATCCGTATCGGACAGATTCACAATGACCGGGGGCACATCAAAAGTGCTATAGAGGCCTTCGAGAAGGCGGTTGCCCTGGCTCCTGACAATGTAGACCTTCACTACCGTCTTGGTGTGTGTTACGACAAGCTTGACAACCTCAGTCAGGCCAACACTCATTTCCAGAAGGCCATGGAATATGCGCCCGAAGATCCTCGTATACAGTTTGCCATGGCCCAGGTCTACCGCAAGGAAGGTACGCTGGATAGGGCCATAGAGAAATACCTGGCCACTATCGACCTGGATAAGGATAATGCCCTGGCCCACCTGGAGTTGGGGAAGGCTTTTGTAAACAAGGGACGGATAGACAAGGCAATCCAGGCCTTGAAACGCTCGGCGGAACTGGATTTTGATAACTGTGATGTGCACTTCGAGCTGGGGAAAGCGTACAAAAGTCAAGGTCTGTTCGATGAGGCCATCAGGGAATATGAAAGCGTGGTCAAGCTTTCCGCTGAAAACACCTGGGCTTATTTCGAACTGGGCAATCTCTACCACATGTCCGGGCAGTTTGATGAGGCCATAGAGGCGTTTCAAAAGACCATATCTCTGGATCCGGTAAACTCCGTTGCCCACTTTGAATTGGGTCGTCTTTACACGGAACGTTTCATGTATGACGAAGCTGTCTCCGAGTACCGGCAGGCGCTTAAGCTGGATCCCAAAAACGCTATCGCCCACTTCGAACTGGGCGAGGTGTTTATGCATCTTCAGAATATTGATGAAGCCATTCAGCAGTACAAGCGGGCGCTTTCTCTCCAGCCGGGTTATGTGGACGCCTACGTACGACTCGGCGGAATCTCGGTGGAGTCAGGAATGTACTCAGATGCGGCGGAGTACTATCAAAAAGCCATTGCCATCGAGTCTGACAATCCCCGGACCCATTTTTCGCTTGGTGACGTTTTTGAAAAACTGGGGAAGGTCGATCGTTCCATAGCCGAATACGAACGGGCGCTGGAGCTGAAACCTGATTATATAAACGTCGTTTACCGGCTGGGCAACAAGTACAAAAAGAAGCGGATGTACGACAAAATGGTAGAACTGTACGAGCACGCAGTCAGCCTGGTTCCCCGCAACGCCCTGTTCTACTTCGAGTTGGGAGAAGCTCTGCGGCATAAAGAGCGGCTCAATGAAGCTATTGCCCAGTACCAGCGCGCGCTGAAGCTCAACCCAGAATTCGTTGATGCCATTTACGGCCTGGGCACTATCTATTCGGCCATGCAGCAGTTTGACAAAGTGGTTCAGTTGTTTAAACGGGCCATTTCGTTGTTCCCTAACAATATAAAAGCCCATTTCGAGCTTGGTAAAGCGTATACCAAAAAGTACATGATCAATGAGGCCATAGAAGAGTTCAAAAAGGTCATCAGCCTGGATGCCAACCATCAGTTTGTACATGCCGAACTGGGGAAGATCTATGTGGAAGCGGCCATGATGGATGAAGCACGGACCGAGTTTGAAAAAGCGGTCCAGGTCAATCCCAACGATGCTGAAATATGCTTCAAACTCGGGGAATTGTACGAGAATTTCGGCGAAACGGAAAAATCAGCCGAGCTGTTCAACAAAGCCAAAACGCTGGAGCCGGATCGTGCAGAGACTTATCTGAAACTGGGCCGCGACTACGAACTGAAAGACGAATTGGACCTGGCGATTGAGGAATACAAGAAGGCCAAGGAGCTCGATGGTGACCTCATGGAGGTATATCTCAGCATCGGCCGGCTCTATTTCAAGATAGGGCGGGTGGATGAGGCTATCCCCGAGTTGGAAGCATATGTGTCGAGAAAGGCATCCGATGCCGACGCTCACATGCTGCTGGGACAGACCTATTTGGCGCGCTCCCGCTTCGACAATGCCCTGAAGCATTTTCAGAAAGTCCGTGATCTCGACCCGGCTGCTTATCAGGCGGATTTTGAAGTCGCCAGGCTTTACGTGCGGACAGGGGAGAAAGGCAAAGCCCGCGTACTTCTGGAAGAAGTATGCATGAAGAAGCCAGATTTCGCATCTGCTCATTTCGAGTTGGGGCAGTTGTTGTTGTCAGAAGGTAATTCAGAGCGGGCACTGGACGAGTTCCACCAGGCGCTGGAAGCCGACCGGGACAACCCGGGAGTCTACGTCCATCTTGGGAAGGTCTACGAAGACATGGAACTGCTGGATGACGCTCTGGCCACCTACTCCGCCGGCCGCCAACTGGACTCTTCCATGACAGAATTTACGCTCGGAATGGGAAGGATTCTCAAAGCAAAAGGGGATTTGAACGAGGCTCTTACCGAATTGGTAGAGGGCAAAACTCAGGCACCGGGGCAGGTCGAATTCTACTTCCTGCTGGGTGAGATATACCGGGAACTGGGTCGGGATGAGGAAGCGCAGCGCGAGTACGAAGCGGCGGAAAAACTCAGTCCGGGTGATCTCGACGTGCAGCTGAGATTGGCACAGGAATACGGGGCAAAAGGACTGATCGATGAAGCGCTTCAGCGGTATCAGAGTGTCCTGGAACAACAACCGGGTAATTTCCCTGCGGCTCTGGGAATGGCCTCGATCAAGTACCAACAGGAAGACTGGGATGAGGCGTTGCAGGCATTTCAGACACTGGCGATGAAACCTGCCGGTAACTCATCTGAAGTCTTCCGTCCACTGGCGGAACTGTATATTCACCGGGACGATTTCGAGGGAGCACTTGACGCTTTGAGTCAGTTGAAAGTGCTCGAACCGGGGAATGACACCGTGTTGATGAAGAGAAGTAAAGTCCTGCTCGAAATGGGGAATCCCGAGGAGGCTTCGGCCGATATCAAAAAAGCGCTCTCCATCAAAGAAACGCCCGGCGGGTACATCGTACTGGGGCAGACACTCCTGCAGCAGGATCTGCTTGAAGAAGCGGAAGCGGCATTTCTCCAGGCTGAACAGCTTGGTTCTCAGGACGCCGATCTCTACTATCACATCGCGGAAATGAACCTGGCCCGGGGTGAGGAGCAGCAAGCTCTCGACTACTATCAGAAATACATTCAGGCAAATCCTGACAGTGCCGCTACCTGGCTCAAGATGGGTGATATCTATTTCGGAATGGATAACCTGGTCGGGGCGGAAGGAGCTTTCCAACGCGCACTGGAGCTGAATCCAAATGAAATGGAACGGGGCAAGGCGCTTCTGACCCTGGGGAGAATTGCGTTGTCCAGCAGTGAGAATGAGAAAGCTCTTAAGTACCTGGAAGAAGTTTGGAATCGAGGTATGCGTAGTTTCGAGATCAGCTGTGGTCTGGGCAAGGTTTACCACGGTATGGGCGAGAGCAAGAAGGCGATAGAGTGCCTGGAACAGGCGCGTGACCAGGAGCCGGACCGGGAAGAGGTCAGAAAGATGCTGGCCGAGCTTTACAAGGATTCAAACCTTTTCGAGCGGGCTGTGGGCGAATATGAGGCTCTGGTCAAACTGCATCCTCACGACACGCGTCTGATTATGGATTTGGGAAGAATGTACGCGGAGCGCGGAATGAATGAGGAGGCTGCCTCATCCTTCAAAAAAGCCATCAGTATCAATCCGAACATGGCCACTTACTACCTGGAACTCGGTAAGGTGTACGAAATTGAAGAAATGTACGATGAAGCACTCAAGCAGTTCGAGGTGGCCGGAAAGTTGGACCGTGACGGTATCGATTCGAAAATCGAGAAAGCAAAAGTCTTGAGCAAGATGAAGAAGCTCGATGACGCTATTCTCGTGTTCAGAGAAATCATCAAGAGCGATTCCGGAAATTTGCGGTCTCACGTCGAGCTCGGACGGATCTATCTCGAAGAGGGAATGATAGATCAAGCCATCGTGGAGTTCAAGAAGGTTATCGAGATAGACGACAGCAGCGTTGAAGCTCATCTGGAGCTCGGGCGGGTCTATCGAAAAATCGGCCGTGCTTACAAGGATGAGACCATGATGGAGAGTTCGATTAGCGAGTTGAAGCGGGCACTCGAACTGGATCCCAAAACAGCAGCAGCCTATTTTGAGCTCGGCGAGTACTACCGGGAACGTGAATTTCCCGAGGAAGCCATTAACTTTTACAGGCAGGCTTTGGAAATAGAGCCGGAAAACACCGCGTTTAAAAAGAGCTTTTCCATAGTCAACAAGGTCATGCTCAAGGGCGAGATAGAGAACCGGTTGAAACAGGCCAAAGTCTACCTCGACAGGGGAATGATCGAGAATTCCATCATGGAGCTCAAAGGTGTCCTGGAAGTCGATCCCCAGAATGTTCAGGCCCACTTTGGCCTGGGTGACATCTTTATTCGCAAGGATGACATTGCCGCGGCTCTGAAGGAATATATCCAGGTAAAGGAATTAGATTCGAAATTCGCTCCCGTTTACTATTGCCTGGGCATTATCTATCAGAAACAGGGCGATCTGGTGCGCGCCGAATCGGAACTGGAGAATCTGATTAAGCTGGAGCCGAAAAACCAGAAAGCCACCATGCTGTTGGGAGATGTCTACAGCGCGAATGAAAAGATGGATCAGGCTCTCATCGGGTACAACAAGGTTGTAGACATGGATCCGTCAAATGTGGAAGCATACTTGAAGATGGGCACAATCTACGAGAAGAGAAAGAAGCTCAACGACGCTAAAGCCCAGTACGACAAGGTTCTTCGTCTCGATCCGGACAATAAAAAGGCCCTGGGCTTTTTCGCCTCTATCCAGGGAGCGGAAATCAGAGCTCAGTTGAAACAGGGCTTTGAAGCCGCCCGTACCTATGACCAGAAGGGTGAGTTGGAAAAGGCGGTCAACGAATTCGAGAATATCATTGATCTCGATGCTTCCAACCTGGAGGCGTACTACAGCGTGGCCAGACTGTATGAGCGGATGAACAATTCCCAAAAGGCGCTCCTGGCTTACCGCAGGACCATCGAACTGGACAAGGAAACCAAATACAGAGATGTGTTTTACCGGGGCGGACGCCTCGCTGCCCAGGCTGGTGATTACGGTGAGGCCATTCAGTTCCTGAAGAAAGCAGTAGAATTTTTCCCGGCAAATATCGAGGCCCACTTGCTGTTTATCGATCAGTTGAGACTTCGTTTCATGTACAGCGAAGAGCAGGAACCGCTCGATGAATGGCTGAACTTGTACAAGCAACTGGTGGTTGATGAACCCGAA
The DNA here is from genome assembly GCA_964432985.1 of uncultured bacterium. GTDB lineage: Bacteria > Muiribacteriota > CAYSPT01 > CAYSPT01 > CAYSPT01 > CAYSPT01. The sequence goes on from CAYSPT010000001.1 coordinate 28,354, forward strand.
AACGCAGCCCGGTATTTCGAGCTCGGGTATTTCTACAACAACGTTCCTTCCGCAGCGATTCCCGAAGACGATCAACGTGACAAAGCCATTATGTACCTGGACAAAGCAAAGGAGTTTTCTCCCGATAACGGGAATATCCGCAAAGAACTGGCCCTGGCTTACAGCCGGAACAATATGCTGAACGAAGCGGTAGAGGAGTACAAGCAAATCCTGGAGGTTGATCCAGAGGACATTGAAATACATTATAAACTTGGTGATATTTTTACTTTCCACAAGAAATGGGAAGAAGCAATCGCTGAGTACCGTCAGGTTCTCGATCTCGATCCTGAAGGTGGAATGTCCAGAATGAAAATCATCGATGTTTATTATAAGATGTATGAGAAAGCCGATAACAAAGCGGCGAAATACTTCTCTATCCTCAAGGAGTACCAGGGCTCCGCCGAGGAAAATCCGAACAATGTCATGGCACATTTCGAACTGGGCTATGCCTACATGCGTTTGAGCGCAAACTTTGTACTGTCGAATGATGAACGCGCCAACTCCATTTTCGAGTTCAAGCAGGCGGTCTCCATTGAACCGGACAACCTTTGGCCCTATTGGGGACTCCGGTTGATTTACATCAAGGAATCGGTCAGTGGAGAGCACATGTACGATGAAGCTATAGAGATTTGTAAGCAGGCACTGGAGCGTTCTCCGAATAATGCCAGGGCCTACTTCGAACTGGGTGAAGCCTACCACGAGAATTATGATAAGAACATGAAAAACCAGGCAGTAAGCATGTACAAAAAATCCATTGAACTGGATCCGAAATTTGTTGATGCATACTATCGCCTGGCCGGAATATACCGGGTCAAAGGCATGTTCGAGGAGGCGGTCAGGGCATACAATATGGTCATTGAGCTAGATCCGATCAGCTCTCTGGCCAAGGATTCTCGACGCTCACTGGTACACATAGAGAAGAGCAGAGAGGCGATCCAGGGGTAATTCATGACACTGGTAGCGCTTTTCCTGGCAACAGGTTTTCTTTCGGGCTATGTTTCACTGGCAAGCGGTACTGCCGGAAGCGTGGCTGCTTTGGGAATATATTTCCTGTGGGTTGGCAACGGCGGCAGTCCGTTCTGGCTTTTCCTCGGAAGCTGGGTGCTGGGAGTTTGGTCTATTCGCGCCGCGGAGGAAAAGCTTCCGGGAACGGATCCGGGTGAAGTAGTCATCGACGAGTTCTGCGGGTTTTATGTTGCCTGCATGGGTTTGGCTTCGTGGGAAAATCCCGTGATAGCTTTGCTGGCCGCTTTATTTTTCTTCAGAGTGTTCGATGTTATTAAACCGGGGCCGGTGGGATGGGCCGAGACAGTCCCGGGAGCCTGGGGAATCATGCTTGATGATGTGATGGCCGGGGTGTGCGCCAACTTCACGGTCAGGTTGCTTCTCTATGCGGCGCAGGTGCTTGGTTATGCCTGATGTGCGCGAAAGAAAAGAAGGTATGGTGTTATGAAGGGTAGGCGCGACAGTGAACTCTTTCTGGTTGGTCCCCGGTACCGGGAAGAAATCGGTACAGTAGCAGAAACATTTGAAAAATTAACCGGTCTGAATGTGGCCAGGGTTTCGTGGAGTCAGCCGGATGAACTTGAGCTCATCGAGCAATTTGAAGCCGCTTTCGGACGGAGTAAACTGCTAAGCGTGCTGGCTGATGATGCCCAGCAGGGGCTGGTGCGCAGGGCTGTCAGTAAATTTTTATCTCTCCCCCTGGTGCTGAATGAGGATTTGTTGACGGAAATGGAGACTGACAGTCAGTCACACGGTGCCGTACTATCAGGCAGACAGATTAAAAAGGCATTTTTCCCGAAAGACGCCGAAATAATCAAAGCCGATCAAGTGGGCAACTGCGGTTTCCTGGTTTCCCGGGACCAGTCGCATCTGCTTATACTGCCTGGTCTCGAGGGAATAGCCCGCAGTCTTTCCCGGTCATCTATCTGCGATATTTTCAACCTGGGGGGCACGGGAGAACTCAGGACAGCATCCTATCTGATAGTGAAATCCAAAGGTGATCCCCGTGACAGACTGGATGGCTTTGAGGAGACCTGCCGCCAGGTGGATATAACTGTCAAGGAGCGTCTTTACGACTGGGTTATTTCGTTGATTGCCCGTAGTTCGGCCACTCATGAAGCCAGGTTGTCACTGGAAGAGGCAGGACTGTTTATCAGGGAACGGCTTGGAGATGACGTGTACGGTGTGGGGCGGCAGCGAATCGAAGAGGTAGTGGGATCGTTGATTTCCCTGAGGGGCTGGCGGCTGGCAGTGGCGGAAAGCTGTACCGGAGGAAGGCTGGCTAATGCCATTACCGATGTTGCGGGCAGTTCACGTTACTTCGTACAGGGCCTGGTTACCTATTCTAACGAATCAAAGATACGAATGCTCGGGGTATCTTCCGAAGAAATCACCGATCACGGAGCAGTGAGCAGAGAAACGGCCAGAGCCATGGCGCGGGGACTGATGGACTCCACAACTGTTGATGCCGTCCTGGCCACTACGGGTGTTGCGGGTCCCGGGGGAGGAACAGCAGAAAAACCTGTTGGATTGGTGTATATCGCCCTGTCCACCGGTGAGACCGCGGCCAAACCGACTGTGGTAAGATTTGAGTTTTCGGGTACCCGGACGGAGATAAAGGAGCAGACGGTGTTCCACGCTCTTGACCTGTTAAGGAGACGGTTGCTTGAGTAACGGTAACGTGGGAGTTTTGAGGCTTTTTATTGCAGTGGAGCTTTCGTCGGAAGTGAGAGGGAAGTTGTCTGCTGCACAGGAAAAGTTTAAAACATCGGGTGCCAGGGTCAAATGGGTCCGTCCCCATCAGATCCATGTCACACTTAAATTTCTGGGAAACGTCGATGAAACCAGGGTAGGGGCCATCATTGAAGCTGTATCAGCCGCCCTTCAGCCTTGTGAACCGTTCACGGTCACCGTGGCTGGCGCAGGTACGTTTCCCCCTGGACGCCGGGCCCGGGTGGTGTGGGCCGGCGTCAATAAAGGCGACGATAAGCTGATTAAGCTTCAACACACGGTTGAAGATGCTTGCGAAAAACTGGGATTCAAAGCGGAAAAGAGAGTGTTTCGCCCTCACTTTACGCTAGGCAGGATCAAGTCGGGTACCGGTCTGCGCCGATTGCTGCAGCAAATGGAAAGGTATCGGGACCGGGAGTTTGGCCGACTAAAAGTCAGAAATGTATTACTCATTCGAAGCAAGTTGACTCCTGAAGGACCGCACTACACGATACTGGAATCATTCGTTTTGCAGGGAACCGGTAGTGATAGTACAGAATCAGTGGTCCTGGGGGTTGGAAGAAACGGGGAGGTAGACAATGGCTAAGAAAAAAACAATGGGTACGTCATCCGGTAAAAATTCTCTGGAACTGGCTATGACGCAGATACACAAGCAGTTCGGTGACGGAGCCATCATGAGACTTGGCGATAATAAGGTTCCGCGGGAGATCGGGGTGATTCCCACTGGAGCGCTGAGTCTTGATATAGCTCTGGGAATAGGTGGTATTCCCCGCGGAAGAGTGATCGAAGTATTTGGGCCGGAAGCATCCGGCAAGACCACACTGGCGCTGCATATCATTGCCGAAGCTCAGAAAATGGGAGGCGTGGCGGCTTTCATCGATGTAGAGCATGCGCTGGATCCGGGATATGCCGGCGCACTGGGAGTAGATGTAGAAAACCTCCTGGTGAGCCAGCCGTCCTCGGCGGAAGAAGCACTGGAAATAACAGATGTTCTGGTCAAAAGCAGCGCCTGCGATGTGATCGTGATCGATTCCGTTGCTGCTCTGGTCCCCCGGGCTGAAATGGAAGGCTCTATGGGGGATACCCACGTGGGGCTGCAGGCCCGTCTCATGAGCCAGGCACTGAGAAAGCTCACCTCCACGGTCAGCAAGTCGAATACGGCGGTTGTTTTCCTCAACCAGATCAGGATGAAAGTCGGTGTCATGTACGGCAATCCGCAAACCACACCCGGTGGTATGGCGCTGAAGTTCTACTCCTCGGTCAGACTCGAGGTACGACGGGCCGAGGCGATCAAGTCGGGAACTGAACACAAAGGCTTTATGGCATCGGTGAGAGTAGTGAAAAATAAGGTCGCCCCGCCATTTAAAAAAGTGCACTGTGAACTGATTTTCGGGCAGGGGCTATCAAAAGAAGGCTGCCTAATAGACCTGGGTTTGCAGGATGGAATTCTTAACCGCTCCGGTACCTGGATGTCATACAAGGAACAGACCATCGGGCAGGGACGGGCGGCTGTGCAAGAGTATCTGAAGGAAAATCCTGATGTTGCTGCGGAGATCGAAACGGCAATACGCCAAAATCACGGGCTCGGTGGGAAACCAATTTGATCGGGAGCTATGAACGTTCATACAGGAAAAACAAAGGTTGATGCAGCAGAGGTTGATGCAGCATATAAGAAAGCTTATTCTGCCGCGCTCAAGTTGCTGTCAGTCAGGTCCCGTACGGCCGTTGAGTTGCAGGAGCGGATTAAAGCCAAAGGGTATGGTTCGGATATTGTTGGACGTGTAATTGATGATTTGAAAGAGCGGAAGTACCTTGATGATGCTTCTTTTTGCCACGAATGGCTTCAGGAGCGTATACGTCACCGGCCGGTGGGTCCGTTAAAGGCCAGGTATGCACTGCTCAAGGTGGGAATTTCGGAAGCCATACTGTCCGTGGAAGTCGAACGGTTTTATCGGGAAAACAGTGAAATGAAACTGGCCCTGACGGTGGCCCGAAAGAAGATGAAAGTTAAGCGGGGAATAAATCCGGTAAGTCTAGCCCGGTTTTTAATGGGAAGAGGATTCACGGAAGATGTGGTGTGGGACGTTGTTGGTCAACTGACCGGGCAAGAGGTGAACTGGTGAACATACCGGCGGTCACTACGATTTATCTGATAATTATCATTACCCTTCTGGTAATCCAGCTGGTTTCCATGGTTATTCGCCGGAAACGGTTTGTCAAAACCAGTGATCTGGAACGTATCGAGAAGCACTACATGGAGTTGCTTGATGTCTATCATCATGTAGCCGCTGGCAATATCATGGAACTGGAAAAAAAAGTGGCTGAATTGAAGCCTTTGCTCGCCCAGGCCGACCAGCGTATCAGGACGTTGACGGTGATTCTCGGTAATCAGACGGAATCCGGAACCTACTGTCCACAATCTCATATATCTTCCCCGGCCTCCAAAAGTCTCTACGGTTCCGTGGCTAAGCTTCCACTCTCCGAACCGGCGGTTCTTCCAGTTCGTGTCCCCGGGAATGTGGTACCGGCGTTAAATATGGAAGATTCGGGTATTACTGTTGAGGCCCCTTCTGTTACTGTTGAGGCCCCTTCTATTTCCGTTGCCGATCAGCTAGAAAATAATCCGGTTGGCGAAGTAGTTTCTCGGCGGAGCCCGGAGGACGTTGTGCCTCAACGGTCTGTTAACACCCCGGTAAAACAGGCTAAAAAACACTATAAGGCAGGTGCGGAATCGGTAAAAAAAGCTCCCAGGGTAACAGTAGAAAATCCGGTGGCTGAGAAATACAAAAATATCATTGGCTTGCTCGACGACGGTATTGAAGTTGAACAGATAATCAAAGAGACCAAAGCGAGTCGCGGTGTAGTAACATTACTTACCAATATAAGAAATTTGCGACGCAGGGAGATCACTATGCGTGCGAAAGGGGTGCGGGAGGAAGACTGAATGCACCGGGTATTGCTTAATGGGCCCAATACGGATTCCAGGTATATGCGCATCGATGGAGATGTGTTCCACCACCTGGTTACCGTCCTGCGTCATCGGGTGGGCGACCGGTTTTCCTGTCTCCATCCGGATGGAGTGGAATATGTTTACACCATCGTTCAAATCAATAGAAACAGCCGGGAGTTGAAAGCCTCCCGGGACAATCGGATCGAGCGTTGTCCCACCGGTAACCATGAAATTTGTCTCTATCCGTCGCTTCTCAAGGCACAGTCGTTTACCACAGTGCTCCGAAAAACAACGGAATTGGGTGTAACCCGAATAAATCCAGTGATGACTACCCGGTCGGTTTCGAGAATTGAAGGTGATGATCGAGTAAAGAAGAAGCTTTCCCGGTGGAAGTCCATTCTAAAAGATGCTACCGAACAATGTGGTCGTATGCTGGCTCCATTGATAGAACCGCCTGAAACGTTCTCTCAAAGCATGGAACATATCAACAGTGATCACCAGCTGTTTTTTCTAGATGCTGTCGGAGAACCGCTTGTCAACCAGTTGATATACTGCACGGCGGATGATAGACTTCCCGGTGTCTCGCTTTTTGTTGGACCCGAGGGAGGATTTACTCAGGAGGAAAAAGAGCTTTTGATCGAGTGCGGAGCCGGTTGTGCTGCACTTGGGAGCACTGTTTTGCGTGCGGATACGGCCTGCGTTGCCGCCGTAGCGATAGTAGTTGCACTGTATCATTCAGCGCGGTATGGAGGAGTTGATACACTATGATACTTTTGGGAGTGAATATTGATCATGTGGCAACTATCAGGCAGGCGCGGGGGGGAATCGAGCCTGAACCTGTCGCGGCGGCTTCTATCGTTGAGCTGGCCGGTGCCGATGGAATAACTGTTCATCTGAGGGAGGACCGCCGTCATATCAATGACCGTGATGTTCATCTTCTCCGACAGACAATACAAACCCGGTTGAATCTTGAAATGGCGGCCACTGACGAAATGGTAACGATAGCCGGGAAGATAAAACCGGATTTCGTATGCCTGGTTCCCGAAAAGCGTGAAGAACTGACCACCGAAGGCGGTCTCGATGTTAAATTCGCCATCAAGCGGTTGAAAGAGGTCATTCCAACGCTTCAAGAAGCCGGAATCAATGTTAGCCTTTTTATAGACCCGGACCTGGATCAAATTGATGCGGCTCATGTGGTGGGAACCGACTTTATTGAAATTCATACCGGTTCTTATGCTGAAGCCAGGGGAGAGAAGGCACAACTGGCTGAACTCGAAAAGATCAAATCTGCTGCCGTGAAGGCCAGTGAACTGGGAATACGGGTCAATGCCGGGCACGGTTTGAACTACTGGAATGTGATGGCGATAGCCGCTATCCCGCTGATTGAGGAATTGAATATCGGGCACAGTATCGTTTCCCGCGCCGTGCTGGTCGGGATGGACCGGGCGGTGAGAGAGATGAAGCAGTTGATGGAAAGAGCACGCCGAGCGTGACGGGATGGAGGCCATACTTATGACGGAAGACTATTCCTTACAGGCATCTAAAGTCTACGGCCGCGACATCCGTAAGGCTCGTTCCGCGATCGCACACATCCTGTGTGCAGAACTCGCCATCCGTGGCTCAGACAACTGCGTCTTGACACGCTTCACTTCGCCAACGGCTGTTGACGCAGCCTCCGACACATGCCTTTCAGGAATAATCTCCCGTCAAAGCGAGTGCCTTCCCAAAAATGCTTGTTTGCTTGTGATTCTGGTAGCGGTGGTGATATTTCTGATGTCCGGGTCATCAGTAATGGCGGAGCCGGAGGACCGGTTTTTATTCAGCCTTGACCTGGGTGGTATGTACACCGACAACCTGTTCCTCGAGCATTCCGGCGTCCAGCGGCGCGATTACGCCACCGTGTCCAACTTCAAAGGGCACTTCACTCCAGACCACTACCGGACCTGGTGGCATGAGTTCAATTACCGGTTCAGGCTGTATGACTGGCATCTTGAGCACCAGGCCACCATATGGGACCACGATTTGAATTGGAATGCTGTGAAACGGTTTTCCCGCCGCTTCGTTTGCATCGGCCAAAACCGGGCCTACTGGAACCAGGCGCGTTTTAATCCGGACACCTTTTTTCGAAACCGCAGCAAGTTGGGTTTCATGTTCCGCACCGGCCACAACACCTTTGGCGGACTGGTATACCGTCACGAACTGCGGCATTTCAGGACCAATCGCAGCAGAGAGCGATCATCGGATTCGGGAGAAATTCTCTATCGCTGGTGTATGGCGGAGAACCGGGGATTTGAAATCGCTTATGATTACGAGCTGCGCCAGTACAAATATCTGGAGGTGGGCACAACCGGTCATCGACGGCGGGACACAATCGACCGTATCAGGGCTTCCTACAGCCAGGTGTTTTCATTTTCCACCACGGGGAAACTGGAGCTTTCATACCGGTTTTTCAATTCCAACGATACGTGGTGGGAGTATGACAACCCCCGTCTTTCCTTTTTCATCTGGTACCGTTCTCGCCCCGGGCAGATGCTGACTTTCTTCTCGTACTACGAAAGCAGGTATTATCCCAATCGGGCGGTGACTGGCACATCCCGCCGACAGAAGGACATGACCTTTCATTTAGGCAGCCGTTTCAAGCACCGTCTTGGTGAGGACACATTCACCGAGGCAGTGTATACTTTTCGTAAGAACAGTTCCAATGACAGGGACTTCGATTATTCGCTGAACCGCTATGAATTGCGATTAGGCGTAGAATTCTAATAGGACCGGCCCCCTGGTTATTGCATGCGCTGCCGGTGGTTGAGGATGTGTCGGACCAATTCCGCAAATCCCTCGCCGCTTCTATTTTTGGTGACGTACCGGGGCCAATCGGTCATAATGTCCTGGAAATCATGCACATTGGCTACCCCCACGCTGTTTTTGAAAAAATGGAACAGGGATTCGTCGTTTGGGGAGTCACCACAGTAGACAAATTCCCGGTTGTGCTCCGCCAGCACCTGGTTTAACTCATTCTTTACATAAAAAGTAATGCCGCTCAATTTATCATAGGAACCGAACCAGCCGTTCACGTGGATAGAACTTATTTTTGCTTTTGCCCCGTGGCGTTTGAATATTTCGTAGATGTCCATTATCTCTTGCCGTGAGAGAGGAGGAACATCTTCACAGAAATCAATGGCCAGGTCAAATTCCCGGTAGTGCTGGTCGCTGGCCAGGGCCGCCCGGGGATGCTTGTTCAGTATTTCCTCCTGTACCTTGAGCATGCGGTCCCTATTGTTCCGGCGTTCAATGGGATTTCCAACATAATGCTTTTCGAGTTTCCCGTTTTTCATCAGGAAATAAAAAGCGCCGTTTTCTCCTACTACGGAAGATACAGGCCACATCCTGGCTATGTGATCGCACCATCCGGCCGGCCGGCCCGTGATGGGCACAACGAGCAGTCCCGATTCTTTGAGTTGCCAGAGCGAAGAATAGGCCTCTGCCGTAATTTTTCCCTCACTGGTAAAGGTGTCATCAATGTCGAAAAAGATACCATTTATCGGCGCTGGATCGAGTTGGGATAATTCGAGAAATTCAGCCATGTTTTTACTATAGCATTACCAGGTACTGGAGTCAAAGGTAGTGCTTCACCTCGGGGCATGAAGCCGGATTCATGTGTTGACCTGATTTCCGTCTGTATCGTACACTGGCCGCAATAAAGGGCTGCAAAAACGAGAGAAGCTAATTCCTATGTATCCCGTTGCTTTTAAAATCGGATCACTGACCGTGTACACCTATGGTCTGTGCCTGGCTTTTGCATTTGCCGCGGCGACGCTGTTGACAGCCTGGCGGGCCCGCGGTACGGAGGTAACCCGGTCGGATATTCTCGATCTGGCTATTATTATCATTATCACTTCTATCGTTGGAGCCAGGTTTTTCTATGTGGTGATCGACTGGGAGTACTACTGGGCCCATCCGATGAAAATTGTAAACCTGCCCGAAGGGGGCTTGGTTTTCTACGGAGGATTGGTTGGTGCTATTGCTGGTTCGATGCTGTTCTGCATGTTTAGAAAAATCCATTTTCTCGTTCTGGCCGATTTGATTTCTCCGGGTATTCTTATCGGGCAGTCAATCGGGCGGCTCGGGTGTTTTCTCAACGGATGCTGTTACGGTATGCACACGAAATCACCGGTCGGAATCGTTTTTAACGGGGTGGCCGGTCCCGCCCCCCGGCATCCCACGCAGTTTTATTCCAGCGCTGCTAATTTCTTGCTCTGCCTTATCCTGTTGTACATCGAGCGCCGCTGGAAACGCTTTACCGGATATACATTCTATTTTTATCTGTTTCTCTATGGCGCTTTCAGATTCTCCATAGAGTTTTTCAGGGATGATGATCGTGGTGGACTGATATTGGATCTGTTGAGTGTATCGCAGTTTATCAGCCTGGTCGGGATACTTCTGGCAGTAGCGGCAGCTTGCAGACAGTGGCAATCACAGCGTATCTCTACCGGGGAAATCGATTCAGTTGATGAAGATGCCGATGCAGTGCCGGGGGACGATAATCACGATCTCTTATGAGAGATCTCCAATGGCTGCTGAGATGGCTGTTTTAACGTATTCCACCAGTGAGGCCAGGGTCACCACGATAATGAGCCAGGAGAAAGCCTGGATGGTCCACTGTCCCGTCCAGCGCCAGTAGGCTGGCTGCAGCACGATGAGTATTGCCCCTACTCCCTGTACTATTGCCTTTATTTTTCCGCTAAGTTTGGCCGCCACGGTGAGACCGTGCCGGGTGAGTACAATACGGCAGTAGGCAACGGTGACATCACGAACGGCCATAATCAGCGGGACCAGCGGGGTAACCAGCCCGGCCATGGCTAGAGCCCAGTAAACAATGATCCTTGATATGCTGTCCGCATAAGGATCGAGCATTTTGCCCCATTCGGTGACGGTCTTGAATTTCCGCGCCAGGTACCCATCGAATACATCGGACAGTTCCAAAATACCCAGTATGGCTCCGCTGACCAGCAGTGATACCAGACTCCTGTTTGTCCAGAAAACGAGAAAGGTCAGAGCAAATATTACCGCTAGAGGAATACGTGCAATCGTTACTAACTGTAGAATAATGATCCAACGCTTGCGGTCAGACGAGTGCTCTTCTTCTGCAGCTGGTTCATCTAAAGAAGGTACTTCTGAAAAGGAAGGCTCCGGCATCTCTCTGTCAGTGTCCCATCCATTAGAATTTACTGAAAACACCCAGGCTGGTGTAGTCAAACATACGTGAAGAGAATAACAAACACCTCTTTCAAAGTCAAGCATGGTGAAGCGCTTGCTGGACCAGGTAAGCCTGTAATTTGCTTAATAACCAACTACGGCGTATACTTGGGGATAGAAACGAGCTGCCTGATGAATTTTATGAAGCAAGATCGGAACTATGTTGTTTGATAACAAGCCGTATACGTTCGACCGGGTGGTCCGGTTCGGTATCACTGTCGGCCTGGTGTGGTCTCTGGTGTGGTTGCTAGGCTATCTGAGTGATGTTTTGATCCCTTTTACGGTGGCTTTTCTGCTTGCCTATCTTACCAACCCGCTGGTTACGTTTATCGACAGACAATTGTTGAAAGCCGTTCGGTATGGGCAGCGAAGTATCGATGCAATTCTGGACTATCCTGACATTTCCCAAAACATCACCCAATCTGAGAATCTTGATGAGACGGTTTCCCCAAGGGAACTAGCTCCTCAAGAGGAGGTAGCTCCCCGAAGGGAGTTACCGTCCAGTGAAAAAGTCTTACGTGAAAAAACCGGGTATCACATAACCGCCGTTTTCATTAGTCTGGCACTGGTGGTGCTGGTAGTGGTGCTGGTTGCCAGCGTTTTCATTCCCATGGTTATGGAGGAGTTTGGCCACATGGGACGCGTCTTGACCCGCTTGGTCAACAACACCGATGTCGCCAGGATGGCGGCGAAACGCTTGCCTCCTGATTTGTGGCAAGTAGTCAAAGGATACGCTGCTCGCCGGGAAGTCCAGGAATTCTTTAAAACAGACAGTTTCTGGAAAATGTCTTCGGCAGTGGCACGGAAGGTATTGCCCGGAGCGTGGGGAATAATTACCGGTACCATGGGAGTGCTTACCTGGCTGGTTGGCCTGGCCTCTATTGGACTGTACCTGGTCTTTCTATTGCTGGATTATCAAAAGGTCAAAGAGGGCTGGCAGGAGTTGATTCCTCCTGTCTATCGTCAAACGGTGATCGACTTCGTACATGATTTCGATCTGGCTATGAACCGCTATTTCCGTGCCCAGGCTGCAGTCGCCGCCCTGGTAGGGATCATGATGGCAATCGGGTTTGGGCTCATCGGTTTGCCTATGGGTATCATTCTCGGCCTGTTTGTCGGGCTGCTCAACATGGTCCCCTACCTGCAGTTGATCGGATTGATCCCGGCTTTTTTGCTGTCACTGGTCCATGCCGTAGAGACGGGCGGTAGTTTCCTGGTCATCTGCTCGCTGACCGCACTGGTTTTCGTGGTTGCTCAACTGGTCCAGGATGCGGTCCTGGTCCCCAAAATTATGGGAAAGGCAACCGGGTTGAGTCCAGCCATGATATTGCTATCCCTATCTATCTGGGGTAAGCTTCTTGGGATGCTGGGATTGCTCATAGCTCTTCCCATGACATGCTTGCTGCTGGCGTACTACAAGCGGATGGTAGCTGCGCCGGCCTCCGGACCTTCAGATGCACAGGCTGGTTAAAACAGGCTTTTTTCCTCTTCTTCGAACCTGTTGCTGATTTCCTCATACTGTTCTTCCAGCACAAGTAATTCCTCGTACAAAGTCTCCAGAGTGGTGTTTAATTTCTCCACCGACTGTGAAAGGCGGGTGATGGCGTCGGCATTTTGATCCTCACAGGCCTGCACGAGCCGGGTGTTAGAACGTTCGGCTTCCTTTTCCAGTCTGCTGATTTCTTCCTCCAGGCCGGTCATCTTCTGCTCTAATGGTCGCAGAAAGTGGGATCTCCGCTTGAGAAATTCCGCCCGGGATTGCCTTAACATCTTGCGTTTTTCGGCCTTCTGGGCTTTTCGTATTTTTTTTACTTCCTGATTTTCTGAAAGAAACGATTCCTGCTCATCCCAGCCCACCTGCTCCAGAAACTGGTCATACCCGCCTGCAAAGTGAAGCAGCCGTCCGCGGTTAAACACGATCAGGCTGGTTGCCACACGTCTGAGAATCCGTTCGTTATGGGTGACGATAATGGAAGCACCTTTAAATGAGTCCACAGCTTCCATCAGTGCTTCACACGATTCCATGTCGAGATGCTGTGTAGGTTCATCCATCAGTATCAGGTTGGCTGGAGTTACCAGCATTTTGCCGATGAGAACACGGCTTTTTTCACCTCCGGAAAGCACCTTTGTCGGTTTGAGCGCATCGTCTCCGGAAAACATCATTGCTCCGCAGATATTACGAGCTCTTTGCCGATCAACGTCGGTCTGGCTGTCGAGAATTTGTTCCTCCACAGTAAGTGAGGGATCGAGCAGCGCCGTGTTTGACTGCTCGAAATAGGTCATCCTGGTTTGCGGAAAGAGTCTGATGTCTCCCGACTGGGAACAAAGGGTTCCGGACAGTAGTTTGAGCAGCGTGGTTTTCCCTTTGCCGTTTCTGCCGATAATACAAATCCGGTCATGGCTTGACACGTTCAGATTGACCCGGTCGATCAGCCAGGGATCCTCCCCGGTATATGAAAAGCAAATATCCTTGACCTCCATGAGGCATTTTGCCCGGCAAGGCTCGTAATTGAAAGAAAAAGAAAGATTTTCGATTACCTCCAATTTATCAAGATCGGATTGCTTGGCCATGGTTTTTAGCCGTGACTGGACCATGCTTGCATGACGGGCTTTGGCCCTGAAACTGCTGATGAATACATCCATTTGCTTCTGGCGCTTTTCCTGGGTTAGGCGGTGTTTCTCGTGACGTTCCTCATCCTGACAGATCAGACGGTAGTAGGCACCGGTGGAACCAGGTACCTTTTTTATCGTGTTGCGGTGTATACCGATGATATGACTGGTAACTGAATCCATGAAATGCCTGTCATGACTGATAACCAGCAACTCGTTGCGCCACTGCTTGAGAAAACCGGTGAGCCACCGGATAGAGACGATGTCCAGAAAATTGGTTGGCTCATCCAGGAGCAGGAGATTTGGTTCGGATACAAGGACTTTGGCCAGGCTGATTCGCATCTGGTAGCCGCCGGAAAATTCTGAGGGGTGGCGGAAAAAATCATCTTCGCAAAAGCCAAGTCCGGTCAGGACCTTTTTTACTTTCCAGGTGTTCTCTTCTGTTCTGTACTCTACGGGAAGGCCCCGGCAGCTTTCTTCGAGGACGGTGGATTCGGTGAATCGAATAGTCTGATCCAGGTAGCCGATTACGTAATTCTTCGGGACATTTACGTCCCCTTCTTCATAGGGCTCCTGTCCGGCTATAATTCTGAAAAGGGTTGTTTTTCCGTGCCCATTACGCCCGACCAGTCCGGCTTTTTCACCAGGATTCAGGTGAAATGAGACAGCGTTGAGCAGAGGCTGCGCACCGAATCCTTTGCTGAGGTTCTGAATAGTAATCATGAGAAAATGCTCCGGGAAGACACTATGTCTAGTTCACCTGAAAAAGAAGGGAGAGATCGAGGAACGGTCATGATCGAACGATCACCTATGATCGAAGATCACCTATGCATCCTCGAGCGCTTGATCGACAGTTTCATAGATATTAAAAATGTCAGTCAACATGGTGAACGTGAATATATCTTTGAGGTCCTCATTGGGACCTGAAAGCTTTATCCAGCCTTCTTCGCGTGCTGTTCGTTTGCTCATATCGCACAATACACCGATTCCGAGGCTGGTCATATAGCCTACACCGTCAAGGTCGATGACAATACGGTAGTGTGCATCGGCGAGAAGTGAATTCATGTATTCTCTAAAATCAATGGAAGTCGATTCATTCAGGTCGCCAGTAATGGTGACTACAACAATTTCGTTTTCTTCACGATGGGTTATCAAACTGTCTTGCTCCTTCCCCCTGAAGCCGGGCTCAAGCCGGATTGCGATGTCTGGGATGATACCTGACATCACCGGATATGTCAATTGATGATGTTGATTAACAAGGATGATGACTCCTGCATATGATGACTTCTGTAGATGATCCCATCAACAGATGGCACTGCCTGCAAAAGCTGCCTGAATACTACGTTTGAGGTGAGGACATGAGAAGAATTCCAGAAACTTGGAAGCTACAGCAGTTGTCTGAATATCACGTTTGAGGTGAGGACGTGGGCAGGGTGGAGACGGTACACATTTCTGTCTTGGACCAGGAAACCTTCATGAGCCAGCACTTTCAGTCTGTGTTTCAGTCGCTCGACATTCACAGGGGTGAATCGTTGTTCCAGGCTGTCAAGGTTAACGCCCTCCATGAGGAGCCGAAGCCTAATAATCGTTTCTTCCGCTGCCTTAGCGGGGAGTTCGAGTCGCTCCACCTCTTCTTTGCCGCAGCCTGGTGCCTCCAGGTAATCACTCACCGAAGAGCAGTTCTTGGATCTCACTCCCTCCAGGTGTGAGGCGGCAGCGGCACCGATACCAAGATAACTTTCTCCCCGCCAGCACAATACATTGTGAAGGCAGTGGTGTCCGGGCCGGGCAAAATTAGATATCTCATAATGATCGAAACCAGCCTTTTTAAGTGTGATAACGGATTCTTCAAACCATTCCGCCTGATCGTCATCCGTCGGGAGATCAAGCGGCGCACTAAGAGCCATAGGTGATTGAGGATCGAGAGAAAGGCAGTACAGGGAAAGGTGATCGATATCACTCTTGATCAGGATCTCAAGCCCGTTGATCAGGGATTCCTTCCGTTGCCCGGGGAGTCCGACTATCATGTCCGCAGAAATACTGGAAAATCCTGTTTCTCTGGCCCTGCTAATCAAGTCGAGAGCCTGTTTGGGAGTATGTTGGCGGCCCGCTGCCGCCAGTTCCCTGCTCTGCAGTGTCTGCACGCCGATAGACAGTCTGGTGATACCGCTGTCCCTGGCAGCCTGGAGAAAAGTATGTGTGGTCGATTCGGGATTCACCTCAATGGTTGCTTCCTGGAGTCCGGAAAGATGAAAAATGGATTTCAGTCCGTCAATGAGATGTTTGAGGTAAAATCTTCCCAGAAGGCTGGGCGTTCCTCCTCCGATGAAGAGGGTTTGAAATGCTTTTCCCCGGTAGGCTTCCGCTTCGGTCAGCAGTGCTTTGATATATGTTTGCGGTACGTGCCGGTGCACGGGTAGAGAATAGAAACTACAGTACGGGCATTTGCGTCTGCAATATGGTATGTGCAGGTAAAGTCCTGTTGGACTGCTGTAGGCTTGCATCACTCATCAATTTTCAGCAGAGCCAGGAAAGCCTCTTGAGGGACTTCCACTGATCCCACCAGTTTCATCTGCTTTTTACCTTCTCTTTGCCGTTCCAGAAGTTTCCGTTTCCGGGTGATGTCACCACCGTAGCACTTGGCGATGACATCCTTTCGACGTGCCTGAATGTCTTCCCTGGCGATGATTTTAGGTCCCACTGCGGCCTGCAGGGGGACCCTGAACTGCTGGCGGGGGATCAATTCCCGTAATTTCTTAATCAGAGCCCGGCCTTTTCCTTCTGCCCGTGTTCGCTCGGATATAAATGATAGTGCGTCCACGGGATCACCATTGATGAGAATATCAACTTTAGCCAGGTTGGCGGTACGGAATCCGATAAACTCGTAGTCGAGACTGGCATGTCCCCGGCTGATACTTTTGAGACGGTCGTAGTAATCGACGATAATTTCAGAGAGAGGGTATTCGTAGTTGAGGATGGTGCACCGGGCTTCTGGATACTCTGTACCGATGAGCACACCACGCCGCTCCATAGACAATTTCATGCATGGTCCCACATACTCGTGCAGGACCACGATGCGCGCCCGGACTATAGGTTCTTCGATATGGTCAATATCCTTTGGCGGAGGAAACTGGGAAGGATTATCGAGAATCAATTCATCTCCCTGTTTCGTGACTACTTTGTAGGCCACCGAAGGCATGGTGGCAATCAGCTCGATGTCGTGCTCCCGCCGGAGACGTTCCATGGCGATGTCCATGTGGAGTGTTCCCAGAAATCCGGCCCGGAATCCGTGTCCCAGCGCTGCTGAACTTTCCTTCTCGAAATCCACTGACGAGTCGTTGAGCTGAAACTTTCCCAGTGCTTTGTTAAGTTTTTCGTAATCGGTTGTATCGATAGGATAGAGACCGCAGAAAACCATGGGTTGTGAACGTCTGAATCCCTTTATCCCCGGTGTTTTCAGGTGGTTGGCCGAGATGATTGTGTCGCCGACCTGCACGTTCTTCGGGTCGCGTACCACTGCCATCAGGTATCCAACCTCACCAGAAAACAGTCTGGCGCAGCGGGTGAGGTGAGGCAGAAAGAAACCGACTTCCTCAACCTCGAAACTCTTTGAGGTGGCTTTGAACTGTATTTTATCGCCTTTGGCCACAGACCCGGAAAAGACCCTCAGGTGCGCGATAACACCCCGGTAGGTATCGTAATGGGAATCAAACACCAGGCACTGCAGCGGTTTGCGGGAAATACCCCGGGGCGGAGGAATGTTCTCCACCAGAGCTTCCAGAAGGTCTTCCACTCCCGTGCCGTCTTTGGCCGATACACACAGGACCTCTTCGGCCGGCAGCGCCAGCATTTCTTCAATTTCTATGAGACAGTCTTCGATCATGGCATTGGGAAGGTCTATCTTATTGAGGACAGGAATGATGGTAAGGCCGGCTTCCATGGCCAGGTAGGTGTTGGCAATGGTTTGGGCTTCGACTCCCTGGGTCGCGTCCACCAGGAGTACGGCTCCCTCACAGGCCTTGAGGCTCCGTGACACTTCATAATTGAAATCGACGTGTCCGGGTGTGTCAATGAGGTTGAGTACTATATCTTTGCCTTTCCGGGAGTGGTACCGAAGTCTGACCGGAGAGGATTTTATGGTGATACCACGCTCTCGCTCCAGATCCATGCTGTCCAGCACCTGGGCAGTGTTTACCCTGGCTACGGCTCCGGTGAGTTCCAGCATCCGGTCGGCCAGTGTGGATTTACCGTGATCGATATGGGCAATGATACAGAAGTTTCTGACGTTTTTCATGGATGACCTGCTTTTTATCTATATTTCACTGTTACTATATACACAATACCACAGCTTGTAAGTGCACGTTATCTGTCCAGAAAACAAATGGTACAAAGAACTCCTGCGAACAGAATTCCCAGTGAAGTCCAGGGAAGAGCTTCGAATCCATACCGGTCGGCCAGCGCTCCGGCCACGATGGGTGCCACGCCGGAAGCAAGTGACTGGATGCCTCCGATAAGCCCCATGCCTCCTCCCCGGGTAGATTCGGGAGTGAGATTGGCCATGTAACCGCGGGAAGCTAATCTGACAGCAGGATAGAGAGGAAGCGTATAAATTATCGCCAGCAGTACCGTGGAACGCACTGTCAAAAAGGCGGCAAACATAAATAAATTCCCGATTATGATGTAATACATCAGTGGTTTGTTGCCGAACCGGTCAGCCAGACGTCCGAGAAATGGAAAAGCGACAGCGCCGGCTAAACCCGCCATTCCCATGCACAAACCCACCATGGTCCAGCTGCCCCCGAGGTGTTCGGTAAAGTAGACCGAAAAAAGGTGGAAGAAGGCGGCCATGGCACCATCGATCAATAGAAAAATCAAGCAGATACGCCTGATTTGTCGGTTGGCGTACAGGAGTCGAATGTCCCGCCCGATCTTCTTCCATCGCGTGCCGGAGAAAATAGCTTCTCGTTGTATCTCATCATTTCCCCTGAGAGTGCCGTGTTTTGTTGCCGAACCGTATAGCACGGCGGCGGTGAAAACGAGGCCGGCCACTGCTGCTCCTCCGTAAAAAATGATGAGAAACGCTTGCGCTTTGTCTGCAACGTTTGAACGAATAACAGCTCCAAGCAGTGAGCCGATGGTCCATCCGATTGAATCAAAGGCAAACAACTTTCCCAGGATTTTCCCCTTGCTCCGGGGATAAATAATGGTAAGGAATGCTTCCGAGGCAGGAAATAGGGCGGTCTGAAACAGGGATGTCACGGTGAGTAAAACGATGATTCCCGCCTGAGTCCCGACACGGGGGAGTAAGGCCATTGCTGTACCGAATGCCGCCGCGCTCAGTGCTATGTAGTACCAGAACCGTCCGGTCCGGTCATAGAGAAAGCCGAATATGTTCTGGCCAATAAAGACAGTGAGCGAAGACAGTGAAAATACCAGTGATACGGTAAGAATACTGCCTGATACACTGTGTATGTACAGGGGAACAAAAATACACAGGATGGAAAACTCCAGTCCGGCCAGGAAAAACGCGCTGCCAATTAGCAAAACGGCCAGTCGGTCGGTGGAGGAACTCATGACGGTTTTTTCGTTCCGGTCAGTATCATTCGGTTTTCCATGAAACCCTGGTCGTCGTCCTTCGGGGTGAATATCTTCCCCGCGGTGATCTTGATATTATCGAATCCCTCTGAGTGAAGAAGTGTTTCTATCGAATCCTGGCTGTACAGGTAAGCACAATAACAGTTCTCCCTGAGGAGACCTTCTTTGCGTGAAAAGATGAGTTCCCTGGCTTTGAGAATGGAACCCTCCAATTCACGGTTCCGGCATACGACGATATCGTGGTCGACTTCGTGCCAGGAATTGGGCTTGAAACTACTGATGACGAAAGCCGGATCCAGCAAATCGATTAGAACTTGTCCCCCGGGTCTGAGCAAACGGTGGATTTCTCTCAGAATCAGTTGGTTTTCGGTGTCATCAGAAAAATAACCAAACGAGTTGGTCATCATAATAATACTATCGAATGAAGCGTTTTTGATTCCCGTCTTTCGAGCATCGCATCGAACATACATGACTGAGTTCCCGGTTTCTTGTGAAAGAGCCAACCCGTGTTTAAGGAGAGCAGACGAGTAGTCCACGCAGGTCAGGTAGGTATAGCCGCGCCGGCTGAGTTCCTGGCTATGACGTCCCTGTCCTCCACACAAATCAAGAATCCGTGAGTCTTTCGATAGCCTGAGCATGCCTTCGACCACATCGACTTCGTGCCCGGTAAGCTGCCTGTTGCATACGGTACGATGATCGGTGAGCAGGTACAGTTCATCAAAAATCACCTTCCACCAATCGGGATTCACCTGTATGCATGAGGATGTTGCTCTGCGGGAGGATGTTGCTCTGCGGGAAGATGTTCCCTGGTCCTCAATTTCGTGATCCTGCCTGTTTGCATGGTCTGCTTGCACTGTGCTCTCCTCACCCTTGACGGCTGTCCCTTACGGAAGCACCGAAATCAAACAATCCGTCACTGGCAATGAGAGCCGGGGAACCTCCCCAGGGCTGGGTCCGGGCCAGTTCTTCATGATCGGAGTCAATCGATATGAAATGATCCAGTTCTCCGGTTCTCCAGAGATTTTCGAGATAAACGGTATCATTCCACAGGTTGTCGGCATAAGAATGCAAATCGGCGATCTGAGAAGTGGTGAGCAAACGGGGTCTGAGCGCTGTCATTATCGGACCAAGCAGGTAGACAAGACCGTATTCCACTGCTTTTTCATCGATCATCTGCTTGAGTTCCTGGACCGTTCCGAATCCCAGTTCCAGCAGTGAGCGGTTAATCGTGGCCACTGCGTCCCGGACGCTTCGCTGATCGTTCAATACCGCCAGGCATTGCACGCCGCCCCCGCTTCCGACATTGGTGGGTACACCGCCGAAACGGGCTACGAACCCGGTCAAACCCCGGTTGGTAATAAGACAGCGAAAATCGGTCTGCCACACTTTCATGTCCAGAGTCTTGTTGTCGATGTCCAGCCATGGTTGCTCTTCAGCCCACAAATTGAGCGGGACCTTATCCTGGACTATATAATCGCCTTTCTCAAGTGCTGTTTCGATGTTTGCGTCCCAGTCGCTGCTTTGCCATCCGGCAAAGACACCTTTGCCGGAATACCCTTCTTCCGGTTTGAGAACCAGCCGATCGCGGTACTGTCTGGTCCATTCCACCAGGTCGCTGATCGAAGACCCGTCTGGTCCCAGGGTGCTGCGGGGCCGGAACCGCCGGGTCCAGGGGGTTCGCTTCGTAGTGGAAGAGGTAAGTCTGTCTGCCAGTTCGGTCCCGACCAGTTCGAAGATACCCTTGCTGTTTATTGGAGCCGTTCCCCGCGGATTCATGACGATATTCTGTCTGACTGCCTGGAGGAGGCCTGAAAGGTCATATTGCCGGGCCAGGTTGAGAAGAACATCGTTGTTGAAATCAACAAATACGGACGTGACCTGCCGTGATCCGATATACACACCGTCTGCACGCTGCTTCAGGTGATGCGGAGCCGCCAGACTGGAGCGGACTCCCGCAATGGCGTTGAGCCTGGACACGATATTCCTGTTTTCAATTACCGCATCCAGTGTCTCCTCTTCTGCCACGATGGCCACGTGAGCCTCGCTGGTTCCGAAATTCCGCCTGTGCACTTCGAGAAGTGCTTCGATGAATCCACGGGTGGGATCGAGAAGAGGATGGTCAAAATCCAGCTGAATGTCTATGTTTGTCCTCTTCTGAAGCTCCTTCCACATCAGTTTACCCAGTTCCTGGGTCATACGCTGGTAGTCCCATCCTCCCGGACTGCCAAGGTTCCACTCGGAGTGGTATCCTTCAAAACTGCCTGGTTGCATGGTATCCCCTTTCGTGAATTATTCGGGTTTACTGTTTCAACACCATGATTTCAGTGAAAAAGTCAAATGGAATTTGTCCCTCGGAGAGAAGAATCCGTTCGAACATCCCGTCTGTACACATGCATCCGACTGTGTCTCTCAATGCCAGTATCCGGTTGAGCCCCCAGGCGTAGGTAGTCTGGTATCCCGGGTTCAAGGTGTACCGGCGGGCCAGCAAGTGAGCCTGACTGCGGTCATAGCCCATTTCCATTATCATGCCGGCGGCTTGCTCCAGAGAAAGAGAACCTTTTTGAACATCGTGCTCGAGCAGCAGTCGGTTCACTCTCCAGAGACGTCGTTTGAGGAGAACCAGCCGGTTTAACGGTGTGCAGAAGCGTTCATGCTCCGCTGCGAGGCTTTCCGCGTAGCAGGCCCATCCCTCGTAAAACAGGGGCGCTTCTATACAACTCCTGATGGGGTTCGGGTGTCCCACCCGGTGGTAATCCAGTAAATGATGTCCGGGATACGTTTCGTGGGCCGCCAGAAATAGGTGCTCCCGGCCAGCCAGTGACAGGCCGGTTGCCGTTTCTACCGCCGGTACGAAAAAGATACCGGCATATCCGGGTTCCGCCGGATCGGGTGCCCGGTAGGCGGCATGTGCCCTGATAGGTTTGAGATATGAAGGGGTTTGCTGTATTAGCAGGGTTGCCGGACTGCTTTCTCCGTTATCGTACCGGGATCCGAAAGCATCCTGGAGTGCTGATACCGTTTGCTCGAACAATGCGAGTATGCCGGCTGCGTCACCTGCCGTGGGTGTGATGCGTTCGTACACTTCGCGCCAGGGCTTTTCTCCAGCCATTTCGCCGGCCCATCTCTCAAGCTTTTCAATCAGTCGAGGTCGTTCCTCACAGGCCCAGGCATAGATCTCTTCAGCGGATGCTTCGCAGCCGAAGGAATCTCTCAGTAGTCTTTCCAGCGATTCGCCGCCCACAGACGTGTGGGTCCTGCTGGTTGATAGGCGTGTTAGATACGACAGGAAATTATCCAGGGCAGTCATTGCTTTTTCCTGAAGTTGAGGAAGTTGCCGGGATTCTATTCCGTTGTCCGACAAAAACCTGGTCATTACCGTGCCAATCATGGCAGAGGACGACGATTTCATGTTCACAGCCGCTTCCCGACAGGCTTCCGGTATGTCATTGAGATTAAGAACTGCGTTTTTAAGGAGGTTAGGAATCGAGTGCACTATCTTTCTCAGGGCCTCCAGTCTGGTTGCCCGTGTCAGGGTATGACTTGCGTAAACCCGTTCCAGCGCGAGGTTGATTACTTTCAGGTACAGCGTTGGATCGTGTCTCCAGGTATTAAGCAGCTCAAGCTCGTTTATGAAACTGTGCAGACTGCGGGAAAGGTGGGCGGTGTCCACTCGTTGCCTGAGGGGGGATAGAGACTGATTATGTTGTCGTTGACAATTATGTTGTCGTTGACAATTATGTTGTCGTAGACAATTATGTTGCTGATAATGGGTATTTTGCTGAAGAACTCCCAGTAACTCTTTTGCTTTTTGTATTGTCTGCAGCATTTCATCATTGTCAAATGTCTCCAGCTCATATCGTCCTGGTGTACGAGGCAGCGATATGAACTCGTCACACGATGTCATGGTTGGAAAATGAGCGGCCACCATTGAAAAGTATGCTGCGGCGATTTCCTCTACCGACGGAGAAGTATGAACAAACCTGATATCTGTCATGAAAAGCCCGACATTCACAATTTTAATGAATTATATCATAGCCCTGTCGGCTGGCATGACAGCAATACATGCTCCAGGCGCTGCTCTCCCGTTTGACAAAGCCTGTCTGGGAGTGCTATAATGCAGTCTGGTTCGGGTGTTCCTTGCTGGAGACACAGCCTCGGAGCTCCCGGGAAGGAGGCAAATAGTGTTCCAGATTGGCGAAAAGATAGTCCATCCGATGCATGGAGCTGGATTGATCAAAAATATTGAAGAAAAAGAGATTCTCGGCCGAAAACAAAGATATTATGAGTTGGATCTCGTGCTCACAAAACTTGATAAGGTCCTGGTACCGGTTGAAGCGACGCTCGAAGTGGGTTTGAGGAAAGTTGTCGATGCCGAGAGGGTTACCGAGATTCTGGACGTTTTGCAAGATGAAAAAGTGGAAGCCAGGGAAAAGGTCACCAACTGGAGCGCCGCCTATCAAAAGAATCTACAGGAGTTGAAAACCGGAGACGTTCTCAAAATAGCGCAGGTGTATAAGAACCTTTACCTCCGCAACAAGAAGAAAAAGCTTAGTTCACGGGACTCGGACCTCATGGAAAGAGCCAGAAAGTTGATTGTCAGCGAGATCATCCTGGCTACTGATACAACCCAGGACAAGGTTATCATAATGGTGGACGGAGCTTTGCATACGCTTGATGATTCACTGGATGTTGGGGATGAAAACGCCAAATCCTGATATATTCCGAGTACGAACATTACTGGAACACTGTGCCTGGTGACCGAACGGATAATATAAAAAGCTTCAGCCTATAGCAAGGGCTGAAGCTTTTTTTCTGCGCGGCGTTATTATTTAATTGAAGTGATGGCTTCCTCTTCGGTGTCGTAAATCTCAAACACGTTGTGCAGGTGCATTATCTTTATTACATACTCCATTTTCTCGTTCGGTGATGCCAGAACAAGTTTCCCTCCACGTTCGGCACACTTTCCGAATCCGGTGATGAGAACTCCGGTGCCGAGACTGTCGATAAACTCGAGTTCTGCAATATTGACAACTATTTTGTTAAATCCCTGGGCAACATATTTTTCCAGAATGTTCCTGAACCTGTAGGACGAATCATATTCCAGAAATCCCTGCGGCCTGAATACAATAAGACCTTCCTCAATCTCTTCAACATCAAAGGTGGAAGGTCTCGCCCAATTCTCTGATGCGGTGGTTTTGCTGTTTTCATTTTCCATGGTAATAGAATCCTCCCCTGATGGAATTAATTCTCGGGCAAGTGCCTCGTTAAACCAACATTATACTCCATTCCCCGCGCCGGGGGAAAAAAAATGAAAAAAATACCTAAACAAATTTCCGATTTCTGCCGATAACTTAATCAGGATTCGTTTTGCCAAAAAAAACAAGGACGGCAAAAGGCGAGAAGGAAAATAAAACAGGGAGGTTCAAACAATGATTAATGGTGTAAATGGTCAGCCGTGGCAGGTGGCCGGAAGTGGGTTGGAACTGCGAAAGAATCTGTGGGAAGAAACAAAGGACAAGGCGGATGCATTGACATCGATGGTTCCGCAGCACGACACCGTCGAAATCAATGAATCAATACATCTAGAATATCTTCAAGTATCCTCAATGGAAACCTTTGACCGTGAGGCGAAGGGTGCGATCAAGGAGTCGCTCAGTGACATTCTGGATAAGATCGAAGACCTGGTAGACAAGGCCCGCGACCTTCTCGAAGGGACCGAAGAGGACTCCTCTCCCGGTCTGGCTCTCGGTAATTCGTTCGGTAATGAAATCCCCGGCCTGTCGCCCGGTAATCAGTTCGGCAATGAATCCCCCGGCCTGTCGCTTGGTAACGTCCCTATGGACGGTTTTCAGGGTGCTTCTTATGAAAAAGTCGAGTTCAGGTTTGAGTACAAGTTTGAAGCTACCTACTCTCGTAACTCCACCAATAGTCTTAATAACAACTTTGATATCGGTCAGAAAAAGCTTGATAAATTAAAAGATTATTTCAGTCCTGAGAACACATCGCAGCGGATCGCCGATTTTGCTACCAGTTTCTTCCCCCTTTACCTTCAGAATCATGAAAACGAAGAAGGGGGCATGGAGGATAAACTCAATGACTTTATGGAACTTGTAAAAGGCGCCATTGACAAAGGATTCAAGCGGGCACGGGAAATACTTGGAAATATGCCAAAACCTGTTGAGGACCAGATGAATGAAACCTATGACCTGGTCCAGTTGAAACTTGATTCCTGGAAAGAAGAGCAGCTCGAACTGATGTCCCCGGAAAACTTTGTAGACATGGGGCAGAATACCGCAGCGGGAGAAGTACCCCTTCTCGAAGAGATGACCGCTGTACCGGAAATGGAGTTTGCCGGAATCAGTCAAGCGGCTGCTGTTGAGGAGGCTCCTCAGCCTACTGCTGGTCAGCCTGCTGCTGGGGAAGGATCTGTCGTGTAGACAGGGGCAGTCGCAGCCCCTCTGTTGCAGATAAACAGTCAGGAAAAATCCTGGAGGCCCGGGTAGCGGTCTCCAGGATTTCCTTATCTCCCCTGGTTGGTTCGTGATGAAAGAGAACGAGCTTCTTTACGTTTGCCAGTTCGGCCAGACGGACGGCTTCCTCCCAGGTACTGTGTCCCCAGTTTAATTTACTGGGAAACTCCTCGGTGGTGTACTGGGAATCGTAGATCAGGATATCCGTTTCGTGGGCAAGCTTAAGAACGTTCTCGTCGGTTTCCCCCGGTATGTGTTCGGTGTCGGTAGAAAGAGTTATTGCCCAGTCCGGAGTGGAAAACCTGTAACCGACAGTGGCCGGGTGAGGGTGATGCATGGGAGCCGTCTTGATAGTAATGCCGTCAACCGTTATCTCATCGTTTTTCCCAATCGGCCTGAATGATATCTTAGCCATCATCTGGTTCAGGGCAACCGGGAAGAACTGGTAACGCTGCTGGCCTTCAATGACTTCTTCAAGACTTTTACCGACCTGGTCCACTCCATATATGGTAATGTTGTTGCCCGGAATGTAAGCCGGGACGAAGAAGGGGAATCCCTGGACATGGTCCCAGTGGGTATGGGTAATAAACAGATGGATATGAGTGGGTTTTTGGTCTCTGCCCAGAATATCCAGCCCGAGAAGACGAATACCGGTTCCTGCATCCAGGATAAAAAGTGATTCACCGCCTGGATTAAGCTCTATACAGCTCGTATTACCTCCAACCCTGGCGACGTCTCCTCCCACGGGGGCAGGTGTGGGGATGCTCCCGCGTACTCCCCAGAAGTGCACATACCCTTTCAACGTTAATCCACTCCGCATTCCCGTTAAAATTATAAATAAGCTGCTTTGGATTGCATGAAAGAAGTATACATGATAAATACTGGCGTTGCAAACACATGGACTCTAGTTTTGTTTCCAGCTTTTTAAAGTGTAATAATTTTCACATAATTGAGTTAATTGTTAAGTTGACACTTATATTTATAGAGTGATATAGTTACCACCAGCTATAATTAGATAGCTATAATAATAAAGCTAAAGGGGGCTGTACAATAGTGTATTGGAAAGCTGATGTATCTCTTAAACTCTTGTCGATTCTTGTTCTCGCGATTCTGAGCGGAAGTATGATGTTTCATGGGATGGCCGAGGCCCAGATATATTCCAACTACTCGTTGGTCACATTTATCCAGGGCGAGGTTATGATCATGACCAAGAGTGCCGCCAAATGGGCTCCCGCCTATAAAGGTCAGCGGCTCTCAATCGGTGATAAAATCAAGACCGGACGCAGTGGCCGCGCCGAGGTAAAATTCGCCAATTCAGCCATATTCCGCATGCGGCCGCTTTCACAGCTTGAAATACCTTCCGAGAAGGACAATGACGGTAAACGTGTAGGTTTCCTTGATATGAAATTTGGTAAAGTCTGGTCCAAGGTCAAACCGGTGGGCAAGGGAGAAAGCTTTAAAGTTCGCACCCCTACAGCCGTTGCTGGTATCCGGGGTACCGTCTTCACCCTGTCGGTTAACGCTATCACCAAGAAGAGCATCGTGGCTGTTTTGGAAGGTTCGATTGACGTAGCGGCCGGTGGCGCGACAGTTCCGGTGGGAGAAAACGAGAAGACCTCGGTAGAGGAAAACCAGGCACCTGATACACCGGAGCAGATGGACCCCGAGGAGGCCGAGCAGGAAAACGAACAGTTCCAGGATAACACGTTCGGTAACACCACCGACACCACCCCACCGAACATCAACCTGACCTCACCTGCCAGTGACGAGGATATAGAGGACGGCAAGACTACGGTGGCCGGTTCTGTTGACGATCCGGAGGCCACGGTCACCATCACTGTGAACGGTGAATCCAAAACGGTTACCGTGGGCGGTGACGGCAAGTTTGAGCTCGAGGTGACGCTCAAGGAGGGCGAAGAAAACTCCATCAAGGTCGCCGCCAAGGACGAAACCGGTAATGCCCAGGAATTAGAGATGAAGCTCACCCTTAAAAAGAAGGAGTACAAGATTGAAGTCCAGGGATCGCTGGAGGCTGGAGACGACGACGAGAAGAAAAACGATCTCAAAGTCACCGTCACCGACCAGGACGGCGAGGCCGTCGACGGCGCTGAGGTCAAGGTGGGTGAGGCTACCGGCACCACCAACGATTCCGGTGAAGTGGTTTTCAAGGACCTTGGCCCGGGAACGCACAAGATCACCGCCAAGAAAGAGTTCGACGGCGAGGAGATCGAAGGCTCCGCCGAGATCGAAGTGGAAAAAATCGCCGAAGAGTTTACCTGTACGGTGATGGTCACGGTGGAAGCAGCGGATGACGACGGCAAGAAGGACGATTTGAAGGTGTCATTGTCCGAACTGTCGGCTGATTTGCAAACGTATCTTGAATCAAACTCCGTGAGCTTATGGCTGGGCGACGAGGGTATCGGGTCCTGGGATGGCAGCGCCGATATCGCCAAGAAGGACATCGCCCCCGGGACCTACAAGGTGAGCGCCATGATCGGCGATGTCACCGCGGGTTCGTCCGAGTTCGAGATTGAAGAGGTCAAGAAAGAGTACAGTATCGATGTTTCCGCCGTGGTGGCCGAAGCCGACGGCGACGGCCACAAAAACGACGTCACCATCACCGTCAAGGACCAGGACGGCGAAATGGTGTCCGGGGCTTCGGTGAAGGTAGGTGACCTTGCACTGAGCACCAAGTCCGACGGCACCTGCGTGCTGGGCAACCTGCCTCCCGCCACTTACAAGGCGGAAGTCACCGCCGAGTTCGAGGGCGAAGAGATCTCCGGCAACGTCGAATTTACCACCGAAAAGAAAGATTATTCCATCAGTGTCCTGGCTTCCGCCGTGGACAGTGACGGAGACGGCAAGACCAACGATGTCAAGGTAACGGTAGCCGACCAGGACAGCGCCGCCGTTCCCAAGGCCCGGGTCGAGTCCGACAAGACCGAAACGGGAGCCTCTGCCGCCGCCACCACTGATGCCAACGGCGAGGCTATCCTCAAGGACCTGGCTCCCGGCGACCATCCTATCACGGTCACAGCCATCTTCTTCGGGGAGGCTGTGTCGGGTGACGCCAGCATCACCATTGAAAAGCCACCCATCGAATACTCCCTCAGCCTGATGGTCATGGTGGACGACCTGAATAACTACGGCGGCAAAAACGACATAACCTGCACGGTCACCGACCAGGACGGCAACAAGGTTGCCGGGGCGGCCATCGTTGCCCAGGGCGTCCAGGTGACCACCACCGACGGAAACGGCGTGGCCATGCTGGAGGATCAGAAGGTGGGCGATCACAAGATCCGGGCCCGGGCCAAGATGGGTGACGAGCAGCAACAAATCTGGTCGGAGGAAAAAATGGCCACCGTGGAAAAACCCGGTACCCTGGAGCTCATGGTGTCCGCCATGGTGGAAGACGCGGACGGCGACGATTTTAAAAATGATATCGTGGGTACCGTGTCGTACGGCGGTGACGGCCAGGGTAATATGGAGGTAACCTGCGGTGATTTAACCGTCACCTCCATGGGCGACGGCAGCTTCGAGTTCAAGGATCAGGAGCCGGGCACCTATCAGATCAGGGCCGAAGGAACGTATTCCGGATTGCCGGCGGCAGGCAACACCGAGGTGACCGTTGAGAAGCCGGAACCGATTACGTTGACCCTCCGGGCCTTGCTGATCGACGCCGACGGTAAAGGCGGAATGAACGATGTCGATGGTTCGGTGAGCGACAACAAGGGCCGGGAAGTTTCCGACCTCTCGGTGATGCTGGACGGAACCGCGGTGACGAAGACGGGTTCCGACGGAAAATTCGCCATTGCCAACCTGACATCGGGGACCCACGGGATCAGCGCCGCCGGCACCTATCGCAAGCAGGAGGTAAAATCGGCGGTGGTCAACGTCGAAGTGGAAAAGATCACCCTTTCCATCAGGGCCATGGTCCAGGATGCCGACAGTGAAGGCGGAATGAACGACATCGTGGGGCAGGTCAGCAACAACAAGGGTGAAGGCATTCCCCAGATAGCCATTATCATCGGCGGCGCTCCCCGGGCTCAGACCGGAGCAAACGGTAATTTCAAGGTAGTCAACCTCGACCCGGGGCCCTACAATGTGTCGGCTTCCGGTACCTACCTGGGAATGCAAATGAATGTGGAGCCGGTTTCGGTGGAAATCGGCAAGCCTATGGCGCCATCGGGAGGATCCGTTTCGGTTGATCCTATCCAGGGAACCGCCAATTACACCGAGTTCACCGCCCGAACGGCCAACTGGGAGTCGGATGCCCCGCCGCTGAAGTACCAGTTCTTCGCCGGTAGCACGACTCTCGGGGCCGTATCCGAGCAGACTACCGTCACCGGCAAGCTGCCTGCGGGTACTCATTCGATTACCGTGCAGGTGACCGATAAATACGGTACCTCGTCTACCAGCAGTCCGGCTATCGTTACCGTTACTGCACCGGGTGACATCCGGATGCTGCCCATCATGGTGGAAGATATCGCCGGGGACAAAATCCCCAACGACATCAAGGTGACGGTTCAGGATGACACCGGGACCGGAGTTTCCGGAGCCACCGTGAGGGGCAACGGAAAGAGCGCTACAACCGGTTCCGACGGCACCGCCATTCTCAGTAACCTGGATGAGGGTTCACACACCATCACGGCTGAATCTGAGCGGTTTGGCGTTATCAAGACAACCTCCCAGTCCGTCCAGGTAAAAGTCGATCTATCTATGTTACCGCTGATGGCCGCCGATATCGCCGGTGATACCATCCCCAACGATATAAAGGTGACGGTACAGAACGGTTTCGGACAGGGCATTCCGGGAGCGAGCGTGTCGGGCAACAACAAGCGTGGTTCCACCGGCTCCGACGGTTCGGTGATTCTCCGGCAGCTCGACCAGGGTTCACATGTGATTATTGCCCAGGTCATGGTGGGCAGCAAGCAGAAAGCCATCAAGGCCACCGCTTATATCAACGTGGAGATCAGCATCATGCCCCCGTTGATGCCGGAAGCCATGGATACGGACAACATCTCCAACGATTTGCCCAAGATTACCGTTCAGAACAATATGGGCCAGGGTGTTTCCGGGGCTGTGGTGACAGCGGGCAACCGGAAAGCCACGACCGGCGGTGACGGGACCACAGCGCTTCGCGATATCGAGATGGGTACCACAAAGGTGATTGCCAAGGTAAACGTGGGCAACTCGGAAATACATACCAGCGCCGATATCGAAGGCGAGATCGGGTATGCGGATAGCATGCCACCGGTGGTGAAACTGAACCCGCTTCAGGACATGATCATCATCATGACCAAACCCGCCGAGGGACAGGAGCTTCCCGAAGCAAAGATGTATGAACTGGAAGCAGATGTGGTCATGGCCTCCGGCGCCAGCGCCCGGGCCGACATCTACGTGGACGGCACCAAGGCCCAGTCGGCCATCTCCATCTCCGGCGGAAAGATCCAGTGCTCGGTCATGATGGACAAGGAACCGAAAGTCCACAAGATCATCATCGAGGCCTGGTATGAAAAGATACCGGTCGAGGGTATCATCTCCGACAATATGGGCCCCGTCGAATACAGTATCTGGGTAGGCAGTAACGAGCAGACAAAGCGCACAGTGCAGGGAACCAATGTGAATGTGAAACAAGATACCCCTGTGCTCAAAGGTAACAATTCCATCACTCTGCGGGCGGTGGATTCCAATCCGGCCAACAAGGCAAGTGATACGGTCCAGCTTGAGAACATATACCGCTCTGAAAATGAAAGATACATGGATACGTCTCAGCCGGAAGTGCTGAATACCCTGCCGCTGGCGGACTCCCAAATCGATGAGTTCACTTCTCCCGTCCCCTTCCAACTGGGAAGTGACGGAAGCACGGCCAAGATCGAGCTCAACGCCACCCTGTTCGATCTGGCCGGCAATATCCTGAGTCCGGTTATCGTGCGGGTAACCCCCGCGGGCGGCGCCTACAGGGAGTACAATGCACCGCTGCAGGGCAATGAGATAAAACAGTGGATCGATGTTTTAAATGGGACGAACACGGTCGTTATCATCGCCAAGGACAAGGTGGATAACCAGACACCGGCTTCACCGTTCAAAATATATGTGGAGCTCGGCAAGGGACGGATCGAAGGCCGTATTACCGACGGGGTATCCGGTTCCGGTCTCAGGGGAGCCAAGGTAACGGCCATAGGAGAGAAAGGCGCCTACAGTGGCATAACCGGCTCCGACGGCCGGTACACCATTATTGACGTTCCTTACGGAACATACTATGTCATCGTGATACGGGACAACTATCTGCAGGGCTATGTTGACGGCGTACAGGTACCGAGCAGGAAATCAACCAGCACCGAGATCGAGCCAAACGAACCATTGATAGATTATTAACCCGAATAATTCGGGTTTAACCGGGATAAAAAGATTCCGGTTGAAAAATGATATCGTTTGCGGTATTGTAACGTAATTGTTGTATGGTAATTATTTAGATGAATCATATAAAGCAATGTTAGAGTGAAAAGTTAAAAAGGAGGACTAGCGCTATGAATAGGAGCAGGATATGGTTTCTGGCTATAGCTATCCTGTGTATGGGGGTGCTGCCAGTTGTCAATGCACAAGATTATCTTTCGGACAGCCCGGTTCCCGCGGGACACTGGTCTTATGCGGCGGCCAATCGCCTGGCTGAACGGGGGTTCGTAAATCGTTACAAAACGTCTGTCTTTTCTTCCAGTCAGAGTGTGAGCAGGTACGAATTTGTCGAGGTCCTTGCCAAAACATTCAGGAATCGTGAGACTGACGAGCTCATCGACATGGGAGTTACTCTCGGCGACGTGTACCTGATCAAGCGTTTGCTCAGAGAGTACGCGGTAGACTTGGCGGTTCATTTTGCCGGTGAATACTCTGATATTACCCAGAAACTGGCTATTCTCGAGCAGACGCTGGCCACGAAACGAATAGAGGACCGCGGCAAGTATATCCCTTCCATGAGAAAAGCGGCCGCCGAAAAGCAGGCAGATGAAACAGAGGATGTAAAACCCGCTGATCAGCCTGATGCCGTTACACAAGAGCAGCCGGCCACACAAGCATCGGAGGCGGTTCAGCCTGTGGCGGCGGTTCCCGGAGCTCCCGAGGCTGTACCTGCCGAGGATGGAGGACTGACCACCAGCACGATTGATTATTCCGGGCAGTGGGAAGTCTACCTGGCCAACGTCAATGTGGGCCGGGGCGTCGGCATGAAGGAAGCATACGAGCAGGACAACAGCAGCAAGTACGGTGACGAAACGATGTATAACAACATCAGTGTCGAACGTGAAGAGTGGCGTGCCGGCGATTTCTATCCTGTCATGGTCAAGCTGCTCGCCCAGGCTGAGCACCGGGAAGAGGACAAAGAAGTGAAGGAATTCGAGTTTTCCTATAACCGGGGTTTCCGCGGGATCAGCTTCGGTCGGAAGCTAAAACCGGACTGGTCCGAGTACTCTTACCGTAACAAGGACCTGAGGGGCGGATATTACTTCTACGAGTTCGAAGAGCTGCAGCACAAGGTTGAGTTCATCAGCGGTATGATCGACCGGCCCGACACCACCATGCCCAGGGCTCATATCCTGGGTGCCTCGGATCAGTTCACCGTTTCACACAACATGGTTTCCCGCGTCACCGCTTATCAGGTCAAGGAAAAAGACCTGGAAGAGCACCTGGTGCTCTGCGCCGACAACCAGTATGCTGCCAACCCCACACTCAATATCGAGTGGGAAATCGCCCACAGCCAGGTCAAGAAAGACATGGATATCGCCCGCAGCCGCGACGAGGACCCGTATGCCTGGCGCTTTAAACCCATCTATCGCGGCACCGGCAACCTGACCTGGGATTTCGAGTACGAGGATATCGGGACCGATTTTGTCAACTGGGGAAATCCCGGGGTGAGTTCAGATATCAGACGTTCAGACCTCCGGCAGATGCAGTTCAACGCCACCTACAAGGTCAACCGGTATTTCACCAACATATTCGGCTGGACCCGGGCCCAGCAGAACAACAACGATGTTACCGCAGACGTTGGTGACACCCTGCGTGCGCCCCAGAAAAGCTATGACGCAAGCTATATGGGTATTTTAACCAAGCCCGATTTCCCAAGGGTTATTTACCTGCTCAAGTACTCCGACAAAGAGGCAAAGGCGTTGACCAACCCTGATCTGAGCCCCACCGATCAGGTACTTATTATCAAGCTCCTCAAACTGGGGCACACCATCAAGGGTGTCAAGACGGACCTGAGTTGGACACGGATCGACCTGGTGGATGTCTCCTCGGAGACGGCGCCGTTCGCATTGAAAACCAATACCTATAACCTGACTTTGAAGAAATCCCTCTGGGATGATGTCGCTACTGCTGTGGCCATCAAGTACTCCAAAACAGATGGCTCCGAATCGTCCCGCAAGGAAGAGTTCAAGTACGAGCTCTCCCTGGAAAAGCCTCTGGATGAGACCACCACCGCCACGGTGATCGTGTCGCAGGAAAACGTCAACCCCTTCAAGGGAGGGGTCAACACCAACAAGCTGAAAGACGTGGCTTCTTTCGATATCACCCGCCAGATCTCGAAGCACGAGAAGTTTGGAGTTGTGATGGAGTATATCGAGTACAAAGACTTCAATAATCCGGATACTTCATCGTACAGATCGCTGGAAGCAGGATTCCGGTATACGTACGAATTTTAGCCCCGGAAAATGTGCCAGATTTTCAAGGCACTACTATTAACCCGAATTATTCGGGGTGAGCGGTAATAGCATGAAGTTTGGCAGGCTCCGTCCAGTTTTGGACGGAGCTTTTTGTCGATGTAACTGATAACGAGTACATGTGAAACATTACAGCCCGGAAACAGCTGTTTTCGGGTTGAGGAAATAAAACGGAGGTGAAACGGCGTGAAACTTCACGACATCTACCGGGCGGCTGTTGAAAAAGGTGTAGAGTACGACCCTCGCGGCCGAGAAGGAGTGGAGCGGTACCTGCAGCGTGTCAAGGAAGTCTATGAAAAGCTGTCTGATGAAGAGAAAAGGGAGCATGGGGCTGAAAGCCTGGTAAATCCTTACACCGATACACGGGTATTGTACGGCCAGCGTGACAGGGAAATTACCAGTAAAATCATGGTCGGGATTGATATCAGTATAGGGGAAATCCTGCTGGCTGACCGTCTGCGTGAAAAGGGAATGAATATCGACCTGGTGATCTCGCACCATCCTGCCGGGAAGGCGTTGATTAAGTTTTTCAAGGTTATGAACATGCAGGCCGATATTCTCAACTCGTTCGGAATCCCCATAAACGTGGCCGAGGACCTGCTGGAAGAGCGGGTGGCGGAGGTCGAGCACAGCCTGCTGCCGGTCAACG
The DNA here is from genome assembly GCA_964432985.1 of uncultured bacterium. GTDB lineage: Bacteria > Muiribacteriota > CAYSPT01 > CAYSPT01 > CAYSPT01 > CAYSPT01. The sequence goes on from CAYSPT010000001.1 coordinate 63,367, forward strand.
TCAACCAGGCTCCCGATGCCGCCAAACTTCTCGATGTGCCCTTCATGTGTATCCACACACCGGCTGATAACGCAGTGGCCACTCACCTGCAGGGCATCATGGACGAAGAGAAACCGGATACAGTGGATGCCGTGGTCACGCGTCTAAAAGAAGAACCCGAGTTCAAGCACTATTCCCAGAAGCACATGGAAGTCCAGATTCTGGCGGGAAAACCGGACCGGCGCGCCGGTAAGGTCTTTGTTGACATGACCGGGGGTACAGAGGGTTCCATCAAGATACTGGCAAAGCTGTCGATAGCCGGAATCGGCACCCTGGTGGTCATGCACATGAAACCCAAGTACATCGAGGAGGCCAGAAAACATCATTTGAACGTTGTGCTGGCCGGACATATGGCCTCTGATTCGTTGGGCACGAATTTGATCATAGACCACCTCTGCTCGCTGCATCCGTTTGAGATACTGGAATGCGGTGGATTCCGGAGGTTCCAGAGAAACTGATGGAACGGACACTCCAATTACTGGGATTTCCCAGGATCAGGTCTTTGCTTGAATACTGTGCTTCTTCGGATCTCGGTCGATCCGCTGTTGAGACGATCAGATCTTCTGAAGACCCCGACGAGCTTGCCGGGTGGCTTGAAGAAGTCTCTCAGGCGCGATCGCTGCTCGAGTCGGAGACCCCGCCACCTGAAGGCGCCCTGCCCTGTATGGAGGTTCAGCTTGATGCGCTGGCTCCTCCAGGCACTATTGCCGAGGCTGGTTTCTGCCTGGATCTGGCGGGCTTTCTCAAGGCGGCCAACCGCTTGAAAAAATATGTGCTGGCAAGGCGAGACGCTCATCCTCTGCTGAGCAGTCCCTTTAAGACACTGAGTGTGCCGATAGAACTGGCAAAGCAGGTCGATCGGTTGCTTGACGAGCACGGCGAAGTTCGTGACAGTGCTTCTCCCGAACTCAAACGTCTTCGGCGGACAGGTGCCAGGGCGCGTGACGATCTGAGAAGTCGCATGGAAGATCAATCCCGGCGTTTGCTCGACGAAGGGGTTCTGCAGGAGAGTCTGGTCACCATACGCGGCAGCCGCTACGTGCTGCCGGTAAAAACCGGGAAACAGTCCCAATTTCAGGGGCTCATTCATGATCGCTCCGCCAGCGGTTCCACACTCTTCATGGAACCGGTGGAAATGGTACAGGCCAACAACGAGTTGATAAGGTTGTCACTCGAGGAGCGGGCCGAGGTGGCCCGGATCATGCGGGAATTAACCGAATCGGTCCGGTTACGTGTCCCGGAAATAAGAAATGTGCTGAGTGTAGTGGGCCGCTTCGAGATGGTGATGGCCAAAGCACGGCTCAGCCGGATGATGGACGCTGCCGCGGTTAAGATCGTGCCTGGCGGCGAAATTGACCTTATCAAGGTCCGTCACCCTTTGCTCGGAACAAAAGCGGTCGCCCAGGATATTTCCCTTGGAAACCGTGGACACACACTTGTCATTACCGGTCAGAACGCGGGTGGCAAAACAGTGGTGTTGAAAACGGTGGGGTTGCTGGCGCTCATGATTAAATACGGACTCCATCTGCCCTGCCATCCGGATTCACAGATGAGTATCTTTCCCGAGATATATGTCGATATAGGGGACGAGCAAAGCATAGACCGCGACCTTTCAACATTTTCCGCCCATCTGGCGAACCTGAAATATATTTTGTCACGTCCGGGTGGTCCGTCGAGCCTCGTTTTGATGGACGAACTGGGAGATGGGACCGATCCGCGCGAGGGAGCGGCCCTGGCGGTTGCGGTAGCAAAAGCGCTTCACTTCAAGAGAACACGAGTAATCATAACTACCCACTATCCAGAATTGAAAGCACTGGCCACTGCCATCCCCGGCATGATTAACGCGTCTATGGGAGTGGACGAATCATCACTCTGCCCGACATTTGAGCTTATGGTCGGCCTGCCCGGTAAGAGCTTTGCATTGAGCCTGGCCAGGCGAATCGGGCTGCCATCTGCTGTTTTAGACGAGGCCGATCGGGTTCTGCCCGAATCAGGCCGACTTTTCGAAAAAGTGCTGGTGGATCTTGAGAAAGCTCTGCGGGAAGTGGACGATCGCCGACGTCTCCTGGAGGAACGCGAACTGCTTCTTGTAAAACGGGAAGAGGATCTCGAAAAACGGGAAAAAGGTGAAGCGGGAGTACTTTTAGGGGAGTTCATCGATTTTACCCGCCGCAAGACGAAGGAGATCCAGGGCCTGGTCGGCAGCCTGAAACGAGCGTCCGTCTCCGCTGGCGGTTCGGACCGTCTCAGTCCCCAGGGGCAGGAGTCAAGGAGGCTTGGGGCCAGCGTGTTGAAGACTGTCTCAAAATCGCGGGGAGAAGCCCGTAAACAGGCGATCAAAGCCGGTCTGCCCCAGGCTTCGTGGGAGCCGGTGATTGGCGAGTGGGCGGAAATCCCAGGGCGCAGAATCAAGGGTGAAATTATACAGATAGGCAAAGACCGGCTGAAACTTCAGGTCGGCAAGGTTGCCTTGTGGGTAAACCGAATTGAATCCAGAAAAACCGCCGCCGTGAAATCTCCTCCTCAACCACCATCGCATAGCGGTCCGGGCCACAGTCTCAAGCTGGAAAAGTCGAGTCTTATCTCTCCTGAGATCAACGTGGTCGGGCAACGGGTCGGACCGGCTCTTGAGCGGGTGGAAAAATATATAGACGATGCTCTGGTGGCGGGTCTCGACACCATTAGAATCATCCACGGCCGCGGTACCTTTGCCCTGAGAGATGCTCTGCGTGAATACCTGGCCGGTCATTCACATGTCGCTTCCTTCAGAAGGGAAGACCCCCGGCTGGGCGGAGACGGAGTCACGGTGGTCGATCTCGCATGAGAAAGGCGACACAGCAGCGTATCAAGGGTGTCGAGAAATATTTTTCTGAAACCAGTAGCCTCCCCTATGTTTTTTTCTTCAGCCTGCCTCTTTTGCTGCTGTACGAGCTGCTCATACTTTCTCTGAACCGCTCCGAATGGATGGATGTTCGAAATGGAGCGGACGTCCTGGTCAAATGGTTTCTCAGCCTGCTTGGTATGGAAGCGTTCATCGGCCTTTCCCTGGCGCTGCTGGTTGTGTTGATACTTTTCGTGTTCAAAGAACTAAAAAAACGGGATTTTCACCTGAAACCAGCCTACTTGACCGGAATGTTCTTAGAGAGTGTAATATGCGCCGTGCTACTCAAATACATTCTGGGCGGTGTCGCCGGTGCGCTGCACACAATGGTTGCTCCCGCCATGCTGGCCGGGGGGCGGATGACGCTAATAGCAGCGGTGGTATTGAGCCTCGGAGCGGGGATTTATGAAGAGCTGGTATTCAGAGTTGTTCTGCTCAACGGCCTTGTTTTTACCTTCATGCGCTTCATCGGACCGAGAGCCCGGAAGAAAGCAGTAATGGTTCTGGCAATCGTACTCGGTGCCATGATCTTTTCTGTTTCGCACTACATTGGCCCCCTGGGAGACCACTTCACCCTTTCCAGTTTTGTTCAACGGATGATAGCCGGGATGGCCCTGTCCATTCTGTACCTGTGGAGAGGGTACGGAATTGCCGCCTGGACCCATGCTCTGTATGACCTGCTTATTATCCTTACATGATCAAATCGCAGGATCATGCCCAATCGTTTATATACAGCAAAGAAACACTTTCTGCAGCCGTTGCAGGATGCGCCTGGAAAGGACAGTTGGATTTGTTGAATACAATAGGGGTATGTGATACTATGAGGCCGAGAATGGTGGGGCCGGGAGAACTGTATGGAACAGGCTTTTTTTCTTTTTGATAAAGATCAGATACACCAGGTTGGTACGGTGTATTCACGTCTCTATTTTGGCTCCGAGACATGTGAGCATTTACTCCCCTCAACATCAGATATTATCGATGTATACAGCGTGGCGCGCGAAAAAAATGTCAATTTCACCCTGGTAACCCCCTGGCTCGGCCAGAAAGGCTTAAAGAGGCTGCACGATGTATTTGCTGCCCTGGATGATGAAAAAATACTGGGCGGTATTGAAGTCGTGGTCAATGATTGGGGTGCTCTGAGACTACTCAACGAATGTACTGACAACCGACCGCGCATCTGTCTTGGACGCCTGCTGAACAAACAATGTACCGACCCCCGCCTGTCGGAGTGGAACGAATCAGCGACGGTGAGCTCGCAGTACTGCCATTCTTCTGCCGATAATGAAACAGTGCTGGACTTTGTGAAGCATCTGGGCGTAGTCAGGCTGGAATATAATAATCCTCTCCACGGCGTTCAGAGGGCGACCAAATTCCCGGCTTCTCTCTACCATCCATATTTCATCCTTTCGGTCAGCCGTATCTGTCCGGTGGCCAACTGGCATCATAACAAGCGATTCCGCGAAATCGGTCCCTGTAAAATGGAATGCCGACAGGGAGTGTTCGAGCTCAAGTACGAAGTTTTTTCACGAAAAGTGTTTTTCAAGGGGTGCGGCCAGTTCATGTGTAATCCTCAACTCCCTGTTGACATGAGCAACCTGGGATTTGACCGGATTGTGCAACTGCCCGATCCGGTATCATAAGTTTGTTAGAAACATAAGTTGTTAGAAACATAATCTGTTAGAAACATAATCTGGTAGCGAAAGGAACATCCCGAAGATGCTCAAGATACTGGCACCATTCAACAGCGTGGCCCAGGTTAAACCTCTTGTGCAGGCAGGAGCGGATGAGCTTTACTGCGGGGTGGTGGGACGTGACTGGTTGTCGGGCGATTTCTGTGTTGAAGATCTGAACAAGGAGCCGTCTCTGATGGCTTCACTACAGAGCTATGAAGAACTGGAAGCCTCGGTCAAGGAAGCCGCATCAAGTGATGTCCCCATTTTTGTGCTGCTGAATGCCCAGTACTACACATCCGGCCAGTATCCGTTTCTGATCGATGTTGCCCGGAAAATCGATGCCTGCGGTGCCGCCGCGGTTATCGTGTCCGACATAGGATTGATGATAGAGCTAGCAAAACTGGACTTGAAAATGCAAATGTTCGTCAGTAAAATTACCGGGTGCATGAATCGTGAATCAATGCTGTTTTTTCATAAACTGGGATGCAACCGGGTGGTTTTTCCGGAGCCGTACTGCATCGATGAGCTAATCGAGCTCACCAGGGCGGTTCCCGATATGGAAACCGAACTGTACATTCTCAACGGCGGCTGCCGGTACGTGGAAACGTGCTGTAATTTCATGCACATGGAAGGAATCGTCTCACCCGCCAAACGCTGGTTGTTCAATGTGATGAAACCTTTCTTTTTCGAAGACAAGCTGTTTACGTTTCTCCGAATGCTTCCCCGTCCCGTTCGCAGTTTTCTCGAAAACCGCCAGGAACTTTCTTTCTTGACCTCCAGTGTTTGTACCATGGCTCCGAAAACAGCGTACCGTGACCGACAGGGTACCCTGAAAACACTGACGGGCAGCGATAAACCAGATTATTTCCGAGCTCATTTTTTCGATCAGACCACCCTGTGCTCCCTGTGCTTTTTGCCGAGGATGGCATCGTCAGGGGCGACCTCGTTGAAAATCATGGGGCGGGGATACTGCCTGGATAAAAAAATTAAAGATGTCCGACTGGTAAAAAAGGCGCTTGATTACCTGGAACATCATGGTGATGACCAGGACGCTTACAGTAGAGTCATGAGACAGTTTTTCAAGGAGACATTCGGATACTCATGTGATGAGAACTGCGGCTACTGCTGGTAGGACAAAAAAATGAAATCATCGCGTGTCATCCTCGTTACAAGCCTCCTCTGCCTGGCTGCGGCCGTGGTCGTTTCCTGGCCGATGGCGCGCTGTGCGCATTCAAATCTGGTACTTGCACATCAGGACTTCAGCACCGATTTCATGGGAGCACTATGGAAGGCACGGTACTACAAGAATCTTGGATTCTCCGCACTGTTAAACAACCCACGGACCATATGGCACACTCCGGACTTGTTTTACCCTTTCGGTATGAACCTCTACGTGCTTGAACCGCACTATTTCCTCGAAGCCTTCGTCCCCCTGGTATGCCTGGGGTTTGTCCCGTTCCCTTTGGATTACAATCTGTATCTGCTGCTGGCCATGGTTGGAAACGGACTGGCTATATCGCTGGCGGTCTGGCTGCTTGTCAAAGACATAAAAGCGGCTGCAGTCAGCGGTGTGTTGATCGTCACGGCTCCCTACATGGTAACGGACCTGTTGTCGGGCCGGTCTGTGCAGGGTATTGTCTGGTTTGTGCCCCTGTTTCTGGTTTTTTTCTGGAAATGGATGGCCGGCGGCCGGCGCTCCAACCTGGCGTTATCAGCCTTGCTGCTTGCTGTATCTGCGTTTATGTACTGGTTCTACGGTTTGTTTATGTGCCTGGTGGTGGCTATTTTCTGCCTGGCCTGCGGACTGTTCCAGCCGGGAAAACGCCTCGATACATTGAAACGCGGTGTGATACTGACCTGTCTTTTTCTCTGTATCATTCTGCCGGCGGCGTACCCGTTTATTCAAGAAGCAACTCTCCGCGGTGACGTGCAAGGGCTGTCTATGAAGCGATCCATTCCGCTTACATTGGCGCCGGACCTGGGAGCAGTGAATGGGGAAACCGCTCTGGTGCCGGTCCCGGGAATGCTGCGTGAATCGCTTTTCAATCCAGCCGGTATATTTTCCCTTCTCCTTGCCCTCTGTATTTTGCTGCCGGGAGAGAAACGGCCGCCCGGTACCGGAAAAAAAGGTATGGATCTAAAGAAACGGGGACTGGTATTTCTGGGATATGCGTGCTTTTTTCTGGCTCTGGTGCCAGGTCCCTATTTGAGTATTCCGGGTACTTCGATACGCCTGCCGTCTCTTTTTACGGTTCTCTACGCGATAATCCCCGGATTCAGCCGGGTTTCCACCACTGCCCGGTTTATTCCGGTGGGTCTGGTGTTCCTGTGCCTGACGGCCGGCTGCGCTTTTAAAAGACTATGTGCCATGCTGAGAAATGAAAAACACCGGTGGATACTGACCGGGATCACTGTTGTTGTCATCATGATACTGGGAAGGTTTTCGATTAAACTCAATGTAAAACCTTTACCTGTCACTCCAGGTCCGATACTTAAACTGGCGTCCGCTTCTCACGGGGGTGTCATCGACCTGCCGCTTCTGTCGGAGCGTGCCGGGGCTGAAGCCTTGTGGTTTCAGACCGTGCATAAAATGCCGATATTGACTGATAACAATGTCCTCTGGGAATTTGCCCGCCCTGTGGAATTCAACAAACTTCTGGCAACCAACCTTTTTCTCCGCTCTCTTCAGCGGTTGGCTGGTTCGGACTTGATCGATCCACACAGCGTTTCGCTGCGGGGGATTGAGTTTTTCAAAAAGCACCAATTCCGTTACATCGTGGTGCACAAGAACGCCCTGGCAGGCGATGAGGAAGAGAATCTCAGAAAACTGACCGGCCGGGGACGCAGGCGGCGGTCGCGTCTGACCGATAATCTGAAAGCCCTGCTCGGGGAACCGCTTGCCTCCGATCCGGTGGCCGAAGTATTCGACCTTACCTCTCTGTATAACCGGCTCGATCGGTGAAAACCGGCACTTATACATTCTCACGACGGCAACTAATGAAATAAGCTCTCTGACACCTGTCATGCTGGCTTAACAGTTGCTGGAGGTGCTCCAGGTGTCATGGCGAGGATAATGGATAACAAAAATTGCCAGTGACAGGAACCAGAAGGTGTAGAAATACACCAATTTTCCTGCTGAGAGGTAATAAATTATAAGCCCGTAGAATACTGTCAGTTCAGCTATCCAGAGCTGAAATCTGGTAATCAGGTACAGGCGATGCACCCTCACGGGTAACGCAAGGTCCTGGTCCGAGAACCTGTGAGCTGCAATGTAATGTGCGGCCATTTTGGTTCCCATAATCTTGACGCCTATCATGTCTATGATTGTGAAAGCCAGAAAAACGTATCGCAGAAAGAAAACCAGTCCGGGGGAAACAGCCGGGAAGGGAATCGTAAAAATCCCCCTGTTCGCCAGTTGGACTACAAAGGCGTACAACATAACTCTGATAATGCCGGTGCGCCATTTGCTCACGGCACTCTGATGAGTTGAATTGATGACGGTTTCAGTGGGATCCATGAATAGCATCCACTATATACCAATTGTGGTTATGAAGCAATTCCCGCTTCATGTGAAAGGCAAAGCAAAAGCCACTACATATCGTCTGTGGAATCGATACCGATTTTTCCGTCCGGGACGGATTCGATGAAAATCCGGTCGTCACCGGGTTCGTTCGCGGTTGCTGGAGAGATTTGGTCTGACGAGGAGCCAAAGAGCTTACTCGATCCCACTAGTTTGCTGAATCCCAGGGCAACAAGAGCTCCGATCCCTGCGCCTGCCAGCAAGGCTCCTCCCAGGGGCACCAGGGCGGCACCGCCGAGAGCAATGGCTACGGCGTTGGTCACGAAGGCAGCTGAACCCAGGGCCGCGGCACCGCCGGCACCGCCAAGCAAGGTAGTCTTCAAGCGGCTGCCGGTTCCTGACTCAGGCCCGCTTTCCGGTGGGCTGTCTTCGGCTGGTGCAGAAGCTGGTTCAGGTTCATCAAGTGAATAATCCGGGGTGATGTGGGCCACGTCATCGAACAGGAAATGGTCCTCTTCAGGAAAATCATTTTGGGAAGAATCCTTCCGGGCTTTCATAAACCCCGTCTGCCTGGGAGCGTTCATCCTGGATTTCTGCCGTAGTGCTTCTACGTCCATCTTTTTCACGTGTCGTGGCAGGCAGCTCCAGATGGAATGAAAGCCGTACCCGCCCTCTTTCATCTCCTTGATGGCGTCTTCTTTCGGCCATCCCTGGACTGTAACCCGGTAGACAGCACACATCAGGCCCGTGCGGTCAGCTCCATGGGCGCAGTGGACGAAAACGGGCGTTTTATCCGGATCGGTAACGATGGACAAAAACCGGGCTACTTCTTCCTCTGTCGGATTCAAGGCTTCCGATTTAACCTCCTCGTATCCGATCTGGCCCGACAGCCCGGCTTCCTCTATTGTATCGAGGTCCGAGTGTGATGACTGCAGGTTGACAATGGTCTTGATACCCATTTTATTTAATTCCCGGATCCCTTCCGCAGTTGGCAACTTACCGCGGTAGAGGACATTGGACACTTTGTGGAAATTCTCGAGCCCAGGTTTTTCAACCGGCACGGCCCAGCCCGGGTTTCTGCTGGAGAGATCATCCCCGGCTGCAACTCCCACCGGTGACAGTATGCTCAGAAAGACAAATGCTAGAACTACTGCAATAATTCTGGAAAAGACAGACCTGTTAAGTATCATGACCATACAAAGCACCTCTTTTGCCTCTTATATGTAATAGTACAGCATAAAGTGATATGTTTCATTAACAAATGAAGCGGGTAGAATACTTCTCGTTCATGGTCGCTACGCCCACCATCTTGCTTGACATCGTTCAGTACCGGCATTCCCACCCTCTGCCTTCGAAGTGTAGAAAGGGGAGGGAGTGATAGGCACTGATACTGACGGCAACTTACAGACCGACGAACATGGCGGTGTTTTCACGGCGAATCGAATTTCCGTCAACGTCCTTCACGTTCTCTACCCGGACCGTGTACGAAGCGCCGCTGCTCAGACTTGACGTGGAAATCTTGACCTCTGCTTCGCTGGTCAATATTTCGGCCCGGATGACCGTGGCATAAGGCATTATGGAGTAATTGGCAGCGGTGGTGGCGGTAGAGATGTCGAGCTTTTCGGTAAATTGGAGCCTGACCCGGACATTGCTCTCCGGGTACGCTGCCAGGAGATTCGGAGGATGTATCCCGGTGAATGGTGCGGTGCTGTTCTGGAGAATCAGGTTGCCGACGCGGTCCATTATGTTGTTGACAACCAGCTCATAGGCTATACCCTCTCCCTGGGTGTAGGTGGTGAGTTCAACGGTCTCCTCATCCGTAAGCAACTTCGCGGCGGTGACACCAAGGCCGGCAATGTCGTAGTTTTGGGGCAGTTCGGCGCTGTATCTGTCCAGCGCTTCACTGAACAGGACATGGATCGTTACCTCATCCATGTTGGCAATAGACACGATGACCGGCCGCTCCGTCTCGTAAGCCTCCAGGGTGGTAAAGGAAGAAGTAAACGTGCTGTCCATGTGGTTGTCCACCAGGTCCTTTATGGCGGTGCTGATGGTTATGGTGTAGACCGTTCCCATGCTCAAGGCAGTATCCGGGTTGTAAACCAGTGTGCGGTCGGAGTCGTCCCAGGAAAATACTCCCGGAACTGCTGGAGACAGAGCGAAAGCCAGCGTGGCGCTCTGACGGTCGACCGGTTCATTGAAGGTAATGCGTATATCATTCGATGGTGAGACCTTGTCTTCGCTATCTGCGGGATCTACCTTGAATACGGTCGGATTGTCAGACGGCGTGGAAAACGTCGATGAAAATGTCGAGGCCATTACCTTCCCGTGGACATCACAAGCCTGTGAGAGTATCTGTATCGTGTAGGTGGTGTCGTGTGCCAGTTCGTTTTGGGGAACATACTGGAGGTGGAATCGGTCCGTCCAGTGAAATGTCCCCGGGGCGGATGGTGTCAGGGAAAAATTTTCTTCCACGCTGCCCTTATCCATGGGATGGTTGAAGGAGACATAGATGGCGGTTGAGGTGGTAACGGAGCTTGCTTCGTTCGGCGGGCTGATTTCATTAACTGCATTGTCCAGGTACTTGTAGGTAAGTCCGTAGATTTCCGCGGTTTCAGAATCCCACAGGGGTTCCCCGCACCCGTGGACCAGGACAGCCAGCATGGCGAGCAGAACGGTTATCCGGATGAATGAGCGGGTTGAGAACCGGATTTTAGGAGCCCTGGTCCAGAAAAAAATAATAGACATGATTTCATTTATCATCCTGGATAGCATGGTAGCCACCTTCCGTAAACCGTTCCAGCCCTACAAAGGGCACCTATTGGGCTGCTTCATTTGAAACTTCTGTCATTTTTTCCCTGAATTCCGTTTCATCGAAACTTCCCGCCATACGCCACCGGATGACTCCGTAACGGTCGAGAATCATCGTCCCCGGAACGGGAGTCATGTGAAGGGTATCGGCCACCGACCGGCCCGAGTTTAGCATGATCGACCCTCCTGACATGTCCGCTGGAAGCTGCTGTGGAGAGATTCCTTCAAGGGAAATTCCCACGAAGTGAACGCGGTCCTGATAGTCGGGTTGAACGGTGTCGAAAGCCGTAAGTGCCGAACTTGAAGCCGGGGAAAAGACGGTAAAGAAATGCACTGCTACGGGTTGACCACGCAGGGTCGACAGACGGACCTTCTCGGAAGGTGCGTCTATTTTGTTCAGGATAAAATTCGTCGATTCATAGCCTGTTTCCCATCCCATCCCCGTTCCGGTGAAAGAGGTGCTGTTGCCCGGTTCGATCTTGTTGCGGGCAGTATCTCTCAAAAAACCCGTAACGGTTATGGCATAGTTGTTGCCATGGGTGAGCGGAGCGCTTAAGGTGAGCAGCACGAAATTGTCCAGAGGAGTGAATTCACATTCAAGGACCCGGTGGTAGTCATTCATGAAACCGTACGCTACCCGGTCCAGATCATCCGCACCGGCTTCCAGGGCTTCATTGAATTCGAGCCTGACCAGTTTGCTGTTCAGGGCCTGCGCCTGTGTGGGTACCGGTGGGTCACGATCCCTCTCGGTAGAAAAATTCCAGAAGTAATCGTCGTCCGGGGTCCCTTCGCTGGTGCCGTCCCGGTCACCGTCGAACCCATGCCCTTCCTGGTCGGTAATCGCCCCGCTAAGCCGGCAGGTGTATTTGGTGTCATAATCAAGTGCCGTGCCGGGTACGGCCGTTATTGTCAGGGCGTCCTCTGACAGACCCGGTGCAATTTGCACCTCTTCCGACGTCCCCTTGAAAAGTTTCACCGTGTCGGTGGTTATGGTGGCTGCGTCGATGGTTTTATCCATGATGACGGTTATGGTTCGCTTCACATCGACATGCTGCTCATCCATCTGCGGGGAAATCGAAGAAATCCTGGGGATGGTGGTGACCGGCGCTCTTTCAGTCCAGAACGTCACCGTAACGTCGTTCTGAAGTATCCCCCCCACCAGGTCACGGGCCCCCTTTCTTACCCTGACTTCGTACTCGGTGTAGTACTTAAGCGGCTGTGAAGGCAGGAACACCACCGTGTCCGCTTCCGTCCAGTAAAATGTGCCCTGAACCACCGGAAATATCTCAAAAAACCGCTCCAGACTGTAGTGCTGCATGGGCCTGTTGAAGGTGAGCGATATGTTGGTGGTGACCGGTACTTTTGTGGCCCCCTGGGCCGGGTTTGAAGACGACAGTTCGGACACCAGAGAACCGGTTGTGAACCACCAAGAAACCGGGCCGTACAGCGGCATGTCGTAGATATCTCTGGCACCGGTGTCGATGGTGACTTCGTAGGTGGTGTTTTCTGATAACCGTTCGTCGGGAGTGAAGGTAAAACTCCGGGTGTCCCAGGAACAGGTGCCCGATACCTCCGGTGACATATGCAGCGCCTGGTGCACGCTGAAGCGGTTCATAACGTGATCAAAACTGATGTGTATCGATGTTTCCGGGTGAATATTCAAGGCCTGGTGGACCGGGTAGAAATGGCGGACCATGTTGGGCGAATCCATGGCAGTGCGGTCAGTGTAATAATCGCCTAGCTCCCAGAACGGTTTGTCTTTGTCTCCGTCGGCGCAGCCGAAACCGCACAAACAGAGTCCCGCTAAGAACAAAGCTATCAATTTCAGCCGGTTTCCCGTGACCGCTGCAGTGGGACGTCTCACCGTTCTCCTCTGGTCCTCCTCCGGTTTTTCTGCTGTTTGAAACACAGACCTGTTTGCGCAAAGCCCGCATGTTACATGGATAATCGTTACGCATAGTTCTATATCGGTCATAGTTATCGTGCGGATGAATCATTTAGTCCCCCCACTTTTCCTGGAAAAAATAATCATGACAGACTTCAGACCGAGGGTAAACCTTCCGATAGAGGGTACAGGAGTAGGACCGAATAAGCCTTTGTAGAAATTATCCTCTTGAAGGAGGGAACAGTCTATGTTTAAGAAAGGTATCATTAGCCTGACGTTGCTGCTTTGCCTGGTCTGGCTCATCGTGGGGACACAGGGGTGCGGCGAAGGTGACAACCAACTGCTCAGTGAAGCCATGCGTGACGATGGTATCGAGCCGAACACTCCCACCTGGAAATCCATCCCGTATGACGTGGAGAAGGTGAGCGAGGACCGCTACCGCGTCACGTTGTACTGGAACAAGGTGACTACCAACAAACTGGGTCATCCCAAGGCCAATATCGCCGGCTACAAAATCCTGAAGTCTGATGTCAACGAGAATCTCATCGACACGTTCTGGACCGGGACCCGTTCCGGCAGTCAGGCCGAGTACTTCATCGATACCGATACCGGGAACATCGAGAATAAACGGTACATCTACCGGATCATCGCCTTTGATACGTATCTGCGGGACTCGTCCGCGTCGGCTCCGCAGCTGGTCAACATCATCGAGGCTGCCGGTGAAAAACCGCGTGCTCCCTCTGATTTCAACTACGTGGTGATGAATGAGCAGCAGATAGTCCTCTACTGGAAACCCGTGACATCCTACCAGGATGGGACCAACATCGACCAGAACCTCAAGGGCTACGAGATATACCGCAGCACCACCACCACCCGGCCCGATATTCCCCTGGCGCTTGTTTCCCAGGATGTGACATCGTATGTGGACAGCGAGCTGGATTACGACGAGACGTACTACTACTGGATCTCGGCGGTTGATCTCAACGGTGCGAAGTCGTCTTACTCCGACCCGCTCCATGCAAAGATCAACCTCACATCACAGCCCAATACCTTAAACGATGCTCAGAACTTCCTTAATTTCCCTGCCGCTCCGCACATGTCGAGCATCTCCTCGACGAACAACTCAAACGGGACAGTGACCTGGACTCTCTACTGGGAACGGCCGCTTTACAATGCCGACAAGACCGTCTACGAGGACCACGCTCTGTACAAGATCTACCGGTGTGAATCCCCGGAGGGATTCTACCAGCTCGTCGGGGTCTCATCCACCACGGAGTTTTGGTTTACCGTTCCCACTATCATCAATTACTATTTCCGGGTGACGGCGGTGGACCAGTATAGCAACGAGTCGCTTCCTTCGGGGACCGGTTACGACAAGGCTTCGCTTCCCAACCTGAACAAGAGCACGCTCAACTTCCGACTCGGGCCGTCTGATGACGAGGAGGTCATGGTCAGGTGGAACGATGTAGGTGTGGGCTCCGAGAACGATTATTACTACCTGTACCGCTCGCTTCGTCCCGAGGGCCCTTATGCGCAGGTCGGGGGAGGAAGCACCGATGATGACCGGGCAACCGATTACGAGGTGCTGGACACCACCGTGGTCAAGGATGTCACCTACTACTACCGGCTGCGGGGTTCCAACTCCAGCGGTCTGGGCGGGTATACCTATTACGTGAAAAGCGGAGCCGAGGCCACCACCGCTTCCTGGGAAGTGGAAGAGATGGATGTGGACGCCGCCTTCCCGGGTCTGGCAACCTATACCGGTGAACCTCCCACCACCTCCAATACCCCCAGTGCGGCCATCTGGTCTGACGCCGGTGCTTCCGCCGGCACGTCCATCATGTATACTCCCGATTTTGACGGACCGACCATCAATGACGACTACTTGCAGTGGGAGTCCCCCATCAGGAAGTCCGCCGGGGTTTACAAGGTGAGAATACGTTACAAAAACACCAAAGATGACGCCGGTATGGAGATGGGTAACTACCGCATCGACATCTACCGTGAGAGCTGGTTTGGGGTTCTTCTCAGGACTCCGGAGGGGACACCGCGGGCAAGTATCAGCATCCAGTATGACGACTCGGGAGATCACAACGAAGCCTATATGTATTCCGATTACGTGGACGTCGATCTCGACCGGGACAAATACATCTACTTCCGGGCCTACTGGACAGGCGCCGGCCAGGCGACTCAGCCGGCTGCCAACAACGGACGTCTGTACATCGACGCGGTGGATATCGAGTTGAAGTGATGGGATGAGCATAGTTGAATTGATTAAGTAAACAAAGGGGATGCCGTTTCATGCGGCATCCTCTTTCTGCTCTTGCTCACGAGCCACGAGCAAGAAGCCTGGAAAGTGGAGTAACAATGATGATGGAATTTTGTTTGAAAGAAAACGATTGAATGAGTGACGCAGCCGTTTTGTTCGATGAACTGGCAGGGCTGCTGAGGGCACTCAGGGCCCCGGGAGGGTGCCCGTGGGACCGGGAGCAGACTATCAGTGACATAGCCGAGTACGTGCTCGACGAAGCATTCGAGTGCCATCAGGCGGCGCTGTTCGGTTCGCCGGCGGACCTGGCCGACGAGCTTGGCGATGTGCTGCTCCAGGTAGTGTTCATGAGTCAAATTGCCAGCGAAGAAGGAACCTTCAACCTGGCGGATGTTGTTAGAGGGATTGCCGAAAAAATCACCCGGCGTCATCCTCACATCTTCGGGGAAGCCATCGCCGAGACTTCCTCTGAGGTTACCGAAATATGGGAGAAAGTCAAAAAGAAGGAAGGTAAACAAGCAACGGTAAGTTTGCCGGCTCTGGAGCAAGCCCGGAAGCTACAGCTAAAAGCTGAAAACAAAGGGTACGAAAGTCCTGATTCATACCGCCGGTTGCGTGAAGCGGTGGATCGGTTGACTGAAAAGCCTGTTTCCGGGAATGATCCCCGGTTGCGCCAAAGCTTACAACGTGACCTGGGCGATGTTCTCTTCGCGGCAATACGGGTGGGATCTGAGTTCGGCCTGATAGCCGAACAGGTTTTGAGGAAAAAAAACGAAGACTTTCAAACACGGTTGACTGCTTGTGAATCTGAGAAGGATGCAGGAAAGAGGGCGGGGAACAAGCTTTGGGAAAATTCCTGAAACTGACCTATTTTCTATTCCTGATGGGGATGTGTGCGCTGGTTCTAATCGGGGCACTGTTTCTCTATCCCTGGGATAATCTTCACGGTGGCGTGGCCACCTGTGGTCCGCTGCATATGGAAACCGACCGGATCAACGGAAGCCTGCTCTCAGGATTTAAAGTGTCAAATCTTCGGGTTAGATGGGCCGATCTCTGGGAGCTAGAGACTAAAGAGCTATCTATACGGCTGCAGCCGTCAGGCTTTTTCACCGGCCGTGTGTTTGTGACCGGTTTGATGAGCGGTTATACCTGGAAGGCGCTGGATGACGGCGCTTCGATTCCAGGTCTCTCCGATGAATTGAAACGCCGTCTGGGATGGCTTCACCTGAAACTGCGCTGCGTCGATGGCCGTGTGCTCTGTCTGGTGGGTCCTGATATGCAGCGTCGTGTTTTTACTGTGCGCTCAGTCCGGATGACATTTTCCGAGCGCGAACTGAGGATGGCAGGAAATGTCCTGGCTGCCGGGGGAGTTCCAGGTGATTTCAGGGCGAAGGTGCGCCTGGACGGACACCTGGACCTGGAGCTCACTGCCAAAGAACTAACGGTGAAGGAAGTCCTGCGGCTATTCGCTGTAGCTGCACCCTGGGTCAAGAACTGTGCCAGGGGCAGTGGCGAGTGCGATCTTGTCTGGGCTCTCAGTGGCCCTCCCCGCAATCGCAAGACTGCCGGCCGTCTCGTCTGGCGTAAGTTCACCGGGTCTCTCGGACGCAGCCTGGAAGTACACCGAATGAGTGGGACAGCCCATTTTCTTCCGGGCCGTTCCTTGTTAAAGAATATTACCGGCAGATTTAACGGAATACACGTTGATGATGGTGAAGGAATTCTTTTTAAAGAAGCTGGGATCTGGACCCTCCGGGGACGGGGAGGACTGGGACCTCACGGTCCCGACGAGTCATGGAGTCTTTCGGGAAAACCCGAATTGACCCTGCAAATAATTCCGAACGGACCGGGTAACAACAACCAGGTGGCGATGAAATTCTCCTTCGCCGGGGAAAATTTTACCATCGGAACCGCTGTGCTGCAGAATCTCTGGGGCACGGTGGCTTTGGATGACACCGGAACCACAACAGAAAGTCTTGCTTGTCGTTTTCTGGGAGTCGAAGCCAGCCTGTCCATTTCCGGAGGCCGTGAAAAACCACTTGACTGGACATTGACAGTTCCCCGGTTTCCCGCGGGGTATTGTGCTGAACTTACCGAGATCGGCCGGAGCAGAGATTTTTTTTACGCTCTGGACGGCGTCGTCGTTATGACGGTCAGGGGATCGTACGAAAACAGCCGGATCTCCTCATATGTTGATGTAATGATACCGGAGCCGATCACATACCAAAACAGTGGATTTTCCTTCGGTCCCGGCTTGATTAACATCACCAGGGGAAAGGTGGAAGCGAGAAACCTGGCTGTCTCTCTTTCCCCGTATCCACGCTGTTCGCTTTCCTCCAATATTTTCGCCACTGCGCTGCCGGATGATGGAAACAGGAAGTGGATCATTTCTCCATCTCCCTACGAACTAACCCTGCCGGGCAAATCCGCCGGTTTGCGAGGTCTTCTAGCCGGGGATGGGTCGTTGGTTAACAACCGTTTGCTGGTGAACGGCCTGGAGTTCTCTCTGCCCGGAGAGGGTAAGATCTTCATTCGGCCGTTTGTGATCGAGTCGGGAGTTGATCTCGTCCTGGAGGCTGATATAGAAAACCTGCCGCTTGCTTCGCTGCAATCATTCTTTCCTTCCGGATTAAGTATCAGTGGGGCCGTCAGCGGTAATTTTCGTCTCGACAGCCGGTTTTCCCTTCTCGAGGGTGAAGTCATGCTCCCACGGGGTGTGGTGGAATTGCCGTCGCCGAAAAAAGAGTGGAAACGCTGGGAAGTGGCACCGCTGTTTTTGTCCCTGTCTTTGAAAAAAGGAGAATCAGAAGTATCCAAGCATTCAATTTCAACTGAGATCATGGCGGAAGAAACGTGGGGGAGCTTCATCATGCAAGCTAACCGGAGCGGACAGCAGTGGTGGACTGGCAAGGGTAAGTTGATCCTTGCCAGGGAGAAGGCCGGTGACTTGAAATTGAATAACATCGCTCCAATTTTCAAGGGAGAGGATGGCAGCGTCCACCTTCCTCTGCGTCTCGATGGGGGTCTTGAAGTGCCTGATCTGTCGGTGAATATCGGCCAGGAGGTTGGTCGTGCGCTGGTTAGGAAACCGGGACAGCTGCTAAAAAGCCTTCAGCTAACTCCATAAATCTTCTTGCAGAGCAAAAAAAAGTTAGTCCAGATAGGTTCATCTCATTATTGTAGCAGGCTCAGGACAGAGTTGCGGATAGTGTTGAGGTGTGTCATGGCTACCTGTCCTGCCTGGAGCATGATGTTCCCCTGGGCGAAGCGGGTTGACTCGCTGGACATGTCGGCGTCGCGGATTCTCGATTCGGATGACTGAAGGTTTTCCCGCTGCAGACGGTTCACATGGAGGGTCTCCTCCAATCCTCTCTGGAAGGCCCCTATTTTCCCCCTCAATTTCGACACGTAATCAATGGCTGCGTCAATGGTTCCCTCATTGATTCGTTTCTGGGCGTCGGATATGGTCGCCATATTGAATGAGCCTCCGATATCCCTGAGTCCGAGCGCAATGCTGGAAACGCTGCTGAGATTTAGCTCATGGGTGCCGACAGACCCGCTGTCGGGAGATGTTTTCATGACCAGTCGCCCTTGTTCGAGTGCGATGGAAAAGGTGGATCCGTCATTGATGTGTGTTTGTTCTAGCGCGAATTCTACTCCCGTCAGCCCGCCATTACCGGTGTTGCCCCCACCTCCCGTTATTGTCCGGCTGCTTCCGACGATGGAATCATCACTCGATACTCTACGGTAGGCTTCGAAGGTGTTCGTTTTGCTTCCGGCTTTGCCGTGTACGATGACCGAGTAATCGTCTTCATCGGTAATTTCCACGATGTGATCACGGGTTCTGGTTACTTCGTATCCGGTTATGGAACTGTCTTCGGTTTCCTGGCGGATACCCAGCCTCTCGGCCATGTAGGAGCCGTCCGGATCTTCGACCTTGAGGGTGTTGGGGCCTGATGAGTTGTCGTTGATAGAGATTTTTTTGCTGGAATAACTGAAACTGGCCGTCACCGTCCCGATAGCGTTGAGAGAATCCAGCAGGTCCTGAATGGTGTCGTTATTGTTTACCGTGATCGTGTATGACTGGCCGTCGTGGGTTCTGACCGTGAACGATCCAGTCCCCAGGTCGAGGTCGTTATAAGGGTTACCGTCGTTGTCGTGGATGACCGTATCGGTGTCGACTTCAGAATGGGCTACGCCCACCACGAGCTCTTCTGAGCCATGGGCGGTGATGGCGCTGGCGGTGTCGTCCCGTTTTACCTCCGCTACGTACTCGGTGGCCGAACCGGCTTCCCGCGACTCGATGATGATGGTCGGCCGGGCCACGTAGATATTTAACTCTATGACGCTTCCCACGTGGTAGCGGCTGTGGGTGTCCAGGTTGAAGGCCACCCCCCGCCCGAATCCGTTGGAACCGGTATTGGAGACATAGTCCTGACCGGTTGTATAGGGGTTGTGCGTGCCGCTGGCGGACCCCACCACCGACCAGACATCGGCTCCGTCATTGTCGGCAGTCATGGTCATGGTGAACGTTTCGCTCACCAGGACCGTGTTGGACTGCTGGATATACGCGTCGGTGTCCCAGCTGATATCCGGCATGATGGTTGAGTTGACATTGACGTCGGTGCTCACCGTGGCCGTGTCCGCCCCGGCGGTTATGGTGGGTCCGAAGGTGATAGAAAGGTCGTTGCCCGAATCGTCAACCAGGTTGTAGGTACCACCGGGGACTACGTTGTTGGGGGTGGCGTCGGTGTCCAGGCCCGCTTCACGGCCGTACTGGGTGCCGATGGTTATGGTGTCTCCCACGGCGTAATCAGCATCAGGTGTGAGGGCGAACTGCAGGCCTTCGCCCCCGCCGGAGCTGCCGTCGTTGCTGGTATACAGTCCGCCGACCGTATAGTTGTTGTGGTTACCGGAAACCGACCCGACCACCGACCATTCATCTGTGAGACCTCCGTTATCTGTGATCAGCTCCAGGGTGAAGGTCTCGGTCCACAGGGTGTTGGCGGGACCTGACGGAGCGGGAGCCGTGGCCCAGGTCATGGCCGGGGGGCTGAGATTGGTGCCGATGGTGATGACGTCACCCACCCCGTAGTCGGCGTCCTGGTCAAGGTCGAACCGCAACCCCTTGCCGCCTCCCAGGGTGCCTTCGTTCGATACGTAGCTGTTTCCACCCACATAATTGGTGTGGCTGCCAGACACCGAACCGGTGACCGTCCAGATGTCCGCCCCCTCGATATCGGTGATCAGCTCCAGGGTAAATGTCTCGTTGGTAATGGTGTTGCCCGCATCCACGAAATCGGGCCCCTGCGAGAAGTTGGGGACCGGCGCGGCGGTGTTGTCCACATCGATGGTAATGCGGTCCCCCACGGCGTAGTTGGCATTGGCGTTGAGGGCCAGGTTGAGGCCGCCGCCGGAGCCGCCTGCGGTGGTATAGGGGGTTCCCACGGTGAAATTTGCCTTTGCTCCCGAGACCGAACCGGTTACCGACCAGACATCGCCGGCAGGGAAGTTGTCGGTGATCAGTTCCATGGTGAATGTCTCGTCGACGATGGTGTTGGCGGCGTTTATGGAGGAGGTCAGGGTAACTGCCGGCGCCGGCCCGGTTGACACCTGGATCTGGACCTGGTCTCCGAGCACGTAATTGGCGTCCGGGGTGATGTTGAACTGCAGTCCGCCGCCCTGTCCGCCCACGGCGTTGGAGGTATAGGCGGCTCCCCCGTCGGTGTAGGGATTGTGCACACCGGAAACCGACCCGGTGACCGACCAGACGTCGTTGATACCGCCATTGTCGGTGGTAAGCTGGAGTGTGAAAGTCTCATCGACGATGGTGTTTCCCGATGCGACGAAGGTCGGGGCTGTTGCCCAGCCGACCGCCGTCGCGCTTATGCTCGAGTTGCCACTGCTGGAATCGATATTCAACGCTCCTGTGGCCCAGGTGCTGTCCGTGCCGGTAACGTTTTCGTCTCCTTCCACCCCGGCGGTATTGGTACCGGTGGTGATCGGCTCCCCCCGCACCCCGCCGAAGTTCGAACCGGTGACCGTCGAAGTGTTGGTCACCGTGATGGTGTGGTTGCCGTCGGAGATGGTGGAGTCCATGGCTACCTGTGCGTTTCCCGCACCGGTGGTGCTGGCTGCGATGTTCGCGCTTCGGGGACTGGCGCCCGGTGTCAGGATGACCCTGTCGCCGGCGGTGTAGGCACCTGCCTGAACGTTGAAACTCAATCCGCCGGTATTGACATTGGCCCCCGTGTTGTAGGTCCCGAAGACACCCGACAAATCGCCGGTGACCGTGTAGGTATTCGCGGCGGTGAAGTCCAGGGTGTACGTGTTGTCTGAAACCGGATTGTTCGCCGCATCGTATACCTTCGGGTAAGCTGCCGCCCAGTTGAGGGGGGGGGCGTTTGACCAGGTCAGGGGAACGGTGGTTCCCAGCGGTTCGGGAAGAACCCCCGTGGTGTCGGTGGTAATGATTGTCCCGGTTTCCGCCGGCTGGTAACTGGCGAAAGCGTTGATCCCGGCTTCGTCAAGAGCCACGTTGAACTTACGCACCACATTGTTGATGCTGTCCCCTTTATCTTCGTCGGCCAAAGCGGTGACTGAGGCAACCTTATCATCTTCTTTGACGGTCATGGTGACATAACCGTTACTGTTTGATCCGAGCAGGTCGTGGAAGCTGCCTGCTTCGTGGGCGTCGGGGCTTTCTTCCCCCTGGTTGAGGGCCCGGCCTTCGAAGGCCGCCTGGGCAAAGGTCGCCCCGCTCAGCACCTCGAAATCATAGGTGCCGGCATCGGCCATTTCGCGGAGTAAAACCCGGGCAGAACCGTCTATCAGAACATTGTCCCGGTCGATGACTTCGGCGGCGGACGATCCCAACCGCCCTGAAAAGAGTCCCATGGTGTTGTATTCGGTGGAGTTGTCGACCCGGTCTATCTCGTCGAGCAGCCGGTTGACCTCCGACTGCATATGATCCCGGTCGGCGTCTGTAAGTGTTCCGTTGGCGGACAGAAGGGTGAGGTCCCTGATGCGTCGCAGGATTGAGTGAGTGGTCTGAAGTCCTCCGTCGGCTGTCTGGGCCAGGGAAATTCCGCTCTGGGCGTTGTAGATGTCCATCTCATACACACCAACCAGGGCGCGCATTTTCTCCGATACGGCCAGGGAGGCCGCATCGTCGGCGGCCGACCTGACCCTGAGGCCGGATGATATCCTGCCAAGAGAATCGGAGACCAGGTTCCGGCTGTTCCCAAAGTGCCGGAGTGCCCTGGTCATTTCCGAGTTACCGGAAATGCGCACTGTTCTGCCTCCCAGAACATCGATAATGGACGGGCCCGCCCGTCGGGGCGCATTGCTGGCTTTTGTTGTTGTAAATACAATACGCCTTACCCTATGTATCGGAAAAGGCGAAAAATAAGTTGACAACAATTATAAGGATATAATCCGTTGTTACGAGGAATAGCTGGGAATTACTCGGAGTAGGTCATCAAAATGGGGTCTAAATTTTTTTTTACTCGGATTTATTGTGCCGCCGCGGGCTTCTCGGCCGTCCCCTTCTTTGCGACCGGTCGGAAGATGGCCGCCGGGAACGGGATCTGTCGTCACGGGGCCGTCTCCGATGGTCCCGCCTGTTGGAATCCTCGTCATGTTCACGGCGCGGCGGTTTGAGCGAGTCGTCGCGGTTGGCGCTGATGAAGGCGGCGCAGGCCTGGCAAAAGTTATCCAGGTCACCCAGGCTGCCGGCAGTAAAATACTCGCCTTTTTTACTGAAGGGTACTCCGTCGAATTCTTGCAGGTCAAACGAGCGTTCGATCATGACACGTTCTTCCTCTCCGGACATGTCGATTACGGTGAGGATTATTTGAGCGAACTGTTCATCGGCGGAATCCTGCGAGGCTTCCTTAGCAAGTGCAAACCTGAAACGCTGTCCAGCTGTTCTCAGGGCGTCACCAGTGAGGATAAGATCCGGCATCTCTATGAGAATGCTCTTGAGAAGTGGTTTTAAATCGATTTCTTTTAAACCTGGGCTTTTTCGTGCGCGTCGTCTGGCCATAAGTAGTATTTCTCCCTAAAATAGTCCTGAAATTCGGAATTCAGGCGACACTATTATAGCCTGTCTGTCTGCCCGAGTCAATACGATTCAGGCCGCCGCCGTCGCCAATTACTTGCTCGTGAAACGATCGACGGCATTTTCATTTATCACCGTCATTAATATCGTTTTTCATCCTGGTCAATGCCGGAACAGATAAAAAGTTTCCAATTTTCGTCGGAATCGAAATGACCTTTGAAGTAGAATAGCAAGCAATGGTACACTTGCGGCCCGGCCCAGGTACGGGCAGGTTGCGTTAAAACGAAGAGAAGGATACCATTGAGCCTCAGCGGATTAGGTTTGAATCATTCGGGTTCAATGACAAAACGAGTGTAATGAGGTGGTACTAATGCCGAAAGAATATACCGACAAACATGCACGGTCCGGATTGACTGTTGATCTGCCAAAGATCGAATGCTGGGAAAACCAGTTTCCCGGGTACGCTATTACCATCGAGCATCCGGAGTTCACCGCGGTTTGCCCAAAGACCGGGCTTCCCGATTTTGGCACGATTTACATCGAATATGTTCCCGATAAGCTGTGCCTGGAACTGAAATCATTGAAGATATATCTATTGGGTTATCGTTCAATAGGTATTTTCAACGAGAACGTGGTGAACAGGATTCTCGAAGATGTGGTCAAAGCCTGTTCTCCTGTCAGGGCACGGGTGACCGGTGACTTCACTCCCCGCGGCGGAATGACCTGTTGCGTCGTTGCCCAGTTCCCTGTAAAGGAATTTGAGGAGGAGTAGCAGTGCCTGATTTTTTCCGTTCCCTGCTGCCCTGGTTGGGAAATTCAATGACGTCCCGCTGGAACCGAAATGCGGCTTGCGACCGCTCGCCGCTGCTGGCTGCCGGTGTACCCCTTTACTGGGCTGGACGTTCGCTGCACCGGGCCATCTACCTGCTCGGATTGAGGAAACGGATTCAACTCCCGGGAGTTACTGTAGGAATTGGGAATCTCACCGTGGGAGGAACGGGAAAAACACCGGTAACCGTTGAAGTGGCTTCAGCCCTTAAGAAAGCAGGCTATCGCGTGTGCGTGTTGACCAGGGGGTACGGGGCCGCCGACAGTGGAGTCCGGGTGGTATCAGATGGAAAAAGAATACTGGTTGAATCTCAATGTGTCGGTGAAGAAGCGGTCTTGCTGGCCGAACGTCTTCCCGGGATACCAGTGATAAAAGGCAAACAACGCGATCGTTCCGGGAACCTGGCCAACCGTTTGTTTCACAGCAACGCCTTTGTACTGGATGATTCGTTCCAGTATGACCGGGTTGTGAAAAACCTTGAGTTTCTGTGTATTGACGCCACGGTACCGCTGGCAAGAGAACACCTGCTTCCCTGGGGACGCCTTCGGGAACCTACCTGGTGTGCCCGTCGGGCAGATGCCCTGGTGCTTACCCGGGCCGGCCAGGCAGGAGAGGAACTTCTGCACATGAGGAAGTGGCTTTCTTACCTTACTCCGGGCAAAGCTGTTCTGGAAGGCAGATTGCGCATAACGGAGTTGGTGGAGCTCCCGGAGGGGAAACCCTGTTCTCCCCGGGTGTTACAGGGGGGGAAACTCTGTTGTTTCATGGCTGTCGGTTCTCCTGTTTCATTTGTGAGGCTGCTGCGAACTGCCGGTACCGCCGACCTGGTTCCACTTCCTTTTCCCGATCATCACCGGTATTCTCGGCGGGATCTTGAAAGAATACACCGAATAATGCATGAGAACGAGTGTACGGCTGTGGTCATGACGGAAAAAGATTATGTCTCCTGCTCCCGGCTTATGACTGGTTTTATCGGTAGAATCCGTGACGATTCACGTATCGGGGGGGCGGCGGCGGACATTCCGTGGTACGTGGTCCGGGTGAGAATGCAGGTTGAACCTGAAGCCGATTTTGATAAACTGCTGCGTTGCGCCGGTTCATCAGTTTCCGGCCAAGCGGCGTGTACAGTGAAAGAATAGGGGACCCAACGATGCTTCTTCTGTACAACATTGCTCTGATTATTGGAGCGGTTGTTCTCATCCCCTACTACCTGATACAAATGTGGCGGACGGGAAAGTACCGCCGCAGTCTCCGCCAACGTCTGGGCAGCTATCATCCAAACAGGGACATCGGAGAGCGGTCCGGACCGTTGATCTGGGTACATGGGTGTTCTGTCGGGGAAACAATGGCCGGTTTGCCTCTGATTGAAGAGCTGAAAAAATCGGTTCCCACCGCCAGAATTCTGTCATCGGTGGTGACCGATACCGGGTATTCCGTAGCGGTGAGGGAGAACCTGGCGGATCAAGTCGTCTACCTTCCACTGGATTTTTCTTTTTCGGTCCGTCGTGCACTGGACGGCTTCGCGCCGGACCTTCTGGTAATTATGGAAACCGAGATATGGCCCAACTTTTTCTGGATGGCCGCCCGACGTGGTATCCTCCTGGTAATAGCCAACGGAAGAATATCCAACAAGTCATTTCCAACCTATCGGAGGTACCGCTGGTTCTTCAAGCATGTTCTGTCGCACGTAAACGTACTGTGTATGCAGAGTGATGACGAAGCTGAAAGGATAATCTCCATCGGTGCTCCCAGCGAACGGGTGGTGGTTACCGGGAACACGAAATACGACCAGGTTGAACGGGTGGTTATCCGTACAGAATCGGAAACCCTTCTTGACGAATTGCAGCTGCAAGAAGGAGTACCTGTTTTCGTTGCCGGAAGCACTCATGATGATGAAGAGAAACAGGTGGTTGCAACATACAGGAAACTGCTCGAGCGGTTCCCGGACCTGGTGTTGATCCTGGCTCCACGTCATCCTGAGCGCACCGGCGGAGTGCTGGAAGCTATGCGGAATGACTCACTGGAGCCGGTAGTACTCAGCAGGCTTCGTGCCCGGGACACTGCCGGTGAAGCGCATGATGCGGTCTGTCCCCGAACCGTTCTGGTAGACACCGTCGGTGACCTGGCTGCTCTGTACAGCCTGGCCACGGTGGTGTTTGTCGGAGGCAGTCTGGTCCCGGTTGGGGGGCACAATATACTGGAACCGGCCGCGTTCGGAAAACCGGTACTCTACGGGCCTCATATGTTCAATTTCAGGGAGGAGAATGCTCTGCTTACCCACAGCGGGGGAATCAGCGTGAAGGACAACAACGAACTCTACCATCGGCTTTACGAACTGCTGGATAACAGAGAACTGCTGGATAAAATCGGACTACGGGGCAGGCAGACAATTGAAGATAAAATGGGAAGCTCACGCTCGGTTGTTGCCGTGATGCAGGACCGGGGAATTCTGGATTTTACACGGGTGGATGGGTAGGGAATCCCCCAAAACGCAGTTGACTACTCAGGCAGCACTTTTTCTTCACTATCGCTTTCGGGCATTTCGTCTGTATCCTGCAGTTTACGTGTTGCCAGGTACATTGTGTGAAGAACTGGTCCTGATCCGATGTACACCAGTGCCATGAGCGGAAGCGTAATTGCCGGTTCGGTGAGAATAGCCAGCAGCAATGCCAGGCCAAAGGTCAGTTTCCTGCGCCTTTTCTCGGCCACCGGCTGTTTCTGTTTTGCGCTGGGAAACCGCAGCTTGCTGACCATCATAATGCTCAACACGAAAATAAGTATCGGGAAAAACTCCTCGGGCATCCGTATTATTCCAACCGGGTATGTCTCGGCAAAAATAACCAGCGCGGATATCGTGAAGGCCGCACCAGGAGTAGGAAGTCCCGAAAAGTCCCCATCGTGTTCTTCCACATTGAACCTGGCCAGTCGGAATGCCGCGGCCAGGACAAACAGGAAAGAAAGAAAAATGCCGTATCTGATATATCCTTCCAGGAAGCAAAAGTAGAAAAGAGTCGCCGGCGCTACTCCGAAGGAGACCAGGTCGGCCAGGGAATCCAGTTCGGCCCCGAACTCAGAGGACGTGCGGGTTAGTCGTGCCACGCGTCCGTCCATAATGTCGAAAGCCAGGGCGATGATAAGCAGCCAGGCCGCTGCCATGAAACGTTCCGAAAAGGCGAAAAACAACGATACGAAACCGCAAAACAGATTTGAGCTGGTAAAAAGACACGGTAACGTAAAATACCTCATCTGACCTGACTCCTCTTTACCCAATTCCTCAGGAAATGATGTCCAGTCCGTTCATGTACGGGCGTAAGACCTCAGGCACCACTACAGAACCATCTTTCTGCTGATAGTTTTCGAGAATTGCCACTACCGTCCGCCCCACTGAAAGTCCCGATCCATTCAGCGTGTGGACGTACCTGGGCTTTGCTTTCTTTTCCGGACGGTACCTGATGTTTGCCCGTCGCGCCTGGAAATCTTCAAATGTACTGCAGCTTGATACTTCACGATACCTGTTCTGGCTCGGAACCCACAGCTCGATGTCATAACATTTGGCGGCGGCGAAGCTGATATCACCTGAGCAGAGATTGAGAATCCGGTAAGGGATTTCAAGTCTCTGCAATATCAGTTCCGCGTTTTTAAGCAGGCTTTCCAGTTCTTCGCAGGATGTCCCGGGTTCCACCAGTTTAACCATTTCTACCTTGTTGAACTGATGTACGCGAATGAGCCCTTTGGTGTCCTGTCCGGCTGCGCCCGCTTCCAATCGGAAGCAGGGGGTGTAGGCCACGAAGTACAGCGGCAGCGTGCCGGGAGGAAGGATTTCTTCACGGTGAATGTTGGTAACTGGAACCTCGCCCGTGGGAATGAGAAAGTAATCCATGTTGGTGTGAAACATGTCGTCTTCCAGTTTGGGAAGCTGTCCCGTTCCGGTCATGGAATCCCGGTTTACCAGGAAGGGAGGCAGTATCTCCTTGTACCCGTGCTCCCTGGTATGGACGTCCAGCATGTAGTTGATAAGGGCCCGTTCCAGCAGCGCACCCGCTCCCAGGTACAGGGGAAACCGTGCCCCGGTGATCTTGGCGCCCCGTTCAAAATCAAGAATCCCCAACCGTTCACCTATCTCTCGGTGATCCAGTGGCGTAAAATCAAACTCGCGCTTTTCTCCCCATACTCTGACTTCTACATTATGGTCCTCTTTCCCTCCTACCGGAGTGGTGGAAAGAGGCATATTGGGAATTGACAGAAGAATATTCTCCAGGGCTGATTTAACTTCTTTCAGGGTCTGTTCCAGTGTTTTGATCGTATTAGAGATTGCTTTCATTTCGCGAAAGATCCCGGGATCGGGCTGCTTCCCGGAAGACTTCATTCTGCCGATTTCTTTTGAAACCTCGTTCTTTTTATATCTGAGTTCCTCAACTTCCTTGAGAGAATTTCTTCGTTTCCCGTCGAGGTCCAGGAAGGCGTCCAGCTTGGGAACGGCTACCCTGTCTTTTTCCTCCAGGAGAACATTCAGAACATCAGGCCGAGCCAGACAGTTCGTCAAATTTTCGGTCGTCTCGTGATCCAGAAGCCCTTTTTCTTCGAGCAGAGCTTTCAGTTCATCTCCAATGACAAACTCCATCCTCTTGATAAGTGCTTCTTTTACAACTGTGGTATTCTCTCTGATGTATTTCAGATCGAGCAACTCTCGGGAGCCTCCTTTGTATTCATTTACACTGTCGTCGGGGCGGATAGTAACATAACCTCGATAGAGTGTCAAACACCGGTATTGCAGCTGTGTATTGTACCATAAAAATTGTGTTGCGAAGATCTGTGGTGTCCCACGTTCGATAAGATTTGCAGTCTCAGATAAATGAAATCGCAATCCCCAAAAGAGCGTTTGTATATTGTTGCGATCGGATCTTTACTGATAGAATCTAAGACAACACTGCAATACGTGCAGTCAACTGAACAGGAGGAATATGCTTTATGTACCGTCCTTTCTCGATCAAGAACATGATTCTGGTGATTTTCCTGGTAATGGTTCTGCAAATCGCCCTGACCTGGGTTTCCTGGAGGGTTGCGGAGGCTTCAACCGAGGGCGCTCAGAACATCGGCCGCTACCAGGTAAGTTCGTACGGAGGCGTGACAGCAATGGCTTTAGGAAACGGAAAAGAAGTCCCCAGGATACTCCGCGGTTATGTGGTAATCGACACAACCACGGGACAGGTGGTTGAAAAAAAAGCTACCATGCAGCTCTTGGACTAATCGATACGGTTGAGGTGAGGATAGGAAAATCCAGGTCGATGTCCTTGATTCCTCACGGTAGTCAACTCTGCCAGGATACTCACCGCTATTTCCGCCGGAGTTTCCGCACCAATGTCAAGTCCTATGGGTGAGTAAACGTGTTTCAGAGCATCGTCATTCAATCCTTCTTCTTTGATTCGTCCAACCATGGTAGCTACTTTGTGTCTGCTTCCGATCATGCCGATATACCGGTGCGGAACTTGCAGTGCCTTTCTCAGCACGATTTCATCGTGTTTGTGACCGCGGGTAACAATGATTATGTACGTCCAGGGACCGGGCGACAGGTGGTTCCAGCAGTCCGTGAATTCCGCTACGAGCACCCGGTGGGCATCGGGAAACCGTTCCTGATTGGCAAAAAACGGTCGGTCGTCCACCACGGTGATGCGATATCCCAGGTCGCGGGCCATTCTAGCCAGATATTGAGATATATGTCCGGCTCCGAACAGAACCAGGTCCGGTGCAAGACGAAGGGGTTCATGATATATCCAGATATCAGCCGAGGTGTTGAGGAAGGGGATGGCATCGTCACCCGGCCCCGGTGCCTGTGCATCACTGGAAACCGGGACTACGAATTGAGCCCATTGTGAATCCACCGTGGGATTTCCCGAAAAACAGCTGACGCCGGTTCCATCAGATCTTCGCAGCAGCAGTTCCCCTTCCGGTGGTTCAGAGACGTCTTGTTTGTCAGTTGATTGTACCACCAGAGTGAGAAAGTTGGTTTGTACGTTGTGGATGGATGCCACAACCTTTTCCCAGAATGGAATGTGCAGAGGTGTCAAGGGGATGACAGAAACCCAGATCTTTCCTCCGCACACCAGTCCTTCTTCCGCCGCCTGGTCGAGGTTGAGTGAAAATTCGAGCATACGGTATTTACCTGCATCCAGACACGATTTGCACACGCTGTAAACCTCGGCTTCAACACAGCCTCCTCCCAGTGTACCAAGCAGGCGGCCATCGGCTGTGACCACCATTTTGGCCCCCATATCTCGTGGCGCGGAACCGGCCTTTTTAACCAGTATCGCCAGAGCCAGTGAATTCCCGGCTCTCAGTTCTTCGAGAATTTCAAGATAGATTCTAGTGTCCATTTCATATCAACCACCTTTTCATGTTTCGTACAAGCACTGCCTGTGCAAACGGGCGTAATTATATCAGGGGTTTTGCAGGATGTAAATTCAAGCTAAAATTAAGGTAATGCCTTCTTGACTCTTTATACATAGAGATGCTAAACTCCAATATACTTCTCTACAGATTAGGAGTTCCCGGAGAATTTAATGAGATACTTATTACTGGCCGACATTCACTCTAATCGGCATGCTCTTCAGGCTGTTTTGGATGACGCTAAAAACAGAGCGTGGGAGAGTATTTTTCTTCTTGGTGATTATCTCGGATATAATGCCTGCCCCAACCAGGTCATGGACGTGATTTGTGAATTCCGCGAATCAGGCCAATTGAAAGCGGCGATACGTGGAAATCACGATAATCTCGTGCTTGATTTATGTGATCCTGAAGAATTCAATTACAACGCCCGTGTGGCTGGCCTCTGGACAAAGGATGTCCTGGCCCCAGAACACTTTGAATGGTTGAATCAACTGGATGAATCCACTTCTGTTGCAGACGAGGATATAGGGCTTGTTCATGGAAGTATGGCTGATCCCAAGGAGTATCTCATGTACGAGGATCAAGCGTTATCTACGGTGCAGTTGATGCAGGAGACCGGACTGACTATATGTTTTAATGGCCACACCCACGTTCCCGCAGTGTTTATGGGCAAAGGGGATAATGTCATCCGGCAGGTAATTAATCAGGATCACAAGGTGAAAGAGCTCAACCCGGATTTTTTCTATGTAATCAATCCTGGAAGTGTAGGCCAACCGCGGGACGGCAACAAGAAAGCAGCGTATGCAATATTCGATTCCAAACGTATGCTGCTTGAGTTTTTCAGAGTCCCCTACGACATAGCCGCCGCCCAGGAGGAAATTTTTGCCTATGAAGAATTACCCACTCAGCTGGCCTTGCGTCTTGAGGTCGGTCTGTAAAGGACTCCAGGAGGTGTCGTTCGGTGGCTAACATGAATCTGGTCTTCCTTATGGGAAATCTCGCTTCAGACCCTGAACTACGGTATACGCCCAATGGTCAGGCGGTAGCTGATTTCAGGCTGGCTGTTGATAGATTTCAAGGTAAGAAAGAGACCTCGGAGAAAATCACTGATTTCTTCAATGTGGTTGTTTGGGGTAAGCTGGCTGAGCTGTGCTCCCAGTACTTGAAAAAGGGACGAATGGCGGTTGTTGAAGGTCGCTTGCAGACCAGGAATTATACCGATCGTGAGGGGAACCGCCGGGATAAAACCGAGATAATCGGCAGAAATGTCCAGTTTCTCGGTGGGCGGGGGGACAGTGCTGGGCGGGGGGACAATGCTGCGCCCCCAGATATGGCCGAGGAAGAAATCCCTTTCTAAATTAATCATTCTATCTTCAATATACCGGTTTTGTTGACCAACGTTACCGGTATCAAGCGGAGTGAAAGCAATCATGTATTTACATCGTGGTGCCTTGTGGAGGCGTGCGCTGCTGATCGGGTTGGCACTTATTGCTGGTTGTTTTTCTGCTCCCTCGAACGCCGAACATAATTCACCCTGGATGAGTAGTGATGTCCTGGTGCCGGAAACCGGTACGGACACCCAGTTTGTCGGGGTGATTGTTCGATCCGGAATCAATGTTCGCTCTGGACCCGGTTTTCACTGTGATGTGATAGATCGGTTAAAACTCGGCTCTGAGGTACAGGTGTTCCGGAAAAGTACCCAGTGGTATGAAGTGGATCTCACCGATGGGATTTCCGGCTGGATGATTTCGCGATACGTCAAGAAAAGTCCGGTTTCACAGCCGGTTATTCCCGCAGGAATTTCCAGTGAAATACTCATAGACGCTATGACCGGTGAGGCGTTGACGTTAGCCCCTCCGATTCTTGAAGGGTACATCACGGGCAACCGGGTTAATGTTCGTGAAAGCCCCGAGCGGGAGGGTGCGTTTATTACCAAGGTCTCCCGTGGGCAGCGCGTTGAGATTATCGAAGAAACCGGGGGGTGGATACAGATTCGCCTGCTCGGTGACCGGCGTGGATGGATTTTTGATGAAATGGTCCAGGACAAAGAGGATATTATCGGGACGGTGACGGGCAATGGAGTGAATGTCCGTGCCGAAGGCGGCATTTATTTTGATGTGCTCACCAAGGTCTACAAAGGAATGAAAGTCCCGATTATTGATAAGCAGGATGACTGGTATCAAATTGTTCTTCCGGATGGAAAAGTCGGATGGATGATAGACCGTTATCTGCAGCCTCCGGAGCCGAAGCCACCTGACGCCGAATTACCTGCCGGAGTCACCAGCGAAATCCGGGAAGTTCCGTCTGAAGATTTCCTTCAAGAAGAAGATTCTCTTCATGAAGATGAAGAACTGCTTTTAGAGTTGAAATTCCGCTGACAGGCACAATTGATTAATAGCCCAAAGACTCAATACGGTTTATTGCGCTGAGTGCTTCGTTGCGGTGTTCACTTTCCGGATACCCCTGCAGAAGACGTGAGTATAGTAGTTTCGCTTTGCTGTAATCCATTATTTCGCGCTCGTACATTACTGCCAGTTCGTAGAGGGACCTGTGGTCCCAGTCCGTTTCCAGTCCCTCATAGATTACCCGGTTGTAGTAATTGGCGGCAGAGTCAAGGTCCCTCAGAAAATAGTGATAGATCCGGGCAATTTCATAATTGGCTCGTTCACCGTGTTCGGTTCCGCCGTAAAGAAGCACAATCCGTTCGTAAATGGTTATTGCTTCTTCAAAATCCTGCGCCTGGAAATACTGGTCAGCCAGTCGGAAATGTCCGCTGGGAGTTTCCGGATATTGGTTTGTTCCGAGACATCCGGCAATGAGAAAGCTGATCAGGACCAATCCCAGGTGAAGTTTAAGTCGGTGCGGTGACAGAAAACGATTTGACGTTTTTCTTTTCTTCATGCCTCTGCAGCCTTTCAGGATGGTGTACGAAATGGTGTACGCAGCAAAACCATGTCCGTTCAGGTAGCATATCGGCATTTATCAGGCTTTTTTTATTATTTGATTTCCGCAAACGTAAAAAAATACCATAGTGTTTACAGGTCCTGAGTGAGAGCGTCCCGTATTCGCTCAATCATGTTTGGGCGGGTTGGTTTTAAATATCCTGGGTTAGGGCCTCCCGTATCCGCTCAATCACGTTTGGGCGGATTGATTTTAGAGATCCTGGGTTAGGGCCTCCCGTATCCGCTCAATCACCTCGTCCAGTTCCTGTCGGCTGATTGTAAGAGGCGGTGCCAGCCTGAGAACCATATCGTGGGTTTCTTTTGCCAGCACACCCCTGCGGAGGAGCGCTTCGCATAACTTCCGTGCTGGCTGATTAAGCTCGATACCCACCAGAAGCCCTCTTCCTCGTATTTCGACCACTGCTTCCGACCGGATGGTCTTGAGCTGTTCCACCAGGTATGTTCCCAGTTCCATGGCTCTCTGGGGGAGGTTTTCTTCCACGATAACTTCGAGAGCCGTCAAGGCCACCTCAGAGGCAAAGGGATTACCACCAAAGGTGCTGCCATGATCCCCTGGTTTGATGAGTCCCATAACATTCCGGTTGGCCAGGACGGCAGAAACCGGGACCACTCCACCTCCGAGTGCTTTCCCCAGGATCAGCACGTCCGGTTTTGCGTCTTCTTCGTGTTCGTGGCAAAACATCCGGCCGGTGCGCCCCAGTCCGGTCTGGATTTCGTCCAGTACGAACAGAACGTTTCGTTCCCGGCACAACTTCCGGGCTGCAGTCAGGTAGCCTAGAGGGGGGATGATAATTCCCCCCTCTCCCTGGATAGGCTCTACTAAAAAGGCGCAGGTACGTTCGTTCAGAGCATTGTTCAGCGCTTCGATATCGCCATAGGGGACCGTGGTGAAGCCCGGTGTGAACGGCCCGAAATCAGCCCGGTACTGTTCTTCGGAGGAAAAGCCGACGATGGTAATGGTCCGGCCGTGGAAATTCCCCGCGCAGACCACGATTTCCGCCTGATTGTCTGGAATCCCTTTTACCTGGTAGCCCCATTTACGTGCTAGTTTGAGTGCGGTGCAAACTCCCTCTGCTCCGGAGTTCATAGGCAGCGCCATGTCGTAGCCGGTAAGTTCGCACAACCGTTTCAAAAAAGGTCCCATACGGTCATTTCTGAAAGCCCGTGATGTGAGGGTTACCTTTTCAAGCTGGTTACGGGCGGATTCGATTATTACCGGATGGCAGTGACCCTGGTTGACCGCCGAATAAGCACTCAGAAAGTCGTAATACTCCCTGCCTTCGGGGTCCCAAACCCGGCACCCTTCAGCTCGTGAAATAACCACGTCGAGCGGTTTGTAATTGTGTGCACCATACGTTTCATCGAGTTCTATATAATAATCGCTGCAAGCGGCCTTCGTCACAGCCAACACGCCCTTTCAAATATCCATGTGTAAACGTCGCGGTGAGGCGACGTTGCCTGGCGAATTATACCAGACTTCACGGTTGAAAACAGCATCATACTTTTTGATTTTTTCCGGTGTCCGAAAATTCACGGGGCATGCAACTTGTCTTGGTTTGAGTCGTTAGAGATAATGCAGGTGGAAATTTTTCCGTCCCCACAGCACTTGATAGTTCTTGATAGTTACTGTAATGGTTGGTTGATCATATGGTTTCGATTTGATATGCTAACATAACAAAGCATAACAAAGAAAACAACTTCATTAAAATCCAGGTGGTGCATGCAGTGATGAAAAGATACCATGGTTCGTATGTCATTTCGTTTGTCATATGTGGGGCCGTTTGTCTTATTCTTGCTTCTGCGTTCCCGGTGGAAGCTGTGTTGTATCAGTATGTGGATGAAGATGGAGTTGTGCATGTGAGCACTACTCCACCTGAAGTTGTCGTAAAAGGCACTGCTGAGAGCCTTGATGAGACTGAAATTATAGATATCGTTCCCGAAACGGAACTCGAGGTAAAATTCAAACGATTCAAAGAATATCTGATAAGATATGAAGTTATTTCCATCGTCACTCATGAGCGAAAAGCTGTATTTGCCACAATCCTCGATACAAAAAACAACGTGATGGATACGTTTGTACCGGGTATGAGGATTGGAGAAGCGATCGTAGACTATATCAGACCGACATTTCTCATGCTTTCCTTTGAAGACTACCCTTTCCGGGTTACTATCCGGCTTAAATGGGGTAATCCCACTATCGGACCCAATATCGTTGATTTTCAGGCAAAAGAGGAAAAAACGGCACTGGAAGAGCTCGCCGACAGCATTAAACCGGATTTTCATATAGAGGATGTTCGCGCCGGTACGATGACAGCGGAGGTTGAAGCTCCTTCAGAAGCAGGATCTGGTGGCCGTATTACCTGGACTCTCGGATCATATACGGGGGTACAGATCGAAAATCCAACGATGCTCAAAATGCGAAAAAGCTTACCAGAGGCTGTGCTTGGACTCCTGCAGACCTCTTATGAAAGAAGTGGTCTAACCTTTCCGCCTGAAACCGGGGTAACGGTGGAACTGGCCGGGGAGGATTCGTACGATTTTAGCGATAAACTTGTTGCAGTGGAACTGGAAGGCCTGGGACGAGCCCGACTGGTGCTCAACGCAGATAAATCTATGGATGAAACCGCTCATCCGGCTAACCGCTTACGTAATGAAATGATCAAACTGATGCTTTCATGGAACCAGATACTCGGAAAGCAGCCCGCCTGGCTGCGCGAATTGGTCTTGAATACCGCTCTGGATACTGATCAGAAGAACCAGGTTGCTGATGCAGTAGCGGCTATTTCCATCGATGACGAAATCTGGAGTAAAAACTTCGAATTGATAATCCGGGCATTTGACCGGATAGGAACCGAGGACAAGTTCGAACTGTGTGATGTGGTGGAAACCATATTTTTGAGGACATTCATACAGGCCAAAGGCGGGTATGAAGGAGTCCGGACGGTGGTTGAATTCATAGAGGATGGCAAGACCTACCTGGAGGCCTTGGCTGCCATGGCGGGAGAGCGCCGCTGGGAAGCCTTCTACAGTGAATTCCGTGATTTTTCGTACCGGGAACTCTTGAAAATGCCGGAAGAAAACTCGCGAGTGCTCTTCCTGGTAGGCCAGACTCTCCTTGAAAACGGTGACCTGGAAGGAGCCAGACTTAAACTGCAACAGTCGGTAAGGCTGGATCCCAACCGGGCTGAAGCTCAATATCTACTAGGTCTTTCTTATTTGAAACTTCGCCTATTTGACCGTGCACAGCGGCATGTTCAAAGAGCCCTGGAGATTGATGGCGGGAATCCGAGGTACAGCGCAACCTTTAAAGAAATTAGTGATCGGATGGGAGGCGAGTAACGCTTTAACTCCCGTAATTACTCGCCGAAATCCTGACTGTCTCCCCAGGAATAATAAAGCTTTTCTTCCTTCGCTGCTTCTATTTTGACATTTTTCCAGTACCGGAACCGGGAACTTCTACGCAGGAATCCTTTTTTCTGCAGTGCCACCTTTACCTGGTAGGTTCCCGTCGGTATCTTCTCTGAAGTAAATTTATAATATCGTTTATTTCCCAGTCCGGTGGCGTAACCGAACAGATCAGTAGAATACCCTTTTTTATCGGATGCTTCCGACGGGGAGAGCATATATATGGACCCGAGCAGTTTATCATTTATATAAACTCGTCCGCTTTTCGAGTATGTTTCCGGTTTGTTGCCCTGGTATACCAGTACGATTTCAAGCGAACCGGTCAAAGTCTTTCTGCTCTCATCACCCGGTTCTTTGATCGGTTCAGCCACCGTCACCGTCACCGGTGCGGCGACGGTTTGGTTATTTTCGGGAACCGCGACCACGTACGAGTCGTTTCCTACATACGTTTCGCTTTGGGATTTCGACATTAAATGAACCTGCCGGTTTTCATCGCTGGTATCAGATATGGTGTCCGGGGAAAGGGGATTTCCCTTAAATGATATAAGTTCTTTTCGTTGAGAGTCGTATTCACGATATGCGGTTATAAAGTCCTCGATGTCTTCCAGGGACAACCCGCACTGGCTGCAAAATTTCTCTCCCGTTGTGAAATCATGGCCGCAGTTGGGGCAGAAAAAGGCATGAACCGGGCTTATGAATACCACAAAGAGGAGTAAGAAAATTAAAGAGTTTGCAAAATTATTTTTTTTCACCTGTTTCTCCTTCTTTCTACACTCTTTTTGTGCACTCACTCTTCATTTCGCTACGAAGATTAGTAAATTCTCCGGGTTAACTGACGGTGATGGCTGCATAGCCAACGGCCGCGTCTCCGGGAGAAACTTCGTAGGAGGTCGCGTATTTCAGAAGTTCGGCTCGTGCTGCGCCGAACTCTTTGGCGAATACCAGCATGGCCGCGATACAACCGTAACCACACATGGAAATGTTCTTGTGCGCCACGGTTTCGATAAGCTGTTCGGCCTGAAGTTCAAGGATGTGGTCGATGGCAAACCGGTCCTGGGTTCTGGCAAATTGATCGATGCTGACACCATCCGGCGGGGCCTGCATATAAAAGAACCCGGCGTGAGTAAAATCGCTTGAAGCGAGAAAAACAGTATCACGGCCGGTCTTCTTGACTGCTTCTGCCACTGCTTTTCCAAGAGACAGTGCTTCTGCTAAACCCTGTGCCCCCATAGATAC
Source organism: uncultured bacterium (assembly GCA_964432985.1). Classification (GTDB taxonomy): domain Bacteria; phylum Muiribacteriota; class CAYSPT01; order CAYSPT01; family CAYSPT01; genus CAYSPT01. The sequence continues at coordinate 101,324 of CAYSPT010000001.1, forward strand.
CGGTAAGATTTTCACATCGCTGACACAATACTGAAGAAAAGGAAGCTGGACCTCGATGGAGTGCTCCTGCAGGTGACCCATGGTGTCACTCTGGCCCCCTCCGGCTGCGATGACGGCTTCTGCCATCTCTTCATCAATTTCCATGCTTCCCAGCGGTGTCCTCCACCGGCCGACAGAGTATACTGCTACCGGTTTGCCAAGTCCGGTGTGGTTGGGTCCGGCAATGACAATAGTGGAAGGGAGTCCATCTTTGACAAGATGCGAGTATACCCAGGAGGCTACAGCGCCTGAAAACACGTAACCGGCATGTGGCACCACTGCTCCCTTGAGGGTTCGGTTGCGTCCCGGTTGGCCGGGCAGCGTTCCCGGTCCCAGTTTTGATGTGAATGATCGCTCTATCTCATGTCGAAGAGTGTCAGGGTCCGCAGGATAAAAAGACCCTGCGCGAACGGCGTTTCGTTCCATTCTTTCTCATCCTCCCGGTTGCTTCCATTGTAGCATAAGGAGGCAGAACCGCGAAGGACGTCAACTCATCATTGACTAACGAATTTACTTTTTTTTCATCAGGTACTCGGTACTGGCTATCATGATGGCGGAGTCCAGCATTCTAAAAACCCGTTCGTAGTCGTCATCTCTGTATCGAACCGAGTGCCCGTCAATGCGTTCCAGATAAGGAATAATCGAGGCCAAATCGGCTTTTGACGAGGAGGTGAATTCAATAACCAATTCTACCTCGCCTTCGAGTTTTCTGATTTGCCAGGGTTTTCTCTTGCCAAAAGACTTTTTAACGCATGCAAGGTAACGTTTCTTGACCTCGGTCAGAGAGAAGAATTCTGCGCAGTAACGACTGACTGCACGTTTGACTACTGTTATAGGGAACTGTTCTCCCAGGTAGTTGCGGGCCTGGGTAGCCAGCGTTTCGTCACCGCTTATCATGGCGATGGGAACGCCGTAGTACCCTGCCAGATACCCGTTGAGTTCCATTTCTCCGGCGGGTGAGCCGTTGAGGAAAACCTTGTACACTGTCCCACCTGCGTAGGTGTGGTCCATCGACCCGGCGATCTCGCCTGAACGGCTGTGGTAACCAAGAAACACCGCACAGTCGTAACCCCGGTCTATTCCTTCCATCATGAAATATCGTTTGATCGGACCGGAAATCAGGGTGACCTTATCTTCGAGCTTTTTGGCAAACTCGGTATAATCAATATTCTCTCCCCTACCGTGGGAATCGCAGACGGTGATAATTTCTATTTTTTTCCATACTCCAATTTCTTTGAGAGCTTGCGTGAATAGCTGCACTTCCTCGAACATGCGGTTTGTTTTCTCTGTCTGCCAGGATGCTCCTCCAAGCGTACCCTCGTAATCAATCGAAACAAAAATTTTCATGACACGTAAGCTCCTTTCCACGGTAAAATCTATGTTGTAAAAAGAATTCTACACCTGCTTCCATGACAGATGCAACAAAAATAGTGTCTTGCAATTGACATTTCCGGTTGATCATTCTTATCATTTTACTTACATGACTGGTAAGGAATTGTGAGGGAACATGGGGCTGAAGAAAGTTGTTTCGGGAGGACAGACCGGCGTTGACCGGGCAGCTCTGGATGCATCTCTCGACCATGGGTTTCCCTGTGGAGGTTTTTGTCCCCGGGACCGCCGGGCGGAAGATGGTACTATTGCTTCCCGGTACCCGTTGTTAGAAACAGAAAGCTCCGCCTACGAGGAAAGGACCAGGCTGAATGTCGAGCACAGTGACGGCACACTGATTATCACCAGTGGATCGCCAACCGGAGGGACGGCCTATACTATTGACATGGCCCGTCTTCTTCATCGGCCCAGCCTGGTAATAGATGTGGACCGGGAGCGGCAGCAGCATGATGCGTTTTCTGATGCAGTGCTGAAGAAAATCACCCGGTGGCTCGCCCGGGAAAAGATTGAAATATTGAATGTCGCCGGTCCCCGTAAAAGTAAGAATCCTGGTATCTACCGCTGCTCCTATGACATCGTGTCTCGTATAATCCTGACCTTTTCGGTGTTATCATAGGAGTACTAAGGCGTACACAGGAGTAGTAAGGCGTACATAGGAGTACTAAGGCATACACAAGAGTAATCATCAAGGTCATCATCAGAGTGATCAGATGTATACACAGGCAGGGAGGATGTAACTATGAAACGGCATTCTATCAATCCGGATGTCCCTCAGACGTGTTCCTTTTGTGGAATTGGTATCTACAAAAAGGCAGCGGAGTTTTACCCGGGTACCCAGTCCGGCAGCATGGACAGTCGGATCAGGGAAGAATTCAATTATTTCGGTATCGTTCCACACAATGATGGCGAAGCGATCTGGGTGATTTTTATCTGCAATCATTGCGGGAATGTCCAATTGTTCCGTCCCGATAAAGCCGAAAATCCTCTGATCTGGCGCTAAAACTGGGATAGACAGTCAGTTCCTCCGGGTGAGCAGGAATTCGGCCCAGTCGAGGTCGAGCGGTGTGTCGATATCCACCGAGCGCTCTTCAGGCATAATGTACGCGCCGAGCCTGGTTCCGAACAGGGACCGTTTCTGAAGCACTATTTCCCTTTTTACGACGTAGACTGCACCGTTCATCAGATACGCCGGTTCCATGTCCTGCCTTATAAAGTTTTCGTCTTCAGTAAAAATCGCCCGGGCTGTTCTTCCGGTATCAATCCGATACAGGTACTCTGCCGGGTGGGGAGACTGGCAGAAACTGCTCACTGAATCAAATTCATTTTCATCCATGAGACGGACGGTCTCGTCGATGTCTTGAGGAAGCCTTAGGGGAGATGTTGGCTGCAAAACCGAAATGAGAGGCCAGGTATCGGTACTGTCAAGCCGTTGAAGGACATCTATAATCACATCAATGATGGGGGTATCGTCTCTGGCGAGGGCTGCCGAACGCAGAAAAGGTACCTCGGCACCGGCCTTGGCGGCCACAGCGGCGATTTCCTTGTCGTCGGTAGAAACTATGACACGGGTGACTGAAACGGCCTGCCGGGCACATTGGATCGTGTGGCAGATAAGAGGTTTCCCCGCTAACGGGCGGATGTTTTTCCGGGGAATCCCCTTGGATCCTCCTCTGGCAGGCACGATTGCCAGGACATGTTTTGTGTTCATGACACAATGGTAGCAAAAGTTCTCAACGACGGCAACACAGTACCTACCAGCCACAACATGTGCATCAAAGTATCAAGATGTCCGAGATGGTTGTATAGACAGAAGAATTTGTATCGGGTGCTTTTTTTTAGCCTTTATCTGTAGGCGTCTTTCAGCCAAGCAAGTACTGCCGCTTTCGTATGTCTTGAAGCTTGAAGGGCAGGAAGTACGGCAGCAGGACGAAACCGAGGAAGAATCCGCTCAGGTGGCCCTGCCAGGAGATGGAACTGGAAGTCCCCCCGGAATATGCAACTAAAAAGTTAAAAGCAAACCAGAAGAAAAGATAGAGCCACATGGGAATCTTGAACGGGATAAGCAGGAAAATCTGGTAAAGGCGTGCTCGCGGAAAAAGTCTCCAGTAACTGGCGATAATACCGCTAATGGCGCCGCTGGCGCCAAGCAGGTACATGTTTGGAGCGGTGAATATGCAAGCCAGCAAGCCGGAAAAAAGCAGCAGGATACCGTAATAAAGAAGAAACAACCAGGTCCCTTTACCCTTTCCGTGGTCCTGAAAAACATCGCATACGTTATCGCCGAATATCCATAGGATGTACATGTTGCCGGCGAGATGAATCACATTCGCGTGCAGGAATCCGTGGGTGATGAGTGTGTACCACCCGGTAGAGCTGAATACCCTGGAAGGAGATATAGAGAACGTTTTTATGAATGTCACCATATCAGTATCCGGCATGCTCGACTGAATGAGAAAAATGCCGGCGTTGATCAGGATCAGTACGATCAGGTGAAAGGGAAAGAATTTGGTGGGATTGAACACTTCCACCGGGAGCTGGGAGGAGAGGCAGAAAAAGTACAGCGGTATTCCCATGGACTGATATTCCGCCATACTTTCCTGATCGAAAGACTGATAGTGGGCGAGTACCGATCCTTCGGCAACTGCGGTTGTCTTGGGCGCCGGAGCGACGGGTCGCGGTCTGAACCGTGACGGTTTTGTTTTTTGAAAGCTCTGCTCCATTACCTGGATTTGATCGAGTTCGCCGCGGTCCAGCCAGTAACCCTTACAGGCCAGGCAGTGGTCGAGTTTTACGGTAAAACGCCGGGATTTGAACACGCAGCCGGTCATCTTCTCCTGGCATATAGGGCAGACGAGGTCCGAAGATTTGATTTCCATGTTCTGCATCAGACCGTCGTAGTTGTAACGGGGGCCGAGAATGCTTTTCAGCTCCCCGTCGTCATACCAGGTTCCATCACACTGGGAGCAGCGGTCGATAGTCGTGTCCAGTACCTTCACTGTTTCCATGGTCTGGCCATGACATCGAGGGCAGTCAATCTGCCTCCCGCTGTCGGTGACACTACCATGAGTCTTATCCGTCATAGATTACTGCTCGGATTCTTCCAGCGCAGCAGGCATGTGCGTAGGAGTTCGCCGCACATCTGTGCGCGGTACTCGATGGTGGAACGCAGATCGCAAATCGGCTTAGAGTCAAGCGTTGCTTTCCGGCAGGCTTCTTCGATGACGGTGTCGTCCAGATCCCGGCCCTTCAGCACTGCTTCCGACTGCGTGGCTTCCAGGACGGTCGGCCCCACTGCTCCAAGTGCGATCCGGGCTTCTTTTACTATTCCACCTTCAAGTACGCCTCCCAGGGCTGCCGAAACCTTGGTTATGGCCTGAGATTTCCGCTGGCCTAGCCAGGCGTAGAAACTGTCATAACCACTTCGTTTGGGTACCAGGACGTGGGTGAGGAGTTCATCTCTTGCCAGCACCGTTTTCTTCGGGCCAGTGAAGAACTCATGGCAGGCCAGTTGACGTGATTCTCCCTGGCGGCGGACAACGAGGCCGGCGTTCAGTACCACCAGGGGAGCGAAGGAGTCTCCGCATGGAGAAGCGTTGCAGAGATTTCCTCCAATGGTACCGCGGTTCCTTATCTGAAGGCATCCCACGGCCCGGCATCCCTCGGCCAGCGCACTGGCGTATTTCTTGACCAGCGAATTGTTGGCCACCTCTTCATGAGTGACCATGGCGCCAATACGGATGTGCCCGTTTTCTTCGGTGATCCCTCTGAGAATATCAAGACGTGAAATATCCACCAGTACGGTGTCCTCAGGGAGCAGACCCGAGCGGGCATAAATAAAGACATCGGTTCCTCCCGCCAGGACAACCGGGATTCCTTCCAGGGAGTCGATCTGAGATTCAAACTCTTCAATGGAAACGGGACTGAAGACCGGATATCGTTTCATTGTGAGCACCCCCTGACCAGTCTGGCAGCGGTCTGTATCGCGTCAATGACTTTCATGTACCCGGTGCAGCGGCACATGTTACCGGAAATCACCTCGCGAATCTCCTTCTCAGTCGGTTCGGGCGTGTGCCGCAGCAGGGCAACCGTTGTCATGATGAGTCCCGGAGTGCAAAAGCCGCACTGCACGGCTCCTGCCTCGATGTATGCCCTCTGGATGAAATGCAACTCGCTTTCATCGCGGTTAAGACTCTCGATTGTTTCCACTGTTTTCCCGTCTATCTGACACACGGGAGTGAGACAGGAATTCACTGGTTTTCCATCCACCAGTACGGTACAGGCTCCGCACTCTCCGTGCCCGCAACCTTCCTTTGTCCCTTTGAGTCTTAGCACATTGCGTAAAAGCTCCATAAGGGTCATCGAAGGAGGAACAGTCACGGTGTGTTCGGTCTCGTTTATGGTGACGGTGATTTCAATCTGTGTATTCACGTCAGGTTGCCTCCTTTCGTTAGCGCGTATCCTGGTTACTTTGTTTAAGCAGTTGGAAGAGACGCTCGGGAGTTAACGGGATTTCGAACGAACGCGCACCGATGGCATGGGTGACGGCGTTGGCTACTGCGGGAGCCACCCCCATCAGGGGCAGTTCCCCGAAGCCCTTGGCGCCAAATGGTCCGTCCGGAAAAGGCTCTTCAACGATGATCGGATCGATTACGGGAGCATCCATGGATGTCGGGATGATGTAGGTGGATAAATCAGGGTTTATCATGACTCCGTCCTGGTGCAGTATTTCCTCGCTCAGGCCGTAGCCCATACCCTGGAGTGTTCCTCCCTGTATCTGGCCTTCCACCTGTTGCGGATTGATGGCCCGGCCCATTTCGTGGGCGGCGGTGATTCTAAGAACAGTCACTACGCACGTTGCCAGGTCGACTTGAACTTCGGCGATGTTGGTTGCCGAAGCGTAGGTGAAGTAAGCCCATCCCTGGCCGGTTTCGGGATCGAACGAGGTGTACGGTGCTATAGCCCACCCCTGTGCGGCCATGTGCACTTTTTCATGGCTGGCGGTGGCAATCAGTTCTGCAAACGCTACACCGTCCGAGGAAAGATCGCGGGCGTAAACGCGTCCGGAGTTGAATCCGACATCAACTGTTTTGCAATTCAACATCTCGGCCGCTACGCGAGCCAGGTTTTGCTTTATCTTTTTACAGCCATCCCTGATGGCGTTTCCCGAAAGGGTCGTGGATCGGGAGGCCACGGTAGGACCGCTGTCCGGAACCCGGCTGGTGTCCACCGGCAGCATGTGGACATCGGTGACATCAACTCCGAATTCTTCGGCCGCTATCTGACTGAGGACAGTTCTCATACCCTGTCCCATCTCGGTAGTTCCCACCGCTATATTGATAGTGGCGTCTTGATGGACCTGGACAAATGCTCCGGCCCGGGCCATGTGCGCTCCCCCGGCCCCCAGCCCCATACCGTAGAATACCGTCGACAGGCCGATTCCGCGCCTGACGGTGCCGGAGTCCTTTTCGTACTCCCGCCTTTTCATATCCCACGAGCTTTTTTTCAGGGCTTCATCCAGTGTTTTCTTGAGTCCGAAACTGTGCTTCAACTGCTGTCCCGTGGAGGTTTCGTCACCCAGTTCCAGGGCGTTGACCTTTCTTATATCCACCGGACTCATGCCTAGTTTTTCAGCCAGGACATCCATCTGAGTCTCGTGGGCAAACAGTACCTGCGGCGTGCCAAATCCTCTGTAAGCTCCACAGGGAACCAGGTTAGTCGCCACGGCTTTTGCATCCACCTTGACGTTGGTACACTTGTAGGGTCCTGCGGCGTGAACGGCTCCTCTCCACATGACTACCGGGCTCAGGGTGGAGTACCCGCCGCCGTTGAGATAGTACGTGACTTCAATGGCAGTCAATTTGCCGTCTTTGGTGGCGCCAGTTTTATAATAAATGAGGCCGGGGTGGCGTTTGCTCATCATGATCATATCTTCTTCCCGGGTCAGGATGAGTTTGACCGGGCGGTTTGACTTTTTTGCCAGCACCGCCGGGATTCCTGCCACCAGTGACGGGACGTCCTCTTTTCCGCCGAATCCGCCTCCGGTTACACACTGGACCACCCGTACCTGGTTGAGAGATATTCCCAATACATGAGCGACTCCCTCGCGAACATAGAAGGGACACTGCATGGAACCGTAAACGGTCATACTGCCTTCGTGGTCCGGTACGGCCAGCATTCCCTGGGTTTCGAGGTAGGCGTGTTCCTGGTAGGGAGTGCGGTAGGTTTGCTCGATGATGACGTCTGCTGCAGCGAAACCTTCCTCCACGTTTCCTTTGCGGATTTTGTGGTAAGCGTGGATGTTTCCCTCTGCTTCATCGTTGATTTGAGGGGCTCCATCCGAAATGGCTTCTTCGACACTCAGTACTGCCGACAGCACCTCGTATTCAACCGTTATTTTCTTCAGTGCTTCCTCAGCTGCCTGGGCAGTTTCTGCCGCCACCGCCGCCACCGGCTGTCCATAATAAAGTACTGCGTCATCTGCCAGCAGCGGCATATCGTTTTTTATAACAGGTACGGCGTTTTCTCCCGGGATATCACGGGCGGTAATGACTGCTTTGACCCCGGGAACCTGTTTGGCCTGGCCGGTATCTATCGAAATGATGCGAGCGTGCGGGTGAGGACTCATCATCACCTTTGCCACCAGTTGATCGGCAAAATCGAGATCGCTAACAAAACGTGCCCGACCGGTTACCTTGTCAAAAGCATCGACTCTGGGGACGCTTTTCCCAACCACATTCATACCTGGTCTACCTTCTCTCAATAGTTGCTTATTTATAGCTTCTTTCTTTCTCGAAATATTCTAACCGAAACCTCTGTTGCACGCAACCGGCTTGCTTGCAAGGGCACTAAATTTCCTGAGTGATAAACTGTGGAAACCGACGGTGGCAATTTGCTACAATAAGAAGAATAAAACGCGGGTTCTTTCTGTGTGGATGGAAGGCGGTATACAGTGCCTGAAGATCGTGAAAGCTGGGTGGCGGTATGGAAATCATCAACCAGGCCCTACGGACAGATGATAATTGCTTTTCTGAAAAGTAAAGGAATTGCTGTCAGGACCGATCCGCCCTCAGCTGCCTTATCACCCAGGTCGGGAAATGCTGAAGGCATTCTCTTTCCCACGGTTTTTGTCCCTCAAGACCGTCTGCAAGAAAGCCGGATACTCCTTCAAAAAGAGGGGCTGTTATGAATCATGCGGGGCGTTTCGCTGCGGTGGTATTGGCCGCTGGCCGGGGAAGCCGCATGGGTAAGCAAAAAGCATTGATGGAATGGAAAGGGCAGACATTTTTATCAAGAGTCGTTAATTCGCTGCGGCCGGTAAATCTTGATTCGCTGGTGGTAGTTCTGGGTTTTGAAAACGAAAAGGTCTACCGGAAGCACCGGCTTCTGGACGATGTAACCTTTCTGGTTAATAAGAATCCCGCAGATGGAATGATTTCCTCGCTTCGATGCGCGCTCAAACAAAGCGGCAAATACTGGCGGGCAATCATGGTGACGCTGGTGGATCACCCGGCGATATCCACGGATACTTACCGGTGTGTAAAGTGCGCCGCGGATGAGCACCCTGATTCGGTCATCATCCCGAGCTATAACGGACGCCGCGGCCATCCTGTGGTTTTTCCGGCCTGCTTGTTTGGTGAACTGATGCAACAGGATTTGCCCGTGGGTGCGCGGACTGTGCTTTCCCGCCATCAAAACATGGTGATCGAGATCCCTATAGATGATTATGGAATAGTACTTGACATTGATACGCCGGATGATTTACACAAGTTGAGGAAACACTTGAAGTAAATGTAGTTTTTATGTACTATAGACAGAGTAAGGGGGGCCAGCAAAGGCAAAACCAATGTCACCTAGCGCAGGAGTAGAACTATCCGGATATCTTGGTAAACTGGTCAAAGATGTAGATAAGATACCTCCTTTGTCTCCCACTGTGGCCAAGGTGCTTGAACTTGCCAATGATCCTCTTTCGTCTCCCACCGATTTGAATCGCGTTATTTCAATGGATCCTTCCCTGACTGCGAAAGTTCTCAAGCTGGTAAATTCCGTTTATTTCGGGCTGGGACAGCATGTTACGTCGGTAGTCCGGGTCATTATCATCCTGGGGCTGAACACCATCAAAAACCTGGCCTTGAGTACTGCTGTCCTGGGCCGGATGTACAAGCGGAAAAAGGTAGGGAGTTTCGACCTCGAAGGATTCTGGCGTCATAATCTTGGATGCGCTGTTGTAGCCAGGGAACTGGCCTCGCTGATAGGAATTCCGAAAACAGAACGAGAAGAGTACTTCATTGCCGGCCTGATACACGACCTGGGGAAAATCGTGCTTTCCGAGCACGCCACCGATAAATTCATGGCAACGCTGGATCACCTGGAACACAACATGGTTTATTACTTTGAAGCGGAAGAAGATTTATTCGGAATAACCCATGCTGATATCGGGGCACTATTAGCTCTTAAATGGAAGTTGGCGCCGTCTCTGGTGGCCAGTGTCCGGTTCCACCACCATCCGGAACGGGCCAGGGAGCACCAGAAGATTGTCTATAGCGTTCATCTGGCCAATTTGATTTGCAAGAAAAACCAGGTCGGAAACAGCGGCGACCGTCTGCTGCCGGAGATTCCCAGTGAAGTGCTTTCGGTTTTGAACCTGAGTGATAAAAATATAAAGAAGCTAAGCTCTGGTCTCGAAGCAGAACTTGAGAAGGCAATGGAGTTCCTGTCCGTAGTGAAATGAGGGATGGAAATGCAGGTCAGATTCTGGGGAGTACGTGGTTCCGTTCCGACTCCCGGCCCCCGGACCGTCAGGTACGGAGGCAACACACCCTGTACGGAACTACAGACGAACTCCGGTCAAATGATTATCATCGACATGGGAACAGGCCTCAGGGAATTGGGGAACGATCTGATGCGGCGGGGCATTGGAGCCGGCGGTGTCCAGGCCAATATTTTCCTCAGCCACACCCACTGGGATCACATCCATGGATGGCCGTTTTTTGTGCCCGCTTTCATTCCCGGCAACCGTTTTACCATTCACGGCCCGGTAAGCGGTATCGACGAGACCCTGGAGGATGTGGTCGGCAAGCAGATGCTGTACTCGTATTTCCCGGTCAAACTCGATTACATGGCTGGCGAAGTCAATTTCATCGAGCTCAAGGAAGAGGAAATTACCCTGGGTGACGTGAAGATCAGGACGCAGTATCTCAACCACCCCATTCTTTGCCTGGGTTACCGGTTCGAAGCTGACGGATGTGTTTTTGTATACGCCAGTGATACCGAACCTTATCATAATGTTTTTGCCGCCGGAACGGAAGATTTGGACGACGAGTTTGCGGCTGAAGCACAACGGGCCATTGATGATATGAATCTGCGTACACTGGGATTTATCAAGGATGCCGATCTGCTCATACACGATGCTCAGTACACGGCCGAAGAGTATTCGTCCAAGGTGGGCTGGGGGCACACCAGCCTCGAAGTTGTTGTTGATAACGCGATAAAAGCAAATGTGAAAAGAGTCGCTATGTACCATCACGATCCCGAACGCAGTGATGATGACTTGCACGAACTGGAGCAGTACGCCAATAAGATCGTGCAGGACCGGGGGTTGGACAAACCCGAGGTGTTCGCAGCTACGGAAGGGAAAAGTCTGGAACTGTAACTTTTGAAAGAATGAAAACCTCCGGGGCCGAAGAGCACCGGAGGTTTTTTGTGTTCAAGTAATCTGGATTGTGTTATTTTCGTCATCGCTCTTGAACATTGCCTTTCCAGGCGGCTGTATGATAAAATCACGAGTCATCAAATAAAGATTATTAACCCGGAAATTGCGGTTGGCTTTGTCGCGAGGTGTAGGCTAATGCAATTTTCGGGTTAACCCGAATCATTCACGAATGTTCGGGTTTAGAGGAGCGGCGGTATGAAATACAGGGCCCCAAAAGGAACCCGCGATATCTGGCTTCCGGAGATTACATTGTGGCAGAGAATTGAGTCCACTGTCCGGGAAGTTGCCTCCCTGTACGGATATGGTGAAATTCGGACCCCCATATTTGAATCAGTAGAATTATTCGAAAGAAGCGTTGGCGAAGAAACGGATATCGTCAACAAGGAAATGTACGTGTTTCAGGACCGGGGCGGCCGGATGATGGCGCTTCGGCCGGAGGGCACCGCCTCCGTGGTCAGGGCTTACCTGCAAAACCGGATGGGGGCGATTGGACGGGAAGTACGACTGTATTATATTGGTCCGATGTTCCGTTACGAACGTCCGCAAAAAGGCCGGTGCCGCCAATTACACCAGTTCGGCGTGGAGCTGCTCGGTAGCGACCGTCCGGAGGCCGACATCGAAGTAATCAGTTTCGTCAAGCACGTCTATGACCGTCTTGAGTTGAAGGGCACCTGCCTGAAGATCAACAGTGTCGGCTGCCCGGTATGCCGGCCTGTTTACCACGAAAATCTATGCACTTTTCTGGTAAATATGTCTGAGGGTATGTGTGATAATTGTTCTGTTAGGGCTCGGAAGAACCCACTCAGGGTGTTTGACTGTAAAAGTCGGCAGTGCCAGTCCATATTGAATGAGGCCCCTTCAATACTCGATTACCTCTGCTCCGAATGCGTTGACCATCACAAGGCAGTGAAAGAAATGCTGAGTTTACTGGCAATTTCTTTTGAGGAAGATGTCCGGCTTGTCCGGGGGCTCGATTACTATACCAGGACGGCTTTCGAATTCATACACGGAGGTCTTGGTTCACAGGATGCCGTGGGTGGCGGCGGCAGGTATGACGGGCTGGTAGAGGAGTTGGGCGGGCAGCATGTACCGGCGGTGGGCTTTGCCGGAGGATTGGAGCGGTTGATTCTTCTGCTGTCGGAAACTCAAGATGCCTCCATCGAACAAGATTTTTCAGCGGGTTGTTTTATCGCCGCAGCTTCGGCCGAGGTCCGGTCAAATGTGCAGGTACTGGCTGAATTACTGCGCCGAAATTCCGTCACGACGGTTACCGATACTCAGGACAGGTCGTTGAAATCACAGATGAAGCTGGCGGGAAAATACGGCGTAAAAGCCGTGGTTATTCTTGGTTTTGACGAGTGTGAAGAAGGAACATGCCTGGTGAAAAACATGATCACAGGCAAGCAGAGAAAAATATCCCAAAACGACATCCCGGACGTGGTCAGAGCCATGTCGAACACCGGGGACGAATAAGAGACAGCAGTACCTGGAGAGCGAGGAAACGGAATGAAAAGAACCCACATGTGCGGTCATTTGAAGTTGGAAAACACCGGACAGGCATGTGTTTTGAAGGGCTGGGTACACAAACGGCGTGATCATGGAAATCTTGTTTTTATCAACCTCAGAGACTACACCGGAGTGGTGCAGGCGGTGATTAGTTCGGATTCTCCTCGTAAAATACAGTCCATGGCGCACGAAATACGCCGGGAAAACGTGGTGGTCCTGGAAGGAAACATTGTTCCCCGAGCGGAAGGAATGGCCAATCCGGACATGCCTACCGGTGAAATAGAGGTAACGGTTACGGCCATGCAGATTCTGAGCCGCGCCGAGACTCCTCCCTTCGATATCGATGACGAGGCGGTGATCGAAGAAACGCTTCGCCTGACCTACCGGTTTCTCGATCTGCGACGGCCGTGCATGCAGGAAATCCTTCGCTTCAGACACAAACTTGGCCTGGCCATCAGCAACAATCTGGATCAGCAGGATTTCGTGGAAATCGACACCCCCATACTTACCAAGAGCACTCCGGAAGGCGCCCGTGATTTCCTGGTCCCCAGCCGGATCCATAAGGGTAATTTTTACGCGCTTCCCCAGTCGCCGCAGCTGTTCAAACAGATCCTGATGGTGAGCGGTTTTGACCGCTATTTCCAGATAGTCCATTGTTTTCGCGACGAAGACCTCAGGGCTGACCGGCAGCCGGAGTTTATGCAGCTCGACATGGAGATGTCCTTTGTTGAAGAGGGGGATGTCATGGACATCTGCGAAAAGCTGGTCGTGCATCTGTTCAAGGAGATGCTGGGTCTGGACATTGCCCGTCCGTTTCAGCGGATGCCCTACCGGGAAGCAATGGAGCTGTACGGTTCCGACAAACCTGACCTGCGGTTCGACCTGCGTCTGTCAGACATTACCGATCTGGCCGGTGAATGCTCCTTCAGCTTGTGGAGCACGTGTGTTGCTCAAGGCGGTGTGGTAAAAGCCCTCAAGGTCCCCGGGGCGGGCAAGGGTTTTTCCCGTAAAGAAATTGATAAACTCGGAGCCCTGGCGGTCAAGCACGGGGCAAAGGGAATGTTCTGGCTCAAGAAAACTCCCGACGGCCTGAGTTCTTCTTTTACCAAAAAACTTTCTGAAGATGAAGTAAACAGGTTTATTGAGGAACTTCAGGTGGAACCCGATGACCTGGTCCTGGTGGTGGCCGACAGCTTCAAGGCGGTCTGTGATTCCCTGGGTGCGCTGCGTCTTCACCTGGCTAAAAAGCTCGGCCTGATACCGGTGGAACCGTTTTCACTCGACTCCGTCAGTCAGGACTTGTACCGGTTTCTCTGGGTGGTCGATTTTCCACTCCTGGAATACTCCGAGGAGGACGGCCGCTATTACGCCCAGCACCATCCATTTACCTCTCCCATGGTTGAAGATCAGGAACTTCTGAAAAGCGACCCGGGTTCCTGCCGGGCCAGGGCCTATGACCTGGTGCTCAACGGAGTGGAGATTGCCGGCGGCAGTATTCGTATCCATGACGGCGCTTTGCAAAAACAGATGTTCAGTTTGCTGGGGATAACCGAAGAGGAAGCGGAATCCAGGTTCGGATTTCTGCTCAGTGCGTTTAGGTACGGTGTTCCTCCTCATGGGGGTATTGCTTTTGGGATGGACCGGCTGCTCATGGCCATGCGGAACATCTCCGCCATCCGGGATCTTATCGCGTTTCCCAAAACCACCACGGCCTCTTGCTTGATGACGCAGGCTCCGTCTGCTGTCACCGAAGATCAACTCAAGGAGTTGGGATTGAAACTGAGATAAAATCGATCTGGACTGAAAACAGACCTCAGAAAGAAGAAACAAGAGAGGTGTTCGGATACTGGACATCTCTCTTGTTCAGTGTAAGGTCTTTCTCTACTTTGATCTCAATGGAATCTCCGGTTGACTGTCAACTCTTAGTTGTCTCCGCTTCACAGTACTCCTGGTAGGCGGCCAGCACCTTTTTCAGGTACCGCTTGGTTTCGGCAAACGGAGGAACCCCGTTATATTTCGTGACATTCCCCGGCCCGGCGTTATAAGCGGCCAGCGCGAGTTTGATAGAACCGAAACGTTCAAACTGGGAAGCCAGATATCTGACACCACCTTCAATATTCTCAATGGGACTCCAGGGATTGCGTAGCCCAAGACCGCGGGCGGTATCGGGCATTATCTGCATCAGTCCCATCGCTCCTTTTTCTGATAGGCACTGGGGATTGAAGTTGGATTCAACCTTCATCACCGCCTTTACCAGCCGGGGATCGAGTTTGTGTTTACGGCTGTAATAACGGATGAGAAACTCGATATCACGAACGCGGAGACTGGAGTACTCGGGCCGGGCAGTGTAGGAAATTGACTGGCTCTGTCGGTTGACTTCCCTTTTTTTCCGACGTCTATGCTTCTTTTTCCGGCTTCGGTTTACGTGGCGCGATAGTTCGATGATAAGCTGAATGTCTGAAGCACGCAGACTGCGGCTTTGCACCGGTTGGTTTGCCAAAAGCAGCAACCCGGCTGTCAAGATAATCGCGATGAACGTGGTTTTCATTATTAATCAACCTCCAATACGGCTCCCAAACTACTCGATATTGTTGCAATAAACGTGCCAGCTTGTCGGCCTTGACAGATTTAATCAATGGTATTAAACAGAACATCTGCGTATTGACTTAAATCGTCATTTTCGGGTTGGTGACTGAGTGTGGTATCAAACATATATAAAATTTGCAGTGTCAAATAAATAGAATTGAATGCGCCTTTTATCTCTGGTTAGAAATAAAATACAACCGGACTTGATTCACCTCAAGTCATATAGTAGAATGACCATGTGTTTATGACAGGACTGCTCTGGTGGCGGAACCCTGCTGTGTTGGTGTGAAAGAAAAGATGTTTTGAGCCGACATCTTAACCCTGGGAATCCAAGCCGTCCGGCGCAGAATGCCTGCTGATGGAAGACGTTTGCAGGACTCTCGCGTCCGGGTGGAATTAGCGGACAACCACTATGAAGACTACCGGGTTCAAGGCAATTCTTCCACGGCACCGCGGGGCGCTGCCAACTCACTCATTGGAGACATTCCATGACCTTTTTCATTACAAAAGACATGGTGCTGGAAGCCCTGAAACAGGGCGGTGTGCTGGAAGTCGGACCTGACACGGTCATGACTCCCCTGGCCCGGGATACCGCTGCCAGGCTGGGAGTGTCCGTGAGAACAGCCGGAACACCGCGCCGCCGTCCTCTGGCTGCAGCCAACTGGAAAATGAACCACGGTGCCGAGGCAACGGTATCATTTCTTCAACGGTTCATTACCTTAAGCAGTGGTCTGACCGATGTGGAAATGCTCATCTGCCCATCTCATCCTTTCCTCATACTGGCGGGAGAACTGCTTCGAAATTCGCCGGTCAGGCTGGGCGCCCAGGACGTGGCCTGGGAAACCGGTGGTGCATACACCGGTGAGGTATCGGCTTCGATGATCGACCAGTGCGGATGCACCTATGTAATCGTCGGTCACTCGGAGCGAAGGCGGTACCACGAGGCGGAAAACGGGTGGGTACCGGCAAAGCTGAAGCAGGTGCTGGCCGCATCACTTAAACCGATACTTTGTGTCGGAGAAGTGTTAGCTGACCGTGACCACGGCCGGACCTACCTGATCTTGAAGCGTCAACTGGACGAAGCGTTTGCCTCTATCGGTGCCGGGCAGGCCGTGGAAGCAACCATAGCGTACGAACCGGTCTGGGCTATCGGGACCGGCCGGGTAGCCACGCCTACCCAGGTAGCCGATGCTCATGCTTACATAAGAAAGACGATGTCGTCGCGGTACTCCGTGGAAACGGCGGCCAGATGCCGGATACTGTACGGTGGCAGTGTCAATGCCGGTAACGCCGCTTCCCTGGCGGAGATTGACGACGTGGATGGTTTTCTGGTGGGTGGAGCAAGTCTTGAGCCGGACAGTTTTTATGCAATAGCAGAGATTTTGAATAAAGCCAGGACGTGAAGCAGGAAGGATTAGTTGACAGTATGTTCGACGCAAGCAATATCCGACAGGTGGTACGGTCGGTTATTAAGGAAGAGATGGGGAGTACGGTATCCGAAACCGGGGCGAAATTTGTTCCGGTGGCAATTTCGGGCCGTCATGTCCATCTGAGCCATAATGATATCGGGGCACTTTTCGGTCAGGGATATCAGCTCACGAAGTTTAAAGACCTGTCCCAACCGGGACAGTATGCAGCCAAAGAGCAGGTGACCGTGGTGGGACCGAAAGGTGTTATCGAACGGGTACGGGTATTAGGCCCGGCTCGTAAAGCCACACAGGTAGAAATATCCAGAACTGATGCATTCCGTCTGGGTGTGAAGCCTCCCGTCCGGGATTCCGGGGCCATAGATGGCACGCCCGGGATCACTCTTGCCGGGCCCGGCGGGTGCATATATATCAAGCAAGGGGTGATACTGGCGGCGCGGCACATTCATCTTTCGCCGCAGGATGCTGAAGTTCTCGGATTAATGGATAGACAGCGGGTAAAAGTGAGGACGTCCGGTGAGCGGAGCATTGTGTTTGAAAATGTGCTGGTCAGGGTGCATAAAGAGTTTTCTATGGATATGCACCTCGATCCGGACGAAGCCAACGCCGCTTTTCTTAACAATGGTGACAAGGTGCAAGTAATCACGGATTAATCAAAGCAGGAGGTGTACACTGTAATGAAAGAAGCATTGGGTATGATCGAAACTAAGGGTCTGGTAGGTATGATCGAGGCCTCTGATGCCATGGTCAAGGCCGCCAATGTCCAGCTGGTCAGTTGGGTAAAAATCGGCGCCGGTTATGTTACTGCCATCGTCCGCGGCGACGTGGCTGCCGTCAAGGCGGCAACCGACGCGGGTGCTCAGGCGGCTCAGAGAATCGGCGAGCTGGTCTGCGTGCACGTTATTCCTCGGCCTCATGCCAACCTCGAAGATGTGCTTCCCATCGGGAACCTGGCCGATAAGGACGACGATTAAAGTCAGGAACTTCCGCGGCGTTCCGGTTGGATGCCCCGTTTGAAAAAACGGGGCATCGGCTGACCGGGAAGGTACTGGTAGAACTGTATGAAACTGGGAAAAGTAATCGGGACGGTCGTCTGTACCAGAAAGGACGAACGTCTTGACGGTCTCAAGTTGCTCGTGGTCCAGGAACTGGATATCGGCGGAGAGCTCACCAGTTCCTATGTGGTGGCTGTTGACACGGTGCAGGCAGGTTTCGGAGAAACTGTTCTGACGGTGGCGGGGTCATCCGGACGCCAAACACATCTAACCGATAAACGAGCGGTCGATTCCGCCATTATCGGCATTGTGGATACCGTTAAAATTCACGAGGAACTTTTGTAGTAACGGGAAGAACGACAGCCAGCACCTCCCGGCGTCCCTGTATGAGTGGTTGCCGGGTGGTGCCGTGATGTTGCTTTCTGGGTAAGGAGGGATTGTATGTCCGATATCCAGGAGGAACGGATAAGCCAGATCGTGGATGAGGTGATACGGCGCCTCACACGGAACGACACGGAGGAGGCGCGGACCTCTCCTCCGCCGGCAGCAGTCAGGCCAATGGGTGCTCTCGACGTCCTCGACGGTGTCTTCGAGTCGCTGGACGAGGCGGCGAAGGCAGCCTGGTCGGCGCAAAAAGAGCTGGTCAAACTGTCCATGGAGCAGCGGTCAGCAATCATAGAGAACATGCGGGTTCGAGCACGGGAGCACATTCGTGATTTCGCGGAGATGACGGTGGCGGAAACCGGTCTTGGGCGTGTTGAAGACAAGATAAACAAAAACCGCCTGGCCATAGACAAGACTCCGGGACCGGAGATCCTCCAGCCGATTGCCTATACCGGGGATAAGGGAATGACCCTTGTCGAACGGGCTCCTTACGGAGTAATCGGCGCCATAACCCCGTCGACCAATGCCACGGAAACCGTTATCAATAACGGAATTGGAATTATTTCCGCGGGAAACTCGGTGGTCTTCAATGCGCATCCCGGAGCCAAAAAGGTAACCAATTACACGGTGCGACTGCTGAATCAGGCCATCATGGAAGCCGGAGGCCCGCCGAATCTCATGACGTCGGTGGAAAATCCGACCCAGGAAAGCGGCGGGCAGCTTATGAAACACCCGTTGATAAGACTGCTGCTGGTGACCGGTGGTCCCGGCGTTGTGAAAGCGGCCATGCACTCGGGAAAGAAAGTCATTGCCGCCGGTCCCGGCAACCCGCCGGTGGTGGTCGATGACACGGCCAACCTGGACAACGCCGCCAGAGATATAATTGCCGGAGCGTCACTGGACAATAACATTGTGTGTATTGCCGAGAAGGTAATCATTGCACTGTCTCCAATAGCTGACCAGTTGATGATGTATTTGAAACGGCATGGAGCCTACGAGCTGAAAGGGGCTGAAGTGGACCGCCTGGCGAAAATTGTATTGACTCCGGACGGTCATGCCAACCGTGCTTTCGTCGGGAAGAACGCCAACGTTCTTTTGAGGGAGCTGGGAATACAGGCTCCCGACAGCCTGCGCCTGATCGTTTGTGAGACCGCGCGTGATCATCCCCTGGTAACAGCCGAGCAGCTCATGCCGTTTATTCCTATGGTCCGGGTCAGCAGTATCGACGATGCCATCAACCTGGCGGTTGAAGTGGAGCACAACTTCGGGCACACCTTCGCCATGCACTCGAAAAATGTAGAGCATCTGCACCGGATGGCCTGCGCGTCCAACTGCTCTATTTTTGTCAAGAATGCACCGACCTTCGCAGGGCTAGGACTGGGAGGGGAAGGATTCACCACCTTTTCAATCGCTTCCCCCACCGGCGAAGGGCTTACCTGCGCCAGGACGTTTACCCGGGAGCGTCGCTGCGTCCTGGTTGATTACTTCAGGATAGTGTAAGAGAATACGAGCTGGCTGTTCAGACTGTATATGGAGTTGTTATGGCCAAGAAGAGCACGATTATAGACCAGGTGCGGGAAGCTGGAGTGGTGGGCGCCGGCGGGGCCGGATTTCCCACGCATGTCAAACTGGCTGCCCGGGCAGACCTGGTTATCGCCAACGGGGCAGAGTGCGAGCCGCTGCTGAGGGTCGACCAGCAGCTTATGGCCATCTACCCGGACGAGATAATCTCCGGTCTTCAGCTGGGCATGAAAGCTACCGGGGCCCGTCAGGGAATCGTAGCGCTTAAGAAAAAATACCACCCGGCCATCGACGCTCTGCAAAAGACGATTACGGGTAAAAAGGGTCTTTCCCTTTTTCTTCTGGACAACTTCTACCCGGCTGGTGATGAGCATGTCCTGTTTCACGAGGTGACCGAGCGTCTGGTTCCCGAAGGCGGGATTCCCATCGAGACCGGAGCGGTTGTCCAGAACGTCGGAACGCTGATCAATATAAATAATGCATCCCGGGGAATACCGGTGCTGGACCGTACTGTGACCGTGGCTGGTGCGGTGAAGACCCCGGTAACATTGAAAGTACCGGTTGGAACGATGGTGTCGGAGTTGGTAAAAGCTGCTGGTGGGCCGGTGGTTCCCGATGCCGTGGTTCTTCTCGGGGGGCCGATGATGGGGGAGATTGTCTCACCCGATGAAACACCGGTTACCAAAATGTGCTCCGGTGTAATCGTGCTCCCGGCGGACAACCCGGTGGTGTTCAACAAAAAGGAGCGGCTCGGAACATTGCTTTCGCGGATGAAATCGGCCTGCTGCCAGTGCTCGTACTGCTCGGATCTTTGTCCGCGCCGCATGCTGGGACACCGATTGGAACCGCACAAAATCAACCGCGCCGCCAGCAACCTGAATGTCGCTCCGGAAATAGTTGCCGGCGCCATGCTGTGCTGCGAGTGCGGTGTGTGTGAATCGTACTCATGTCTGATGTCTCTCTCTCCCAGGAGGGTAATACAGAGGATCAAGACGGAATTTGGATCAAAGGGATTTCACAATCCCCTTCACCGGGTGGATATTTCTCCCCACCCGGCCAGGAAAATGCGCCGTGTTCCCACCGCACGGTTGATCAGGAGACTGAAGCTGCACCGGTATGATGTGGCGGCTCCCCTCAGCAGCCGACTGGTTCAACCGGAGCGGGTTGTTCTCTCACTCAAGCAGCATGTCGGTGTACCGGCGGTACCGGTGGTTGATAAGGGAAGCACGGTTAAACGGGGTGACCTGGTAGCGGAGATACCCGAAAAGAGCCTCGGTGCGCGCGTCCACGCCAGTATCGACGGAAAAGTACTTTCACTGGACGAGCAAATGATTATACTCAGCAGGAAATAACCGGGAGTGGCATACTATGAGCCTGGTTGGATTTCTGTATTAAAGAGGAGGATGACGGTGAGACTCGCAATTGGTCTCTTGGAGCTCAACAGCATAGCCAAAGGTATCGAGGCCACCGACGCGATGATGAAGGCTGCATTCGTAAAGCTGCTGGGTGCCCATCCTATTTGTCCCGGCAAATACCTGATCATGGTGTCGGGTGAAGTCGGTGACGTCCGCACCTCCATGGAAGCCGGGCGCGAAACAGGAGACGGTTTTATTACGGATGAATTACTGCTGGCTGATGTGCACGCTTCGGTATTCCCGGCCATAACGGGAACTACCGATGTAGATCATCTTGAAGCCCTGGGTATTGTGGAGACTTTTTCTTGTCCTTCATGCGTGGTGGCGGCAGACGCGGCGGCAAAGGCGGCCCTGGTCACGTTGATAGAGATACGGCTGGCCTCGGGTCTTGGAGGAAAAGCATTCTTTACCCTGACCGGCGAGGTTGGGGCTGTGAAGGCCGCTATGACCATGGCGGAAGAGGTTATTACTCGGGATGGTTTTGTTGTTTCGACGGTTATCATTCCTTCTCCCCACGAAGCTATTACTGACGCTGTTTTATAGGGAAGAGCGGGGTGTGCTACAGAATAACTGCCTGACAGGTCAGGAAGGAGTCTGGTAGACGGTGGTCAAGATAGTTCTGGGAAGCGACCATGGAGGTTATGATCTCAAGGAAGCTCTGAAAAAATTCTTGAAAGAAGAAGGACATATCTGCCACGATTACGGAACATACAGCAAGGATTCATGTGATTACCCGGATCTGGCATTTCTGGTGGCCCAGGCGGTGAGCCGGGGAGAATTCGAGGTCGGTATAGTGGTTGACGGTGCCGGCATCGGCAGTGCCATGGCGGCAAACAAAGTCCCGGGAGTCAGGGCGGCAGTTTGCAATGATATCTATACCGCCCGCAACAGCCGGGAGCATAATCACGCCAATGTGTTGACCCTTGGTAGCATGGTTGTCGGGGTGGGAAAAGCCAAAGAGATTGTCAAGGCCTGGCTGGCCACGGCCTGGGCTTCCGGACGGCACGAACGCCGGGTCAACATGATAATGGACATTGAAAAAAAATATACCGGTAAACGATAACCCTGATTATTCGGGTTTGGAAGTCAGGAGCGACAACCGTGAGCGGAATGTATCTGGACGAGGCAGCCCTGCGAGAGATCGTCAGGCTGGTTGTACGTGTCGTTCTGGAAGAGATGGAGGGCGTTTCTTCCGGGAAGCTTACCGCACCATCTGTTTCTAAATTGCCATCTCCCCCTTCGTCGGGTTGTACCGGCGGTTGTGGGTCGGCTACCTTCAGCGGTTTGCCGGTAGCTGACCGTGCACGTTCAGCCCCTGCCCCCAGTAGTTTGTTTACACCGGCTCCGACTGATTGGACGGCCAAAAAACTCGTATCGGAACATGCTATAAAACAGCTTGGCCGCGACGTTACCGTATTCATTGGCCGTCGGACCATTGTCACACCGCTTGCCTCGGATACGGCTCGCGAGCGGGGAATTGTTTTGAAAAGAGAGTGAGTCGTTTTGTTTCTGGCCAGGGTCGTGGGAAATC
The DNA here is from genome assembly GCA_964432985.1 of uncultured bacterium. Taxonomy (GTDB): domain Bacteria; phylum Muiribacteriota; class CAYSPT01; order CAYSPT01; family CAYSPT01; genus CAYSPT01. The sequence continues at coordinate 123,826 of CAYSPT010000001.1, forward strand.
TGGTAGCCAGCGTCAAATACCCTTCGTTGACTGGTATTAAGCTGGTGGTTTTGCAGCCTCTGGATGTTCACCTTCGTAAAAAGGGCAAGATGGTAATTGCCACCGACTCGATGGGTACCGGGTACGGCGAAACCGTTATGGTGGTAACCAGCAAGGAGGCGGCAATCCCGCACAAAGATATCGATCCGCTGGTTTCGTCCGATCACTGCGTAGTCGGTGTGGTGGACCGGGTAGACCTGACTGGCGCCTGCGATATATGCAGTGATATCACCTGCCCGAGAGAACCGGGCGGGAAGAACGATCTATGTCAAGCAAATAAAACCCGGAAAAAGATTACTGGTAAAGCCCAAAAGATAACGAAAAAAGCCCAAAAGGTAACGGGGAAAGCCCAACAGGTAACGGGTAAAGCCCAACAGGTAACGGGGAAAGCCCAAAAGGTAACGGGTAAAGCCCAACAGACAACTCCGGGTGTAAAGACTAAAAGAATAAAGAGCGCGACCAGGTCTGCAAAGAGTGCCAAGAAAGGATCTCGGACGTGATTATCGGCAGAGTTAAGGGGACCGTTTCTTCAACGGTGAAAAATCAAGGTCTCGAGGGTCACAAGATACTGGTGGTACAACCACTCGATTTGGAAGGGAAGGCGCAAGGAGACGCGTTCCTGGCGGTTGATGCGGTTGCAGCCGGCGAAGGCGACCTAGTAATTGTAATGAAGGAAGGAAGTTCCGCCCGGTTGGTGCTGGACAGTGATAGCATCCCGGTTGCTCAGGTCATCATGGGAATTATTGATGAAATACATATTGATGGAAAGTCTTGAATAGTAAGCAGTTTGAAATAGTAAGCCATTAAAATATGGTTGTTAAATGATGGCTGTTAAAAGAAAGGACGCGACGGCAATGGATGATCTCATTGAAAAAATAACGCGGGAAGTTATGAATCGCATGTCCTCCCAAAGCAGCGCGCCTGCTGTAGTACCCACCGCCTCCCGCAGGGTCCTGGTGGTAATATCCGGGGCTGTAAAGGCAGCTGACACGGTGTTTGCGGGACTCAAATCATTATCGCTTAAAGGCTGGAAACTCACGGGAGTTCTCACCACGTCGGCCGAAAATATCTGGGGCGCGGACCGCCTTAGCGCCGCCGCCGGATTTCAACAGTGCCTGACTGGAAACGTATTCAACCTGGCGCATGAGCTTTTGCGGAATCACGAAGCGGTTGTCCTGGCCGTACCGAGCATCAATACCCTGGCCAAGGTGGCCTCACTCACCTGTGATAATCCAGCCACCGCCATCCTGCATGAAGCCATTCTCAATGGGGTGCCGGTACTGGTAGTGGTGGATTCTCTCAACGCGGCGGTGGCCACAGCGGCTCCGGCGGTTAAACGTCGGGTCCAGGAGCTCATTAATACTGTTTCCAGTTACGGAGCACGCCCCATCTCTCTGGGTGAACTGTCTGACGTTCTGGGGGGGGGGCTGTCCGCCATGCCTCAGGCGGTTGGGGCACGTGGTGAAACTGCTTTTTGCTCTCCGGTACAGTGCTCATCATCACCACCGGCGATGGTGTGTGACGCCTCCTCTGGTGAGTGCAGTGCCTGTGGGCTGTGCGTGGTGTATCGTAAAAGCAATGTCAATGAACTGCTCGAAGCGGGCGCGGAGCGAATAGGGGCCAAAACCGGCGTAGTCTCGGTGGAGGACCAGGTTGCCGGTATCATCGATCACACACTGCTCAAGCCCGACGCGACCTATGAGCAGATCCAGAAGATCTGTGAAGAGGCCCGTAAACACCAGTTTGCTTCTGTGTGTGTCAACCCGGGTTATGTAGAGACCTGTGTTACCCTGCTTAAAGGCTCCGGGGTCATGGTGTGCACGGTGGTCGGATTCCCCCTGGGAGCCACCACCAGTGAAGCCAAGGCATTCGAGACCGCCGACGCCGTCCGCAAAGGAGCGGACGAAATCGATATGGTTATCAACGTAGGATCGCTCAAGGCGGGTAATTTCAAGCTGGTGGAAGACGATATCAAAGCCGTTGTCCAGGCTGCCTGCGGCCGTCCGGTCAAGGTTATTCTGGAAACGGCGCTGCTCACTGATGAAGAAAAGATCATGGGGTGCACTTTATCCAAAGCCGCTGGTGCCAGTTTCGTCAAGACTTCCACCGGATTCGGACCGGGGGGCGCTACCGCTCACGATATAGCTCTGATGCGCAAGACCGTGGGGCCTGATCTCGGCGTCAAAGCCTCGGGTGGGGTTCGGGACATGAAAACCGTTCTGCAGATGGTGGAAGCGGGCGCCACCCGAATTGGGGCGTCAGCCAGTGTCAAGATCGTCTCCGGCGGTGACGCCGGTGGCGAGGGGTACTGAGCTGGTTCTAGTCTCCACTGGCCAAATCGTAGATGTCCAGTGAATCGCTCTTGTAGATAGGGCTCATTCCCAGGATCTTACTGAGCTTTATAGCAAGATGAAAACGGCGGACTTTGCTGTCAGCCTGTTTCATTCCTCCCCGTGATGCTGTGCTTCCCACAAAAAGTTTATCCAGTTTGTGGTGAAATATGAACCTGAATCCCCTTTCCTTCAGTTTTCTGACATGTTCCGGAGACGGGGTATAGCTGCTTTCTTCGTCCGAACCGAACCGGGCCAGATACGTAAGCAGTGGGCTTTCTTCGAGCAAGGTGTTCCACCGCGCCGGCCGCATGAACCACATGTCTGCTCCCGGTCCGTTGAACATGGGAAGTCCGTGGACTGTTTGAAGCCACATGGACCTGGTACTTACCTGGTTGGACAACACCGGTACATTGATTACTCCTCCCTGTTGTCCCTTCAATTCCCGCACCACCCGGGGTATTTCAGGATAAGGAAGAATGTTTATTTCACTACCGGCCCTGGCCAGGGCAGCCACTGCTGCCAGCAGAAGAATTAAGATGCACCAGGCGGTAGTTTTCCGCGATCTCAGCCTCCTGGTTAGAAGATCATAGGAATAAGCCGAGAGCACCGCCAGGGCGATGTAGGTAAAAGCGGTGAACCTGCTGGCATCCAGGAGCCGGTTGAAGAAAGGAATGCAGGCATAGAACAGGGCGAATGGAAGAGGAATACCGCTTTGGCTTCCGTCAAGCGAGAGGTAGGGACCGAGGGAAAGTACGTAGAACAGCACGGCGGTACCGATCCAGAGGACCGGTCTTCTCCTGGAAAATAGTAGGAGATGAAGAATGAGCAAAAGTTGGAAAAGAGCCACCGGATTTTTCAGTATCCTGCCGGGAGGATGGGCTGCGATGCTATGTTCTCCGGATTCGGAATCACTGATGGTTTCCCTGCTTTCTGTCCTGGGAGGAAAGGAAAGGGGAACGATTGTACTTCCGGTGACGCCCAGTACCTGCCCCTGGTTTAGTCCATCTCTTAGGTGCGGGTAGAGAAAAGGCAGGCTAAAGCACACGAGCAGCAGCAGTATGGCCATGGTTCTTTTAACCGGCTGCAGTTTCCTTCCCCGCCGCGCGCGTCTTGCGGCCAGTGCTGTTGCCAGGACAATAAATATTACCAGGAAAAGCCCATGGAACCAGTAGGCCAGAGATGCCGCCAGGAGGAGGCCCGCCGCGGTGAGTATTTTTCTTCGGCCACCTTTCGCCAGTGCTTCCAGTCCGGCCGGTATGAAGAGAATAGTGAACCAGACGAGCGCCTGTTCTCCTCTGCCTGAAGCAGCAGTTACGAAGTAGTAAGGATTGAGTGTGACAAGAGCCCCGCCCAGCAAAGCCGCATGGCGTGAAAGCCCCAGTCTTTTCAGCATTAAGCAGGTAAAAATACCATTGAAAATAAGTATGGCCAGTACGTATATATTCACATTACCCGGGGCACCCAGGCTTCCCGGGAATGGAAACAAGAATACCAGTGGGAGGGGATTACTCAAATTGATCCACAGGTCGAGCCCCTCGGGAGCGTAGAACAGGTCGGTTTTCCACAAGCAATCCACTCGGGAATTTTTGCTGAACCAGTGCTCTTTTATGTTCCACCAGTACCAGACATCGATGATAAAGTCGACATTGATATACGATTCGGTACCCTCAGGAGAAATTTTTCCGCCGAGGGTGAAGCTTGAAATGTGAGTAACTGGCTTAAAGATAAGTGGGTAAGTGAAAATACCGGCCAGGATTGTGAATACAATCAACAATCCCAGCAGCGAAACAGCCCATGCCGGCTGTTGATTATGGTTTGGTTTTTCGCCGCAGTGAAAGATCATAGATATCTACCATTTCTCCCCGGGAAACTGGAGGTACACCGATTACTTTCTCGAGATTTCTAGACATCTTGTACCAGTAGGTATTCTCGTGGTGCTTTTCCCTGAGCCATGCAAAGACCTGCAGTCTCCCTTCCAGGGTCTTCTTGTGATACAGTACGAACCTGAATCCCATCTCCTCCAGGCCGTCCAGCCATTCGTTGTGTTGCGGCGCCGATGCGGTCTGGGACTCTCCGTGCTCCAGACCGTAGCGGGCCAGGTAATTCAACATGGTGTTGGCTGCGATCATTGACGTGAAACGCTGCGGCCTCGCAAACTCCATGCCGCTTCCGGGACCGAGCATCAATGGACGGTGATGTGTGATCTGGTACCACATGGCCCGGGCCCACACTTCGTTGGAGTAAAGAGGGACATCGATTACCGCTCCCGTCTCGGCCCGTAGACTTTGAATCCCTTCAGGGACCGTGGGGACGGGCACGAGCGGCATTTCACCCCCAAACCGGCTGAGAACAGCGATTACTATCAGAAAGGCAGACAGCAGCCATAGTCTACTCAGGCGTGAAAATCTCAGCTTCTCCGAAATGAATGAAAAAGCCCTGGCCGAGAGTAAGGCCAATATGAGATAGGTAACTGCGCTGAAACGTCCGGTGTCGATAAGCCTCGATCCGTACGGTACAAAAGCGTAAATGAGAGCAAACGGCATGACCAGTTTTATATTTGTAAAAGGCAGCTTCAGGTACGGTCCGAGTGACAGTGAGTAAAAAAGTAATCCGGTCAAAATCCAGAATGTCGGCCGCTTCCTGGAAAACAGCAGAGGAACCAGCAGCAGAATCTGAAATAGTGCGATTGGATTATGGATAATTCTTCCCGGTGAATCAGACACCGTACCAAGCTGTTCCTGACCCTTTGGAGGAAGGAACTCCGGGCTGGTCCCGCCATCGGGCAATTTCAGGGCCAGGGGCATGTCCGGAGATACACCGAGTACTTTACCTTCTTTCAATGCAATGTTGAGATACGGATAGAGCAGAAGGAGGCACAGTGACAGGAACAGCAAACCCACGGCTGCAGCTCTTTTGAACGGGATGATCCTACCGACCGGAGCCCTCGTTCCAAAGCCTGCACGCAGGGTGAATGCTCCGAGGAGAATAAGGAGAAACAGGCCGTGAAACCAGTAAAACAGCGAGGCTGCCAGGAGCATGGCTACCGCTGCCAGTACTCTTTTTTTGCCACCTTTCTTCAAGGCGGCAATAGCCAGCGGGATAAAAAGGCTGATGAACCAGACTCTGGCCTGCTCCTGTCTTCCTCCCCCCGCTATTTCTAGATAGTAGGGATTGACGGTTACCAGGGCTCCGCCAAGGATGGATTCCAGTGCTCCGAAGCGTAATTTCCTGAGCATGAACCAGGTGCACAGGCCGTTGAGCAGAAGAATAAGAACCAGGAAAGCGTTGGTGTTCAGGGGAAATGAAAGAAAGCCGATCACCGGAAAAAGAATGATGAGCGGGATTGGATTGCTGATCGCGTTGCCGACTGCCAGCCCGAAGGGCGAGTAGAGCATGTCTGAACGCCACAGGAGCTCCGGGGATGAAAATATCTGGGAAAAGGCGGTTTTGAGATGCCACCAATACCAGATAGGAAAGATGGCGTCCTCACTGATTTCCGGGGTGACAGAGAACATGACGCTGCCGAATTTAAGCGGCAGCGGATAGGTGAACACACAGATGAGAACGAGGTAAATTACCACGGGCAGCAGCAGGAGTAAAAAAGCGCGCCCATATCTGGTGTAGTTGGTACCTCGTGCTGTCACGGTAACCTTATCCTTCTTTCCATGCTGCATGCGCTTCTACGCTGCACGCGCTTTTACACTACCGGCGCTTTTACACTACCGGCGCTTTTACACTGCCGGCGCTTTTACACTGCCGGTGCTTTTACACTGTGCGTGCTTTACACTGCGTGTGCTTTACACTGCGTGTGCTTTAAACTGCGTGTGCCTGTGATTCATAACGTATGGAGATAAACAGCGGTTTTGAAACGTATTGTATCAGTAAGAGCTTCAGCAGGGCAACACCGTTAAAAGTCCAGCGCGGGCTGGAATACTACCCGGTCAATGGAGAGTCTTTCCAGGTTATCGGGAAGTACTGAGTTGCATAACAGCTGCCCGCAGCCCCGGTAGATGAGCTTATCACGGTATCCCTTCAATCGTAGATGGAACACCGTGTCCAGGCATTCACGGGCGCAGGAACCGAGAGACCGGTAGGGCTGCGAATGTATCCACGAGGCAACGGGGCAGAGCCTGCTGACTGAAATGATGGTGTAGGGATAGTAGAGCGAAGCCGGAAAAACCGATTCCCGCTCCAGGCCTTGCAGGGGATTATTGAACTCCAGGCGGGAGATCCCCATTTTGGTGAGGTGGTTGAGGACCGTGGTATTGTCTGCCGTAGCGCACCGGTGATGCGAGGGTATCTCTCCGCTTTTTCTGAACCAGGTGAGACGCGGGTCGGAGCACTGCTTGTTAAGCAGCCTGCCGAGACAGAGACCGGGTCGCGGATCAATGTGCTCGTTGATGTACCATAGTACTCCCCAATCGTTCACAACGATTTCCATATTCTGCAGAATTTCTTCCTTCTCAAGCACGTGTAAAAGCTTTGTGAGGCGGTAGAATTCGAGCTCAGAAATCCATGGAGTGACCAGGGTAAAATCAATATTGTTGTTGGCGGCAAAATGATATATTCTGATCGTTTCATCCGGTGAGGGAAGCAGCCGCTCGCACAGTTCGCTTCCGAAATAAATTCGCGTATAGTCAACCGTTACTCGCTCCAGTTGGCTCTCCGAGGAGATAAAACAAGCTTTTTCCATGGTAATAAATCTTCTCTATGTGTCAGTTTTAGGCGGAATTCTGCCTGGTTTCACGGTTTATGAATCCGCAGTTTTCCTCGCATGGGTACCCGTATGTTTCCCTAAAAAGCTTCTTCATATGCGCGGTAAAATCTTCATATTCGACAGCACAAGTTTTCAGGTAATCAATCGCTTGATGTACCAATGTTACATCTTTCAGCTTTTTACTCAGCGAACATCCTCTGCCTGAAATTTTCAAGGAAGTAACATCACAACGCTTCATTTTCGGTAAAAAGCACAAGGCACAAACAGTGCTCTGATCGAAAAAATGTGAATTGAAAAAATCCGGTTTTTCAACCCCCTTCAACTTTTTGCGGGGGTGGCCTTCACGCTGAACCATCACTTCCGGTGACATGGTGCACATGCTGGGAGACATAAAAGACAAACGGGGTTGGTTCTCAAGCCAGCTGCGAATAGGTTTCGGCAGGTTTCGAAGAATAGTGAACAGGCGATCAATGAAATAAAACGGTTTCATAAGCTTGTATACGTTTCTTTTTACCGGGGGAACCAGTTCTGCCATGTGGAGATTATTGCAGCAGCTTTCCAGGTACTTGCAGCTGCTGTCCAGAATATAAACCTCCTTTTCCAATTCGGGAAGAAACTCGCACATGCTCATCATCGTCTCAAAATCTTGAAGAATGGTAAACACCAGGCGCTTAACTCCAAGCGAATGAAAAAACAGCATGCCATTTTTGTTGAGACATCCGGAGCTTGAGCTCAGGGTGACGGCGGTGGAAAGTCCCATGGCTTTCAAGGTCAGGATAAGGCCGAGGACGGACACTATTATCGACGCTGCCCCGGATTTTTCAATATTCAAAGCTGCTTCTTTTAAAGCGGGATACTGGCTTTCAGCGTAGAAACGTGTATTGAGAGTTACGTGAATTGGAACATCAGACCGTCCAGCCAGTTGTACCGCCTGGTGGAGTTGGTCAAAACTTTCAAGGGAAGATCCCCGGGATGGCTCAGCGTTGATATCCTCGGCACAGAATCCCCGGGAAAGCCATCCCGTGTCGACCACTCCGCAGTACAGTTCATTTGCTCCTGCTTCGATAAGCGGTTCTATCTGGTCGAGGGCATTGAATGGCGCCAGTATTTTGAGCATAGCTCTTACCGTATCAAGTAGAAGCGAAAAAATCAAGCTACAATGCGGTCCTTTTGTTGACAGTTAATTGTACAGCGTGATAGGGTTTGAGCGCATCGATAGAGGAACTGGTGATTTCACATGACTGAAGATACAGGGAAAAAAGGGCGTAAAAAGAGTTTTTTCTGGTGGTATTGCTGCATTCCTCTTTTGTCAATCATTTTCTTTATTCTACTGCTTGAACTGGGGGACCGTGTCTACTGTGCATTCAAGTACAAAAATCCACGCTACCTTGCATATCCGTTTCTCGAAGAGCAGTCGTATATGCTGCCGCCTGCCCACCGCGTGGCCAGTACGGGTATGCGTCAGTACGAGGAAGGGTATTACAAAATGCCCACCGACGGGACGGTGAAAGAAGAAGGAATAAATATTAGTAGCCTGGGATTTCGGGGAGAGGAGTTTTCTCCGCGCAAACGGGCGGGAACCGTGAGAATTTTCTGCACCGGCGGTTCGCAGACCTTCAGTTCAGAGTGCCCTGATGGACAATCCTATCCCGATATTCTGGAGGAGATGCTCAACAGTCAGCCCGACCGCGCAGTGTCCTACGAGGTGATCAACGCCGGGTTCCAGGGATACACCACCAGCCACATTCTGAATCTTATCCGGGAGGAATTGTGCCGGTACCATCCCGATCTGATTACGGTCAGTGAAGCCTTCACAGAAGTGGGAACACACACCATGGTTCTCAACTCCCCAGGAAAACGGTTCTTCTGGATGGTCCATATGTTGTTGTTCCAGCGAAGCCTTCTGTACTCTGATATGGTGTTCATGATGTCCAAGCGCGGATACATGACCGCCGGTTTGCTGGGAAACATTTCCAGGTGGTTTGCAGCCTATGCCGGGAACCTTCATGAAATCGCCCGTTTGGCCCGAAAACACGGTATAAAACTGGTTTTTGTCCAGCAGCCCATTCTGTCTCCGGAAAAAAGGGAACGGACCGTCTACAAGGGAGTGACGTCAGTAGACAGCAACGCCCGGCTGGAGACGGAGTATTTTAAACAGTTCATGCATCTTCACAACTCCATGCTTGCCGCCATGGAGGATGTTGCCCGGGAGGAAGGTATACTTCTGGTCGATCCGCGTCCGGCCTTTTCAAGCCACCCTGACACGAAACAGCTCTACACATACTATATGCATTTCAGTCCCGCCGGCAGCCGGGTCATGGCCGAGCAGATCTATAATGGTTTGACGGAATCCGGTATCCTTGCCCCAAAAAAATAATATCCGGTTATTTCTGTTTTTCGAGACTCCATGGATGCCGGTTTTTTTGGGGAGTGTTCTCTCTTTTCTTTATGACCCACTCTTTGTAGAGAACGGCTGTGTCCGCTCCGGCGGAAGTCTTTCGCAGCAGGTCCAGGTCCAGCAGGTAGTCACCCCGTGACCGGGTGAACCGTCCCCGGGCACGATTGCCCCGAACATCCCGTGGAATGGTGAATTCCAGGTTCCCTTTACGTTTTTCGGTTGTTTTGTAGACACCACCGATCACGTAGCCCTGCGGGTTGCGCATGATCATGAAATCGATATACAGATCAGAGCCTTGTTGAAATACGTCGAGTTCGATTATATCTATTCCTGCTTCTCCAATTTCGGATCCTATCCATGACTCTTCGGACACGTAGTAGCCGCACAGTTCATGCTGTGCTTTGACCTGTTTGACTTCGGGAAACTTCGAGTACTCGGGAAAGCCCTGACCGGTATCCCAGAAGCCTTTCTCTTCCCGCGTGGCTTTAATCCAGTCGGAACCATCGAAGCAGAAGCTGGTGTAGGCGATGGTAGATGATTTTTCCAGGCTGGGTGATTCTTCCATGTTAGATGATTTTTCTTTGCCGTCACCGGAGGAAGTGCAGACGATCCGAAAAATATTAAAACCTTTGCCGTCATCGACCGGGCCCAGGTCCCAGGACGCCTTTTGTGATCTGAAAAGAGTAATTGGTTCACGTTCTTTGGTGTCTTGATCCACCGCTTCGAGCTGGTGCAGTTTTCCCCTCGATACTTCCACCAGAACGAGCAAGGCCTTATAGCTCATTTCCGGTCCCGGAGCCAGCGTAGCGGCCACTATGTAGGTGGGGGTACCGGAACCATAGAGGTCAGTCAACTGCATATGGTCAAATGGCTGATCAAACGTCCTGGAGTCTTTCACGCGGCCCCGGCGGTCGACAACACACAGAATACTGTCTCCATTCTCTTGTTTCAGCTGCAGGTTTCCATCTATTCCGTTGACTGCCCGCGTAAGAGAGATTTCATTTCTGTGGGCAGAATACCTGGCAGGCTTGCGGCCGGGGGATTCATCCTGAGTTCTGTTTCGGCTTCCGGAAGCATGGGCTCCGGTAAGCGGCGCCACGCACACAGCTATGGCCAGGAGTCCTGCACTACCAAGGTACACGAATGTATTCAACCGCACACGATCACCTCTTTCCAATCCAATCAAACAATACTTTTGAGCAGCTCCAGCTGCCGTGCTTTCGTCATCTCAACCGGATTGCCCCGCATGCTGTTTCCCTGGGACGAGTCGACCACCTCTTCTAGCTGGTCTTCAGTGACGCCGATGTCGGTGAGTTTCTCTGGAATTCTCAGACTCCGGCAAAGGTCGTTGATGAAAACAACCGCTGCCCGGGCCGCCGTAACGGCAGATGGGCAAATACGGCCGGTGAAAATCCGGCCCAGGGGCGCGTACCGTTCGGGGTCTGCTTCGGCATTGGCTGCTGTGATCGCCGGCAGGAGAACGGCGCATGCCAATCCGTGACGGATTCCGCAAACTGCTCCCAGGCCGGCTGCGAACCCGTGCACGGCCCCGAGTCCGCCGTTGGCCAGAGCCATCCCGCTCATCAAGCTGGCTGCCGCCATATTCGATCTGGCTTCCAGATCGGTACCGTCCCGGTAAGCGTTCGAAAGACTGTGGGCGCACAGTTTCAAGCCCTGCGAACAGAGCGCTTCTGTAATGTAGTTGCGCTTGGGGGTGACATATCCTTCCAGGAGCTGGCAGAAGGCGTCGAGTCCGCTGACGGCAGTCAGGGCTGGTGGTAGTGTCATTGTCAAAACGGGATCGACAATAGCCAGCTGGGGAACCATCATCGGGCTTCGGAGGCTCTTTTTAAATTTGCCCGGCCGGACTATAACGGCGTTTTTCGTTGCTTCGCTGCCAGTACCGGCGGTTGTTGGTACGGCAATGAAGGGCAGGGGAGGGAACGAAAAGCTGAGTCCGGCGCCCACCCCTTCCAGATAATCAGTCACCGGACCATCATTGGTCGACACGGCAGCTATAGCTTTGCCAGTGTCGAGAACGCTACCGCCGCCCACGGCCATTACACAGTCACATCCGGCTTCCTGGACTAGAGCAACGCCTTCGTCAATGGTTTCGGGAGTCGGCTCACCACGAATCCCTTCATAAACCGTTACCTGGGGCAGGCATTCTTCCAAAGCGGCGATTGCCGGTTCAAGGACTCCCAGCGATCTCAGTGTTCCTCCTCCGGCAACTATGAGCAGATGGGTGCCGAATCGTGCCACCTGTTTGGTGGAATCCAGAAACGAGTGGGCACCGAAGACTATTTTCCCGGGGGAAAAGAAGGAAAACGGATTCATGGTCGAACCTTTCAATGAACGGTCTGGGGATCGTCCTCACTCTCCGGTTCATCACCGGGCGATGGGCTCGGCAGATCACTAACATTACGCAACTGTTCTATATAAGTGTCGATCTGGCGGGCCGTGCTTTCTGTGAGGGTATTCAGATTCTTCAAATCAACTGAAATTCCGCTGTATTTGGCAAATTTTTCAATAATTGCCAGTGAAGCCCTTGGATACTCTATCTGTAGTGCATAAAGAGGAATCTCTCCCAGAAGACACGCGCTTCTGAAGCCTCGTTCTTGGGCTACAGCCAGCAGTGATCCATTGAGACCGCTTATATTGCCTTCTTCCATTACTTTCAACCCGAACTTTTCCAGGTCTTTATTGAGTGCAGGCTCCGAAGAGGCTGTCCAGACACCGTGCTCTTGAGTGTGATTTATATGGGTAGCGTAGGCGGCGAAGGTCATGACTGTCGTACTTCCGGCCCGGGCGGCTACATCAAGCACTACCTCCGCCAGTTCACGTTCTTTACCGCTCACTGTCTGAGCTTCACCAAGGAAAATGACCAGGTTCTTTGCTTTCCCGCGGCTCTTCTTGTAGTAGAACTTGTTCTGCAGTACCGGCGGAGGCTGTAAAAGACCTTCTCTGATTATCACGCTTTCGAGCGGAAAAAGGTCAATCCCTTCAACAGAAGCAAACTCCCTGGCGTTCAGTTCCTGGACCAGATAGCTGGCAGCCCTGAAACCGACATAACCCATTCCCGGCCAGGCCGCTACCAGAATAGATTTCGGCAGGGATGGTACACGGTCGTTGATGAGACGGCAACTCATCTTTAGAATACCTTCTTCCCCGGGAATCGTTCATTGGTCCCACTTTACCGCTTTTGATATACCACTTTGAAAAAACCGCCGTCAAGTACACCTGGTTTTTCTATGTTCCTTTCTTAAGGGGGCAATGTCAAGCAATCCCACGTCCTTTCTACACTTGCGTATCAGAGGGTGGGTACCTCCAGCATGGAGCATAGAAAGAGAATAGGAAAATTGACAGGGTGTTGAATAGAAGTATACAATGTGGAAGATAAAGAATAACCCTGGTTTCCCTGGCAACCTGGATAAAAGGTATGGTTGTACTATGATAACGTATTATTGCGATAGATGCGGCCAGCAAATTAAAGTGAAGTCAGACAGGTTTTTGCTGAAGATGAGTATCTGTTATCCCTACGAAGTTCTCACCATAAACGAGGATGACCTTCAAGAAGATTATACCGAGGAGATCCAGGATCTGGTGCAAGCCATCGAGCAGATGGATCTTGAAGAGCTGGAAAAGGAAGTTGGCGTGAGCTTCCAGTTTGAAATATGCCGGCAATGCCGTGAAGAGCTGATAAAAGAACCTCTTGGTAAAGCTAAACGGTCTTTGAAACGGCGCGGCACGCGGCTGGTTGAATCAACGGGGAAGGTGATTAAAGTTGATTTTCGTTCGGAGACATGACAATGGTATACGGACCGCCGCAGTGGCTGCAGCGGTCTGCTCAGTAGTTTTTCTCGGTATGTTTCTCGTGTGCGGTACGCCACTGGATGTGGCTGTTGCAGAAAGGTCTTCCGTTGCAGAAAACCCCTCCGCTGCAGAGATGCCCTCTGAAGAAACCAGCACGAAAATACTCTATACAAACATCGTTTTTCTCAAGATCAGCGGCACGATAAATCCCGTATCCAGCCGGTACGTGACCCGAGAAATAGCGAAAGCTGAGCGGGCGGGACACCTGGTAATCCTGGAACTGGACACCCCCGGCGGTCTGGCAAGTTCCATGGGAGACATGACAAAGGCCATTCTCAACAGCTCGGTCCCGGTGGTGACGTATGTTTCTCCCCGCGGCGCCATGGCAGCTTCGGCGGGAGCGTTTATCATGATGGCTTCTCACGTGGCAGTAATGGCACCCGGGACATCCATCGGAGCTGCTCACCCGGTTGGTTTGGGAGGCGGCATGTTCGGGCAGCAGCCGGGTGAGAAGGCTGCGGAAATCATGAACGATAAGGTCACCAACATCTCGGTTTCCAATATCCGTAACCTGGCTGAAACCCACAGCAGAAACACCGCTGCCGCGGAATCTATGGTCAGGGAAAGCAAGTCTTATACCGAGAAGGAAGCGCTGGAAAAAGGGCTGATCGATTTTATCGCCGGGGATATGGAAGAGCTGCTCAACGGCATCGAGGGACATCCGGTCCAGGTCCGGGGCGATATTACCTATGTAAACCTGGACAGGGGGAACATGGATGGGCAGCCGGTACAGATGAATTACCGCGAAGAGCTCCTCAACTATCTGGCCAACCCCAACGTGGCGCTCATTTTTCTCATGATTGGAATCTACGGGCTGATCTATGAGTTTACCACCCCGGGATTCGGATTCGCCGGTGCCACCGGGATATTCTGCCTCATCATCGCTTTTTTCGGGCTGCAGAACTTTCCCATCAGCCTGACGGGAGTGGCGCTCATCCTTCTGGGAATGGCGCTGCTCATGCTGGAGCTGAAGGTAGTCAGCTACGGTTTTCTGACCCTGGGGGGAGTGGCGAGCATAATCACCGGATCGATGATGCTTATCGATTCCACAGACGCAACCATGCGGGTGTCTCTCAAATTGGTACTGGGTCTGGTTGCCGGCCTGACAATGGTCTTTTTAATTCTCCTGCTGGCGGTGGTCAAGGCCCACCGCAGCCGGCCGCGGCTCGGCCCCGCCGGTCTGATCGGGCTAACCGGTGAAGTCCGTGAAAAGCTTGCTCCCACGGGGTTGGTTTACGTGCACGGCGAGCTGTGGAAAGCTATGGCAAAGGATGGGGGCACATGCAAGAAAGGAACCAATGTTCGTGTTGATGAAGTGAAAGGAAACAGTATTGTGGTTTCTTTAATTGGGTAAAGCTGAAAGGAGTAACTGGAGAAGCAAACATTTCGTAATCACAAGAAAGGGGATGAAGTAAGCATGTGGGTATGGCTGATACCGATAGTAATTCTTATCATTTCCATGATCAAGGTGATCAACGAGTACGAGCGGGCCGTCATTTTCAGGCTGGGACGGATCATTCCGAGCAAAGGGCCCGGGCTTATCATCGTTCTGCCCCTTATCGACCGGCTGGTGAAGGTGGACCTCAGGACCATTACTATGGATGTACCGGCCCAGGACGTCATCACCAGGGACAATGTGCCGGTCAAGGTCAACGCGGTGGTCTACTTCCGGGTCATGAATCCTGAGAACGCTATTATCGAAGTTGAAGACTATATCATGGCCACCTCCCAGATAGCCCAGACCACCCTGCGCTCGGTGCTGGGGCAGGCTGAGCTCGACGAGCTGCTCTCCCGCCGGGAGAAGATCAACCAGGAGCTGCAGAAGATAATAGATGAAGAGACCGACCCCTGGGGCATCAAGGTTTCCATCGTCGAAATCAAGGACGTGGAGCTTCCCAAGGGGATGCAGCGGGCCATGGCCAGGCAGGCCGAAGCGGAGCGTGAACGCCGGGCCAAGATCATCGCCGCCGAAGGTGAATTCCAGGCTTCCGAGAAGCTGGCTGAAGCCGCCGGTATTCTCGAGCCGCACCCGGTAGCTGTACAGCTCAGGTACCTGCAGACCCTGGTGGAAATCTCAACCGAGCAGAACTCTACCACCATCTTCCCGGTTCCCATCGAGCTGATAAAACCGTTCATGGCTCTGACAGAAGACAAGAAGGAGAAGAAAAGCAAGAAAGGCAAGTAATACAGGATGTAACCGGTCAGCGAAGCACGCTGCGGACAGCGAAGCACGCTGCGGGCACTACTATGGGGCTTCAGCCGAGCAGATGTTACCCTCCGGCTGAAGCCTCATGCGTTTACTGTCTATAGTCGCAGTCCTACCTCTCTCATGTTTCCTGCAAACATTTTTCTTGTCTTGTCAGTAATAATCAACAGGAGGTGGGCTTAAATGAAAAAGCGGCTGATGTATACCCTGGTGTGCCTGGTACTGACCGTCCTAGCTTCCCCGCTAACTGCTAAAAACTTCCATGTCCTCGATGACAGGTATCCACGACTGCCACAGCTGGAAATTGTCTCAGACATTGACGGTTTGCCCACCTACGAGGATGCCCTGTTTACAATCGGGATGAGTTATTACGAAAACGGTTACCTGAAACAGGCCGAACGCATTTTCAAGGTGTTGGCCGCGGGAGGAGAAAAGGCTAGTGTGGATTGGTACCGGGAAATACTGCAACAGGAGCCGTTAAAACCGCACGATTTCTCCATGGCGAATGATACGGTAATCGAGCAGTTGCACCGGGCTTTGAGTTTAATCTGCCTCAATGAAAAGTACACCGAGGCCAGGGAAATCCTGCTGGACCTGACCGACGAGCGGCCCCGATTCGCAGAGACCTACCACTGGCTGGGGTTGATCGAACAGATGCAGGACAACTTCTATCAGGCAGTCGACTACTACGAAAAGTATCTGGAACTCAATCCCCTGTGCAATGATACACTTCTTCGGCGCAGCTACTGCGAGGAAAATATGTAAGGCACGGCTTGCCAAGTGTTTGGCTGGTGACGTCGATTTTTTTCCAAGGACCGCATCATCTACATTTCTTTTCTTCCCACCGCTCACTAACGATATAATATTGCTGACGATATAATGTTGCTGACGGGATGATGTTGCTAATGGGAGGCTGCTGCGGGATAGAGGTGCGTCGTGGAAGACGAAGGTACTGATAGTAATCCGGAACAATCAGCCGGTCCGGTCACCGTGTCAATTGTGCGTTGTGAACGATATGATCCCTATTTGGTCAACCAGGCTGTGAAGCGTTCGGTGGATCTGCTGGGAGCGGACCTGGGGACTGTTTTCAGGGACAAACGGGTGCTAGTCAAACCCAACCTTCTCTCTGCTCGTCCACCCGCCGCGGCGGTGACCACTCACCCGGAAGTGGTGCGGTCGTTGGTACAGTTGACCAGATCACACGGGGGAAATCCTGAAATAGGCGACAGCCCGGCCCTGGGCGATTTCAAACGAGTAGTGCGGGCCACTGGAATGAAAGACATTTCCATTGAGGAAGCTGTCCCGCTGGTCGAATTCAAGCATCCCGCTTCTTTACCTGTCCAGGAATCTTTTGTGTTCAAGCATGTCAAGGTGGCCGGCCATCTCCTTGAGCACCATCCGGTGATACTCAATGCGCCCAAACTCAAGACCCACCAGATGATGGTAATGACTGCGGCGGTTAAGAATATGTACGGTGCCGTGTGCGGCCTGGATAAGGCAAGATGGCACTTCCAGGCCGGCCGGAACCATCGCTGGTTTGCCCGGCTCCTGGTCGAGCTTTGCGAAGCGTTATCACCGGTGCTGACGGTGGTGGATGCCGTGACCGCCATGGAGGGGGAAGGTCCCGGTTCGGGGACACCGCGGTCTTTGGGACTTATTCTCGCCTCTAACAGTGCCGTGGCGCTTGATACCGTGTGCGCCCGGATCATGGGTCTTCAAGAAGCGGATGTGCCGACGGTGGCCATGGCCAGAGACCTGGGAATCCCGGGAAGCAGCCTGCAGGAAATCACCGTGTGCGGGGAGGAACTGCAGAGTGTAGTCGTTCCTGATTTCCGCTTGCCGGGTGGTATGGCGCCGCTGGGTTTTTCTCTTCCCCGGGTAATCAGACGGATAGTGAAAAAATTGATGGTGCGGCGGCCATGGGTCCGCTACGCCGAACGGTGTACCGGGTGCGGTGCCTGCGCCAAAGTCTGCCCCGCCGGCATACTGCAACTGGATGATCAGGGTCCCAAGATTGAAACTGCTTCGTGCATCGGCTGCTTCTGCTGCTCGGAAATCTGCCCTGAACAAGTCTTCGTGTCGCAAGGAGGCTGGGCAGTGCCTCTTCTGAAAACCCTGGCAAAGCTTTTCACCCGGTAGGGAATTCTCAAACCAATAATCAGTCGTGTTTTAAACCGCTGGCTGACTCGTTGAGATCGAAAATATCAATCTCCTCGTCCGAGTACATAGGAGAGCATCCGAGTATGGTACTCAACTGGGCAGTCAGCCGTTGCTGCCGGGCCTTCATTTCCCTGGGATCCGGTTCCCGGGGTCCCTGGAACTGGAATTTGTCGCCTGGCCGTATTTCAGGGGATATCTTGTGGTAGATGATAAACCGGAAACCTTCCCGGGTTAGTTCCCGTATGTGAGCGGGTTTCGGTGTAAACTTGTCTGGCGGGGCCAACCCGAAATCCATCAGGAAGGAAAGGAGAGGGTTGCGGGAGACCCGATCATTGAACGGCTTGGTGGAGAGGTACCAGATATTTGCTCCCGGCCCTCCCATCATGGGCAGTTCATGAGCAGTCTGGTAAAACATCCCCTTGAGCCCCACTATCTGGGAGAAGAACGGAATGTTGATCACCGCGCCTGTTTGTCCTTTCAACTGGTGGATCCCCGGTGGAATTGCCGGTGCGGTCCTGATGAAGAGCAGCCCGCTTGAGCGGGCCAGGATGACGATGGTGATCAGGGCGGTTGCCAGTACCGTCGCCTTGAGTTTTCGTGACATCGTAAAACGGCGTGAAAGCGCGGTGAATGAATAAGCTGACAATAGAGCGGTGGCACAAAAGGTGACCGCCGAAAACCTGTCTGTTCCGATAATTCGGGAGAAAAACGGTACACAGGCGTACAGCAGTGAAAACGGCATAATCAACCGTATTCCCAGGCCGGGTATGGTGAGGTAGGGTCCCAGGGAGAGAAGGTAAAAGAAGGCGGCGGTCAGAAACCACAGGGTTGGGCGCTTGCGAAAAAACAGAAGCGGCACCATGAGCAGCAGTTGAAAGACAGCCACCGGGTTGCGCAGGATTGTAACCGGCGATTCCGACATGAGCGTGAACTGCTCGTCCTGTTCGGTCACAGGAGATAACCTGTCTTCGATTTCACCCTGCCTGACTGTGGGCAGTCGTAACGGTACGATGGAAGGCATTTTAATTCCCATAACGCCTCCCTCTTTAGCTCCGATGTTGAGGTACGGTTGAAGAAGGGGAAGACTCAGTGAGAGAAAAAGCAGGCCTATCACCAGCGCCCGCCTCAGCGGGAGCAAACGAACTCCCCGTGCTGCCCGGAACGAGTAATAGACGGCTGCCATCACCAGGTAAAGCAAGAGAAACAAGCCGAGAAACCAGTACGTGATTCCGGTCAGTACAAAAAGGCAAACCGCTCCGATATAGGTTGACCGCCGGCCTTTTGTGAGGGCTGCCGGAACTAGTGCCATGGCCAGCGGGACAAACCAGATGGTCGCCTGCTCGTGCCGTCCAGAACTGGCGATACTGTAAAAGAACGGATTCAACGCCACCAGGGCCCCTCCCAGGAGGGCGGCAGCGGTACCCCGCTTCAGGTATTTCAGGGTGACATACATAAAAACGCCGTTGAGCAGCAGTATGATGTACACGTAAAGGTTCGCGTCGTAAGGAAATCCGTAAAGTCCGATCAGAGGATAGAGCCCAATGAGCGTCAGTGGATTGCACATCGTTTTCTGAATATTCAAACCGTCCGGGTAATAAAGGTGGTTTGTCTCCCACAAAAAAACGGAACCGGAAGACGAGTGACGAAGATTCGATGTGATGTGCCACCAGTACCATACCGGGATAATCACGTCTTCATTCACATAAGCAACCCGGCTGTCCATCAGGCTTCCGATAGAAGTGGAGAGGGGATAGGTAAAACAGCCCAGGAGAGCTGTGTAAAGGAGCATCACGGCGAATATGGACACGGCCATGATTGAAAGACGGCGGAGAAATGTCCTGTTTCTCTGCCAGGAGCCATCTGGCGGTGTGATGTTCACGGGAGTCATCATTCTGATCAGCCATTCAACCTTATCTAACGAATTTTGTCAATGTCGGTTTCAGGTAAACTAACCAGTATATTTCATGAGTTGATGTTGCGAGGCCGCGAATTCGTGGCCGCAGCAGGCCTACTTGTGAAATATGCGGGCTGGGAGTTGTTTGGAGCGCGCACAACATCAGACAAGGTAATCCTTGACAGTGTGCGATGCCCGCTGTACCATTTTGTGCAATCATGCATACAGTCAAGATACTCTCACCATTGACCGAAGTTTCCGAAACCGAGCAGCTTATCGAGGCCGGCGCGGATGAGTTTTACTGCGGTGTTGTCACCGATACCTGGCGCCGTCGTTGCTCGTCCCTGGCATCCAATAATGCCAGGGAAACCGGTCCCTGCTCACTGAAATCGTATGATGAATTAACTGAAGCAGTGACTATTGCCCGGGACCACGAAGTGAATATCGCGGTGGCGGTAAACCGTTTTTTTGTTCCCTCCCAGTATCCCCTTCTTCATGAGCACCTGGATCACATCAACCGGTGCGGTGCTGCGGCAATCATCGTTGGAGACATGAACGTCCTGGCGCACTTCCAGGATTTCCCCCTGAAAAAGTACATCAGTGTCCAGGCTGCAACCCTGAACACCCGGGCGATTTCTTTCTACAAGGAGTTCGGGGCTTCGCGGGTAATTCTTCCCCGTCACCTGACGATTAAAGAAATCGTCTTCATGATCGGGCAAGCTCAACTTGACTGTGAAGTGTTTGCCCTGGGTGGTCCCGAACCAAACATAGAAGGAAACTGCGGCTTTCAACATGGAATTGAGTCATACTCCAGCCCGTTGATAACGAAATGCCTGTTCGCTTTAAAAGGCTGGCTGCCGGTACGGCGTCTGTGGCAGTCAGCTCCCCAAAGAGTGAGGGCAGCGATGATGCGGTCCGCCAGTATATCGGGATTTTCACCGTGCATGGGTTACGATCGAGTAGAGGCGGTCAACAGGTTCGGCGGACGGGCGGTTTCGCCTGACGAACTGGCCGCCAGAGGCCGTTACCTGGCCGGTTTGTTTCACGATTCTTCCATAGCTAAAATAAGGTGTGTAATTTGTTTCCTTCCCGAGTTGCTGGCTGCCGGGGTGAGGTATTTGAAGATCGACGGCCGGGAGTATCCTATTGCCCGGAAATTGCAGGATGTACGGTTTCTCAGGGAAGCCTTGACCGTGTGCGGCACGTCCACTCCGGAAGAGTTCCGCGGGCTGTCCGAGGGGCTTCTAAAGAAGCACTACGGAGTTGGCTGTAAAACGTTCGGGTGCTTTTTCCAGGCGGACGATAACCATATGAAATAATGATCAGGAGGTGAGCATGGAACGGGCCTGGTACATTGTAGATTTTGAGCGGCAAAAAGAGATGATTCCGCGAGATTGCCGCAGAATCTACTGGGGCAGCGAATTTTGTGAACGCCTGATTCCCGGGGTGGAAGATCTTCGTCACGTCCTGGAATTCTGCCGTGAGCGGGACCTTGCCTTCACGTTGATGACCCCGTTTGTTACCGACCGCCACCTCCTCACTCTTGAACCCCTGTTCGAGTGCCTGTCCAACTATGCTCCCGGTTCAGAAGTGCTGGTAGGAGACTGGGGCGTGCTGAGGATGCTTCTGGAGACAACATATGACCTCAAGCCTGTGTTGGGACGGCTGCTGGTCAAACAAAAACGCGATCCACGGGTAAGGTCACATCTTTCCCGGTTACCGGGATCATTCAAGCAATACCTGGGAGAGCTTACCTTTCATAAAACATTTATCGGGTACCTGTCTGCCAGTGGTGTCAAGCGTATAGAAATTGATAATTTCCCGCAGGGACTGACAGAAACCGGAAACTTGCTTTACTCACTGCATTACCCATACGTGTACCTGACTTCCGGCCGTTTTTGCCCTGTGGCTCTGTCGACGCTGGTGACTCCGCCCGACAATTTTTGCATCGTTCCCTGCCGCAGGGAATGCACCGGTATGTATTTTAGATTGTTTCGGAAGGACTGCCCGGCAGAGGTGTACCAGATCGGGAATGCCCAGCTGTACAAAAACGAAACCCTGATGCCGAACCTGGGTAGATTGAACATTGACCGCCTGGTCATACGTCCGGAGCTTTAGCACCAGGTGACAGACAGTAATCCTACCTAAACAATTCAGTAATTTGATTCCAGATGACTATGGGGTCAGTAAAAGTTAACCTATCTAAACAATTCGGAAATTTGATTCCAGATTACCCCGGAATGCAGCCTGGCAATATAGGCCAGTTCGACCAGTCCCAGTGATGGGCACGTAGTGCAGGGAGACCGCAGGGGCAGGCGTTCGAACGCCTCCTTGAATCCGGTTTGAAACACGTTTTCCACGGGTCCCGATCCTCTTACCGAATGGCAGGAGTAGATGCTTCCATCGGTGTCCACAAATGCGTGCAGCCGCCCGGCGATACAGGCCGGCGTTTTGCGGCGGCCGGGAGTCTGCAGCGCTTTCATGTATTTCAGGGTGGCCAGAGAGTATTTGATGTGTGGATTGGTTTTCTTGAGATCGATGAGCCGGTCGACAAAGGCTTCGTATTTCTCCCGTGGAGGTACCAGGGGTTGTTTCCCGGTTCGTATCATCGGGTGGATGTCGGCTGCCTCGAAGGCGCAGTTCACCCCCAGTTCCCTGGTTTTATCTATTACGTGCTCGGCATCGTCCATGAATTCATCGTAGAGAAGTCCCCTGGCTTCGACTTTTAAACCAAGGTCTCGGGCGGCTTCGATTCCCTCGATCACACGGCGGTAGGTTCCATCTCCATAATGTTCGTCGGTGACTTCCTGTGATGCGTTGAATGTCACCACCAGTTCCGAAGAGTGCTTTAGTTTATGGATGTTTTCCGTTGTCACCAGGCCGTTGGTGACAACGACCACGGTGAATCCCAGAGCATAGGCTCTGTTGATAATCTCTTCCAGGTCCTCTCTGAGAAGCGGTTCTCCACCGGTCAATGCCAGGTGTTTGACGCCCGCCTTCTTCATTTCATCCAGAAGCGGTATGATTTTGTCAGTGGGCATGTCGTCGTAGTTCCGTTCCCACAATCGGCAGTACCAGCACCGGAAGGTGCAGCGATCGGCCAGTGACAGGACTACGAAGGTAGGAACTCTTCTTTTCATCATTGTCCACAAGACCACGTCACCAAAACAAAGCACGGCGTTACGGAGGTTTACCAGCCGTTTTTTCAGGTTCATAACCTCTTTCTCCAAACCGGTTTGTGTATCGCTGTCAAAAACGGAAAAAACATGGATTTAGTTTCCTTGCCCGTTGCTCTGTCCAATATCAAAGATATCCACTGCAGGATCCTGGTACACTGGAGACCGTCCCAGTACCCTGGCAAGTTTCATGGTTCTGCGTCGCCAGTACAGGCTGTTATCATTCTGCTTCCCTCTCGGGACTGTGCGGGCACCCGGGATTTCCAGTGAATCATCCTTTAGCAAGAAGTCTTGTTTATGGTGAATAATATACCTGAAACCACGTTTCCTCAAACCCTCATAATCCACCTCACGAAGAAGTATGTTCTTGTCGTGTTCCAGTCCGAAGCGGGCCAGGTACTGTAGTATCCTGTTTTCTTCAATCAGGGTTTTCAACTCTCCCGGGCACTGGAACCACAATGCTGGCCCCGGCCCGGTCAGCAGGTTGGTTCCGTGGGCGGTCTGGTACCACATGGCCAGGGGAGCGATTTCATTGGACAGGAGAGGAACATCGATGACTCCTCCTGCCTGCCCGGAAAGGTGATGTATCCCGTCGGGGATAACCGGGGTGGAATCAAACTCTATCCGATCCCCCGTTCTGGCCAAGAATACCGCTAACGCCAGGCAGAATCCCAGGACGGTAACCTGCCTGAGTCCCCGCAACTTCAATCGCGTGGAGATATACTTGAATGAGTATGCTGCCGTCACCGCCAGTGCCATGTACGTGAAGGCGTTGAACCTGCCGGTGCTCAATATTCTGGAGCAAAAAGGCACCAGGGCATACAACAGAGCATAGGGGAGAATCAACCGGGCACCGATCCATGGCAGGTGCAGGTAGGGGCCGAGAGAGAACAGGTAGAACAACAGCACCAGCAGGATCCAGAAGGTTGGTCTCTTACGGGATACAACAACCGGTATGATAAGGAGAAGCTGGAACACGGCCACCGCGTTTCTCAGGATGGCAGTCGGTGAGTGAGAGTCAACGGTGAGCCGGGAACCGGTCGTCCCCATTTCTTCCTCCCCCGGTGGGAGTTTAAGAGGCACGATGTTTCTCGAAGTCAAGCCGAGCACGTGTCCTTTGCTCATTCCTTCCTTTATTTGCGGATAGAGAAGGGGGAGACTTAAGGCAAAGAGCAGCATGAGTAGGGCTAAAAAGCGTTTTACGGGATACAGTCGTCTGCCCCGGGGGGCTTGTATCGATAGAAAAAGCGTCGCTAGGGCCAGGGTGATGCACAAAAATATTCCGTGAAACCAGTAGAACAAAGATGCCCCAAGCACCCAGGCGGCGGCCGTCAGAATACGTCGTCGGCCGCCTCGACAAAGGGCGTCGAGGGACGGTGGAATGGCCAGGACTGCCAGGGCGATAAGAGCCTGCTCTCCCCGTCCTCCCGAAGCAGTCAGATAGTAATATGGATTGAGCAGTACCAGTGCACCGCCCAGGATTGAGGCGGTTTTACCAATTTTAAACCTGCGCAATAGATAGTAAACAGCCAGGGCGTTGAGCAGGATGATACCGGCTACATACAGGTTTGAATTGCAGGGAAACGGCAGCCATCCCACCAGTGGAAACAACAGAATGAGCGGAATGGGATTCCCCAGGGCAATCATGATATTAAGACCAAAAGGAAAGTAGAGTTTTGTTGTTTCGAACATGATTCCGGGATTCGAAAACACCCCGGTAAGATTGTCTTTCAGGTACCACCAGTACCACACGTGAGTGACGGTATCGTCGTTGATGGAATGGGGAACATTGGCGGGCATGAGACTTCCCGGGCGGACTGACAGTGGATAGAGAAATAAGCCACTCAGGAGCAGAAACAATCCCAGAGGCAACATCAACCTACCTGATGATACCATCCTGTCTACTGATGTCACCCGGCTGCGATGCAATGGTTTCCCCTTCACGATAGAAACTCCATTTTCTGGCTATAGTTCTGGTTGTTTGAGGTCGAAAATGTCTACCAGATGATCCGAGTAAACAGGTTTTCTGTTCAGGATGTCAACAAGAACCCTTGTGAGGTGCCAGGGGTCTTCCCTCGTGCTCTTTGGGGAGGTCCTCTGACTGCCCGGGTCTTGCATGCCGCCTATGGCTTGTGAGCCAACTATGGCTTGTGAGCCACCTCCGGCCTGGTAGAGGTCTTTATGGAAAATGATGAATCTGAATCCCTTGCGTTTGATAATGTTTATATCCAGCGAGTAGTCTTTTTGCCGTTTCTCATGAGAAAGACCGAATCCGGAAAGATATTGCAGCAGCGGATTAGTGGTAATCAATTGTCTAAAGCTATCGGGGGGTACGAACCGCACGTTGGGGGCCGGCCCGATGGCCATTGGGAGACCGTGCGCTGTCTGGTACAGCATGGCCCGGGTACCGACTTCGTTGGACAGCAGAGGTATATCGATGACTGCTCCTGTCTGGTTTTTCAAGTTGACGATTCCCGGGGGGATTTCCGGTGGTGGTTTGAGATCTATCGAACCTCCAATCCGGCTAAGGAGAACGGCGATAAATAGAAAACAACCGAGCAGGCATATTCTGCCTGTAGGGTGCAGTTTTAAGCGTTCCGATACCCGTGTGAAAAACAGAGCGGAAAGAATGGCCAGAATCACATAGGTTAACGCCGCGAAACGGCCGGTGTCGATCAACCTGGACATAAAGGGAATGACTGAATACAAAAGCGCATACGGCAAAAACACTTTCTTCTCGAACCAGGTGACGTTAAGGTAGGGCCCCAGCGAGAAAATGTAGAAGAGAAATCCGGCCAGCAGCCAGAGACGCGGGGCTTTTTTTCCGAACAGCTTCCGGGAGAAGACAAGGAGAACGAGGAGAATAACCTGGAAGCCAGCCACCGGGTTTTGCAGGATGACCAGGGGCGAGTCGCCCCTGACCGGCCGCTCGTCCAGTTCAAGACCTCCCGTATTGGCCGGGCCTTTTTCCTTTGGGGGCATCTTGAGAGCCATGATATTGCTTGATGTCACTCCGAGCACATGACCCTCCTTCAGTCCCTCGAACAGATGGGGAAGCAGAAGCGGTAGGCTCAGGCAGACCAGAATGATTACCAGGGCCAGCGCGCGCTTCACGGGCAGGAGCTTTTTCCCCGAAGGGGCAGTGCATGAGTAGTAAAGAGCGGCAATTGCCAGGAACATAACCAGGAACACTCCGTGGAACCAGTAACAGAGGCAGGCCAGCAGCAGCAGGAAAGCTGCGGTGACAGTCCGGCCCCGCCCGCCGAAGCGCAAAACTCCGATCCCTGCCGGCAGGAACAGCAGAAGAAAATAAATGATAGCCTGTTCCCCGCGTCCGGCGGCCACGTTGTAGTGGTAGTATGGATTCAGGGCAACGAAGGCACCCCCCAGAAGAGAAGCCATCCCGTCGAATCGAAGGCCTTTCAACATCATAAAAGCAAAGGCTCCGTTCAATATACAGGTGACCATGGTATAGAGGTTCTGGCTGAATGGCAGGGGGTACCTCCCTATTAACGGAAACATGGCAATATGCGGGTAGGGGTTGCTCAAGGAAACCCATACGTTCAAGCCTTCCGGGTAATACAGGCTGTCAGCTTTCCAGAAGAAGTCCGGCGCGGTGAAATAATTGTGAAGGTTCGCCCGCTGGTGCCACCAGTACCAGACGTAGATGATGGCGTCTTCATTGATGAAATAGTACTGACTTCCCTGCTTGACCGTGACCCGGTCCACCGCGGGACCGGTAATGTGGGTGTCCATCTTGAACAAAAGCGGATAGGTGAACGCGGCGACCAGGACCAGGTAGATGCCCAGCACCAGGACCGCACAACCCGCCCATCCAAGTAGCCGCTTAAACAACGGAGGCTTCACGGGTGGGCATCCCTTCGTGCATACTTTCAAGGTCACTGTTCCTCTCTGTTTCGTGCAAGGTCGTAGATGTCCACAGTTTTACTCTGGTAGGAAGGTTTGCACCCCAGCGCTTTGCCCAGTGCAACCGAACGGTGAAACCAATGACGATAGAGGTCGCGGTCGCTCTGTTGTCCGTACGACTGCTGACCGTCGGCAATACTCGACAATTTATGAAAAAAGACATATCGGTACCCCATGTCTCGAAGACGCGCGATGTGGTCCGCGGAATATACAAAATCACCGGGTGGAGTGAGCCCGAAGGTGGAAAGATACCTCAGAAGCTGGTCCCCGTTGACCAGTTCGTTGAGTTCCCGGGACCTGATGAACCACAGCCCCGCCCCCGGACCGGTCAGCAATGGCCGTTCGTGCACTGTCTGGTACCACATGGCCCGGGCGCAGACTTCGTTTGAATAGAAAGGTACATCGATAACCATACCATTTTCAGTGCCGGTCTCTACCTCCGTGGACTTGATCTCACTGATGCCGGGCGGGATTGCCGGAGCCTTCTCCAACCGCACCACGCCCTGGACACGGCACACAGTCACAGCGACGGCCAGGCACACGGCACACACGGCGATCTGTCCCTTCGTTCTGAGGTGCAGCCTGTGGGCCAGGGCGCTGAACGCACCCGCTGAGATGACGGCCAGAGCCGGGTAGGTGATTGCGGCGAATCTCCCTGTTTCGATGAGCCGGGAGGTGAAAGGAATGACGGCATAGACCAGGGCAAAGGGAAGTATGAGAGTTATGTGCGTTCCGGGCAGTGTAAGGTAGGGTCCCAGGGACAGGAGGTAAAACACCGCCACCGTTACTATCCAGAATACACGGCGTTTAGGTATAAAAAGAGCCGGGATTATCAGAAACAACTGGATTATCACCAGCGGGTTCTTCCAGAATACCAGCGGGTGGTCGGGTACTATCGCCAGTTGACCCGATGGTGCACCGGATATCGTATCCTGTCTGGATACCGCGTCCTGTTCTGATGAGACCGGCGGAAACTTCAAGGGGACCACCGTATCCGCGGTCACTCCCATGGCATGTCCCCTGGAAATACCTTCCCTGATGTGGGGCAGGAGAAATGGCAGGCTGAACGTGATCAGAAGCAGGACGACGGCCGCAGCACGGGCCAGGGGCTTGAGTCGTGTCCCGCTACGCGCCTTGCCTGTGGCCGTCACCAGGGCCAAAAGGAGGAAAATTCCCAGAAACAGCCCGTGAAACCAGTAGCAAAGAGAGGCCAGCAGCATGAAGAAGGTGCACCACAGCACCCGTTTTCTCCCCCCCAATTCTAGTGTTTCCGGGATGGTGGCCATGGCCAGCGCCGTAAACCAGATAATCGCCTGGTCACCTTTGCCGGCTACCGCTGTTTTAATAAAATACGGGTTGATTGCCACCATCGCACCGCCGAGTGTGGCGGGCAGTGCGCCCATATTCATTTTTCTGAGCATGTAATACACGAATACTCCGTTGAGCACGATGATGGTCAGGACGTAGAGGTTGGCGTTGTAAGGGAACGGGTATATTCCAATGGCCGGGAAAAGAACCATCAGCGGTCCGAGATTGCTCAAAGGTATTCTGAGATCGAAACCGTACGGCGCAAACAGAAGGTCTGTTTTCCACAGCGTGGCCGGTCTGTTCACGATCTTCCAGAGATTGGCTTTCAAGTACCACCAGTACCACACATGGGTTATGGTATCGTCGCTGATACCGTGAGGCGTGTCGGAAAGAACGAGGTTTCCAAACCGGGTGCACAGGGGAAAGGTAAAGCAGAGAAAAAGTGTCAGGAACACCGCCACTATTATCAGGCAGTGCAGCACTATACCTGCCGCGCCCCGCTTAGTGCTCCTGTCCTGTTCCGGCGAGGTCAAATATCTCCACCTCCTCATCCCTGGCTACCGGGTTTCCAAGCAGTTTTCGCAACTTCATCGAGGTTTTAAAAAGAGCCGTCGTCCGGGAAGTGCTGCTTCGGGCCGTGGCGCTTTCCTTCCTGTGATGTATAACGTACCGGAACCCGAGTTCGATGAGCCGGTCGCGGTCCTCCTGTGCAACGTCCACCGCATCCACGCTGCCTGTCTTGTGAAAAGTGGTAAGAAATACGAGAAACGAATTGTCTTTACGCAGCCGGTCGAACTCGCCGGGCCGTAAAAATCCAAGGGTGACACCCGGCCCGGTGAGCATAGGCCGCCCGTGAGCAATCTGATACCAGACTCCCTGGCTGGCCACCTGGTTCGAAAGCAACGGTACATCGATGACGGCCCCCGGGGGTAAATCAGCCAGTTGACGTATGGAAGATGGCTGGCGGGGAGCCGGAATGACTTGGTGCTCCCGGGTAGTCAGCGAGAGTGACACGGCCGCCAACCACACCAGCAGGCAAAAAACTGTGATGGTTCGTTTTTTGAAGGTGTGCTCCCGGGAAAGTGCCGCCAGGCCGCTGATCAGGGCCAGGGCGAGAGAAGCGTGCATCATCACACCCAGTCGGCTTGTATCCATTAACCGTGAGAATAATGGTACGAAGGCGTGCAGAAGCGAGAAGGGCAGGGGAATGCTGAAGTATTTCACCTGTAGCACAGGACCCAGAGAAAGCAGGTAAAAACAGGCGGCGGTTCCCATCCAGAACAGAATTCTTCTTCGGTTGGAGCATCGGATGAGCACCGCGGCGGCCAGCGCCAGCACCAGTATGGCGGGCGCACCTCCGAGCGCTTCAAGTGCCCCCGGAGATTTTAGGGTGACTTCCCCGGAGAATTCATCCGACCCCGGCGCCGGCTGCAGTGACAGGGGGACCAGCTTATCCAGTTTTATTCCGTGATACCGGCCCTTTGATATGGTCTCGTTGATAAACGGGTAGACAAATGGAGTGATCAGTGCAAAAAAGAGGACCGTTACCGCGGCGGCTCGTTTCACCGGTGCTGTCCTGAGCCCTGCTGGAGCTCGAAATATGGTAAGAACGAGGCTTCCTGCCAGGAAGAGCAGGAGAAAAACAGCATGAAACCAGTAGAAAATTCCGGCCAGGCAAAACACAGCGGCGGCGGCGGATATCCTTCGTTTTCCCCCCCGCTTAAGCACCTGCAGGCCCAGGCACATACCCAGTAGTATAAACCAGGCGTTGGACTGTTCGGGCCGGCCGTCGATGATTGCCTGGGAAAAGTAGGGGATGGTGGTAAAAAGCGCTCCTCCCAGGGCAGAGACGGTCATTCCTGCACCAAGCCACCGGCCCGCCAGGTAAGCGGCACAAGCATTGCCAATGATAACTACGAAAAGATGAACATTGACATCGGCCGGAAAGCCCGCCGTAGCAGTCACCGGTGACGGAATGGCATCGGTATAGTAACAGGGATTGGAAAGATAGAGATCGGTTCCCCAGGGGTAATAAAACAATTTGGTAGTGCGGAGGCTGGAGGGACGGGTAAAAAACGCCGGTATCTGTTCGCTCAGGTACCAGTGGCACCAGATAGGGAATACGGTGTCCTCGTTGATGGGCTCTTCTGAGCCCAGTAAGCGGGAAGAGGGATACAGGATGACAGGAAAGGTGATTACCGCTACCGTTGCTGTAAATACGACGCCGAGGATAAGTATCCTGACCGCTGCCGTTGCGCTCATCGTGGGGACCCCTCGCGGAGTCTCAACAGTATAAGCCCGGTAGATACGGCTACATTCAATGAGTCCACGTTCCCTTGCATAGGAATACTGATACTCACATCAGCGGCCTCCATTATATCAGGTGATACCCCAGCGCCTTCATTACCGGCCACCAGCACCAGTCGACTACCCATCAATGTGTCAAGCATGTCCCAATAAGGTGTCCCCTGAGGAGTAAGAACGGTCAGAAGATGGCCGGAGACCATGATTTTCTTCAGAACATCCTCTTTTTGTCGGATCCGGTACACAGGCAGATGAAAGATCGCTCCGGCTGTGGCCCGCACTACCTTGGGAGAGTAGGGATCGCAGGTACCACCGAGCGCGATCACACCGTCCGCGCCCATACATTCCGCCATCCGGATGATGGTACCCACGTTTCCCGGGTCCTGGACTCCGTCGAGAAGGAGGAGAATTCGTGATGAAGAAAAAAGGTCTTCGGCAGCAATGTCGGGAATCCGGGCCAGCGCCAGGATTCCCTGAGAATTGGTCGTGTCCACCACAGTTGCCATGGCTTCTGAAGAAACAAAGGAGACCTTTAGATTTGTTGAACCCAGCAGTGGGTGCAATAGCGGGTGCAGTTCGGCCAGACGTTCTTCGGACGTGGCGGCGTCCAGGAACAGCTCTTGAGGATGCCCCCACCGACCCTTGAGAAGCTCTTGTACAACTTTCAATCCCTCAACGAAGAACAGGCCGTGCTTCTCACGAGCACGGCCTGTCCGTAAGTTCCTGAGAAGCTTGAGCTTCCGATTGGTCCTGCTTCGGATAATTTGCTCAAGTTCAGGCTTCAGCCTCTGCTTCTCCTTCTTCGTTGTGGCAGCAACAACAGCCCTGCTGTGACTCGGGCTTGTAAGCGCCGTGAAGAACCGCCGCATGGGCTGCCGAAAGGCGGGCTATAGGCACCCTGAACGGTGAGCAGCTCACGTAGTTAAGACCGGCCCGGTGACAGAAATCTACGCTGGCCGGGTCGCCGCCCTGCTCGCCGCAGATACCTATTTTCAGCTCGGGCTTGGTCGCCCTTCCTCTGTCCACTGCCATCTGGATCAGTTGGCCTATTCCTTCCTGGTCAACCGTCTGGAACGGATCGGCGGCGATGATTCCCTTTTCAACGTACTCACCTAAAAATCCGACCACGTCGTCCCGGGAAAACCCGAAGCCCATCTGGGTCAGATCGTTGGTTCCGAAACTGAAGAAATCGGATTCTTCAGCCATCTTGTCGGCCGTCAGACACGCTCGCGGAATCTCGATCATGGTGCCCACCAGGTGCGGAATCTCTTTGAGACCGGATTCTTTCAGTACTTCCTGGTAGATATGATCGATGATTACCTTCTGGTCCTTCAGTTCTGAAGCGGCGCAGGTGACCGGGATCATGATCTCCGGGCTGACCTTCTTACCGGCTTTCAGCAGGTCGGCTGCAGCGGAGAATATGGCCTTGATCTGAGTTTCTGCGATCTCCGGATAGGTGATTCCCAGACGCACGCCCCGGTGCCCCATCATGGGATTTGATTCACGCAGGGCATCGATTCGGTTCTTGATCTCCTCCAGCGGTACGCCAACTTCTTCGGCCAGCGCCTTCTGTCCTTTTTCCTCGTGGGGAACAAACTCGTGAAGCGGCGGATCGAGCAACCTGATGGTAACCGGGCGGCCGCCCATGACCTCGAAGGTAGCTTTTATGTCTTTTTTAACAAAAGGATACAGTTCGGCCAGAGCAGTTCTGCGCTCCTCCTCGGTTTTGGCTACGATCATCTTTCTCAGTTTGGAAAGCGGTTGTTCAGAGCCTTCGCCGTAGAACATGTGCTCGGTGCGGAACAGACCGATTCCTTCCGCTCCGAAAGACAGAGCTTTCTGGGCATCGACTGCTGTTTCGGCGTTGGTGCGCACGCCCAGGGTACGAACCTGGTCGCACAGGCCCAGGAACTTCTGGAAGAAGATATTCTCTTCGGCCGCTTTCATCAGGGGAAGTTCGCCTTCATAGACATAGCCCTTGGTGCCGTTGAGAGTAATCAGGTCGCCTTCTCCGAAGGTCTTACCGTCCACTTTCATGGTCTTGTTGACCGTGTCGATATCGAGAGCTCCCGCTCCGACTATACAGCACTTACCCCAGCCCCGGGCTACCAGTGCCGCATGGCTGGTCATGCCTCCGCGGGCAGTGAGAATAGCCTTGGCGGCCCGCATTCCCGATACATCTTCGGGATTGGTTTCTTCGCGGACCAGGATGACGTTCTTGCCCTCATCAGCCCAGTCAACAGCGCCCTGGGCAGTGAAGACTATCTGGCCGCTTGCGCCGCCGGGTCCTGCCGGCAGCCCCTTAGCCAACCGGACCGCTTTTTCTTCGGCTTTAGGATCGACGATAGGATGCAGCAGTATGTTCAACTGCTCGGGAGTCACGCGGGTGACCGCCACGCCTTTATCAATGGATCCTGCCTCGGTCATTTCCACGGCCATCCGCACTGCGGCGTTGGCGGTGCGCTTGCCGGTACGGGTCTGGAGCAGATACAGCGTTCCTTCCTGGATGGTGAACTCCAGGTCCTGCATGTCCCGGTAGTGGTTCTCGAGCTTCTTCTGAATGGTGTCCAATTCCTTGTACAACTCGGGCATGCTGGTTTCCAGCGAGTCCAGATGCTGGTTATGCTCGGACTTGCCCACTTCATTCATGGGATTAGGGGTCCGGGTACCGGCTACCACGTCTTCGCCCTGGGCGTTGACCAGCCACTCGCCGTAGAACACGTTTTCCCCGGTGGCCGGGTTGCGGGTAAAGGCCACACCGGTGGCGGAGCTGTTGCCCATGTTTCCGAAGGCCATGGCCTGAACGTTGACAGCTGTTCCCCATTCGTGAGGAATGTTCTCTATATTACGGTAGGCGATAGCCCGCTTGCCGTTCCAGCTCTGGAACACGGCGTCGATACCGCCCCACAGCTGCTCCATGGCGTCGTCCGGAAACTCCTTGCCAAGAACTTCCTTCACTTTGGCTTTGTAAATTCCCACCAGTTCCTTGAGGTCGTCTGCGGTAAGGTCGGTGTCTGCCTTGTAGCCTTTCTGCTTCTTCATGTTGTGAAGCTCACCTTCGAGCTGGTTGCGAACACCCTTGCCTTCCTCCGGCTCGATTCCAGCGGCTTTTTCCATGACTACGTCGGAGTACATCTGGATCAGGCGGCGGTAAGCATCCCAGGCGAAACGAGGGTTATTGGATTTCTTGATCAGCCCCTGGATAGTTGTTTCATTGAGGCCGACATTGAGAATGGTTTCCATCATGCCCGGCATGGACTGACGGGCTCCGGAACGGATGGACAGGAGCAGCGGATTCTCCGCGTCCCCGAACGTCGATCCCATTATTTTTTCCATCTCATGCAGATAATGCTCTAACTGGGGACTAACTTCCGTCGGATAGTTCTTGTCGTTATCGTAAAAGGCGGTACACACTTCGGTGGTCAAGGTGAATCCAGGAGGAACCGGAATACCCAGGTGGGTCATCTCAGCCAGATTAGCTCCTTTCCCCCCCAGGAGATTTTTCATGTGTGATCTACCTTCAGCTTTGTCCTTCGCAAAGAAATAAACATACTTCTTACCGCTGGATTCCATCAATTTTCCCCTCCTTAATGGGATGCTAGTAAAACTACATCGTTGTCCTTAAGCTGATGTATACTTTGAGCTGATGTATACTTTAAGCTGATACTGCTTCCAATTGCTTTTTGGCAACTGTAACCAGTTCACTGAAGCCTTTCGGATCATTCACGGCCATGTCGGCGAGAATCTTGCGATTGAGTGTAATGCCGGCTTTTACCAACCCGTTTATGAAGAGGCTGTAACTGAGCCCTTCTTTTCGGGTGGCGGCGTTAATTCTCACTATCCATAACTGTCTGAAATCCCGTTTGCGTACTCTCCTGTCCCGTTTGGCAGAGGAGAGTGCGTGCAAGGAGGCTTCTTTGGCTCTGCGGTACACATTCTTTTTGGCACCGAAGTAACCTTTTGTGCTTTTCAGCAGTTTCTTGTGCCTCTTTCTCTTAGTAGGCCCTGTTCTTACACGCGCCACTTATCTTTCCCTCCCAATCAATAGTTCCATTTGTCCAAGATTTACCTGTACTAGGGTAAATCGAAATTAGCAGCATAAATGCCGTTTACCTGTCAGCAAGAATTGTTCGGATGGTATTAATTGCTTCAGGCGTAGGGCAGTACCCGCTTGATACGCATTTCATCCACAGCAGAGACAACGGTTCCTTTACGGAGATTCCGTTTGGTCTTGGCAGATTTTTTCGTAAGGATATGGCTTTTATAAGCTTTATTCCGTTTAAGTTTTCCTCCTCCGGTGAGCTTGAATCTCTTGGCGGCCCCCCGGTGGGTTTTCATCTTGGGCACCTTGATTGAAACCCCTTTCCAGAATTTTATTTACGATTGCGGTTTGGGCATCAGTACCATGATCATGTTTCGACCTTCACTCCGTGGTTGGCGTTCCACATTGCTGAGATCATTGACATCTCCCAGAAGACGGTCGATTACCTTGTTGCCGAGCTCATGCCGTCTACTCATCTCTCGTCCTCTAAACATAACAGTGATCTTGACTTTATGGTTTGCTTCGAGGAAACGTCGTACCATTCTGAGCTTCGTTTGATAGTCGTGATCCTCGATTTTCGGCCGGAATTTGACTTCTTTTAAGCTTACCTGGCGTTGTTTCTTACGTGCTTCCCGTTCTCTTTTTGCCTTCTCGTAACGGTACTTCCCGTAGTCCATTACCCGACAAACCGGTGGTTTGGCATTGGGTGCAACTTCTACCAGGTCAAGTCCTTTTTCCTGAGCATACTGGAGAGCTTCCACAATGGGTTTTATTCCCTCCTGCTCGCCTTCTTCGCCAATGAGCCTTACTTCCGGGACTCTGATGTGCTCATTTATCCGTTGTTCGGGAGCCCGCGGCGGTCGCATACTTCTATACCTTAGACCGATTACCCTTCACCTCCTATTATAGATACCTTATGTAAATATTAAGGAACAATGCGCCGGCAATGGTAACAGAAAAACAGTAGGTGTGTCAAGCATAATGGAGATTTTCAGTATATTATCTCAGTTCTGGGTCTTGCTTTTAACCAGAATAAAGTCTTCAACGGCCAGAGCGTCTAAACCGGTACCGAAAAAATCACGTATGGCTTCGACCGGAGTGCACACGATCGGTTCGCCTCTGAGGTTGAATGATGTATTGAGTACCAGCGGCAGGCCGGTGAGCTGCCTGAAATGGTCTATCATCGTCCAGTAGCGTGGATTGGCATTCTTATCGACCAGGTGCGGCCTGGTAGTGCCGTCGACGTGGACGATCGCTGGAACCCGGTCCTGATAATCGGGAGGAACCATGAATGCCTGGGTCATAAACGGAGCATCGGCTGCCTTTTGGAGCCACTCGTGTGCGTGCTCCACCAGCCCCGATGGAGCAAAAGGCCGCCAGGGCTCTCTCCCCTTCACTTTGAGATTGAGCCTGTCTTTCATGTCGGAAATTCCCGGGTTTGCCAGGATAGATCGTGCTCCCAGGGCCCTGGGACCGATCTCCATCCTTCCCTGGAACCAGCCGACGGTCTTTCCGTCTGCCAGCAGCCCGGCCACATCTTTTTCCATATTCTCGGGACGGTAGTAATCCAGCCCAAGCCTCAGGAGAGTTTTTTCCACTGTATCAGAAGAAAAACTGGGTCCCCAGTACGGGTGTACCATGTGAAAACGGGGATCGAATCCGTGTTCCAGAGCTATAATCATGGCCGCTCCCAGAGCCGTTCCAGCATCGTGGGGCATGGGTGGAATGTAGATGGTTTTTACCCCCGCCTGCTCCCGCAAGACCATGTTGGTCGAGCAGTTCAATGCCACACCGCCTCCCATGCACAGCGTGTCGTATCCCGAGTAGGAGATTGCTTTGCTTACCAGTGCCATGGCCACCTGTTCCAGCTGTTTCTGTGCGGCGTAAGCAATATTGTAATGGTAATGGGTGATGTTCTCATCCCGTGCTCGGGGTGGTCCGAAGAGTTTGACCAGCCGGTCCGAGTAGAAACGGCCATATGAGTGGGATCCGACCAGGATGTAGGAAGAATCCAGGGAATAGACGTTCTTTCCTCCCGGCCGCAGAATCCTGTCCATTTTCTTCTCTATTTCCGGGTTGTCTTCTCCGTAGGCAGCCAGGCCCATGAGTTTTCCCTCATTTCGGTGAGGTGAAAACCCAAGATACTCGGTAAAAGCCGAGTAGAAATCTCCCACTGATAGTGTGTTGCTGATTTTCTTAAAGATGTTGATCTTTTTTCCGGTTCCGGCGCCCAGGGTTGCGCTGTGAAGTTCCCCGGACCCGTCGTATGTTAAAATGGCTGCTTTTTCCTGCCCGGAGCAGAAAAAGGTGCTGCATGAGTGACAGAGGTGGTGGTTGATAAACCGGATTTCAGGTACGGGTTCTTCCGGCCACCGCTGTTTGAGCACCCTGACCGTGCGTGCAATCACGTGTGAAGGCTGCTTCTTGAAAAGGTCGATAAAACCTTCATTGGTCGAAGGAATGCCCCGGGACTTTTCAAAGTACCGCTTTAGATTCAACGTGCTTTTCACGTACTCCCGCATATAATGAAGTGGTACCTTGAACCGGTAGAGATTGTAATCCCAACCTACGGCCAGGAAATCTATATCCTTCAGGCTGAGTCCGGCAGTATCCATACAGTACTTCATCGCCTGGATAGGAAACACATCTTCAGCCTGTTTGATCCGGGTAAAGCGTTCCTCCTCGGCAAAAGCGATCAGTTTCCCTTCAACCAGAAGGCAGGCGGCGGGATTAAGGTCGTATGCGCAAACGCCGATTATGTTCAACTGTATTTCACTCCCTGATAATGGCCGGATTTAAGGCTGCTCTTTGTGTTAAACGATATTTTTCCGCAGAAGATTCCGCGACACGATAAACCAAAGTCTAGCACGCGGGCAAAGCGTTCGTCAAGCGTATTTCAATCGTGACTTGTCAAGGCTGAAGCGGCATTACGGTTCCTTGACTGCATACGGAGTATAACATATAATGACCGATTTAAGGGAGTGGAGATCCCGGAATGCGAATACTTATGGTGACACCTCAGCGGATTACGGCCCGGTGCGGAGTATCTGATTATGCAATAGGTCTGGCACGGCACCTGATGGCGTCCAAAATACCCGTCGGCATGTTTTCTCCCGCGAATAAAAGGGCCTGGACATTCCCTGCCGTGATGCGGGAATTCAAAGCTGATGCCGTTCATCTCCACTATCATCGGGACGATTTCAAAGCAAATCTCGGGCCGGTCCTGATGGGTATGATGTGTCGGACCATGTCTGTCCCGCTGGTAACTACGTTTCACAACCTCCCCTGGAAACACGAGGAAGGCCGCGATACCGCTCAGCAGGCTGGCATTGGTGACGGTTTGCGAGCGGGTGAGAGTACGCAGGCGACGGTTCTGTCAAAGATTCTCTTCACTTGCCCGCACCAACTCCTTTTTACTAATTTAGTTGATATTAAAGAAGCAATAGCTGTTTCTCCATCATTCGAAGACCGAATGGACATAGCGCTGGTAGGGGCAGGGCGTGAGTGCGTGCTTCCGGATGATTTCCACCGGGAATCGATTCGTCATTCCCTCGGGTTTGACGAAAAGGACACTGTTTTGACCTATTTTGGATTCTTACGTCCCGGAAAAGGAGTGGAGACGTTGCTGGCGGCTCTTCGTTTGCTGCTTGACGATGGTCACCAATGCAGGATTCTTCTCGTAGGCGATGTGCATTCCGACCCTGAAAGCACTGAAGTAAACTACGCCGAAACAATCCGGCGTACTGTTGAAAATGGTGGCCTGGCTGCTCACGTAACCATGATGGGATATCTACATCCTGATGAAGTTTCCTGCGTCCTGGCTGCAGGAGATATCGGAGTGCTGCCGTTTGACGAGGGTCTTTCTCCCCGTCGCAGCAGTTTTTTTACATTAACCGAGCATGGACTTCCCACCGTATCGACCAGGGGAAAGATGTCCAGGGGTGATCTTATCGATGCTGCCGCACCGTTTCTGGTCCGG
Source organism: uncultured bacterium (assembly GCA_964432985.1). Classification (GTDB taxonomy): domain Bacteria; phylum Muiribacteriota; class CAYSPT01; order CAYSPT01; family CAYSPT01; genus CAYSPT01. Next base: position 162,182 of record CAYSPT010000001.1, read on the forward strand.
CCGTGTGAGCCTCGTGCTCTGGCTGAACGGGTAGCCGGATATATTACCGCTCCCGCCGTGTTGGAAAAGGATACTAAGCAATTGCTAGATTATCTCGAAAGGTATCATAGCTGGCACGCGATAGTCATGCACCATATGTCGATTTATGAGGAAGTGCTGGAAAAAAGCACTCGAAGGGACAGAGCTGTTCTCAATGAGAATACTTGATATCGGCTGCGGCCGTAAAAAACACCAGGATGCCGTCGGAGTAGATATAGACCCCCGGTCACACGCCGATTGTCTGTGCAATGTTACTACTGGGGGGCTTCCATTCAAGAGCGGTATCTTTGATCGAATCATATGCCGACACGTGCTTGAGCACCTTCAGAACCTGGAAACGGTAATGGATGAAATCCACCGGGTGAGCCGCCGGGGGGCCATGGTCGTTATCGTTACCCCTCATTTTACCTGTGTCCACTCGTATAATGACATAACGCACACCTATCACTTTGCCCTGAATTCGTTTAAACCTTTTTATGATAGTGATGACGCCAAATTCCGCCTGGTACGCAAAAAGCTGCGGATGCGGACGGCCCATCGGCTACTGGGACTCGAGTTGCTGGCTAATCTTTTTCCAGGAAGCTACGAGAAATACTGGCTCTATCTGTTTCCGGCCAAGGAAATCAGACTGATCCTCGAGGTGGTATAAATTAATTGAACGACTCCGGCAAGAGGCTGCATCCATCCATTTCAGCAGTTATTATTGCCTATAATGAAGAAGACCGTTTGCACACGTGTCTTTCTTCGCTTTCGTGGGTGGATGAAATTGTGGTGGTTGACTCGGGAAGTGCGGACGGTACAATGGAAGTGGCCCGGCGGTTCACGGACCGTGTACTGATGCATCCCTTTGAAAATTATGCATCACAGAAGCAATGGGCAATCGAGCAGGCGACCCATAACTGGATAATCAGTCTCGACGCGGACGAAGAGATTTCATCGCCGCTGAGGGAAGAGATACTGGATTTACCGCTTGAAGCATGGGAGTGTCGAGTGGCAATGGAAATGCCGGTAATAAGCGAATTTTTCGGCCGGTGGCTTCGATTTGGCGGATGGTACCCAAACTTCCATCTCAGATGCTTCAACCGGACAGAGTGCTCGTTGAATCCCCTGCCGGTTCATGAGTCGGTAAAAACAACGGGCCAGACCGCGCGGTTGAAACACGCCATCCTTCACCGGCCTTATCGAAGCCTCGGACACTACCTGGAGAAGATGGACCGCTATTCTTCGCTTGCCGCCGCGGAGATGTACCGCAATGGAAAGCTGAAGGAGATCCATCCTCTCAACATTATCATACGTCCGCTGGCCTGCTTTTTAAGGCGTTTTGTAGTTCAAATGGGTTTTCTGGATGGGTTCGCCGGAATAGTGGCCAACGGATATCATGTGGTGTACGTGTTTTTGAAGTACGCTAAGATCTGGGAAATGCGCAGGCTGGCTGCTTCCACTCGAAGGCCTGACGATGAAGTTAGTCATCGTAACCACCCTCTGAGCAAGGAGCGTGGAAAGTGAGGCGCAGCGAACATGAATGAGAACTATTTGGCCTGTCATTCGCTTCGCTGTTGCTTCGCAAAGCGTTGCTTCGCAATTCGCTTGCTCATCGGAGGCTTTTCTTGCGCGGAATTTGAAATGAAGTAGTAAGTTCAAGCAGGAAATGTGGAAAGTAAGATTAACGTGGCAAAATCAGACGTTCTTTCGCCGGAAGAGATAAAGAAAATTTTGGTTATCCGCCCCCGCTATGTGGGTGATGTTCTGTTGACTATACCAGTATTGAACCGGCTTAAAAAGCACTATCCAACCGCTATGGTGTGTTTTCTTGCTGACCCGGCCGTTTGGGACCTTATCGTTCCCTGTCCCTATGTTGATGAGCTCATACTGTTTGACCGCAGGGGGGCCCATGGTACTATCCAGGGAAAAATCCGCTTCTTGAATGCTGTCAGGAGAGGCGGTTTTGACATGGCGGTAGTGTTGCTGCGTTCGTTCTCTTCTGCTCTGTTTCCCTTTCTTGCACGCATTCCCGTACGGGCCGGATTTGATACTGAGGGCCGCGGTTTCCTGCTGACCCATCGGGTGACGTATGATACCAACCGGTATGAAGCGGAATGTTTTCATTCTGTGCTGGATGCTCTGCATATAGCACCTCAACACGCACCGCTTGAAGTATGGACAGACCGTGAAAGCCGGAACTATGTTGAGGCCTGGTTGAAGGAAAATGGGATAGGATCCGGTGAGCGTGTGCTGTGCTTAAACCCTGGTCCCTCCGGGTCACCGAAGTCGTTTGACAGCGTGAAATTCGCTCACGCTGCTGACATAATGTACGAGCGGTATGGCAGCAGGATAGCGGTCACCTGGGGACCGGGAGAAGAAGGAGTGGCTCGGGAAATAGTCGACGTAATGAAGCACCCGGGGATGGTTGCGCCTCCGACCACGCTGCTACAACTGGCCTCATTGCTTGAGCATAGTCGCGCCCTGGTGACAACCGATACCGGACCACTCCATCTGGCTGCAGCCGCCGGTACACCGACTGTGGCGCTCTTTGGTCCCACTAATCCCGGGAAATGGAATCCCAGAGGAGAGCAACACGCGGTGGTAAAAAAGGAGATTTCGTGTTGGCCGTGCAATTTCCATCACTGTAAAAAAGGGTATCAATGCATGAAACTTATTGAAATTGATGATATTCTGGAGGGGATGGATAATGTGCTTGCTGAAAGGAGTGCTTCGTGAAGGTAGCACTGGTAGCAGATGCATTTGCCATGCAGAACGGAGAATCTCTGGCTCTCAACATGCTGAGGGCCGGAAGACTGGAAGACCTTGAATACTCCCTCATCTGCCCGGTGGAGAGTTATCTTGGCCGGGTGCTTGTTTCCCAGGGTGTCCGGGTGGTTGATCTTCCGTTGAAGAAAGCGGATTCACCGTTTCAAGTGGCGGACATTATCTCAAGATTATGGAGCTATGTGACCCGGGAGAGATTTGACATAATCCACGCCGTTTCCCCCCGGGCTGCCCGGTATGGGTTACTGGTATCGCGTATGTCGGGAATACCCTTGATATATCATGCTTTTTCACGCCGGAGTTGGGGGACGCATTTCATGGCCGGCCGGTTGTCGGCCGGTGTGATATGCATTTCAAAGCGTGTAGCTTCACACATTTCCCTGGTTTCTAGCGGAGCCGTGCCTATTCAAGTTATTTATTGCGGTGTTACAGCCGAACGTTCAGCCCGTAGCGATGACGATCAGGAATTGCGGACTTCATGGGGGATATCTCCTGCTGCAAAGGTGATAGGCGTGGTCGCCCGCCTGGAGCCGGGAAACAAGCTTGACAGAATTATTAGAGTATTTTCCCGCATTCGAGATGCTCTTAAGGATGCAGTTTTGGTAATAGCTTCGGACAGTGGTTCAGCTGGTAGCCGGGTCTACCGCCAGCACCTCTTCGCCATGGTTAGAAACCTGGATCTGAACAACCGGGTGCTGTTTCGCTCCTTTGCTCCACCCTGCCCGCAGATATATAGAGTATTTGATGTACTGGCCGCTCCAACTGGCCGGGATGAAGCAGTACTACCCATCCTCGAAGCAATGGCGTCCGGTGTCCCGGTAGTGGCGGTTCGGTCAATGGTCCTGACTGAATATGTGGAGGATGGAACGAACGGAATTCTTATTGACACGGGAAATGAAGACAGCTTCATCAAGGCCGTCAGTAGCCTTCTGCAGAATGAAAAGACCGCGGCCCGAATGGGAAAAGCGGGCCGGGAAATGGTTTTGGAAAAACACACCATGCACCATATGGTGTCCGGCTTGAACGATTTTTACGGGACTGTTTTAAAACGCAGGTAGCAGGCGGCATGGTACCGCAACGGAGCAACGTGAATAACATATGCGACACATTTAATCGGGCGGTTTTCATTGATCGTGATGGTACGCTGATCGATGAAATGGGATACCTGGGCGATCCATCCGGTGTGGTGCTGTACCCGGGGGCAGGTGAAGCTGTGGCATGTTTGAACCGTCGCGGTCTCCTGACCGTGGTGGTCAGCAACCAGTCAGGTGTGGCCAGAGGGTTCTTCGGAGAAGATGATGTCGAACGATGCATGGAACGCTTGCAGCACGAGCTTTCGCGTTGGGAGGGGCATGTCGACCGGATTGAATACTGTCCCCATCACCCGACGGAGGGAAGTGGTCCGTACACCACTTCTTGCCGGTGCCGGAAACCTGCTATCGGTATGATTAAACGGTCTTCAGACGCCCTGAACATTGATGTTCAACACTCCTTTGTTGTTGGGGACAGCGTAAGAGATATGGAGATGGCCGCTCGTGCCGGCGCCGTGGCCGTGCTTGTGCTTACCGGGCATGGAAAGAGCGCCAGGGATGAGCTTGACAAAGCCGGTGTTCATGTGGCATATGTTGCTTCTTCAGTAGTGGAGGCAGTTGACTGGATCCTCGCGATAGTCAAAGAGGAGGAACGATGCATATGATACAACGATTGACAGATCTTGTAGGAGGACTATCCGGTCGCCGCGTCTTGGTGGTCGGCGACCTGGTCGCTGATGACTACATTTACGGCCGCACCGACCGCATTTCCAGGGAAGCTCCCGTTCTTATCTTGAAGTTTGTCTCGCAGACTCTTTTGCCTGGCGGCGCCGCCAACGCGGTGATGAACGTCCGCTCTCTGGGGGCCGCACCGGTACCCTGCGGTGTTGTGGGTGACGATGATATGGGGGTCGCTCTACGCGAGATATTCCAGCGTAACAGCATCGACTGCTCACACCTGCTCACCGTACCGTACCGTTCAACGACGATTAAAACGCGAATTCTAGCCGGGGGAATCCACACTACCAAGCAGCAGGTTATCAGGATTGACCGCGAGACAAAAGAGCCGCTCCCGGCTGAAATAATCCGGGAAATTATCTGTACCTTGAATCTTCTCATCAAGGATGTGGACGCAGTTATGGTATCGGATTACGGCTATGGAATGGTGGGCGAAGCGGTCAAGAAATGGTTGGCAGGGGTGGAAGATGTTCCGGTGGTTGTGGACTCGCGCTACGACCTGCTGGATTTTCACGGTATTACCCTCGCTACTCCTAATGAAGAAGAAGTCATCTGGGCGTTGGGCAGGTCTTTAGAATCCATTGATGAACTGGAAGAAGCCGGGTGGGAACTTATCGATAAACTTAACAGTCCAGCTCTTCTTATTACCCGTGGCAGTTCCGGGATGTCTCTGTTCATGTCTGGTAAATCGGTTGAGCACATACCCATTTGCGGTTCTGACGAAATCGCCGACGTCACCGGAGCTGGAGATACTGTGGCTGCCGTAGTAGCTGCGGCGCTGGCGGCCGGCGCCGATTACAGCCTGGCTGCTCACCTGGCCAATATTGCCGGTGGTATCGTTGTTATGAAGCGCGGACCTGGAACAGTGACTCCGGAAGAACTGCTGGATGTTTTAAGGGAGGATAAGCAGTGATGGTACAGACGGGCCGGTTGATATCGGAGGAGGAGCTCCTGGAGCAGGTTCGCCGTTGCCGGCAGCGCGGGGAAACAGTCGTTATCGCCAACGGGTGCTTCGACCTTCTTCATGTCGGGCATGTCCGGTACTTGAAGGAAGCTGCCACCCTGGGGGATTTTATGGTCGTGGCAATCAATAGTGATGAGTCAGTGCAGGCGTTGAAGGGACTGGGCCGCCCGATATTTGGTGAGAAGGCCCGGGCGGCGGTGGTGGGCGCATTACCGGGAGTGTCGGCCGTCGTGACTTTCAGTGATACTACGCTGGACAGGCTTATATCGTTAGTGAGACCGGATATCCAGGCGAAGGGTACTGATTATACTGAAGAGTCGGTTCCCGAGCGGAAAACCGTCCTGTCCTGCGGCGGCCGGATTTGTATCTGTGGTGATCCAAAGGATCATTCCACCCGTTTTGTTATCCAGGATGTTGTTCGCAGATCGGAGGAAGACACGGAATGAGCACGGTGGTGATTACCGGAGGAACCGGGCTGCTCGGCTTTTACCTCGCTGAACAGATGGTGCGTGATCATTGTGTCATTTGCATTTCCCCGGATGATCCGGAAGATCTGCCCAAAGGAGTTTACCACCAGCTCTGTGATGTCACCAGGTTTGATGATCTCGACCGCTTTCTGCGTGAGATCAAACCTTCTATTGTGTTTAACACCGCTGATTTTAATGATCTCGATCTTGCCGAGGAGCGTCCAGGCAAAGCGTTTGACCTGAATGTGAAAAGCGTTTTCTTTCTGGCGCGCCTGGCTGCGTACCTCAGATTCAAACTGGTGCATTTTTCCTCTGATTTCGTCTTCGACGGCCGATCCGGGCCATATGAGGAACGTGACCCGGTGGGCAGGTTGAATTTTTACGGAGAAACCAAGCAGCAGGCTGAAGAGGTCGTTCAGTACCTGGTTCAAGAATACCTGATTATCCGTACCAGTTTCCTGTACGGAGATGGTCGGACTTCTCATACTGATTTCATCAAAGAAACAATAGAAAAACTTGAAGCAGGGAAATCCTTCAAGGTGGAAGTCGACCAGTGGATGACACCCACTTCGGCCGAAGAGGTGGCCCGGTCAGTAGTCACTCTGGTGGAAAAGGATATGGTCGGGCTCTTCCACATAGCCGGTTCCGATCTGGTCAGCAAGAACTATTTTGCTCATACCATTGCTGAGTTACTGGGGTATAACCGTCGACTTATCACTGCAGCAACCACGCATTTTATGGGATACAAAGCAGCCCGCCCCGAGCGAGGGGGCTTGAGATCTGTTAAGCTCAAGACACTGTTGGGGCACTCCCCCGGGGGAATTCGAGAAGGACTCCAGAAGTATGCGCAGCGTTAAACGGGTATTACTGGTAAGACTTTCATCCATTGGTGATGTTATCCATGGGCTGCCTCTTCTCAGGGCGTTAAAAGACGCTGTGGATGATGTGAGCGTTGATTGGATTATTGAACGTCCTTCAGCATACTTGCTGCAGAACGATCCGGACCTGGACCGGCTCTGGGTGGTTGACAGGAAAATGTGGTCGGTTAAGGATTATATCAGGCTGTTTTCCGAACTCAAAGCCCGTTCATATGATGTGGCTATTGACGTTCAAGGCTTGCTCAAGAGTGCACTGGTGGCCAGGTACTCCGGGGCTGACACGATCGTAGGATTCAATCGGGACAATGCCCGGGAAGGCAGTCACTTATTCTACGATGTCCAGGTGAACGTTTCTCGCCAGGCGCACGTAATCCAAAAGAATCTGATGCTTCTTGAACACGGGCTTGGAATCGACCTGCCGGAATTTCGCTGGGGAATTGCTCGGGAACCCGAAGGGGAGTCATCGATTACAGTGTGGTTGGACACGGTTGTTCCCAAGAGGGACAGACCACTTGTTGTGCTTAACCCGGGTGGCACCAGAACAAACAAGATATGGGAGGGTGGCCGGTTTGCCCGCCTGGCCCGGATGCTTGGCCAGGCAGGCAGACAGGTGGTGGTGGTCTGGGGGCCTGGAGAGGAGACCCAGGCCCGGCAAATTGTGGAAGTGGCTGGACATCCCTCCGTGCTCTGTGCTCCTTCTACCAGCCTCCTGGAACTGACGGTGGTAATCAGGTGTGCCGGTGTGCTGGTGACGGGAGACAGTGCTCCACTGCACATTGCTTCAGCGGTGGGCACTCCTGTGGTGGCACTTTTCGGGCCGACAAACCCATCCAGAAACGGGCCTTTTAATATACGCGCCCGGGTAGTAAGAGGACAATGCCGGAAATCACCCTGTATGCGGCGCCGGTGCTCTGGAGCTGGTGAGCCGTGCATGAAGCGTATCACTGCCGGTACGGTCTTCGGGCAAGTGGAGGCACTGCTAGTACCCTAAATAAAACGGAAGTTTATTGTGTGATGAAAACAATATTTGGGCAGCAGCTTGACGATGTGCACAAAATTCTTATCGTGCGTCTCCGTTCGATAGGAGACATGATTCTGATCGGTCCGGCGGTGGCGGCGCTTAGAAAAGCGTATCCCGGGGCGGAAATTACAGTGTTATCCGAACCGCTTTGCCTTCCGGTAGTTGAACGAAATCCTCTCTACGACCGGGTGATTATATTTAATATACAGGGTTTAAAACAATGCCCAAAGAAACAGGTGGCTGCAGAATATTTTAAATTCAGCCGGTTTTTGCACAAAAAACGCTTTGATCTGGCAGTTGATTTTCACGGAGGCCCCCGGGCAGCCGGTATCACCCTGCTGTGTGGGAGCCGGCATCGTCTCGGATATGACCTGCGCGGAAGAAGGTGGGCGTACACTATCAGGAATGAAGTACCGATCGGGGATCCCATGTATCTGACACATCTCAAACTGATACGGGCAATCGGTGTGCTTGACCAGGTACCGGTGGATGACAACCTGCTTTTTCCGTTGCTATCTGCAGAACGGCAATGGGCTGAAGAGTACATTCGTGAAAAGGTACATGGTCTGAAGTCCGAGCTCAGTATGAAGATAGTGGTATTCCATATTGGTGGTAGGTTTGATTTCAAGTGCTGGCCGAGAGAGTGCTTTATCGAACTGGGTCAAAAACTCGTACGGGATGAAAACGTTACTATACTTCTGGTGGGCGGTCCGGATGACTATCTCAAATCCAGCCAGGTGGCCCTGGAGGTGGGGCCAAGTGCTCACTCATTGGCTGGGACGATTTCACTTGGGAGAACGGGAGCTATTCTCGAAAAAGCGGATCTCATGGTGTGCAACGATTCCGGTCCCATGCATATCGCCGAAGCTCTCGGGACTCCTATCGTATGTTTATTTGGTCCCACTGATCCGGGAATCTGGGCGCCTGTCGGGCAGCACAATCAAGTGATATGTTATGCCGACAAAGATCATGTTCCTGCAAATGATCCGACATTTACGGAGGATAAGGGTCAAGGGATTTCGCGCATTCCCGTAGAGCACGTGTACGGTGCATGCCGGGATATTCTGCGCAGCATCATCCCGGGGAAACAACATCTAGACAGGTAAACAGAATGCTGCGAGAGAGATGGTGAGATTTAATGCCTGACAAAAATGTAAAGCCGGTTGACCTCACGGCGCTCAAACGAGTGCCACTGGCCTCGAGAGACCACAAGGTCACCCTCGATCATTGTTGTGGAAACCCGGTTACTGGCGGGAAACTTCAGGAGTTTATCGATCATTTGCCCAGGGTGCTGGCAGCCGAATCATTCCTGACTATAGTAGAAAAGCTGGTGTGCGCCAGCCAGGGGAATAAAAGTGTCATGATGGCCATGGGCGCTCATGTGATCAAATGCGGACTCTCACCGCTGCTGATCGAATTGATGCGGCGGGATATGCTTTCTCTTATCGCCATGAATGGGGCCGGAGCAATCCACGACCTGGAGTTTGCACTGATAGGAAGCACATCGGAAGATGTGCGGCATACTGTCAGGGACGGGACCTTTGGAATGGCGGAAGAGACCGGCTTGATGTTCAGCCGGGCAGTAGCGTACGGAGTTAAAAACAAACTGGGTCTTGGTGAAGCTCTGGGCCGGACAATAATCGATGAAAATGCTCCTCATCGTGATCACAGCGTTTGCGCTGCGGCGGTTGCCACCGGAACTCCACTTACAGTACACTGTGCCATCGGTACCGACACGGTCCATACCTTTGGTGAGTTGGACGCAGCTGGTCTGGGAGCGTTGAGCCATGTGGATTTCCGTTCTTTTTGCTCGGCAGTGGGAGGCATGGGGGCGGGGTCGGTTTATCTGAACATAGGCTCGGCGGTAATCCTTCCGGAGGTATTTCTCAAAGCTGTGGCCGTAGCCAGAAACCTGGGTAAGCCGGTTGAAGGAATAACCAGAGTCAATATGGACATGATACAGCATTACCGGCCCTGTGAGAACGTGCTTCGGCGGATAGATCCTGAAGATGAGGGCGGCGGATACGCTCTGACCGGGCATCACGAAATTATGCTTCCCCTGCTGGTGTGGAGCTGGCTGAATGGGTTATCGTGACAGGTGAATGAGGTAGATCAACATGCACGCTGATCAGAGTACAAGGCTGAAGCGGCTTCTTAAGCAGTTTTCCGGTTGCCGTATCCTGGTGGTCGGAGATGTCATGGTGGATGAATACATCTGGGGGCGAGTGTCCCGTGTTTCCCCAGAGGCTCCGGTACCGGTCGTTCTCCGCCAGGGAAGCTCTCTGGAGCCCGGCGGTGCTGCCAACGTCGTAAGAACACTTCTTTCCCTTGGAGCAGACGTTTCTCTGGCTGGCTGTACAGGGAGGGACCCCGACGGTGAGTGGCTTCGCGAACGGCTTCAGAGCGAAGGTGTAGATATACAGGGGCTGTTGGTAAGCGATGAAAAGCCAACCACGGTCAAAACGAGAATTATCGCGCATAAACAGCAGGTGGTCCGGGTTGACACCGAAGATAAATACCCTCTTTCCGACGAGGAGGCATCACGGTTTGTATCGCTGGTGAACGATGCTGCGGAGTCGGCGGATGCCGTAATACTCTCAGACTATGCAAAGGGAGTGTTGAACAAGGCGACTTTACCGGCGATTATTGAATCATGCCTCTCGAAAGAACTGATCGTTGCGGTTGATCCTACTGTCAAGCACACCGACCTGTACTCCCGTGCAACCGTCCTCACCCCCAATCACCACGAAGCGGCCATCATGGCCGGACGCGAAATGGAAACCGAAGACGATGTGGAAGAGGTCGGCTCGGTGTTGATGGAACGACTTGGCTGTCAGTATCTTGTCATGACTAGGGGGGAAGACGGTATGACCGTTTTTACGGCGGCCGACGGATCCATAGCTCATATTCCTGCTGTTGCGCGTGAAGTCTATGATGTGACCGGTGCCGGTGACACGGTTATTGGTTCCCTGACTCTGGCCCTGGCTGCCGGAGGAGGAATCGTCGACTCTGTCCTTCTTTCCAACTACGCCGCCGGGATCGTGGTGTGCAAATTCGGTACGGCAACCGTATCATCCGGAGAACTGGCGGATGTCCTGGAAAATAACGGTTGAAAGGAAGCCTTGGGGAGGAGCGAATGGAATGAAGAACCTGATAAGCACCAGCCTGGAAAAAAGCGTCGTCGTGATACGAAAACTGTCCGAGACGATGGTTCCAGTTATTAGCGAAGCCGCCCATATGATTACAGACTGTCTGAAGTCGGGTGGATCCGTTTATACCTTCGGCAACGGTGGCAGTGCCGCCGATGCACAGCATTTAGCCTGTGAACTCCAGGGCAGATTCCTGCTCAATCGCTCCAGTCTTCCGGTTATGAGTCTCACCACCAATTCCTCCTCGTTGACTGCCATCGGCAATGACTTCGGATTTGACCAGGTGTTCGCCCGCCAGCTTGAAGGCTGCGGCAAATCAGGAGATGTAGCTGTGGCGATTTCAACCAGTGGTAATTCCCCCAATGTCCTGCAGGCCGTGGAAGTTGCCAGTCGGCTGGGGATGCACACGATTGGATTTACGGGTCGTGACGGTGGACAACTGCTCCCGGAAGTTGACCTGTGCCTGTGTGTTCCTGCCGACGTGGTGTACCGGATTCAAGAAGGTCACACCGCCATAGGACACGTACTGTGCCTGGCGGTGGAGGAAGCGCTTTTTGGTAATGAATGATCATATAGTAACAGCAGAGCAGGGAGCACGGCTGGTCCGTGAATTCAAATCCACGGGCCGGCGCGTAGTATTTACCAACGGGTGCTTTGATATTCTTCACCCGGGCCATCTCAAAACACTTGCTTCGGCCAGCGATGAAGGGGACATTCTTTTTGTTGGTTTGAACAGTGACTCGTCAGTCCGCCGCCTTAAGGGAGACAACCGGCCAGTGATGTCGGAACGCGACCGGGCGGCCATGTTGTGCGCTCTGCAATATGTGGATTATGTCATCATTTTTGAAGAAGATACTCCCGGCGATTTGATAGAGGCTCTGCGGCCTGATGTGCTGGTAAAAGGGGGCGACTGGGGACATGATGAGATTGTCGGCCGAGAAACGGTTGAACGCGGTGGCGGGAAAGTTGTACGGGTAAAACCTCTGTCCGGTCTTTCAACAACGGAAATTCTGAAAAAGGCCGCTGCTTTCAATACTTCAGAGTATTCTCTACCGGCAGGATCTCCCTTGGTGGTTGGAGTTATACCTGCCAGGTATGCCTCTACCAGGTTTCCCGGAAAACCGCTGGCCTTGATCCAGGGAGTTCCAATGGTCGAACATGTCCGCCGCCGGGCTGAATCGGCTGAAACTGTTGACAGGGTAATCGTTGCCACCGATGATGAACGAATCGCCGATGTGGTACGCGCTTCGGGAGGAGAAGCGTTCATGACCGATCCGCGTGCAACGTGCGGCACTGACCGGGTGATTGAGATTGCCGCGAAGGTGCCGGGGGATTATTTTGTCAATATCCAGGGAGACGAACCATTACTGCCTCCGGCGGCGGTGGATTCCGCAGTGAAGGAGGCATGTAGTGCAGCTGGTACGATGGTGGTCACTCTGGCGGTCAAAACGGATGACCACCAGGCACTTGGAAGCGTTGATGTCGTCAAGGTAACAGCGGGAATAAACGGGCAGGCCCTCTACTTCTCCCGTTGTGGTATTCCTTACCGCTGGGACAGTGAGAATACGGAATTTCTCAAGCATATAGGGCTGTATGTATTTCCCCGCACGATAGTGGAGTCAATTCCGGCTCTTCCCTCTTCCCGCCTTGAAACGCTGGAACGGCTCGAACAACTGAGATGGCTCGAAGCCGGAATTCCCATAAAAGTAGTAACGGTAAACTGGAATACGGTCGCGGTTGACAGACCGGAGGATATCGAAAAGGTCGAGCGTGAATTGAGAATGAAACCGTTTTAATAAAGAAAATGCCAGGAGAAGAGTAATATGGCCAAATATATATTTATTACCGGGGGTGTCTTATCAGCGTTGGGCAAAGGAGTAACTGCCGCATCGCTAGGACGTTTGCTGACCGATTACGGGTTCAGGGTGTCGCTTCAGAAACTGGATCCTTATCTTAACGTCGATTCAGGTACGATGAATCCATATCAGCACGGCGAGGTTTATGTTACCGCAGATGGTGCCGAGACCGATCTTGACGTTGGGCATTATGAGCGTTTTCTCGACTGCGATCTGAACCGGGGGAGTAATGTGACGTCGGGGCAGGTGTATCAGGCCATACTGCAGCGCGAACGCCGCGGTGATTACTTGGGAGAAACAGTCCAGGTAATTCCTCACGTCACAGACAGGATTAAGCAGTGTATTACCGACCAGGCGGAGAGCAAGAACCTGGATGTTTTCATCGTAGAAGTCGGCGGTACGGTGGGAGATATTGAGAGTCTTCCATTCTTGGAAGCCGCCCGGGAATTGAAAATCGACCTGGGATCTCAAAACGTGCTGTACATTCATATCACCTGGGTCCCGTATTTGTCCACCGCCGGTGAGCTCAAGACAAAACCTACCCAGCACAGTGTCAACGAGTTGAGACGTATCGGTATTCAACCGGATGCTCTGGTCTGCCGCGCTCAGCAGGAGCTTCCCCGGGAGGTAAAGCAGAAGATAGCGCTGTTCTGCGGTGTGGCTGAGAAAGCGGTGATTGAAGCCCGGGATGTGGAAACTGTGTACGAGGTGCCGCTTCTTCTGGAAAAGGAAGGGCTCGGACGGTTGGTTACCGAAAAACTCGGACTTCCGGTGTGCAAGATAGAACAATGGGCCTGGGCTGATATGATCGGCTCGATCAAACCCTTGTTCAAAAAAACTGGCCGAGCGGTCAGAATTGGAATTCTGGGTAAATACGTAACACTTCCCGATTCCTACCTGAGCGTCATGGAAGCGATACATCATGCCGCCTGGCACTGTGGGGTCAAGGCGGAAGTTCCCCTGGTGTGCTCCGAGGATCTGTTGAATACGGGAGTTGACGAGGTGATGCGGGATATTGATGGTATCGTAGTTCCCGGAGGTTTCGGAGTACGGGGGATTGACGGTATGGTGGAAGGAATCAAATACCTGCGAGAAATGGGACGACCGTTTCTGGGAATATGCCTGGGAATGCAATGTGCGGTAGTTGAAATCGCCCGGAACCTGCTGGGGCAGGAAAAAGCCAATAGTACCGAGTTTAATCCTGTCACACCGTATCCGGTCATCGACCTGGTGGAGGACCAGCGCGGCGTTGACCAGAAAGGCGGTACCATGAGGTTGGGTTCGTACGCTTGCACGCTGATGGAAGGTTCTTTGATAGCTTCTCTCTATAGCAATCTAAACATCGTTGAGCGTCACCGACACCGTTATGAGTTCAACAATGAATACGAGGAAACTTTGGCCGATGCGGGTCTTAAGGTGAGCGGTCGTTGTCCCGAGGGCGGGTATGTGGAATGTGTCGAATTGGTGGATCACCCCTACTTCGTGGGGGCTCAGTATCATCCCGAATTTCTTTCGCGTCCCAACCGTCCGCATCCACTGTTTATGGGGTTGTTACAGGCTGCTTTGCGAATAAAATAGAACGTGCCGATAGGTACGGTTTCAGGATGTGAATAAGGTGATTTTTTATGATTAACGTGAATGAGGATAACCGGGACGCTGGTGGCCTGGTCCAGCGCCGTATTGCAATTACCCCGGATCTGATGGTGGGATCGGGTCTCCCTCTGGTTTTAATCGCCGGCCCATGCGTTATAGAGTCAGGCGAGCATCTTATGATGATTGCTGCAAGACTGGGAGAGATTACCGGTGATTTGAATATTCCTTTCGTTTTGAAAACATCGTATGACAAGGCTAACCGCACGTCGATCAACTCCTATCGCGGGCCCGGGTGCAGCAATGGTCTGGCAATAGTAGCCGATGTAAAAGAAAAAACAGGGTGCCCTGTTCTGCTTGATGTGCATGAGCGGGACCAGGTCGAAGCAGTTTCCGAAATAGCAGATATTCTTCAGGTCCCGGCTTTTCTGTGCCGACAGACTGATTTTGTCCAGGAGGTTGCCCAGTCCGGAAAAGTGGTCAACGTCAAAAAAGGACAGTTCCTGGCTCCATGGGATGTGAAAAATATCGTTGAAAAAATTGAGGCGTCTGGTAACCGGCGGATACTTCTCACCGAACGGGGAGTCAGTTTTGGGTACAATAACCTGGTAGTGGATTTTTGCTCGCTTCCGTTGATGGCTTCTTTCGGTTATCCGGTGGTGTTCGATGCCACTCACAGCGTACAGCTTCCTGGTGGGGCCGGCACCGCAACCGGCGGACGCCGGCAGTATGTCAGACACCTTTCCCGGGCCGCGGTTGCTGTAGGAGTAGATGCCTTATTTCTTGAAGTTCATGAAGATCCCGACCGGGCACCATGCGATGGTCCCAATATGCTTTCCCTGGATGAAATACCGCTTCTACTCAAGGAAGTTCTCGCCATCCGTGCGGCCTTGAAAAGCCAGGTGTAATAAACTATTCAGCCGGGAGGAAAAAGCAGGATGGATTATTTCCGAAAAATACTGGATTCAATTGGCGATGAGGTTATAGCGCTTCGTGATGGTATAACCATACAGTGGATCAACAAGGCGTTTTGCCAACGGTGGCGTGTGGATCTTCCCGACGTTCGAGAACAGTGCATTTCCGACATTCTGCCTGGTGTCCGCTTGGCCAAAGCCCTGAAAAAACGCCGTGCTTTCAATTCACGTCTTTATACTGTCGGCGAAGAGGAGCACCCCGGTAAGAAATCAGGGCCAGTCCGTTATCTGGCATCATATCTGCCCGGAGCTCTCCCGGTCGGTTCGGGTAACCTGGACGTTCTTGTTCTTTCTCCCTCAAGCGGTAGCCCATCTCGAGGGGTGGGGACCCACGCCCGGTTAACTTTTGATGATATCGTGGGGGTGAGTGAGGGTGTTCGTCAGGCCATAAGAACGAGCCGCCTGGCTGCTCGGAAAACCGCGACCGTACTTATACTGGGTGAAAGTGGTGTTGGAAAAGATGTGTTTGCGCAAGCCATACACAGTGAGTGCGGAGCAAATCGGCCGTTTGTAGCGGTAAATTGTGCTGCTCTTCCCCGTGAGCTGATGGAAAGTGAATTGTTTGGATATACAGGTGGTTCATTTACCGGTGCGGCTCCCGGTGGCCGGCCTGGAAAATTCGAATTGGCTGATGGAGGAACCATCTTTCTCGACGAAATAGGGGAACTGCCACTGGCACTTCAACCTAAGCTGCTCAGAGTGCTTCAGACAAAGGAAGTAATCAGGATCGGGGCTGAGCGGCCAAAGAAAATCCAGGTCAAGGTCATTGCAGCCACCAAACAAAATCTCGAACAAAGAGTTAAGGACGGTTCTTTCAGGGACGATCTGTTTTACCGGCTCAATGTCATCACCATGAAAATCCCTCCCCTGCGGGACAGACGGAAAGATATTCCTTTTCTGGTGAAACATTTCCTGACTAAAATCTGTGAATCTGAGGATATGGCTGTCCCTAGCGTGGCTGAAGATGTGATGGAAGCGCTCACCAACTGTATGTGGCCGGGGAATATCAGACAGCTTGAAAACGTTTTGGAAAGGGAAATTCTGTATTTGCCCCAGGGCAAGAATCTTCTCGAGCACATTCCGGATGCGGTTCTGCGTAACCAGTGTGAAGGGACTGCTCACGCTGCCAGGACCGTCCATAATGACAGTAAGCTTTCTCTCAAGAATATGGAAAAGCACCTAATTACTCAGGCGTTGAAGAACGCTGAAGGAAACCTGTCATCAGCAGCCCGTCTGCTCGGTATCTCGCGGGCAACGCTATACCGCAAGATGGAAAAACAAGGTATAAACTCATAGCTTGTTTATTCCATAATCCCTCGTCCTCGCGACGATAACTCATGAAATAAGTGTACTCGTAGGTAAGAAGTGCCTGTGCGATGGTGAGAGAGGTCGCTCCATTTTACTTCAGTTACTACCCTCCAACAAGCCTTCATTAATCATTGTTTTCGGACTCGTTGTCCTCTAAAACTACCATTAATAAAGGTCTCCAGGCATTTCAGAAAAAAATACTCTTTTTTCCAAAAAAAGGCTTGCAACCGGGATTTAAATAGGTATAATGGTGATCACAGTGGTAACAGAGTGGTAACCAAGTGGGGGATTGTGGGGGACCGGACCGTGAAAGAAGATTCCAGTGTTTTTAGGTCGCTATGAGCACACCATAGACGACAAGGGGCGACTTATTGTTCCCGTCCATTACCGGAAAAAACTCGGTAAATCCTTCATCATAACTAAAGGTCTGGAAAACTGCATCGCTATCTACCCCCAGGAAAAATGGCAGAAACTGTTTGAACAGTACTCATCTCTGTCCTATACCCGGAAAAATGTCCGCACCTACCAGCGTCTTTTCTTTGGTTCGGCCACCGACATTACCCTCGACCGCCAGGGGAGAATCTGTATTCCTATTCATCTGAGAAAGGAGGCCATGCTGTTAAAGGAAGTTGTCATTAACGGAGTCGGTGACCTTGCTGAAATCTGGGCAAAAGAAGAGTGGGACCGTTTCAAGCAGGAAGCAGACGCAGTCTATGAAGATCGGGCAGAATTGTTAGAAACAATTAAAGAGTGATTAATAACCCGACATTCGGGTTAACCTAAATTATTCGGGTCAAACCCGATGTTAGGGTGAAGAATCTAGAAGGGGGAAGCGGGAGGTAATGATACAAACGATGCAGGATAACCAGCTGAGTACGGGAGGATCAGAGCAGGGGCTGGCAGCTATTTTTAATGTTGCAGACACGCTGAAGAGGGAGCAAGAGACCTCTGAAAAGAAACCTGTCAAGCGTCAACGTTCCAGTAAGAGCAAGATGTTTCAAGGTATGCAGGAGGAAATGACATTCCCTGAAAAAATGAACTATCTCAACCAGCTTCCGGACCACAAAATGGCACAGGGAAGTAAGGGAGACCGGTATTTTGATATAGGTACACACCGGCCCTGGGGGATGGAAAGCATCCGTTTTCTGGTTGATATGATGCGTGAGAATGCATCGCCCATGGATATAGCTTTTTTAAGCCGCCGGTCATATCACGATGTTCTGGCCATGTATAGAATTTTCAAGTGGGTCATCAACGAAGATTCACAGGAGCGCCGGCTTCGATTAAAAAAGAAACTGAATCAGGAAAAAGTACGGGAAGGGTAAATATCATTCCGGTAACAGGTGGTCACTCACCGGTAATGGTGCCTCAAGTTCTGCGGTATTTGGCCCCGCAGCACGGTGGCAAGTATGTTGACTGCACGGTGGGTGGCGGTGGTCATGCCAGGGCCATTCTCAAGTCGATCGGGCCGGACGGGCAACTTCTGGGATTGGACCGTGACTCAGAATCTCTTGAATCTGTCACCCGGAGCCTGGCGGACTTCCCAAATTTTATACCCTATCACGCCAACTTTCGGGACCTTCCGCGTATTATTGAAACAATTGGTTGGAAAACTGTAGATGGTATTATGTATGATCTGGGTTTTTCTTCTATCCAGGTTGATTCTCCAGACCGGGGTTTCAGTTTTCAACGTGAAGGCCCGCTCGACATGAGAATGGACCGCACGGATTCTGTACGGGCGGAAGACCTGGTGAATCAATGGCCTGAAAAAAAGATAGGGCTGATTATCAAGGATTACGGCGAAGAACCATTTGCCCGGAGATTGGCCAAATCCATTGTCAGGGCCCGGCAGAAAGCCCGTATTATCACCACCACCGAATTAAGGCGGATTCTTCAGAATGCTGTTCCCACAGGTAATCCGGGACGAAAACTGCTGGCGGTGCGAAGGACGTTCATGGCAATTAGAATTGCGCTGAACAGAGAATTGGAGGACCTGGACCAGGTATTCGAGCAGGCGGTAGCCTGTCTTGAAACCTCGGGCCGTATGGTTGTTCTATCTTACCATTCCCTGGAAGACCGAATTACCAAACACACATTTTTGCGATTGAGCGGGCGGTGTACCTGTCCTCCCGGTTTCCCGGAATGCAGGTGCGGAAAAAAAGCGACCCTAAAAATACTGGTCCGAAAGCCGATAACTCCAGAAGAGGGAGAAATTTTAGATAATCCACGGGCCAGAGGAGCAAAGCTCAGGGCAGTGGAGAGGTTGTAGAACATGAATAAAGATTCGGTAATGACCTGGCGGTACAGGGTGAAACGCGGTGAAAAAGCTGGTGCCAGTGATGCTTCTTCTAAGCGGACACTCGGGGGAAATTCCTTCAGGGGAATTCGCCGGGCGGCACTGGTAGTCGGGTACACTGCACTGGTAATTTTGCTCTCAGTATTTGTTTTTCTTCATATTTCACAGTATGTCACGATGACCGAAATCAAGTTCAGTATCGCTCATCTTCGAAAGCAGTCCAATGAGCTTGACCGGCGGATTCAGGCAATCCAGTTTGATTTTGAAAAAATGGCCAGCGTAACGGCAATAGAGTCTGAAGCTTCAGGGCGTCTGGGAATGGTACACGCCTCGGAGATACTCTATGTTCCCTGGTCAGCAGAAGGGATATCCAGGTGAGAGGTCCGATTGACCGCCGAAGAGTGTTCGTCTTCGGCGTCATTTGTATTGTCTTCATGGTTCTGCTGGTAGTGCGTCTGCTCGATATTCAGTATCGCCAGGGACCCCGTTTACGCCGCCTGGCTGTCCAGGAGCATATCAAACGGATCATAATCGACCGCAAGAGAGGAAATATATCCGATCGTAACGGCCGGGTGCTGGCGGTGAGCATGAAAGTTCCCTCGTTGTTTGTGGATCCGAGCCAGGTCAAGGATGCGGACCATGTCATTCTATCACTGTCACAGCATGTCGAGGGAATTTCTCCGGAAGGCCTTAAAAAAGCGGTGACCAGAAACGGTCTGTTTTCCTGGGTCGAGCGGAAAATGGAACCCGAACGGGCAGAAAAGATCAAAGAGCTTAACCTGAAAGGTGTCTATTTTCAGAAAGAGTACAAGCGGTACTACCCCCGAGGTAACATGGCTGCTAATCTCATGGGCTTCGCCGGTATGGATGACCGGGGACTTGAAGGAATCGAGTTCTACTACGACAAGGTAATGCGTTGTGATTCCGGATATGCCGAGTACAAGGGAGACATCAGGGGATACGAAATCCCGGAAAGTGAGCGGATAGAGAAATCGCCCGAGGGAGGGTTTGATTTGGTGCTCACCCTGGATGAGGTGGTTCAACACATCGTAGAGGAAGAGATTGGCCGGGTGTTTGAGGAGTTCGATCCCAACGCAGCCATGGGAATTGTTATGAATCCGAACACCGGGGAAATAATTGCCATGTCGACATTTCCCAGCTATGACCTCAATAAATTTTCCACCGTGCCTGCCGCTATCAGGCGGAACAAGGTCATTACCGATATGTTTGAACCGGGTTCAACATTCAAATTGATTACCGCTGCCGCTGCCATTGAAGAAGGGCTGGTAACAGGAAACGACCATTTCGTATGCGACGGCGCCGCCAAGATTGGCCCGTTCACCATCCGGTGTCATGCTTCTCATGGGGAGCAGACCTTTACCGAAATAATTGCCAACTCGTGTAATGAAGGCATAATTGAAGTGGCTAAAAAGGTAGGTAAAAAGAGATTCTGGAACTATATCGACCAGTTTGGCTTTGGCAAAAGAACCGGAATCGATTTACCCGGAGAAGTGACCGGAAGGGTAATTTCGTATAAACGATGGGCTGATCTCGATCTCGGTGCCATTTCCATGGGGCAGGCGGTTGGCGTAACCGCTTTACAGATGATCTCGGCGGTGAGCGCCATTCTCAATGGAGGCGAACTCGTGGAACCCCGGGTGGTGATGGCCGTGGCTGATCCCGAAACGGGCAGGGTGGTCCGGCGGTTTTCAAAAAACAACAAGGCTCGGGTAATTTCATCGTCAACAGCCGCGGAAATCATCAAAATAATGCAAGAAGTGGTCATTCGGGGCACCGGCCGGCGGGCCGCCCTGGAAAACTACATTCTGGCCGGTAAAACCGGGACTGCACAGAAAATTGATCGTGAGACGGGGAAATACTCCAACACCAAAGTGATTTCATCGTTTGTCGGCGGCGGCCCCTTTCCCGATCCTCAGTTCGTCATCATGGTAATAGTAGATGAACCGAAGGGTAAAGGAGCGTCAACGGGAATGGTTGCCGTTGAGCCGTTCAAAAGAATAGCGGAACGGGCATTGAATTATCTCGCACTACCTCCCAGTATTGCTGCCGGAGAAGAGTCCGAAAGTTCGCGGTGGACCGCCGTCGAGGCACATGCTCCCGATCTTCCATCTGCCAGTGCTGTTCCGGATGAAAATGTGCAGTACATGATGCTGGTCCCTCGTTTCCTTGGGATGGGAAAAGCCGGTGTTGAGAGTATTGCCAAACGCAACGGACTCAATGTCGAAGTGGGTGGTCATGGCTCCAGGGTGGTGTACCAGTTTCCCGATCCCGACACACCCGTTCTGCCAGACACTCGGGTAATTGTATATTTCGGATCTTCATCTACCCGGCCGGTACCGTTGGCCGGCAAAATGATGCCCTGCCTGGTCGGAAAAACCATGATGGAATCAAGCCAGCGGTTGAAAGCTCTTCCCGTACAGGTCAGGTTTTTGGGAAGCGGTTTGGCCTATGCTCAGGAGCCCGTCCCCGGTACCCCTATAGAGACCGGTGCTGAGGTCAAGGTGTTTTTCTCCTCCGACTGAAGCTGATGAAAGCGTGCAGCGACCATGGTCGTGAAACTACTTCGAGACCTCCTTGACGGTATCTCTCAATGCAGTGTGACTGGTAACGATCTCTGTGAAGTAACCTCAATAGTGACCGATTCCAGGAAAGCCGTCGATGGGTCGCTGTTTGTTTGTGTTCCCGGAGAACGGCTGGACGGACATGACTATATTGCTGATGCTGCCGCCAGGGGAGCCCGCTGTTTCATCTGCGGTCGTGCGGTGCCGGTTCCCGAAGGTGCTGTCCGGGTAGTGGTGCCATCCGAATTGAAAGCGTTGTCGCGAGTATCGGCAGCGTTTTTCGATTACCCCGCCCGGTCACTGAGTTTGATTGGTATAACCGGAACCAACGGCAAGACAACATCCACGTACCTGATTGAATCTATATTGAGGATGGCCGGAGTCAAGACCGCCTTGATTGGCACCGTCACCTATCGAATAGGAGAAACGAGTTACCCGGCTCCATTCACAACGCCGCTAGCTCATTCACTCCACGGCCTGCTGCGAAAAATGGTGGATTCGGGGGTGGAGACGGTGGTGCTGGAAGTGTCATCACACGCTCTAAGCCTGAGCAGGGTTGATGACTGCCGGTTTTCAGTAGCCGGATTTACTAATCTGAGCAGAGATCATCTGGATTTTCACACTACCATGGATGACTATTTCAAATCGAAACAATGCCTTTTCGAGTTGCTCGATCCATCGTGTGGCCGGGCGGTAATCAACGTGGATGACAGCTATGGACGTGAATTGGCGGCCGCTTTGGGCAAACGGTTCAATCCGATTACCACCTCAGCCGGCAGCGGTTGTGAATCTTTATCCGCCACACTGGTTGCCACCGGGATAAACGTCGGTTCCGATGAAACCTCTTTCGAGCTTACAGGTCCGTTTCCGGCTCGTCCTGTACATTTGAATGTTCGCGGGAGATTCAACGTGGCGAATTCTTTGATCGCGGCGGGAGCGGCTCTGGCCGAGGGGATCCCTGTCGATCTTATCATCAAAGGGCTCCAGCAGTTGCCCGGAGTACCCGGGCGTTTTGAAACGTTTCAGATGGATGGGATCAGTGTGATTGTGGATTATGCCCACACGCCGGCCGGCCTGGAGAATCTTCTGGTGGAGGTGAGGAAGATTACGGGGGGCAACATCATTACCGTTTTCGGCTGCGGGGGAGACAGGGACAGGACTAAACGTCCCATCATGGGAAGTATTGCTGCTCGTTACAGCAACAGGGTTCTGATAACCAACGATAATCCACGCTCCGAAGATCCCGCTTCGATACTGGATGAAATAGTTCAGGGAATTGAAGCAAATGATGAAAACCGTAACCGTGTAGACATAGAACCGGATCGGGCATCCGCCATCGAACGTGCCATCCGGTCCGCTCGAAGAGGGGACATGGTGGTTGTGGCAGGCAAAGGACACGAAGACTACCAGATATTTCGTGACAAAACGATTCATTTTGATGACAGGGAGGTAGTTAAGGCCGTTCTTGGCCTGACTCGATAAGTATGAAAGCCGTTACCTGCGAAGGAGTTGCCACAGCAGTAGGAGGAAAGGTGTGCGGGAAGAGAGGCCTCTCCCTCTCTTCCGACGGGCTTTGTACTGGTGCATCTATCGACTCTCGTATGGTGACGAAAGGTGATATATTTGTCCCCCTGCGGGGACTGCATACAGACGGTCACCAGCACGTAATTGAAGCCTTGAAACGAGCAGCTTCCTGTTTTTTCTTTGAACGGCGGGCACGCTCGATTCCCGAAGTTATAAAAGCACTTACTCTGGGGACGGGTATCGAGGTAGAGAACTGTGCTGAAGCCTTAAAGAATCTGGGAGCATGGAATCTGAGACGTTTGACCATCTGGGTGGCTGCAGTCACCGGTTCGAATGGAAAAACGACCACCAAGGAGATGATCGGGACGATATTTGCCGGGAACTGCCCGACTTTCGTTTCTCCGGGTAATCTGAACAACGATATCGGCCTGCCTCTAAACCTGGTGTCAATCGAGCCCAAGCACCAGATTGCGGTGCTCGAGATGGGAATGAATCACGCAGGGGAAATTGCAGAACTCTGCCGGTTGGCCCGGCCCGATGCCGGGGTGATTACCAACGTAGGGCCGGCGCACCTGGAATACCTGGGAAGCATAGAAAACATTGCTATGGCCAAGGCAGAGCTCCTTGACGGGCTCAAGAGCAGCGGCGTGGCGGTCCTCAATTGTGATGATCCCTGGGTAAAAAAAATTGGAAAGCAATTTGCAGGTAAAAAAATCTGGTACGGTCTTTCCTCACAGGCAGATATCCGGGCCGTGGAAGTCGAAACGACTGTGAGCGGGGGAACCAGGTTTACCCTGATCACTCCTGATGGAGTACCTTGCCCGGTTAAACTGCCCCTGGCAGGGGAGCATAACGTGCTCAATGCACTGGCGGGTGCTGCCCTGGCCTGGCATAGAAATATACCGGGAAAATGGATAGCCGAAGCCCTTGCTTCCTTTTCGGGAGTGGAGGGTAGAATGGAAATAATTGAAGGTCCCGGGTATTTGCTGGTCAATGACTGTTATAATGCTAATCCGGCTTCCCTGGCCGCGGCCCTTGAAGGAGTGAAAGTTCTCGGGGATCACCGGTTGGTAGTTGTCCTGTCCGATATGCTCGAACTGGGAGAAACGGCCGGTGAACTTCACCGGGCAGCCGGCAGGAATGCGGCCCGCTCCGGTGTAGCTTTGCTTTTCGCGTGGGGCGAGTATGCATCCTGTTATGCGCAGGGGGCACGTGAGGGAGGCCTTGAAGATACAAACGTGGTGGTGTGCGAGAGCAAAGAGCAGATGACAGAAGCCCTTCGCTTAAGAGTTAAAAAAGGAGACATGGTGTTATTTAAGGCATCCCGGGCTCAAGCCCTGGAAACGGTACTGGAAAGGTTGTTCTGACAGGTGTTTTCATTCTTTTTCAACGCAATATCCCTGCGGACAATCTACTCTATCCTGACTGCGTTTCTCATGGTAATCGTTCTCAGCCCTCGTATGATACGGCGTATGAAAAAAAGGGCGCTGGGACAGAGTATTCGTAATAACGGTCCCCAAACCCACCTGAAAAAGGAGGGTATTCCCACCATGGGAGGACTGGTTATCCTCATTGCTATTTTAGTGACCAGCCTGCTGTGGACTAAAACGTGGGTCCGGACGATGTACGTAAGCCTGTTTGTTCTACTTGCCATGGGAATGCTTGGTTTCGTGGACGATCTGCTGATGCTTCGCAAGAAAAACAGTAAAGGGATTACTGCCCGGGGAAAACTTTTCTGGCAAGCCCTGGTTGGCCTTCTTTGCGGATTGTATTTATCATCGGCACCCTGGCTGGATGGTTTTGAAACGTTCATCAATGTTCCGGTCATGGGGAAGATAGACCTGGGTCTTTTTTATATTCCCTTCGTGACTCTGGTAATAATGGGATCGTCCAACGCGGTCAACCTGACCGATGGCCTGGATGGTCTGGCTACCGGAATTCTCAGTATCGTGGGGTTGGCCTATGCCGGGATTTCCTACGTGACCAGTCACGCGGGATTCAGCGAGCACCTTAACGTATTCCATATTCCGGGTGCCGGTGAACTTACCATTTTTTGCGGGTCTATTCTGGGAGCCTGCCTGGGATTCCTCTGGTACAATTCCTATCCGGCTCAGATATTCATGGGAGACACAGGTTCTCTCTCACTAGGAGCCGCATTGGGGGTCGTGGCGGTTCTCACCAAAAGCGAAGTGGTACTGGTGGTCATAGGTGGTATTTTTGTTATCGAAGTGCTGTCGGTAATCATCCAGGTCGCTTCATTCAAGCTCAGGGGAAAAAGAGTTTTTAAAATGAGTCCGCTTCACCACCACTTTGAACTGAAAGGGTGGGCCGAACCCAAGGTTGTATTCAGGTTCTGGATAATTACCTTCGTCCTGGCCCTGCTGGGACTGAGCCTCTTTGGAATCAACGCAGTTTTCCAGCGATAACCAGTGGTCCCTTCCGAAGTGATCTCAATGCCTGGTGAGGAGATAAGGTAATGAAACTTGATGGCTCTACCGCAGCTGTGGTGGGCTGTGGCAAAAGCGGCCGCGCCGCCTTGAAGGTCTTGCTTACTTGCCTTCCCGATCCTCCCCGCCGCATCATTGTCAGCGAAGCAGGCGGAAAAGAAATAATCGAAGCGTTGCCCGAGAACCTCCGTCAGAATCTATCGGCGCTGGAAACCGGCGGTCACACCTGGAAATTTCTCCGACAGGCCGATCTTATCATAATCAGCCCCGGTGTTCCCATCAGTCATCCGGCCATAGCCCAGGCAGTACGGGAAGGTATCCCGGTAATTTCCGAGCTCGAATTTGGATACCGTTTGATAGACTGCCCGGTAGTGGCGGTAACCGGTACAAATGGTAAAACGACCACTACCCATCTGGTTGGTTTGATATTTGAGAAAGACGGACGCCGGGTGGAAGTCGGCGGTAATATAGGCCGTCCTCTGTGCAAAATCGTCGCTGAAGGCAAAAGGGCGGATGTCGTCGTTCTGGAGGTTTCCAGTTTCCAGCTTGAAACTATTGATCTGTTTCACGCTAAAGGAGCGCTGCTTCTCAATCTGACACCGGATCACCTCAACCGTCATGGTGATTTCGATACGTATATGCGGACTAAATTGAAGATTTTCAACCGGCAGGAGGCCGGGGATGTGGCTGCGGTAAACAGTGATGATCCGGTCTGCCGGGATCTTATCAATGCTGGTACGGATTCTGTTCTAACTCCCGGGGGGCGCATGGTTCTCTTCAGCCGGTTGCATGAGGTTCCGTGCGGTTCTTACCTCAAAGACGATATGATCATGTTTCGTTCACCGGAGTCCGGCGGTTCTGAGCGGGAGATCGCCAGACTGTCAGATGTGCTGCTACGGGGCGGTCACAACATTGAGAACATTTTGGGGGCAGTTGCTCTCACCTGTAGCTGTGATGTAAAGCCTCATGGTGTACGGAAAGCTATCAGGGCATTTGAAGCAGTTCCCCACCGATTGGAAACCGTTACCACCGTAAACGATGTGGAGTTTGTCAACGATTCGAAAGCTACCAACGTGGCTTCCACCCTGTGCGCCATCCGGGCCATGGACAAACCATTCATACTTCTATTGGGAGGGTATGACAAAGGAGCTGATTTCACTGGCCTGGCCGCCGCGGTTGCCGCAAGCGGGGCACGAGCTGTGATCATGGGGCAAACCCGGGAGCGGATCGTGCAGGCATTGAAGCAGGCAGGGCACGCGAAGTTGTGGAAGGCATCTGATCTTTCCTCGGCACTGGAGAAAGCATGGAAAATTGCCGATAAGGGAGATTGTATACTTCTGTCTCCGGGGTGTGCGTCCTTTGACCAGTTTGCCAACTTCGAGCAGCGGGGCGACGTTTTCAAGGAGCTGGTCAAGGGGATCGAGGCTCTTGAGCAGCGGAAAACCACTGTTTGACGGAAAGAAGACCTGATGGAATCAGCTATTAAGACGATCAACTACCGGCAGCTGGTGCGGAAATCCATGGCGTTTCTGCAGCGGAAAGTCCTGGACAGACATCATGAACCGTTTGATATTCTTCTTTTCGGTATCGTCATTACGCTGACAGCCGCCGGGATCATCATGGTCTACTCTTCGGGATTCGTTACTGCCCTGAAGGATTTTCACAACAGTTTTTTCTTCGTAAAAAAACAGCTCATTTCCTGTGTGGTGGGATTCATTCTCCTGCTGTTTTTCATGAACTTTGATTACCGTTATCTCAAAACGCTGGCGGTTCCCATTCTCGGCCTGTCATACATATTGCTTCTGATGGTTTTTGTTCCCGGTATCGGGCGTACCAATTATGGAGCGGCCCGGTGGCTGATAATCGGTCCACTGAGCTTTCAATCCTCGGAGTTTGCCAAGCTGGCAGCAATTATTTTTATGTCAGCTTTCCTGTCAAACAAGTCAATAGATCCACGTTCGTTCAGAAAATTCGTACTTCCCGGGCTGATAGTTACCGCTACTATCGCGGCCCTGGTGCTTATGCAACCTGACTTGAGCACAGCAGTGTCCATTTCCGTGCTGATATTCGTTCTGCTGTTTGTGGCCCGGAGCAAGCTCAGCCATCTCTCGATAATCGGCCTGGTCGGTTCGATTTCAGTATTCCTGCTCATTGTTTCAAAGGGATACCGGCTCCGCAGGTTTCTGGCGTTTCTCGACCCCTGGAAGGACATGCAGGATTCCGGTTATCATATTGTTCAGTCACTGCTGGCTGTGTCCGGTGGCGGTCTGACCGGGGTCGGTTTGGGAAAGAGCATTCAAAAGTACCTGTATCTGCCCAAGCAGTACAATGATTTTATATTTGCCATAATCACTGAAGAGCTGGGAGTATTCGGGGCTCTCTGCATTATGGGGCTTTTTGTCGTTTTCTTGTGGCGCGGTCTGAAGACTGCTATGGGCGCTCCGGACCGGTTTGGGGGACTTCTGGCCTGCGGGCTGGTGGCCATGGTGGTAATTCAAGCTATATTGAATATAGGTGTTGTTCTCAGCTTCTTCCCTACAACTGGCCTTCCTCTTCCTTTCATCAGCTTTGGCGGTTCGTCACTCGTAATAAACCTTTGTGCTGTGGGAATACTGTTGAATATTTCCCGCCGACGAAGGGTGGTTCATTCGTCCCGTAACCTGCGCAGATCACGACATAAAACTGCTTAGCTGCCACCGGGTGCTCTACAATAACATGCGTGCGGCGGCACTATAACGTTAGTTGTTGAAACATTGCCCAATGATATGAAGATTACTACTGCACGACGGCTCATACTTTTTACCGGTGGTGGTACTGCCGGTCATGTCGTCCCGGCCCTGGCTGTTGCCGAATTGCTGCGAACGAGCGGCGCCGGTGAGGTATGTTTTTGCGGCAGCCGTAAGGGCTTGGAAATGGACCTGGTATCCGGGGCGGGATTCCCATTTTTTTCACTGCCTACCGCGCCATATTTGAGACGGTTTGACCTCTCCTTTATCCGGGCCCTGGGGGTAAACTTCGCCGGATTTTTGAAAGCATATGCGCTGCTACTGCGGCTTCGTCCGATAGTGGTAGTGGCAATGGGGGGGTACGTAGCGGTTCCGGTAGCCCTGGCAGCCTGGGTTCGCGGAATACCACTTATTCTTCACGAGCAAAATGCCGTTCCCGGTTTGGGGAACCGTATTCTGGACCCACTGGCAAAAGTGGTGTGCGTGTCGTTTCCTGACACGGTTAAATGTTTCAAAAAAGCTGTTTGGACAGGAAATCCGGTTAGATTTACCGGTGAGCGCCTGACAACCGGAACTTCCCGGCGTAATGACAGGAAAACACTGGTTTGTTTCGGGGGAAGCCAGGGTGCTGAATTCATCAACAACTTGCTGCTTCGATCCCTTGAAAAACTGTTGAAAACAGGCATCAGGATTATCTGGGCAACCGGACGTTCCGGGTACCGAAGCATTCTCGAAAAACTGCACGCCGTCCCGGGGATACAAACGGTTTTGAGAGAAGAACAGCTAGAAGTGTACGAGTACATTACCGAGATGGAAGAAGTAATGTCGGCAGCAGATTTGGTTGTGGCCCGTTCCGGTGCAACCACTATTGCCGAGTTGACGTTTCTGGGAAAACCATCGTTACTGATACCACTTCCTTCTGCCACGGAGAACCACCAGGTGATCAATGCCCGTCACCTGGAGCGGTCCGGTGGTTGCCGGGTTCTTGAGCAGCGTGAACTGACCGGTGCTGGTAAGAATCCGGCTGATGTTTTTGCCGATGAAATTATGGAACTACTAGACGAACAGGAAAGTCTTGCAGCAATGGGCGTCCGGAGCCGGGAATTTGGAAAAAAGAGGGCGGCGGGACTGGTTTTCCATATTATAATGCACTATATGAAGGCAGGTTTAATGAAATGAAATCAACAACCTAATCTGGAAATAGATCTGTTGTTGTCATGTGCTAATGAGAAAGAGAAATCAACAACCTAATCTGGAAATAGATCTGTTGTTGTCATGTGCTAATGAGAA
>CAYSPT010000001.1:191927-235057 GCA_964432985.1 uncultured bacterium
GAAATCAACAACCTAATCTGGAAATAGATCTGTTGTTGTCATGTGCTAATGAGAAAGAGAAATCAACAACATTTTCCGGATTTAGATCTGTTGTTGTATATACAATGAGGTGATATAATTAGCGGCACTAGGTATGAAAGGCAGAAAAGCCTTATCAGAAAAGGGAATCGGGCATTCAAAAAGTCGAAAGTAGTAACGATTTCGGAGATCCGCCACCGGCGTCAGGTCCGGTCTGTGAGGGCGTCCTCGAAAAAGCGCAAAGGTTCCTTTAAAAAGGAACTCAGTCGGCGTCTTAAACGTCTTCGTCCTCTTGTCGGTCCCGCTCGGCTGGTGGTCAGGGTAGCTCTGATCCTTTTACTGGTTACGGTATTCATACTGGAACTGAGATATCTGGTATTCGACATGCCATTGTTCAGGATAAGAAAAGTGGAAGTAAAGGCGCCTGACAACATTCAGGTAGAACAGGCGCTGAGGCTCGGTGGAGTCAGGCTGAATCAAAGCTCTCTTAAATTTGAGCCGGAAGTGGTCGCCAAGAAAATAGAGACAATGCCACACGTTAAAACGGTTGACGTTTACCAGGACAGCATAGATAAAATTATTATCGAAATTGAAGAGCGGGTACCGGTCGCTTTCATCGTGGGGAGCGCCGGCCGGATTTTAGAGGTTGATGATGAGGGATTCGTCCTGGGTGAGAAAAGTAAGCAGACACCCTCCGCTCTGCCGTTCATAACCGGTACCAGCGTTGAAATGGTTGAAAAAGGTTTCTGTATAGTTGATTCGTCATTGAAAGAAGTGCTGGGGTGGCTGGATCCACTGAAAATGTTTTTTGATAAAAAGGTGTCGGAGATTAACATCGGTAATCCTCACGCCCGGTATATCTACACAGTTGACGGAATTAAAATATATTTGAACAATGTCGAAGAACTTCGTTCTCAACTGCCGTTTATCCGTCGGGCATTAGAAGAGGTAGAGAAGAAGTATTCCAGGATAGACTACATTGATGTCCGGTATAAATGCGGGCTTATAGTCAAACCTGAACGGGGCTTGCTTTAGGAGGTGCTTTATTTTGTCCGCCGAGGACATTGTGGTGGCTCTCGACCTGGGCACGGGTATGGTGACAACTCTGGTTGGCGCGGTGAGTGAAGAGGACCGGGTCGAAGTTATTGGAGTTGGCCAGTCGCAGTCAACAGGTATGAAAAAAGGCGTTGTAATTAATATAGAGGAGACGGTTCGATCAATAGAAATGTCGGTTGAAGAAGCTGAAAGAATGGCCGACATTGATGTCGACTCAGTCTACATAGGGCTTTCGGGTGCACATATCGCTTCCCACAACAGCCGTGGGGTTATAGCTGTTGCCGGAGCGGACCGGGAAATCTCACATGAGGATGTTGAGCGGGTAATCGAAGCCGCTCGTGCCGCCCAGGTCAATCCGAACAGAGAAGTGATCCACATTATCTCCCGGGAATTCATTGTGGATGACCAGAGCGGTATCAAGGACCCGGTGGGGATGTCCGGAATACGTCTGGAAGCTGATGTACACATCGTAACTGGTGCCGCCACTGCGGTGCAAAATATTCTCAAGAGCGTTCAGAAAGCCGGACTTCAGGTCAGGGACGTTATTCTCAGCAGCCTGGCGTCTTCAGAATCCGTACTGACGGGTGACGAGAAGGACCTCGGAGTCCTCTTGCTCGATATGGGGGCGGGTACCACCGATATCTGCCTTTATGTCAATGGGAGTGTTGCTTTTTCCAGTGTCATTCCCCTTGGCGGCGACCACATCACAAACGACATTGCCGTCGGTCTCAAAACGCCAACATCTTCAGCAGAATCCATTAAAAAACTGCACGGTTGTGCACTGGTTTCGATGGTTGAAGACAAGGAACTGATCGAGGTTCCTGTGACCGGCAGCGATAAGGTACGGGCTCTGCCGAAGAAGGCACTGTGCGAAATTATCGAGCCCAGGGTTGAGGAGATATTCAGGTTTGTTCAGGAAGAAGTACAGAAATTCGGAGAAGGTGAAATGATTCCCGCCGGTTGCGTTCTGACCGGGGGAACCGCTTTACTTAACGGAATGGACCGTATTGGTTCAGAGGTGCTCGGTATACAAGTCAGGATTGGGCATCCGGTCAGGGTAAGCGGACTGTCCGACAAGGTTAAAAGCCCGGCTTTCGCTACTTCTCTTGGACTTCTGCAATACGGTTTGCGTGACGAGATGTCGGGCAGCAGCACGGGGAGTTTTGTGCCTGCCGGAATCGGACGTATATGGGAACAGGTAATTAACTGGTTAAAGAGTATTTTTTAGGATTCCGTACACATAACGGGAAAAGGAATCCACACCATTTCAAGAAGAGGCGAGGGAGGTAATGGAAGTTGTTCAACTATGAGGCAGTAGAGCAGGTGGCAGAGGTTAAGGTAATTGGTGTAGGTGGCGGTGGTTCAAATGCGATCAATCGCATGATAGAGTCGAAACTCTCAGGTGTCGAATTCATCGTGGCCAATACCGATGCCCAGGTACTGGCCCTCTCGGAGGCGAAAACTAAATTACAGCTTGGGGACAAGCAGACAAAGGGGCTGGGTGCCGGAGCCAATGTGGATGTTGGGCGGAAAGCAGCCGAGGAGGACCGTGAAAAAATCCGGGCATCCCTGGAAGGCTCGGACATGGTTTTTATTACCGCCGGTATGGGGGGCGGCACCGGTACCGGAGCATCACCGGTAGTAGCCGAAATTGCTCGCGGTCTGAACGCTCTCACCGTAGGAGTAGTAACCAAGCCGTTCAGTTTCGAAGGACGCAAGAGGATGTCCCAGGCGGAAGATGGCATTAAAGAGCTCAGAGATAAAGTGGATGCAATTATCGTTATTCCCAATGACAAGCTTTTGACGGTGATTGACCAGGATACACCGATAATGGATGCGTTCAAAGTCGCCGACGATGTGCTACGTCAGGGTGTGCAGGGAATCTCCGATCTTATCACCGTTCCCGGGCTCATCAATCTTGACTTCGCTGATGTCCGCACCGTTATGACCACGGCCGGATCCGCTCTTATGGGAATAGGGCAGGGAACCGGTGAAAACCGCGCCGTTCAGGCTGCCCAGGCGGCGGTGGGCTGCCCGTTGCTGGAATCGAATATCGATGGAGCTAAAGGTATTCTTATGAACGTGACCGGGGGAATGGATCTGGGTTTGCACGAAGTAAACAAGGCTGCCGAAATCGTTGCCGAAGCAGCTGACGATGACGCCGAGATTATCTTCGGTGCGGTTATCGATCCCGAGATAGAAGATGAAATCCGTCTTACCGTAATTGCAACGGGATTTGATGCTATTCGGTCCGGTGTGTCGCGACCCAAGGAATTTGAAAAGGTGACCAGACTTCCCATGCGGTCGGACGAACTCGATGTGCCGTCGTTCCTCCGCTCCAAGGGTTGATTTATATAGAACAGATCAGTAAAGCAGCAACTTTCATAACCTCTAGTCCATACCGGCAGGTCTAATAAGGCCTGCCGGATTTTGTATACTCGATTTTTTTCATGGCAAAATGGTATAGTTGATGAACCCGCCTATTTCATGAGTTGCCGTTGTGGCTGTAGCAGGCTTACTTGTGAAATTTGAGGGTTTACCTGGAAATTGCAGTTGGCTTCGCCGCAGCTGAATATCTACTGTAGATTTCTGGTTAGCGAGGTGTATTCAGTGTTATCGGTATGTATGATAGTTAAGGATGAAGAAGCCTTTCTCGGTGAGTGCCTGACCAGCCTTGCACCTGTTGCCGGAGAACTGGTTATTGTAGATACCGGTTCAACCGATGGAACTGTGGATATTGTCCGGTTGTATGACGCCCGTCTTTTCGAGATACCATGGTCCGATGATTTTGCTGCTGCCCGCAATACCTCCCTGGAGTATGCCAGGGGAGATTGGATACTGGTTGTGGATGCCGATGAGCGTCTCCACGAAGATGACTGTGAAAAACTATTAAACTGGATAGCCCGGGACGAAGATGACATTACCACCCTCAGGATAATCAACCCGGACGGAACTGAAGGCCGCCTGCCGCGTTTGTTTAAGAAAAACGCGGGACTCAGGTACCGGGGACGTATCCACGAGCAGCTCGTCATGCCATCCGGCCGTCGCCCCGCACGGATGGCCCACACGGAGGTGCGGTTGTTTCATGTCGGGTACACTCCCGAGGTTGTGGCCGGGCGTGCCAAGATAGAGAGAAACATCGATTTGCTGCAACGGATTCTCATGGAGTCTCCGGCTGATGTTCCCGCCCGCTATCACCTGGCGTGCACTTACCAGTATGCCCGGGAGTACGACGAGGCATTCAAGCGGTGGAATGATGTTATACCCGACCTGGAAAGTGAAGAACGCATAGAGGCTCTCAAATGCCGGGCTATCTGCATTAGCGAAACGAGAACACCACTTGAAGCAGTGAAAGCCATCGAAGAGGTCCTGCGGCTCATTCCGGATGATGCCTCTCTGCATGTTCGAATGGCCCAGCTCTTTAACACGCTTGGTGATGTGGCCGGTTTGCGGCGCGAAGTCGACATCTTGTCGAAACTTGCTCCTGAAAGCAGGAATTACAGGGTATTTAAAGCTATAGTGTATTTCCATGAGCAGAGATACGTAATGGCTGCCGCAGAGTTTGCCAAACTGCTGGTGGACTATCCGGATGAGCCCGCCAGTTATGTAAATCTGGCTCATGTCTTGATTACCGCGGGCGATGCCTGGGACGCGTTGGCCACCATAGAAGAAGGGTTTACCAGGTGTGGTCCGGCTGATGAGTTTGCCCGGTTTCTCTCGGTTATAGAAGTTGAAAAGGACGGAGAGCTTACCCTGCGGGTCAGGGCTTTGATGGAAAAGTTTCCCCTTTTAGCCCGAAAACTGCAATAGACATTCTGCTACGGCTCGGAATTGAACATAAACGGGTGAAGTCAGTCCTGGATATGTCCTATGAGATTCACATCATCCACACTGTCAAGACGGACAGTAACCAGTGAACCTGTAGCCGGTAACTGCGACTGCGCCGTCTGTGTTGCCTGACATTTGAAATAGTTGTCCGTCAGAAGAAGATATCGGACGTCATTCAGCGACGAATGATTTTCTGTTCCATGGATTACCACTGCTTGTCTGCTGGTTCCAACCATAGCGCATGCTGCTTGCTGGCGTTTCTTGATGTCTATTTCTCTCAGCAGTGCGCTTCGTTCCTTTTTTAGAGATGGGAGTATATCATCGCGCTCATTGGCTGCCGGTGTACCCGGCCGCGGTGAGTACCTGAAGACGTGCAGGTACGTAAACGGCAGCGTCTCGACCAGGGAGCGGGTGTTATCGAAAGCCTGACTGGATTCGCTGCAAAAGCCAACCATGATATCTGTACCGATTCCGGGAGCATCGATAGTGGTACTGATCATACTGATCAACGTGGTGTACTCCTCTGCCGTGTATCCCCGCCCCATACGTGCAAGTACCGTATCATCGCCGCTTTGAAGCGGGATGTGGAAATGAG
Source organism: uncultured bacterium (assembly GCA_964432985.1). Lineage (GTDB taxonomy): Bacteria > Muiribacteriota > CAYSPT01 > CAYSPT01 > CAYSPT01 > CAYSPT01. The sequence goes on from CAYSPT010000001.1 coordinate 197,425, forward strand.
AGCATACTTTATCGGAACCAGCGATAATTTCAACCAGTTCCCGGCCAATCCACCGGGGTTCCAGCGAGCTGAGCCGTATTCTGAAATCGCCCGGGAGTTCGGTGATGCGTTGCAGCAACCCGGCCAGCGTCAACCGTGGCGTGAGATCGAAGCCGTAAGCGGCCAGATTAACGCCCACCAGGACCAGTTCCTGAAACCCCGAGTCAACCACGTGCCTGACCCTTTGTACGACGTCTTCGGGAGCCATACTGCTCGGTGCCCCCCTGATGTGCCGGACGATACAGTAGGTGCAGGAGCCAGGGCATCCGTCCTGTATTTTGATAAGAGCCCGGGAACGCATCCTGAGCCCGTGGTGGTTCCCCTGGCTGCCAGGGGGCAACCTGAGGGTGTTGCTGCTGTCCTCGATCCAATGATCGTCCTCTTCATCAATACCCAGATGTTGCATGAGAGTGCCCGGATTGTGTCCCGGGATGATACCAGAGACACCTGGTATGGAAGCAAGCTCAGATGAATATGCTTTGGGGTAACAACCGCACAGCATGATGCGGGCAGAGGGGACCTCCTTGATGAGTTTGCGTACCCGCTGGCGGACTTTCTGGGCTCCCCGGCCGGTAACGCAGCAACAGTAGACAAGAATGAGATCTGCCTTGTCGGTACTCGGTGCAAGCTGGAAATTACCGCTTGCCATCAGTGCCCGGAGTGCTTCTACAGCATCACTCTGGCTCACTTTGCATCCAAAATTAACTGCAGTGACTTTCATGGTTATCCGGCCTCGGCCGTATTCACCACTGCGGCTACCAGGTCCACGGCATCGGCGTCGATATATTCTACTTCGAGCCATTCTCCCGTCTGACCGCTCCAGGAGTCCAGATACACCACGCCGTCGATATCCGGCGCCTGCGCGCAGTTTCGGGCAATCCAGGCGGGAAGATCGGGATCAAAAGCTTCCACCAGGACAGTATCACGCTTCCCAATAAACTTCCGTTTTTTCTTAAAAGCAATATCGTTTTGCACGTGGTAGGCCCGCAGGAGCCGCTCCTGGACGATATTGGAGGCAACTTGTCCTGGCATTAGGGCGGCGGGAGTTCCCTCCTCCGGTGAGTAGGCAAAGAATCCGGCGTGATCGAGCTGGTGTTGTTCCAGGAATGAAAGCAGGCTGCCGAACTCCTGCTCGGATTCTCCGGGAAACCCAAGAATAAAGGTGGTACGGAGTATCACGTCGGGAATCCTGCTTCTGATTCTGGTTATCAGGGTGTCAATATCCGAGCGGGTAACCCTGCGCTTCATGGCCTTCAGTATCCGGTCGTCTACGTGCTGAAATGGAATGTCCAGGTAATTGCAGATACAGGTATGGGCGGCTACCGTGTCGATAATCCGGTCGGTAATGTGTGCCGGGTGCGTGTAAAGGATACGTATCCATCCTTCGGTATTGATAGTGGCCAGGCGTTGAAGCAACTCTGGGAAAGCGTCAGGGTTTCCCTGCTCGAGTCCATAGGCGGTGGTATCCTGGGCTATCAGCACCAGTTCCTTCACACCACGTTCGAGCAGCCAGGAGGCCTCTGCGATAATTTCCTCTGATGCCCGGCTTCTCAAAGAGCCTCTCAAGGCGGGGATGAGACAGTAGGAGCATCGGTTGTCGCATCCTTCAGACAGTTTGAGATAAGCAGTCGGTGCAGGTGTTGAGACCACTCTCCTGCCTTGCGATGTATCGGCAATGCTCTGCGGCGGAGTGGTGAGCTTGCTGGTGGTAACTATTCCCTTTCTCCCTGTTTCCAGCACCGTCAGGACAGCGTCGAGCCCATCAACATTCAGAAGGTGATCGACCTGTGGGATGCTTTCTCGTATTTGTGCACCATATCGTTGTACCAGGCATCCTGTTACCACCAGTTTTTCAATGATCCCTTCTGCTTTTCGAGCGGCGAAATCCCGGATGACCTCGAGTGATTCCTGCACGGCATCCTCGATGAATCCGCACGTGTTGATTACTACGGCTTGTGCTTCCTGCGGTGACGCCACCAGGATATGGCCGTGACTGTTGATGAGATGCGCCATATACTCGGAATCCACCGTGTTCTTCGGACATCCCAGGGTAACGAACAGAACATTCATAGGTATTGCCTTATCCTTTCCGGGAGAAATATGAATTATTCTAAGCTGTGCACCAGCAGACTGTCAATGCTTCAGGGTGGTGCTCTTGCATTAAAACCCTGCTTGCGATAGACTTTTGTTAAAAAAAACACGGGTATGGCATTTTTTTTTCAAAATGTGGAACTAGGGTATTCCCCCATGACGTTATTAGTTATTGGAGCACGGAAGTGAACTCTCCCCGGGCGGTCTTGACTCGCAAAGAAAAAAGAATGAAAAGGGAGCGCTTTATGGAAGAAGTCATGCCCCACGTTGACACTCTCTACCGTTCCGCTTACTTCATGGCGGGAACCCCGGCGGATTCGGAAGACCTGGTGCAGGATACCATGCTGGCAGCGTTTCGCTCCTTTCACACCTTCCGCGCTGGCACTAACTGCCGGGCCTGGCTTATGAAGATATTGAGAAATCTGTTTATAGACAAAATGAGGCGTAAATCCCGCACGGTGAAAACGGTGGATCTTCCCGAAACTCTCGAACAAAATTTGTCATATGATGAATCGTTAAAGCAGGGGTTGGAAGATCCGGAATTCCGGGTCATGGTAGATGTCCTTCCCGAGGAACTGGAAAAAGCTCTGACCGAACTTCCCGAGGAGTTTCGGACAGCTCTTACCCTGTGCGATATAGAAGGGATGAGCTACAAGGAGATAGCGGATGTTATGGGCTGTCCGCTGGGAACGGTTCGGTCACGGATTTTCCGGGCCAGGCACACCGTTCGTGACTATATCAATAAATGGAAGTCTCTTCAAGGAGGTGGCAAGACCAATGTGTAAGTATTCCGGAGAAGAAATTGCGGCTTATCTGGATGGTGAGATCTCTCCGGATGTGAGATCAGAGCTTAAAAAGCACCTTACAACATGTGGGGATTGCCAGCGGGAATTGCATGTGCAGCAGGCGGTCAAACGGACAGTGAAGCAGTCATTTTCACACTGGGTTGCTCCCGGGGCTCTCAAGAGCCGGCTGCACCGGGCTATAGAAGCCTGTCCGGATGAAACCGGTGATGTCAGGATTCCGCGGCCGCTCGTTAGGTTTCCGTTTTTCAGGTGGTACGGTCTCTTTCCCTCGGCAGTGGCAGCGGCAGTGATATTGTTTCTGTTCCTGCCCGGGTTCCCATCCAGTGATGTTGCGCCCATTATCTTCGCCAACAGCCAGTCTTTTATCAGAAACGGCGCTTTACTGGCCAGTTCCAGCGATTTTATCCGGGTCCTGGACATTGATGAATCGGGTACCCATGACGAGGATATCCCCGATCTTTCTTTTAATGGATTAACCTATAAAAAGTCGGTCACCTTCATGTTTCAAAACGTTCGTAGTAAGCTGGTGCTTTATCAACAGGGTGCGCGATGTTTGTGCCTGTGGCTGTTCGAGTGTACGGGACAGGAATGTGAACAAATGGTGGATGCTTTTTTCCACACCAATCGCTTCGCGATATTGACCGATAAGACCGTCAGGCAGGTGTGCCCCCGAACGAACAAAATGGTTTATCTGACCATGCTGCGGGGTGAAATGCCTGCCAGGGGAAGCGTGTTCGCGCTGGTAGGGGTTTTCTCTCATCCCCGGTTGCTCTACCTGGCAAACGCGCTTAGTAGCAGCGTCGGCACTATGTAGATAAGTAACTAAAACACAGGAGGAAATTTTCCTGTGGCTCAGAAAAACGGCGGGCGTCACGCGATAACGTGACGCCCGCCGTTACACTGTTCAACTCATGCTGAAGACCCAGCGATCCGGATACTACATATCGTCGCTGGTGTCGATTCCTATGCTTCTGCCCCGATAGGTTTTGGCCCTGGTTTTCTCCACCGGTTTTCCTTCGACATAAGCCTTCCTGCGGGCCACTTTCCTGTCCGTTCCGTGACCGGCGTAATGCCCGGTCCAGTACCCGGCGTGGGAAATGGTTTCGGGAACGAAGGGAGGTGTTCCGGGACCGGTCATCGGGCCCATGATCACCCCGCCGAACTGACCAGCGGAGGAGCCGAAGATGGCTCCGCGGTTTTTCTGGTACTTTTTCTCCAGTTCTCTGGCTTTACCGGCCCAGTCGTCGGCTTTCACTTTGTACTTCTTGGTCCTGCCTCCGCGGTTATTCAGTTCGGATGATGACACATATCCCCAGGGTGATAGGACCTCACCGTCCAACTGTTTTTCAAATTTTGCCAGTTGCGCGTTGTAGCGCTTCTGCGCCGCTTCGTATTCCTTTTTCAGCCGGGCCTTCTTCAAAAACCATATACCCCAGCAGTCCTCGTATGCCTGCTTAGCTTTTTTGAGCCTCTTCTCTTCGTTCGCCATGACCGTGCGCATGTACCGGTTGAACTGCTCCATTTTCTGCTGGTTACGGTCCGGCTTGCGGAAGATGGAAACGTTGCTGGTTTCGTCGGCGACCTTCTTTTTGAACTTGTATTTCTCTTGCTCCCAGCGGGCTTGCTCGTCCCGCCATTTCCGTTCCTCTTCTTCCATCCTCTTTTTACGGGCGGGTTTGTCGATAAACTCGTACCAGCCGGAGTTATCGTATTCTTTCTTGGCTGCCAGGTAACGCTGCCGCTGCCGTTCGATTTCACCCTGCCTGAGTTTGACATAGTTGGGGTCCATCTTGGGATCGAAAACGCGGCCGACCTTGTTGGTTTCCCCCGAAATCTTTGAAAAAGCATTGATTATCTGGCTGAACGCCCCGATTAACTTACCTGCTTCTCCGGCGATTTTCTCGGCTTTGCTGGCGAACTCTCCGAGATCTCCTCCCAGAACCGGGGTGGCGGTCACCAGCAGAATTGTGACCAGCAGTAAAGAAACTGTCTTTTTAAACATTCTTGTCCCACGTCCTTCCGATGCTTAATTTAATGGGCACACTACACCCCAAAAAAAAAGCATATACTTTCACCATCTATTATGTACTAGTAAATTTGTTATTGTAAAGTTACAAAATTGCCAGATAAGCTTGGAAAGCACCGGACCGATGTCTTAACTCAAATGCTAGGTTCATGCATACGAAATCGTAAATACTATCGTTTGGGAGACTTCAAGCCGATCTTGTCCTCTTCGATGTTGGTAATGAAAAACCGGCTGAACTCATCGAGAATACGTTTTGCTTCGCTATCTCCCCCCGCGGCCAGGTCCTTGAGCTGCAGTTCGGCTTTTTTCCTGATATTGATGTCACTGTTGTAAAGCAATTTCTCCAGCTTGAGAATTTCACTGTCGGGGGGTAGGGCGATCAGTGCCTGGTCGGCCACTCGGACTGAGGCCACGTTATGAGAAATCTTTCCTGCGGCAAGCAGCTCGCTGATCGACTGGTCCATAGTGATCATCCCGACCTGGCTGCCTTTTTGGATGGCGTCATGCAGCAGGTAAGTTTTTCCATCCTTGATAAGGTTCTTGACCGCCGGTGTCATGAGCAGAGTTTCCCGGGCGGCAATGTATCCTTGACCGTCAACGGCCGGCAGCAACTGCTGCGAAATGACCGCTTTGAGGCATCCGGTCAACTGGGTCCTGATCTGTTGTTGCTGGTAGGTGGGAAAAACATCAATCAGCCTGTCAATGGTTTCAGCTGCCGTGCGAGTGGCGAAGGTCGAAATAACCAGGTGCCCGCTTTCCGCCACCTTCAATATGGCGGCGATGGTTTCAAGGTCGGGCAGGTTATCCACCGCAACCACATCCGGATTCTGTCCCAGGACCTGTTTCAGGGCTTCCAGGTAGGAAGGTGCGTCACGGCCGATCTCTCGTTGGTCCACCACGCATTTCTTGTAGGGATGGATGAACTCCACCGGTTCCTCCAGGGTGATGATGTGGCAAGCCCTGGTTCTGTTGAGGTGATCGATCAGGGAAGCCAGCGTGGTGGTCCGTCCGCTCCCGGACGGTCCGGTAATCATGACCAGCCCTTCGCCACCTTCGACGCAGCGTATGATCTGTTCCGGTATCCCGATACTTCCCGGTTCGGGAATATCAGAGAGGATGGCTCTGAACGAAGCCGCCGTGTGCCCCATCTGCCGGTAGGCATTGACCCGGAATCGGCCTGCCCCCTTGATGGATATGGCGAAATTTACCTGCTTGCGCTCGTTGAATAAATGTTTCTGCTCTTCGGTGAGCAGAGAGGCCAACATTTTTTCCATCAGCTCCGACGAGAGCTTGTCGTGCTCGAAGGGAACCAGGGTTCCCTGAACGCGCATCATGGCTGGGGCCCCGGGCGAGAAGATAACATCTGCTGCCTTCTTTTTAACTGCCTCTTTGAGAAGATCGAGTATTTTCACCGATTCTGGCTCCCTGTCATTTCTAATTTTGCTGTGTCTCTGTCGGCGTCGTACGCCAGGCTCCGTGCCTTGCTAGGCCAGGCTTCCTGCTTAGCTGCGTCAGACTCCGTGCCTAATATTGTAGAGATTATTATGTGTCTCTGTCAACTTTTCCGAGACAAAGCTATGGCTGAAACGTCTATATTGACAGGTTGAATGACGGGAAGTAGAATACATGGTATGAAAACCTTGCAAGAATTGGTAGCTCTCCTCGAATCTCGCGGTGACGCTCCCGCCCTGAGCTGGAAAGAGGGAAAAGAGCTCAAGGCAGAGTCCTACCGCGAACTTTTCTGCCGAATTAACGATTTAAGCCGAGGATTTCTCGAACTGGGACTGACCCCGGGAGATGCAGTTGCTCTCTTTTCACATAACATCGCTGACTGGATTTGCCTGAGTCTGGGCTTGAACAATGCTGCCCTGATAGATGTTCCCAGGGGGGAAAATACCACTGAAGATGAGATCACTTACCTTCTGGAGCACAGTCAGGCGAAAGCCGTTATCGTGCAGAATGCTACCTTTCTGGATATGGTAAATAAACAGGAGCACGAGAACCTTGAGATGATTTTTTCCATAGAGGAAATCCAGGGAGTCGACAATATACGATCGATACGGGAGAAAGGCAGAAAAAGCGAAAAAGTACTTCCTTCCGTGAATGAGAACACCACCGCCAGCCTGATCTACACCTCCGGTACCACTGCGCTTCCCAAGGGCGTAGAACTCACTCATGGCAATTTCTGCAGTAATATTCGTGCACTGGTGGATATTCTGCCTTTCAAGTCGGATGACAAGGTGCTTTCGATTCTCCCCGCCTGGCATGTCCTGGAACGGATGGCCAAGTATATCGGTTTATCAGTGGGCGCCGAGACGTTCTATTCATCCTTCCGTACACTGAGAAAGGACCTGGTGGAGCAGCAGCCTACCATAATGGCTTCGGTTCCCCGTATCTGGGAAACAATATACGAAGGAATTATGAAAAAGGTCAGAGAGCGCAACCGTCTTCAGCGGACCATTGTTACCCTATCCCTGAAAGCGGCGGCTGATTACTCCAAGCACAAGTTTGTGCTCAATCCGTTAAAAATTCTGGAATATCCGCTGTATCGATTCGCTGACAGCGCGGTTTTTAAAAAACTCAGGGATCGTCTGGGAGGCCGGTTACGTTTTGCCATCTCAGGAGGAAGCTCTTTGCCACGGCACATAGACGATTTTTTCGCCGCCGCCGGGGTGAATATCCTCGAAGGATACGGGCTGACAGAGACCAGTCCGGTCATAGCAATCCGGGTGCCCGGCGGTTCGTCTTCGCACACCGTCGGACCAGTACTGGAGGCGGTCGAAGCCAGGATTGTCGATCAGGAGTCGGGGAAGCTTCTGGGGCCGTTTGAAAAAGGCGTGCTTCACGTACGCGGCCCCAATGTCATGAAAGGGTACTACCGCAATTTTTCAGAGACGAGTAAGGTGCTGCATCACGACGGATGGTTCAACACCGGGGACATCGGCTATCTCACCCGGGATGGGCACCTGGTGATTACCGGCCGCGAAAAGGACATTATCGTGCTGTCCAACGGGGAGAACATCAACCCGGTTCCGCTGGAGGATGCCCTGAAGGAAAGCGAATATATCACCGAGGCCATTTGTATAGGGCAGGAGTGGAAGCACCTGGGCGCTTTAATCGTCCCCGATTTCGACAGCCTGAAGGAATTCTGCGGCAAAAAGGGAATTCTCTTCAAGGAGGACCGTATGGATGATGTTTTTGGAGCGCCTCCCGTGAGAGAACTGTTCACCCGTGAGATCGACCGGCTGGTAAACAGCCAGTCATGGGTAAAACCCTTCGAGAAGATCAACAGCTTCCGTATGGCTTACCAGCCGTTCGTTGTGGGGCAGGAACTGACTCCAACGCTGAAGCCCAAGCGGGGGGTCATCGAGAAGCTCTACAAGAGCATCATCGAAAGCCTATGGTTAAGCATCCACCAGAAGAAAAAGCGGTAATTCCGCCGTTAATCAGTCTGTTTGCTGAAGCTGAGATAATGGTAGGGCGTTCCCCAAAGCGACCTTACACTCCGTGTTTGATGGTAGGTTTTTATCAATGTCCGCGCGGTGCAGGAAGGCATTGTTTCATAAAGCTGTTTAAGTTCTGAATTAAATTGTCCAATAGCGGGATTATCATTAGCTCCAAGGAAGCAGTTTAGCATCTCGGGATACTCCATCTCGTTGCAATCATCCGGGTAATTTTCAGCGATACTGGAAGCATGTTTTGTCAGACGTGCAATCGATTCGATTACTTCAAATGACGCTTCCTTTTCCTGGTGGACGGTGGGAGCAATCCCGGTCAACTGATAGGGGATAGATCTACGCCAGTAGTTCAATATGCGGGTATGAAGTGCCCTGTTGTCCGGCACTTTTTTATACCAGCTAAAATGGTCGAGGGTAGACCATCGGGGAGATGAAGATTTAAACAGACATCCAGATTTTTGCAGAACGGGAATCAGTTCTCGATAACTCCAAAGATAAGGCGAGGAGAATAAAGGATTCAATAGCATATCCTTCCACCAGGCTTCAAATGGTCTGGATGCGCTTAAGGAAGAAAAATCGTCTCCATACAAATTTTTGGCCAGCTTAAGAGCGGAATCCTGAAATAAATCGTCAATACCGGCTAATTGGTAGATTTTGAAGAGGATTGCTTTCCTGGTCATTTCCAGTAGAGAGCCGAAACGATCGTTAAATGAAACAATTCCCAGGCCGCCGGGCTTGAGTAATCCGACAATTTTGCATATTAATGAATCACGGTTCGGTACGGTGCACAAAAAACCCTCGGCAACAACCAGATCAAAGTGCTCCTCGGATGCGTAGGAATCAATACCGCCATGGATGAGATTTGTTATACGATTCTCAAGACCAAACAGTGAAAACAGCTCTCTCAACCGCGGTAAAACATGCTCATTGGGTTCCACCAGGGTAAGGTTTGCTCCGAAAGAGGCCAGTACCAGAGCATTTTCTCCGGAGTTGCAGCCAAATTCAAGTACGCTGCATTCTCGCAACAGAGGTAATGGAATCCCCAGGTGATTCTGGTACAGGTTAATTCTCTTGGCCTGATGTGTCTTCCAGCATAAATCGTTTTCAACGTTTATTGGTACCGGATTGAAGCGATTTTCCTGGTAATATGACAACAGGGATTTGGCGCTCATTACTTTTTAATTCACCCTTTGCTTATTTTTCGAGAGAATCGTCTCAAAGATGGCTTTCTCTTGGTTGAATTCCTGGTGTAGAATATTATAGCACGTAGGTGAGGGAATTAGGCTGTGTCCGATGTTCATCTCTGATTTGCAGACAATGGTACAGGATAGGAAATTAACCATGAAACCATTAATTGTCGGAAACAATAGTAGTTTAGGAAAAGGTCTGGCTTCTCTCTTCCAATTACATAAGATTCCCTTTTGGACATCAACTCGGCATATGAAAGATGTTTCCGATTCGTCGGTTTTCCTTGAATTATCTGATCCTGACATAGGTGGTTTTTGTTCCTGGATCCGGGAAAAACAAATTGATACGGCTTTTTTTTGCGTAAGAGACGCTTCAGTATCCCAGGGCCGGGATAATCAGGTTGAAAACACAAGGATCAATGTTCAGCAGCCAATGACCATTTTCCGGTGGCTCACTGAGAATCGGATAAAAATTATTTATCCATCAACAAATGCTGTTTTTGATGGATCGGTTGCTTTCACCCCGCTTGACGCTGTATGGAGTCCGAAAACAACATATGGCAAGCAGAAAACAGAACTGGAAAAAGATTTGATTGCACTATCCGGGCACCACGCCATTGTTCGCTTTTCTAAAATACTCACCGCCCCGTTCCTTCTGTTTGAGACATGGAAAGCTCGTATGCAAAACGCAAAGATAATACGGCCGTTCAGTGATATGGTATTTTCTCCCATTTCTGTTAACTTTGCGGTAGAAACACTCTATCGTATTGCTGTGTGTTCCGTGAGTGGAATCTGGCACGTCTCAAACCTGAAAGACATCTCTTATTCTTCGGCGGCAGAGTATATTGCTGAAAAGCTACAGTATCCATCGCATCTGGTCGTACCTCAGAAAACTGAAGAATCAGGTATTGATATCGAACATGTCCCCTTGAATACTACCCTAGATATCAACAGAATCAAGACTGAACTGAATCTCTGTCCGTCACCTGTTCATCGTGTCCTGGACTGGGCACTGGGTATGCAACAGGGCGACCTGAGTTAAGGTCAGGCTTCCAGGATGTGGAAAGGCAATAATGAGTTGTCACGTATGTCAGTGTGATGATACGCACTACTTCGGTTCTTATGGTAATTTAAAAAATGTTTCATCAGATTGCAAACCTTGTAAGGACCACGGAGAATTGATCTTGTGTCGGCGCTGCTGTACGCTTCAAAAGCGGATAGACAGGGCTTTTCTTTCGAAGTGCCAGGAAATCTATCGGAATTATGCAATGTACTTTCAAGGCGGTGGTGCTGAACAGAAAGTTTTTACGAAGGATTCTGCAGATGCCCGGCCGCGTTCTCTGGTGGTACTTTCCGTTTTACTTGAACAGTTTTATGTGCCTGAGCAAGGAAGATACCTTGATATCGGATGCGGGACAGGTCATTTACTGGACAATTTCCACTCGATGCGCCCTCAATGGACACTCTATGGATACGAATTGAAGGATACGTACCGGAAGGCTGTTCTAGCTCGTTCGGCTATAGAAGGTTTCTATAGCGGCCAATTAAGTGCTATCGACCAGAGATTTGACATGGTCAGTCTTTTCGGGTGTCTTGAGCATATTCACGATCCAGGTCCGTTCCTGGAGGTTGTCCGCACCCTGTTGAAAGATGAAGGACTTCTGCTGATAGAAGTTCCAAACGTGATGGATAATCCTTTCGATCTTGTTGTTTATGATCATTGCACTCATTTCTCCATCCATTCATTGTTGAGCTTACTGAATCGGGTGGGTTTTTCTCATGTCTTCGTTTCGACTGATCTCGCACCGAAAGAAATCACGGTTTTGGCCAGGTTGCATATCGCGGGTGCACAGGCCTCACCATCTATTGAGCACATGGAGTCAACTCCTGACTTTGTGACTGCCTCACTGCGATGGTTGGAGAAACTGAAAAATCAATCTGAAAAGATCTTGTCGGGGTCTCCTTGTATCGGAATATTTGGCACTTCCATCGCCGCCGTCTGGCTTTACAGTGAATTGGATGAGACCGTAAATTTCTTTGTTGACGAAGATCCGCACCGAATCGGGACCACCATCTTCGGCATCCCGATCATATCCCTCGACAATGCTCCTGCACAGTCGGACATAATCGTACCGTTTCCCCCTTCAATGGCACAGAGAATTGTGCAGCGTCTTACTCCATCCTTTCGAGGAAGATTTCATTGGTCATCGTGATTTTCTTCATTACCACCTGTTATCTGAGGGAAACATAGTTGTCTGTACATTCTATAGCTACTAACAGAAAGGAAATAAGTGGTTGAAATCGCTGGAAAATTGATGATAAATCAGGTGTCGAGGTGTTTTGGGAAAACCGGTTTATCCACCTGGTTGAGCTTTGTTCCTGGTGGCGTGCTTTTCTATAGCGCACGTTTTACAGATATGAAAGGAATCTCAGGCCGGCTAATAGTAGATGTTAAAAACCATTGATACAGGATAGTATTGTGATTGTTTGTCATCACTAATACTAAGTTTCCCAGGCCTTATGATATAATAATTATTGTATTGGATAACAAGACACATATCGGGTGTTTCGCCGTCCATTCCGGAATGGATACTGCTGTAATGGGTACCGACCTATGTCACGAGGCTAGGTGATTCGCCGGTTTGATTTGAAGGCAACGTCAATATGGGCATGTGACATTTTATCATTTGACACAAGGTGGTCAGGCTGATTCCCATGGACCATACCTCATTACACAAAACAAAAATACGGCTGGTTGCCGGAACCGGACATTGCGGTACCGGATGGTTTGCCATGGCCTTCGCTTTTCCGGAGCACGGCATCTGCTGCTATCATGAAACAAGTCACAGTTTTTTCAGTACGGGTAAACTCCAGCCAGTGGTCGGACATGCCACGCTTGCATTAAGACGCAGGATCCTGGATCTTCTCCTGGAATCGGAAGATTTCAGGGATATGCCATCATACCGCCGCTTATGGGAAGAAATCCAAACGAGTGGGTTCTTGAGCGTTTGCTTGACCAATGATTTTTCCCCCGAAGTGCTGTGCACGATCCATCCGATTCTGAAAGATATTAATGCTGAGACGATGCTTTTGTTTAGAAATGGCATTAATGTAGTACAATCAATAATGTTACGTAATAATACTTCATTTTGGTACAATGATTTTATAACCCGTTTTCATGGGCCGTATACCTTACGAAACGTGAGAAACGATGTAAAAAAATTATCCTTTTTCGATGCGGTATGCGTATACTGGTCGTCAAATGCTCTCGTTACAAAAAAAATGACGAGTTTGCCTCGCTTTCGAGCAGTAAGTCTAGAATCCCTGACAAACGATCCATCGGTTTTCAGATGTACGCTTCGTTGGCTGGGAGGAGACTTCCCTCTCGACGAAGATCAGATAAAACAACGTCAGGGGACATCGGTTGGGAAAAAGAACTACGGAGAAAGAGAACCGGCAGCGATTTGGGACAAATGGCCTCGTTTCCGAAAATCGAGTTTCCGTCGCTATTGTGCTGAGGCAATGGACTATCTCGGTTACCAAATACCGGATTGAGATGACCCGGCCAGGATAGTCCATGCTTGCCCGCAAGGATAATAGCAGTTGCATTATGGAGAACGAGCATGACATCAAAGCATAAAACGGATGCCCTGGCTGCAAACCTGGAAGCGCTAAAAGTTGCCGACCATTCTCTCTGGTCGTCTTTGGAAAAAATCCAAACGAATGTAAAAAAACGCCCGACTACCGGAAAAAATGACCTTTTTAGACCGGGACCATATCACCTCTGGGTCTTGGCCGGGTGCTCCTGGAATCAGAGAAGAAACATTGAACAGAAAACGAGGCATTCAATTGATCTAACCCTCCCTGCGGACCAGCTCAGCCGCGAAACTCTGAATTGGTTGAAGAAGGGATGCGTTTGCTGTCAGAGATATTGCGGTTCAAGCATTCTGCAGATATCGCTTGAGAATGAGATCACTGCCCGCGTTACCCTCTATCCTGTCATGATCCTCTATGAACGCCAGGTTGAAGATTTCATCCCATTGCTCTCAGCCCTCAACCTTTCTTTTCAAATCCTTCATGGCCGCCTGTTTTTCTTTACCGGACAAGACAATTTGAGTGCCATGCATGACCTGCTCCTTTATTGCCACCAGAACGTCAACTATATCTCGGCGGCGGAAGGATATCTTCCCCTCGATGAATTGATCGGTATCAGTGAAGAAGACAGGGTGGAGATTTCCAGGGCGGATGAAGATAGCAAGGGAATGAAAACGGACTGGACGACCGGAACATATGTTCAGGCTCCCCGGGTCATTATCGAAGGGCAGGGAGGTAAATGGCTTTTCTTAATCAGACTTCCGTCTGCAATCGATATTTATCCGTATTTCCTGGATATCAAACATGTCCTCGAACGAAAAAAAGTCCAGGTTGAATCGATTATCGTTTTTCCAGGAATGCCGGAAACAAGAATAGCAGAATTAATAAGGAAGATCCAGCCCGATTGCGTCTGTGACCTCTATAAAACAGGTAATTATTATTGTGTCACCAGTCCTGTTTCGATAGATCATAATCTGGTAACTGCCACCGAGATGATAACCAGCGACATTCCTTTTCTATAGACTTTTGGGAATTTGAAACTCCATCCTTCTTTCGTGAAATCCACTGCAGGAAGACTTCTTTTACCTAGAAGTTGTTGTCTCAGGATTTTCTTGTAGCTATAATATGATCCCCTTCAGGTTCAGTTTTTCAGGGTGAAGGATACTCAAGTCAAGTTTTCGTGGGATAGTAAAGCGTGGATGTGGATCGACGGGCAAGACAATTTTGTATTGTATAAAAAGCAGTTTATTCTTTTCTATATAAGGAAGGTTTTTAATGAGCGGTTCAATAGTTGATATCACCTTTTCAGGAAGCCCGGACCATATCGAAATCGTTCTGGGCATATGTGGGCGGCACCACAAAAAATGTATTGAGACGTACAACATTTCCCCCTCTTTAACTTCGTTTCTTTCGTATTGGGCTCTTGAAGCGATGATTCCTGTTTTTGAAGCGATGCCGGTCGATTGCATCACCATACAAGGCCATTGCCTGGAGAGTAACCGTGATCTGGAAAAAAACCTCTGGGAAATACGTGAGTTTGTCGAGCGGATAGTTCAACGTACCAATTATGTGTTTCTCTCGAATAGAGAGGAAAAAAGCAAAGCTGCTGCCAATAACAATATTTTGTTCTATTTATTCGAAGAATCAGAGAGAGTAAAAAATATTTATGATCATTACAGAAACAGATACCCGAACAGAGCATTCATCCATACCTATCCCAGTGGATGGAATTTTGAAAAACGAATATGGGAAGAGACCGGTTATCAGTTCAGCGTAGGAGATCTGGTGACGCTTGTACACGAAAAAAGCATTAAGAAATTTGTACTGATTAATTATTATTTTTTTGAGGATATGCTAAAAAAAGAAGATGTTTTCATCCCTGCGTTCCTCAAGTACATGGGAGTAGAATGCGTCAGCATAGATATTGATTCAGCGGAACTGGCTCCTAATGCGCTCATGCTGCGTAAATTGTATAGCAACTATTTCAGTCGTCTTTCTACAACACCGCTATTGAATACCTATTGGGATAAGCTGCATGAAAACAAGAGTATAAATTATGTTCCTATGGTTCAACATTATCAAATGAAAGAATCATGGGGTGCTTTAGAAGAACCATATTCGGTAGTAATCCTCACCAATTCACGTTTGCGTGGAGTTAAGAATTTTCTTCCATTGATCTTATTTCTACTCGACAATGTCAACGACGAAGCGGTATTTACTGAAATCGAACTCTGGTACCTTTCCCTGAGGGATTTGATATTAAACAGCAGGGCCATTGGTGAAGGAAAAAAAATGAGTTATTGCATGATCGTGTTTCAGATCCTCTACAATGCGTCTCAGTTTCTAAAATACGAGGTCATTGATTGGATTGAAACCGACCGCCGGGTTTTATTGTTCGGCGATGAAGGCTGGGAAGTTTTATTTCCTCACTACTATCAGGGGCATATCGGTACGGAAGAGATAAGGCGGATGTATGGTGAAAACAACCATCTGTATCTCCTGATTAACAACTGCTTCAATTACCTTGATGCTGGTGGTCCGGTACATGATGCGATATCGAATAATCTCCCCTTTATCAACCGGTCTCCCCTTGTCAGGACCCGCTTGTTTGAAGGAATGAAATGTATCGAGTACTCCAACAAGGCACAGTTGAACTCTTTGATAGATGAGGCAGGTACTATCTATAACCTCAAAGAATTGCATGAGACACTTCAAAAGTATCTCAAAGTCATGGCAACTGCGGAAGATAACATTGTTGAAAACATATTTCTGGATAAGCCGTTCCCCGTCAGCGGCGGTAACTACTTTCGCGAGTCCAGAGCACATTTGCGAACTCTGGCAGAAATGAAACGGAAGTTTATGATTGAGAAAAAGGAACTTCTTACCGAGTTTTTCAAGATCATTAGCGGTACCGGGCGGTTCACTTACCCAACGTTCCGATCACGGTATTCTCACAGCGGATATCTGAAAAGAATCCGATAACATGCTTGATGCATCCAGTGTATCTTTTTGCCTCGATCATTCGCTGAGTGTATAATTGGCAGAAAGTCGGTACAGGTGGGAGCCTCCAGAAGGGAGTCAGGCATAAGGATGGATAAATACCTGATGGATACCCACAAGCTTTTGTGGCATCTGGACCGTGTCGTCCAGTGGCAACACCACAGAGCGATTTGTCCTATCTATATTGAGATAAGTCCGGTGTCATTCTGCAACCATAAATGTATTTACTGCGCTCTGGATTTTGCCATGGAACAACGGTACCGGCTCGATACCGACGTTTTGATTCCCTGTCTGGAAGATATGGGGCGTCTGGGCGTACGAAGCATCATGTTTGCCGGTGAGGGAGAGCCTCTTCTCCATCGGGACCTGCCGAAGCTCGTAAACATTGCTGTGAAAGCGGGAATTGACGTCTCAATCACTACCAATGGCACCGAGGGAAAGTCAAACCTGTGGACCGAAATGCTGCCTGACCTGACATGGATACGCTTCAGTGTGGATGCGGGATCTGCTGATGTATACTCCAGGGTGCATCGTATCCAGGCTCATTTTTTTTCCAGGACAGTGAACTCCATTGCCGAAGCCGTCGAAATCAAACGCCGCCGGGATCTCGATGTAACCATCGGGATTCAATTCCTGGTTATAGATGAGAATGTTGACGATATCGAGAAAGCCATACAACTGTCTGCCGATCTGGGAGTGGATTATTTTTGTCTGAAACCCTTTTCAGCCCATCCACAGACAATAGCCAAGAAAGAGTATTCTTATTCTAAGAACATGATCAACCACATTCAGAATCTTGTTGATTCATTCACCGGTAAAACATCTACAGATATAATTTTCCGCCGGGATTCCATGCAGGGGTACTCCCCAAAAGAATTCTCATTCTCTGGTTGCCGTGCTTTGCCTTACTGGGGCTATGTGTCATCTACCGGTGATTTTTTTACATGCAGCATCTTTCTGCATGACGAGAGATTCAATGTCGGTAACATTACAAACGCAAGTTTTGAATCTATTCTCAACGGGACAAAAAGAGCTGAGAATATCAGGTACGGTGAAAGTGATCTGGTGATCGGTCATGAGTGCAGAATCAATTGCCGGATGGCCAGGGTAAATGAGTTTCTGGAAAGACTCGATAACAACCCCCCCCACGTGAATTTCATCTGATTCTGAAAAGGCTGGATTCCATGCGCATCGGTATCGACTTTGATAATACCATGGCCGGGTATGACCGTCTCTTTGACCGACTTGCCAGAGAGAAGGGTCTGCTCGATGAAGCGTTCCACGGCGGCAAACGGGCGATTCGCGATATCTTGCGGCAACGGGGTGAGCAGGGAGAGCGTGATTGGCAGTGTCTGCAGGCGCTTGCTTATGGTCCCAGGATGGATGAAGCGGAGTTGATCGAAGGTGTTTCTCCTTTTCTGGCCGGCTGCCGCCGCCAGGGACACCCGGTTTTTATTATCAGTCATAAAACCCGCCACGCACGCTTGGGTCCCGACGGGACAGATCTGCGCCAGGCAGCGCTCAACTGGATGGCGGCCAAGAAGCTCTTTGAAGAGAAAGACCAGATCGTTCTTGATCGCAAACGGATTTTCTTCGAAGATAGCCGTCGGGCCAAAATTGCATGTATCCGCAGACTTAAATGCGATATCTTCATAGATGATCTCGAAGAGGTGTTTAACGATCCAACGTTTCCTTCAGAGATTGAAGCAATTCTATACCTGCCGGCCCGGCCTGATCTGAATGAAGTGGCGGCTGCCACTGGATCTTATAGAATTTTCTCGAACTGGACGGATATACAGTCTCATGTGCTCGGCACTGGAAAGTAGAGGTTTTAATTTCCAATGTGCTTGAATAATTCCTCCCGGGCCATGTCGCAGTTGAAAACTACCGTCGAGCAGCTGCTTGGTGTCCCGGTAGAAACCCTATCTCCCATACCCCGCGGAAGGAACAGCAGGTTGTTCAAGGTGACTGGTTCCGCCGGCAACTGCTTTGCCTTAAAACAATATCTGCTGCAGGCAGAAGATTTACACGATCGGATGAGTACTGAGTTCAATGGTTTGAGCTTTTTATGGAAGAACGGAGTGCGGTCGGTGCCATGTCCGGTTGCCTGCGACCGCTCGCTCAATCTGGCCCTGTACGGGTGGATTGATGGTGAGCCGGTGGAAAATCCAGATGAAACCGACATTGATGCTGTGCTTGACTTTATCGAACATCTCAGAAAACTGACCACCCGGCCGGAATCCATCATCCTGCCGCAGGCTTCTGCAGCATGCCTGTCAGCGGGTGAACTGGTCAAACAGGTAAAGCGTCGATTTAAACCACTGAAAAAAGCGGGGGAGGAAAGCGATGAACTCCGGGAATTTCTCCTTCGGGACCTTTCTCCCTGGATAGAGCGTTTGGCTGAGGCACTCGCGCGGGAATACAAACAAATTGGTCTGCCGCTGAATGAATTTGTCTCTCCCGAAATCCGAATTCTGTCACCCTCCGATTTCGGATTTCACAATGCTATCAAGACGAAAACCAACAGAATTGTATTTGTCGATTTCGAATACTTCGGATGGGATGACCCGGTCAAATTGGTGGCAGATTTTCTGCTTCATCCGGGAATGGAGCTTTCAACCGGACTCAAGGTGCGTTTTGTCGAGGAAGTAAAGTCAATCTTCCACAGGGACAAACACTTTACAAGCCGTTTAAAGGTGCAGTATCCTTTGTATTTGCTGTGCTGGTGCTTGATACTGTTGAATGAGTTCCTTCCCCATCGGTGGCGCCGCCGAGCTTTCGCTGGTGATGCCAACCGCGAAGTTACACAGAAACGCCAACTGGTGAAAGCGCGGCGCTTGCTCCAACGGATTGAAGAGGGCGTTCCAACCGTGTAAAATGGAGTAACTCCTGTGAGTAATGGTCTGCAGCGGCAGCAGTGAGAACAGGTATATGGCAGGAATGGGTCTATGGATGCGGATAGAAAAAACAACTCGCGGCCAGACAGTGGTCTGGACGAACGTTCACGGTACTTGAGGCGCCTGATAATCAGGGGGATCGAGGGAGGAGACCGGGGACATATCGGGTCTGCTTTGTCGTTGGTAGAGATACTGCGTATTCTGTATGACGACATACTCAGATTCGACTCACTCCGTCCCGGTTGGGAAGATCGTGACCGCTGTATATTGAGTAAAGGTCATGGATGTCTGGCTCTGTATGCCATCCTGGCCGACAAGGGATTTTTCCCACTTAAAGAGCTTGACCGGTTTTGTGATTTCGAATCAATTCTGGGTGGTCATCCGGAACGGGGCAGGATTCCCGGAGTAGAGGCTTCAACCGGTGCTCTGGGACACGGGCTTTCTATCGGAGTCGGTCTCGCTCTAGCCGGCCGTCTCAGAGGCAAAGATTACCGTGTTTTCGTTGTCATGGGGGACGGTGAAATCAACGAGGGATCGGTGTGGGAAGCGGCCATGTGTGCAGCGAAACACCGTCTCGACAATCTCATTGCCATGATCGATTACAATAAGCTTCAATCCTACGGTCCCGTGGAGGAAGTCCAGGGACTGGAACCCCTGGCCGATAAGTGGAAGAGCTTCGGTTTTGCTGTCCGAGAGATCGACGGACACGACGTGGAAGCGTTACGTCGGATTCTGTCGGATGTTCCATTCAGCCCGCATAAGCCAGGGGTAGTCATATGCCATACAGTAAAAGGAAAAGGCATCTCATTCGCCGAGCACAATCCCGAGTGGCATCACAAGTCGCGGATGAATCCCGATCTTTTCGAAGCAATGTACCGGGAGCTGGAAGGATGAAAGCTTGTGCGTAGAGCATGTCTTGATATGGTATACCGGTTGGCTCTCGAAGACAGTAGAATAGTGTTCATCGGCTCGGACCTGGGGCCGGGAACCCTGGACGAGTTCAAGCGGGATATGCCCGAGCGGTTTTTCATGGAGGGGATTTCCGAAGGAAATGTGATCGGGCTGGCCGCTGGGCTGGCCATGGAAGGATTCATTCCCTATGTCAATACCATCGCTTCGTTTCTCACCCGGCGTTGTTTCGAGCAGGTGGCACTTGATCTGTGCCTGCACGGACTTCCGGTTCGGTTGATCGGCAACGGCGGCGGACTCGTATATGCTCCTCTGGGACCGACCCATCTGGCCTTTGAGGACATTGCCATTTTTCGTTCTTTACCGGGAATGAGCATAGTCGCTCCCTGTGACGCCGATGAAATGCGGCGTCTGATGCCTTTGAGCGTCGATTCCCCAGGGCCGCTGTATATCCGGTTGGGTAAGGGCGGCGACAGGATCATTTCCCGTGAGGAAAACGGATTCGAAATCGGCCGTGCTATTCAGATTAAGAAGCCGGGAGAAATAATTATTATGACTACTGGCATCATGACAACCAGGGCGCTTGAAGCCGCCAGTATGCTCGAAGGGAAGGGTATCGGTGTCGGGGTGCTGCACGTACCGACGGTTAAGCCGCTTGACCAGGAGCAGATAGTCTTTCAGGCCGGACAGGTGGGGACGGTTGTGACATTGGAAGAGCACGTGCTCGGCGGCGGCTTTGGGAGTGCGGTAGGAGAAGTCCTTCTAGACAGGATGGAAGAGGTTCCGCGGGTGCTTCGACTGGGGATTCCCGACCGGTTCCCGGACCGGTACGGCTGCCAGAATGATCTGCTGGAATACTTCGGTTTACAGCCGCTGCAGATTGCCAATTCAATCGAGCAGTTTCTAACCACGGGACGACAGGAGCAGTAAATCCATGGGAAAACAGCTGGATATTGTTACAAGGCTTCATACCCAGACGGTCAGGGATTACGTAGGCCGGATGACGGATCAGAAAGTGGAGTGCATGCAGGTGGCCCGTCGTTACGGGCGGGAATTCTGGGACGGGGAAAGGCGCTACGGCTACGGTGGTTACCGATACGATGGCCGGTGGCGACCGGTGGCGGAAAAACTCGCTGCTTGTTATTCGCTTCAAGACGGGGCCAGGATTCTCGATGTGGGCTGTGGCAAGGGGTATCTGTTGTACGAATTCACCCGGGTGGTTTCAGGCGTCTCCGTGGCCGGATTTGATATCTCGCATTATGCCATATCCAGCGCCAAAGAAGAGGTTGCCGGCAGCCTCTTCGTTCACCGGGCGCAGGATTCCTACCCCTACGAAGACAGGGAAATCGACCTGGTGATGTCGTTGACCACACTACACAATTTGAAGATCTACGATTTGAAAAAAGCCTTGCAGGAGATGGAACGGGTAGCCCATAACAAGTACCTGGTGGTAGAGAGCTATCGCAACGAAGAAGAACTTTTCAACCTGCAGTGCTGGGCGCTCACCTGCGAGTCATTCTACACTCCAGAAGAATGGGTGTGGCTGTTTAATGAATTCGGCTACTCGGGTGATTACGAATTCATATATTTCGAGTAAGGTGCCATGAGATTACTTTACACACGTATGAAAATCTTTCATTTCGGCGATAAGCTCGAGTCGCTGCCGTCATTCTCTGTCGATATCAAGCCGCCGCTTCACGTGAGGATCAAACCTACCAATGTCTGCGCCCACAACTGCCGCTATTGCGCCTACCGGGTGTCGAATCTCCAACTCGGGTGTGACATGAATGAACGGGACAGCATTCCGGGTGGTAAGATGCTGGAAATCCTGGACGATCTGGTGGCTATGGGCGTTGGGGCGGTGACCTTCAGCGGAGGGGGAGATCCTTTCTATTACCCGCATCTCACGAAGGCAGTCCGAAGGCTGATCGAAAGCCCTATCAAGTTTGCCGCACTCACTAACGGATCTCGCCTGGAAGGTGAACTGGCTGAACTTTTCGCCATGCACGGCACCTGGTTAAG
This sequence comes from uncultured bacterium, assembly GCA_964432985.1. Lineage (GTDB taxonomy): Bacteria > Muiribacteriota > CAYSPT01 > CAYSPT01 > CAYSPT01 > CAYSPT01. The sequence continues at coordinate 219,454 of CAYSPT010000001.1, forward strand.
AGTTTCTATCGACGGTTGGGATGATGCAAGCTACGCCAGGTACCGTGATGTCTGTCCCGGTGAGTTCACCAGGGTTGTGGCCAACATGGAGCGTTTCAAAAAACTGAGCGGCCCGTGCAAACTGGGTGTAAGCCTGGTGGTGGACCGTGAAAACCACCATCATATTTATGATGTTGCCGCCATCATGAAAGATATCGGGGTGGACAGTATCAAAGTTTCTCCCTGTATTGTCAGTAACAGCGGGAGAGAGAACAACGAGTATCACCGACCCATATTCCCGGCGGTGCAGGACCAGGTCAATCAGGCCACTGCGAATCTTGGAGACGAGCACTTCCAGGTTTATAATGCCTTTCACTGGCAGCTTGAGACATTCGAGAAACCGTACACCTGGTGTCCATATCTGCAGATTCTTTCGGTAATCGGTGCTGATCTGAATGTTTACTCCTGCCAGGACAAAGCGTACAACCTGACTTCGGGACTGCTCGGGTCACTTAAAAAGATGCGGTTCAGAGATTTTTGGCTTGCCGGGAAGGACAAGTTTTTCAAAATTGTTCCTGCCCACCATTGCAACCATCATTGCGTGGCCGATGCTCGCAACCGCTTGGTGCTGGAATTCCTGGAGGCCGACCGTAACCATCTGGAGTTCGTGTGATACCATGAAGAAGTGTGAATCATGATCGAACAATAGGCCTTCGCCGTTACGGGGGAAAATACGTGGATGATACCGATCACCTGCCTTGTATTTCATTGGCTGGTCACCATAATTACGTAGCCTTCTTCCTTACCTTCGGATGCAACCTGGACTGCGGCTACTGTCTGAACCGCCATGATGAAGGAAGCCGGTACCGGGGTTCCACGTACAAGCACATGGATGTCGAGAGCTGGATAAAGGCGGCTGACAGGCTGGTTCTGAGAGACGATCTGCCCCTGACGCTTCAGGGAGGCGAACCAACCATCATCAATGGATTTTATCGATTTGTGACCGAAGTAAAACCGGACATCAGAATGGATCTGCTCACCAATATGATGTTCGACGTCGAGACATTTGTCCGGCGGGTTCCGCCCTGGCGTTTCGACCGGGATGCTCCCTACGCATCCATCAGGGTTACCTATCATCCCGGACAAAATGAAATCGATGATCTGATCAGAAAAACGCTGTTTCTGCAGGACGCGGGTTTCAGGATAGGACTGTATGGAATACTTTATCCTGATGCGGATCTGAGAAAGCACATCATGGATACCATGGAGACGTGTGTCAACCTGGGGCTTGATTTCAGAACCAAAGAGTTCCTTGGGGAGTGGAACGATGAGGTGTACGGTACATTCAAGTACCCGGGATCGGTTAAAGGAGAACGGTTGAAAACTTGCCGGTGCCGTACCACGGAGTTGATTGTCGGTCCCGGGGGGTATATCTACCGGTGCCACGCCGACCTTTATCTGGGCCGCGATCCATTCGCTCACATACTGGATGGTTCTTTCTCTAAAGAAGCGATTGACCTGTTCAGATCATGCACGTATTATGGAACCTGTCATCCCTGTGATGTCAAGGTGAAGACGAACCGTTTTCAGATTTTTGGTCATACCAGTGTTGAAATAACCGAGATGGGATGAAGCAATGACAGAACAATGTGTCAGAATATTGCTGGTCAAACTGGGTTATTCGGAAACACTTGACCCCGAGATAGGGATATATCCCAGCCTGGGAGATGTACTGAGAACCACGGCGATTCTCTGGGCTCTCAAGGAAAAGTATCCTCAGTCACAAATCACCTGGCTGGTTTCCCAGGAAGCCAGTCCGCTCATCAAGAACAACTGTCTCATTGACAGGGTGCTTATATGGAACGATTTTGTTCCGTTCCAGCTCATGCGGGAGAAGTTCGATGTCCTGGTGAATCTGGAAAAGGTCTCCGGCATCTGCGCTCTCTCGGATATGATTGATGCCTGGGTTAAGTTCGGTTTCAGGTTCGACAGCATGACCGGGAGCTATCACGCTTACGAGACCGGGCTTGACATGGTTCATTACATCGAACGCAAAAAGAACTCGGCTGAACACAAGGACGTGTGGCAGAAGATTCTCATCGAGATGCTCGGGGTGAAGTGGAAAGGTCAGAAATGCATCCTGGGCTATAAGCCCGATACCGACGTGGTGTACGATGTGGGGTTGAATTACAAGGTAGGCAGCAAGTGGCCCACCAAGGCTATGCCCATGGAAAAGTGGGAAGAGCTGGAAAAACAACTGCTTGACTGCGGGTATACCGTCTCATGGCAGGAGGGGCTGACTGATCTTTACGAGTACATGGACTGGCTCAACTCCAACCGCCTTGTCGTCAGTCACGACAGCCTGGGGCTGCACCTGGCGCTGGCTATGGAGAAGAACGTTGTTGGTCTGTTCGGCACGTCGGATCCGCGTGAAGTCTACCTGTACCAACTCGGTGGGTACGTCGTCCCGGATACCGTGTGCCCGTTCATCCCTTGCTTGAGGCCAGAGTGCGAGTACGATGACTTCTGTATGAACCGCATCGGTGTGGATGAAATCGTCCAGGCGGTGAAAGACTGTATTGACCTACCTGTCGAACTGCGAAAGTCGGAATGATCCGGCGGTTTTATCCAAAGACCGTATTCAGGCCGAAACCGACACGCCGTCCACCAGCAGCGCCGGGCAGAACATGTTGCTGCGAACCTGGAACGGGTTGTCTCCCACTACCAGTACCCGGCTGAGGTCTTGCAGGATATTCCCCGACACCATGGTGTTCTTGACTCTTCCTATTATTTTTCCATTTTTGATGCGGTAGCCCAGGTACACGTTCACCGAGTAATCCCCGTTCTGGATGTCGCCCCGGCCCGCACCCATAACCTGGTTGACCAGCAGCCCGTCGTCCACCATGGCAATCATGGCTTCGATACCCGTGCGTCCGGGAGTCACGTTGAGATTACTAATGCCGGTAGCGGGCTGGACGGCGAAGCTCGTGCCGCCGCTTCGGCTCCGTCGGTATCCGTTACCCGTGGGAACTCTCTTGAGACGGGCGGCTGTTTCAAGGTCGCACAACACCGACTGGGGCACGCCTTTTTTCACCATCACCGTCCGCTGGGAGGGTGTTCCTTCGTCGTCGAAGGGAGAACTGCCCGGCAGGTAATTACCGGTACTATCGTCAACCAGGGTCAGGCTCGGGCTGAACACTTCGGTTTCCAACTTGTTCTGCAGTACGGAGATACCCTCCAGGAAAGCCTTTCCATTCATGGCCGCCACCAGGGGAAGAATCACCGTTCCCAGGGCCGATCCGGTGAAGATAACGGGAAACGTTCCGGTTTCCATGGGGGTTATGGTTCTGGCAGACTCTATTTTCTCTACCACCTGATCAGCCACTTCCTTGATGTGGTCGGGATCCCAACGGCAGCTGTAGCAGCTTTCGGAGCAGGAAAGGATGTCTCCTTCCTGCACCTTCTTGGCCGACACGAATATCGCTACCAGGCTCTGAAGATAACGCCCGTTCAGGGCCAGGTTGTTACGGATGCTTTTTAGTTCAAACACCCGGTAGACATCTGTTTTCAAGGTGACATCGGGAATCCGCCTCAGGACACGATCGATGATCTCCTGTCCCATCGCGATGAGATCGTCCATGTCCAGGCTGGATACGGTGTGATCGAAGGTTTGTACTTCCGGGTAGCGTCCCGACGGGGCCAGAAAAGAACCGGCTACGGTAGGACCGTGCGGTGCCATCTCCTGGGCCAGCAGGAGCGATTCCATGAGACTGCCCGACTTGGTGGTGGCGGCGATGCCCATCCGGCCGTCCTTCAGAAGTCTGAGCCCCCAGCCTTCTGATTCTTTGTGAAGCCCCTCCTTTAGATCGCGGTGTTCGAAGCGAAAATGATCCAGGGCGCGCATTTCATAAAAAATTTCAAGCTCGGAGCGGCACGCCCTGGCGGCTTCTTCCATCCCGGCATACAGTATTTCTCTGGCAAACTCCTTTTCCAGGAGGGCATTACTTCCGGGTATTGTTTCGATGTTTTTTTTCTTTTTCATGTCACACGCCTCCCACTACTACGTCCCGTATCATGAGAGCCGGACAGCCTTTGGAGCGGGGCAGGGGAAACTGGCCGCCTTTTCCGCAGCCTCCTCCTTCGCTCCATACAATTTCATCTCCAACGGCTTCGATGTTCTTCAGCGATTCGAAAACGTTGCCCGTGAGCATCACATTGCGTACCGGTTCCGCTATTTTGCCCTTTCGGATCATATATCCGTGCTGGGCCCTGAATGTGAACATCTCCTGGGTAGTCTGCCCGCCGGTAGTACCGCAGGCCAGGATACCCAGCTTGATACCTGAAATCATGTCCTCCATGTCGGTGTTTCCCGGCTCCACGAAGGTATTGGTCATTCTCACAATGGGGGAGAACCGGTGGTCCATGGCCCGGGCGTTCCCGGTGGGCGGTTCGTTCATTCGGTGAGCTGTTTCACGGGAGTGGAGCCTGCCTGTCAGCACGCCGTCTTTGACGAGATACGATTTTTTCGAAGGCACTCCTTCGTCGTCGTACAGGTATGAACCGCGGTGACCGGGAATGGCTGCGCCGTCGCCGATACTCAAAAAATCAGGACCGAACCGCTTCCCCATGGCCAGTACCTCGCATAACCGGGGATTGTTGCATATGGAGTCGGCTTCGCTCAGGTGCCCGAAGGCCTCGTGGATGAAAGTACCGGCCAGGTAGGGGTCCAGCACCACGGTGTACCGGCCTCCTTTTACCGGAGAAGCGCTGAGCATGTCCACCGATCTCTTGACTATCTCTTCTACCTTATCTCCCCGGTCTTTGAACATCTCACCCGCTTTCACGGTCCCGAAACTCATGACCGCTTTCTGGATGGTGTCATACCGCCTGGCCAGGGCGCTGGCGCTCATGGTGTAATCGGCTTTTTCCTGAGATACCAGGCACCCGTCGGAGGTCAGTATGGTCACTTTCTTGAACACATCGCTGTAGCTAACCGTGGAGCTTTCCACCGCCGGGCGGTGGGAGAAGATGATCCCATTGTAATCCTCGAGCATGGACAATTTTTTTGACAGGAGGATTCTACGTGGATTGTCTTTTGGGTCTATTCTCAGTTGGGCCACTTCCCGGGGGACCGGGGCCAGAGCGGTTTCCTGCGCCGCCACGCAGCGGGCCATCCGAAAAGCAAGCTTGACATTGTCTTCCAGGTTGTTCAGGTTGTTGAACGAGGAGAATCCCCAGCCTCCCTCGTGAAACACCCTGACGTTGCCGCCTACGAAATTGTTTTCGGTGAGCTTTTCTAGTTTCTCGCTCCTGAACAGGATTCCGGTGGTTTCGTACTCCTCTATCCGGATTTCCACGTAATCAGCCTTCATCGTCTGAATGGCGTCTTTAATCCGATTTTTCACTGCACCTACTCCTCACGCGATAATATGCAGCCATGATATCACATCCATTGCACTACCAATATAGCAACTGTTGTGCTAGAATAGTGCTCTCAAAAATATAATGCTTTTTAAAACATAATACTTTTACACCAGCATGGTTTCCAGTTACCCAACATGGAACCAGGAGAGGAGCCTGAAGTAATGTCCGTAGTGAATGCTCTGCAGTTCGATCCCAAGCGGGGAGCGATTTTAAGCGATGAGGAGTACTGGCACCGCCGCCGCCGCCGCACCTTGTTCTCCGATCACCTTTACAAGATAGTGCCGGAAGAAGTTTCGGAAAAGACCGGGCTGGAAGCGGTCCTGGGCGGGGCCGGCAGCCCCACCTTTTTCGTGGAGGTGGCCGACGAGGTCCGCAAACGTTTGACGGCTTGCCTGGAGGAATCGGGAGAACAGGATCCAACCGGGTTGCCGTCAACGGTGAAACAACTCAATGCAGTTGTGCTGAAGGAAGTCCACAAGGCTTTTAAGCGGCGTGTTGAAAACGTCCTCCGTCTCTATTTCGGTTTCGGGACGGACGATCTCAACCAGGGTTCTTTCAAGTGGGACGGCGAGTCCATTGACATCGTGCAGGACCTGGTTAAAAAAGAAGCCAAAGATGTCGCGGCCGGCAAGGGTAAAGTTGCGTTCATCAATGATCTGATGGAGGCGCGGGGCGTTCTGCTGGGGTGTGACCGCTCAAAGGGATTTTCCTGTTTCTATGTGAACCCGAAAGAAGGTGTCATCTCACACACCTCGGGAGGGTTTGAGTCAGTGGGAAGCGGCAAGTACGCAGCTGGTATCAGCTTCGCAGAGTTTCTCAATAAAAGGCTTCTTAAGGAGCGCCGGGAAGGATATGACCGGGTTGATGGAATGGTAGCCCTGATCCGCTCCGGTCTGGCCGCCAGGCGGTACTTCAGCGAAGTGGGCGGAGCGTTTCACATTATCTATCTGGATGCCAACGGTGACTCTCACTCCGGGCGATTCCTGGAGGTCCCTTATGAGGCAGGGGTTCTGGCGTCGGAGATAGTAGCGGTCATGGAGACCGGGGCTATCGACTGGGAGAAAGGAAGCGGTCTCGTGGAAAGTCTCATCTACGGAGACGCTGATGTGGAGTCCGCGGAAAAAGCGCTTTTCGCGGCTGTCCCCGACCAGCAAAGACTACGGCTGTATCTGGAAGGGTACAAGCTGGATAACCTGGAGGTACAGGGGAAACGCCCCATCAGGTTTGTTGGAGAGGAGGCCTGACCATGACTTCCATCAACGCAATTCGGTTCGATCACTACTCGGGAGCCATGGTGTGCGATGAGATTCGCGGCTGGAATCCGGAAGACCTGAGAATCTGCACCGCCGACAAGATAAAGCCCATTGTTCCTGATGAAATCCGTGACCGGTACGGCCTGGTGGCCTGTTATGGCAACACGGGATCATCCAGCGTGGGCGACGAGAACAAGCTGATAATCCGGGAAGCGATTCAGCGTGAGTACACCGCAGCGGTGGATCGTCTGGGCAAACCGCCCGACAAGTTTATGACTATCAGGGACCTGGCGTATCTCGCCTATGACGAGCAGTGTGCGATGAAGCACCGGCACGTGGATGAATACCTGACGGCTCACTACGGATTCACCACCCGTGATTATTGCCGCGGGCACTACATGGTAGACGCGGTGGAAGAACCGGGCGGCAAGCGCAAGATCGAGATCAAGGACAAAGACATCCTGAAGGATATCATGGAGGGTCTAACCTGGAAAAATCGTGGCCAGATGAACCGGGGCGTATTCTGCAATGCCGGTCTGCTGGCCGGATACGATCCCCAGGAAGGATTCAGGATCTTTCACACGTCGTTGATCGAGGTGCTGTGTGAACCGGTCCAGTTCGTCTTTTTGGCGGAAGGTTCGGGACTCGACGCCACAGATCTTCTCATGGCTGAATATATGGGCCGCAAGTCGTTGCCGGAGCGCAGCGGCACCATCGACCGGGTCGAGGGGCTGATGGCTTTGATCTGCTCGGTCAACACCGCTTCCAGGCACAATATCGGTGTTGGCGGCTACTTCAATATCATTCTGGTAGACGGCCGCGAAAAGGATTATACAGCAAGAATGCGTTGTGTTCACGACCACCGCGCCAAGCTGGTGACGCAGATAGCCGACTCCTACACCCAGAATCTGGTTTCTCGATCTTTTGCCTTTAAAATGGTGGAAGATATCCTATATAATGGTATGGGATTCGAGGAGGGTCGTAAAGCCTTTCTTGACGGTTGTGAAAATAAGGATCTGCTGCTCAAACATCTGAGAGGGTACAGGTCGTCTTCGGTGGACGGTCCCAGTCGACTGGGAATCTTTCTCCCGTAGAGGGTCCGTACCTGCTGCTTCGTGAGGAGCAGGCACGGAGGTGCATACGACGGTGGTTGCGCGAAGTCTCGCTCTCTGGGCACTTGATATGGCTGTGGACAGAGGAGCTTCATACGCTGATGTCAGGCTGCATCGTATCGTCTCAGAGTCCATCAATATGCGGGACGGAATAGTGGTGGGACTTAACCGTCACTCCGAGCTGGGTATGGGGGTCAGGGTGCTGGTGGACGGTGCCTGGGGATTTGCCGGAAATCCCGATTTGACCGGGGACAAGGTAACTAAAACCGTCGACCGCGCCATACTCATAGCCCGGTCTTCAGCCCTGGCCGGCGGCCGGCGGGTGGAACTGGCGGCGGTGCCAAAATCAGTGGGCGAGTGGCAATCCCCCTGCGAACGTGATCCCTGGGACGTACCTCTGGCGGAGAAAATAGACCTGCTTCAACGCTGTGATACCGCTATGTCTTCGGTGTCCGGTGTCACCGGCCGCGAATCATCCATGACGTTCTGGCGAGAGCACAAGATTCTGACCACGTCAGATGGCACCCTGGTAGAACAGACTACCTACAACACCTCCGCCGGAGTAACCGCCAAAGCGGTGGGAGAAGGTGATTTCCAGGTCCGCAATCATCCGATACAGTTCGGGGGAAACTGGGCTCAGGGCGGTTTCGAGGTAGTGACGGGTTTGGACCTGGAGAAGCACGCCGCACAGATCGCGGATGAAGTGGTGCAGCTCATCAAGGCTGATACTACTCCGGTGGGAAAGGCCGATCTCATCCTGGGTGGCAACCAGCTGGCGCTGCAGGTGCACGAGTCCGTCGGACACCCCATCGAACTGGATCGCGTGCTGGGGACCGAGGCTGACTTTGCAGGAACCAGTTTTCTCAACCCGAACATGCTGGACAGGTTTACCTACGGATCCGAAATTGTCAACGTGGTGGCCGACTCGGTCACTCCCGGCGGATTGGGATCCTCGGGCTGGGATGACGAAGGAGTGCCGGCGGGGAGTCATGACATTATCCGGGATGGACAGTTTGTCGGGTTCTTGACATCTCGGGAAACAGCCGCCGAAGTGGGAACGGTTTCCATGGGCGCCATGCGTGCCGACGGCTGGAACAACATTCCGCTCATCAGGATGGTCAACGTCAGTCTCGTGCCGGGCCAGCACACATATGACGAAATCATCGGGTCCACCGACCGGGGGTTGCTGGTGACCTGCAACCGCAGCTGGAGTATTGACGACAAGCGGCTCAACTTCCAGTTCGGCGGCGAGATCGGATGGTGGATTGAAAAGGGTAAGATCGTCAAAATGGTCAAGAATCCCACCTACAGCGGCATCTCGCCGGAGTTCTGGCGGAGCTGCGACGCGGTGGCCAACGAGGACGACTGGTACTTGTGGGGGTTCGCCAACTGCGGTAAGGGCCGCCCGGGGCAGTCGGGCCGGGTGGGGCACGGGGTTAGCTACGCCCGGTTCAGAAACGTGGACATAGGAGTATAGGTTTGGGCCAAGAAGTAAGCTATATTTGGTTCAGAAACGTGAACATTGGGGTATTGGTATGATCAAAGAGGACTGGGCCAGGAGGCTTCTGGACGAGACGGTAGCGTTCTCACCCGCGGACGGTACCGAAGTGGTCCTTTCCGGCGGGAAGTTGTTTCTGACCCGGTTTGCCGACAATCGGATCCACCAGAACCTGTTGAAAAAAGATTACCGGCTCATGGTGAAAACCATTCTGGGAAACAAGGCCGGTGTGGCCTCTCGCAACATCTTCGACGGGATCGAGCTGAAACGCCTGGTGGACGATGCCATGGAGATTACCCGTCTTCAGAAAGACGATCCCGAACTTCCGCCGCTTAAGTCCATGCCCGAACCGCACGAGCCCATCGCTAACAGCTATGATGATAAGCTCATGCAAGTCACGCCGGAAGAGAAATCCACTATCCTGAAGGATTACTTTCAACGCTCCGCCTCCAGCAACCTGAACATGTCGGGATCGTTCGTGACCAGTGATCAGATGCTGGCCTATGCCAACTCGGCCGGAACGTTCAGGTACCACAAATGGACGAGCACGTTCATCATCCTGCTGCTGAAGGCTGCCGACGGCCGGATCGGATGGACTGAAGAGCATTGCCATAGTTTCAACTGCCTGGATATCGAAAGTCGCTTCAACGAAGCTATGGCCAAGGTTATGGTTCCCGGGGAGCCCGGCGAGATTCCCGCTGGCCGGTACACGGTGGTTCTGGAGGAAATGGCGGTTTCTTTTCTGTGGCATTTGCTGGCTTATGATGGGTTGTCCTCACTGGCCCTGGAGCAAGGCAGGAGTTTCTTTACCGATCAGATTGGAAAAAAGATAACCGGTGCCAACATCTCGTTGTATGACAATACCTATCACCCGCTGCTGCTGGGGGTTCCGTTCGACTACGAAGGGGTCCCCCGCAAGAAGGTGGTTCTGATAGACAAGGGGGTGGCTTCCGGCGTTACCTATGACCGCCGCACCGCCGCCCGCGCGGGTGTAGCGTCCACCGGTCACGCTCTTCCTCACGGTACTCCCGATGGAGCCTATCCCCGCAACCTGGTTCTGTCTCCCGGCGATACACCGAGGCAGGACATGCTCAAGGGTATCGATCGTGGTATTCTGGTAACTCGTCTCTGGTATGTAAACACCCGGGACGAACGCAAGGCGCTGCTCACGGGCATGACCCGTGGTGGCACCTTCCTGGTGGAAAACGGTGTTCCCGTCCGTCCTCTGAAGAATCTCAGGTTCAACGAACCCATCATGGAGGCATTTTCCAGGGTCTCAGCCATCTCCAACAGCCAACGGGTTTGCGGTTCGGAGTTTGGCGGGTGGGGAGCCTTCCCCTGCGTGCGCATCGAAGACTTCAACATAACCGGCTGCAGCATAAGTATCTAGCCCGTAAATTCCAAAAACTTGCCTGCCTCATCAACTCATGAAATAAGCGGGTTAATCCGCTTTCCGCATCAGCGGACAATGAATCCGTCCACGAACGGCCATTATCCGGCCACGAATGGCATGTCCACAGGTTTTTCTGGTCTTCTTATCCGGTCTTCTGATCCTTGACAACTGTTGTAAGGGATTTAATAACTCCGGCGATGTCCGCAAGATTAGATGGGATAATGATGGTGTTGTTCTCCTTGGCCAGTTTTCCGAACTCGTTGATATACTGCTCGGCGATGCGGAGATTTACTGCGTTAAGACCGCCCTCATCATTGATGGCTTTTGCTATCTCCCTGATGCCGTTGGCGGTGGCGTTGGCCAGTTTCAGTATTTCCTGGGCGCGTCCTTCGGCTTCATTTATCCTTTTTTGCATCTCGCCCTCTGAAAGTGCAATAGCCTGTTGCTTTGCACCCTCCGCCCGGTTGATCTTGGCTTGCCGTTCACCTTCTGATTCGGCGATGACTGCCCGTTTTTCCCGCTCGGCCCGCATCTGTTTTTCCATGGCGTCCTTGATGCTCTTGGGAGGTACGATGTTTTTTACTTCGTAGCGGGTCACCTTGACTCCCCAGGGATCAGAAGCCTTGTCAACCGCTTCGACAATGGCAAAGTTGATCGTCTCACGCTCTTCGAAAGTCCTATCCAGGTCGAGCTTGCCCATGACGCTTCTCATGGTGGTCTGGGCTAATTGAATGGAGGCGAAACGATAGTTGTCTATTCCGTAGGAAGCATTCTTGGGATCGACCACCTGCATGTACAGGATACCATCCACCTCGACCTGAATGTTATCGTTGGTGATGCAGTTCTGAGGAGGAACATCCACTGCCTGTTCCTTCAGGGTGTGCCGGTAGGCCACTTTGTCAATGAACGGGATCAGTATGTGAAAACCGGCTTCCAGGGTCTGGTTATACTTGCCGAGCCGTTCGATGAGGTAGGCTACTTTTTGCGGAACGATCTTGATGCTTTTGAAGAAAACAATGATGGCCAGGACGATCAGTCCAATGTAGATGGGGGTGTAGTTATCCATTACTCCTCTTCCTCCGTTTCAATCGGCTTGACGTTCAACGTAATGCTGTCCTTGCTGATGATTTGAACCGGTGCTCCTTCGGGAATGCTCCGGTCTGACACGGCATCCCACCTAGTGCCCTTGAATTCCACCTTGCCTTTTAGGTTCTGCTCAATTGGTTTGATTACCAGAGCCCGGTGACCAACAAAATCATCCACATCCCGGTCCGGGGCCTGCTTTGATTTGCTCCAGCCCATGAAGAGGTTCGTGAACCATTTGCGTAATAACAGCAGCATCAAAACCGAGGAAACGATAAATATCAACAGCTGCGCGTTGATGGATATATCTGCCAGGATACAGATCAGAGCGACGATTATCGCTCCTACTCCGAAAAAAGAAATAATCAGTCCCGGTATGAAAAACTCCAATACCAGCAGCAGTAGTCCGACCAGGAACCACACTATCTCAGGTTTGAGAAACTCTTGAATTGAATCCATTTGTTGATATTGTTCCTTTCAATGTATTGATATAAAGTTTACCATTACATTGTCCGGGATGACCATCAAATTCTTTCCAGGGCGATTCTTACTGTTCCCGGACCGATGGTGACCTCGTTTTTCCCCAGCGGCTTTTTGATGGTATCTGTTACCGGATCGATAGTGGCCTCGTTTGGCCCCAACGGCTTTTTGATGGTATCTGTTCCCGGATCGATAGTGACCTCGTTTGGCCCCAACGGCTGCGTGAGATCATCTGCCAGTGATACGGCCAGCGTTTCTTCTTTGATATAGTCGGCGTGCTGGTGGATGGCGACCTTGAGTCTGTCGGAAGAAGTCAGCAGTGTCAGGTGTATGCGTTCTTCCACCGCCAGCCCGGCTGATTTCCTCAGGACCTGGGTGTGTCTCAGGATATCCCGTACCCAGCCTTCGCCGGCCAGTTCTTCCGTCAGATTAGTGTCCAGTGCCAGTACTAGATCTTCTTCTGTTTCCATGACTATTCCTTGTTTCGGCCGGTATTCTAATGAGAATATCGTCCCGGGAAGTTCTTCAGTCCAACCGGGAAGGTGTATACCCATACCGGCGCGGTGCTGTTTTACCAGGTGTTTCATCTGACTTTCGGAAAGCTCCTCCAGAATGGTCTTAATCGCGTGGACATTCTTCTTGAGTACTGGACCGGCGGCGCGAAAATCTAGCTGCAGGTAACCTTGCTTCAAATCGGTGTCGTTTTCGCGGTAGATGATCTCTTTGACGTTGAGCTCGTGTCTTATCAGAGCATCCACCTCGCCGCGGTGTTCCATGTGCGGCAGTTGACCGCACAGGTACAGGGCAGCCAGGGGCTGCCGCACCCTGACTTTAACCCGGTTGCGGAGTTTCAAGGCCAGGTAGATCAGGTGCCGGACAGTCTCTACTTCCGTGAGCAGTTCTTCGTTCTCCCAGCTTTTTTCCAGGGCAGGCCAGTGGGCGTGATGGACCGAAATAGGTACATCCTCCTCGAGTTCCCTCACGCAGTTCTGCCATATCTCCTCGGTTAGAAACGGGGTAATGGGAGACATGAGGACAGTCGTGGTTTTAAGTGCCTGAAACAGCGTCCAGTAGGCGATTCTCTTGTCCTGGTCCGAACCTATTTTCCAGAAACGGCGGCGGCTCACGCGGACATACCAGTTCGAAACATCGTCTACGAAACTGTCAAACTCTTTGACTACGGTGACCGTGTCGTAGGTCTCCATGGCGGACTCGCAGCGCTGGGCAAAGCGGTACAACCGTGCCAGTAGCCAGCGGTCGTTATACATGAGGTCCTTCTGCCTGATTTTCATTCCTGCAAAATCGGGCATGTCAAGCCTGGCGTAAGTGACGAAAAACACATAGATGTTCCAGAATGAAAGCAGCCGGCGCCGTGCTTCGTCACCCAGTTCGTACCCGAACCTCAGCTCGTGAGCCGGGTTATGTCCGGCAAAATAATACCGCATGGTGTCGACACCCATTTTTTCCGCAGCTTCATCGAACCGGATCATGAAACCCGTCTTGGAAAATGGCTCTCCATCCTCGGATACGACCCGCTCGTAGGTCAGTACCTGCTCGTACGGAGAGCGGTCGTGCAGTGTGACTCCCATGAACAACATGGAATAAAACCAGAGCCTGACCTGCTCGCGCATCTCACAAATCCACTCAAGCGGATACCAGTTTTCCCAGTCGTTCCGGTCTTCGAAGTACCCACGGGTGGAGTAGGGGACGATTCCCGCATCCAGCCAGCAGTCGCCGACCTCCTGAATCCGCTGTACCCGTTCAGAGCAACCGGGGCACGTTATACTTATCGAGTCGATCCATGGCCGGTGAAGCTCGGGAAGGTCGTCCACATTCTCACCGCTCATCTGTTTAAGCTCTTCAAGGGAACCAATAACAGTCAATTTCCCGCACGCGGGACACAGGTAGAATGGGAGCGGGAGCCCCCAGAACCGTTTTCGGGAAATACACCAGTCTCCCATATTGTCGAGCCAGTCTGCCATTCGTTTGCCAATGTAATCGGGATGCCATTTGACCTTCTTGGCGGCCTGTTTCATCCTGGGACGGATCTCGTCGCAGCGGATGTACCACTCGCCGACCAGCCTGAAAATGAGCTCGTCCTTGCAGCGCCAGCACACCGGGTAGCTGTGGTGGTGCATGTAATCGTGAAATAACCGCTCGCTGTCCTTAAGGCGGGAGACGATATCTTCGGCCACCTCATGGGCATTCATGCCTTCCAGCCATCCGTAACCGGAAACATACACGCCCTGCTCGTCCACCGGAGCAAGGCTGGCCAGACCGAGCTTTTGCCCCAGTTCGTAGTCCTCCCGCCCGCACCCCGGCGCGATGTGGACCGTCCCCGTGCCTTCGCTTGGGTCCACTTCCTCCCATGCAACCACCCGGTGATCGAGGCGTTCCTGGACCGGGAGTTCGGGAAGAAAAGGCGCATAGGCGAGTCCTACCAGTTCATTACCCGGAAACTCCTTCACTATCCGGTACGTTTTTCCCTCCAGCAGGTGGATAACTTCTTTTCCCAGGATGACCGGCCGTTCATCTCCGGAGATTTCCACCTGGCAATAGATGTGCTGTGGATTTACTGCCAGGGCAACGTTGGCCGGTAGCGTCCAGGGCGTGGTGGTCCAGACCAGGATATCGGTTTCGCGCCCGACGAGAGGCAGCCTGACGAAAACCGCCCTGTGGGTCATGTCTTTGTAAGAGCCGGTCATCTCGTGCTCCGAGAGGCTGGTACCGCAGCGCGTACACCAGGGCAGGGGGGCTGAATTGCGGTATATCCAACCTTGTTCGTGACACGTCTTGAGAAAGTGCCAGATACCCAGTATATTGGAGTCCCGGTGCGTGTAATATGAATTGTCCCAGTCCATCCACTGGCCCAGCCTGACCGATTGCTGTGTTTGAATATTCGAGTATTTCCTGACACGGTCTTTGCAGGCCTGGCTGAAGCGGTCCAGCCCGTAGGTGATGATATCCGGTTTCCCGTTGAAACCCAGTTCTTTTTCGACTTCCACCTCGACCCACAGCCCCTGGCAGTCGAATCCGTTCTGGTAGTGGCAGTTGAAACCCCTGTGTGCCTTGTACCTCAGATAAATGTCTTTGAGACTTCGCCCCCAGGCATGATGGACTCCCATGGGATTGTTGGCGGTAATCGGCCCGTCTATAAAGCGGTAGTTGTCCCCGTTTCGGTTCTTTTCAACCAGTTTTTCAAAACAGTTGTTGTTCTTCCAAAAGTCGAGTATGGTATGCTCTAAGGCCACGAAATCAGGATTTGCCTCAACAGACTTCATAACGTAATCCTCCTTGTTCTTTGTATCAACGTGGATTGTACCAGTATTTAACATGCAGGATACTAAAAAACAAGAAAGCCTTCTCGCTAAAACTACTTTTC
>CAYSPT010000002.1:0-4075 GCA_964432985.1 uncultured bacterium
ATACCGCCGGCATACGGCAGACGTTCCACTACGAGAACCTTGTCGGCTCCCGCCAGGCGTGCGGCAGAGGCCACTGCCAGCCCGGCCGGGCCGGCCCCGATAACCAGAACGTCTACCTCGATGTGTTTCATACTCCGTCACCTTCACGCCGTTGCCCCCCCCTGATCAGGCTTTTTGTTTTTCCAACAAAAAGCTCAGACCCGGTGCCGCTCAATGTGGCTTGCGATGCTTCACCATCGCCGGAGCGTTCTAGTTCTCCGGCCACTCTGAGCAGGCAGAACCCGCCCTGACAGCGCCCGGCAGTCACCCGGCAGCGGACTTTCAAACCCATTAGATTTCGAACCCCGAGAGGATTTTCCAGCGCGTGCTTGACTTCAGCCCTCGTCACCTTCTCGCACCGGCACACGATCTCACCATAGTCGGGATTCTTCATCCAAAGCGCTTCCCATTTCTTCAGGCTTATGTCCCGGACCCGGGGAAGCGGTTTGTGGGGGACAGGAGCTTTACGTTGTTTTTTCCATGATACGCCCACAGCGTCATTCTTTATCAGCAGGTCTTCCACCACCACCCGGGCCAGGGCCGGAGCAGCAGTCAAACCCGGTGACTCTATGCCCAGCAGGTTAACCAGGCCCGGTAGACCGGGTGGCGAATCAACGATAAAATCACTCCCTGACCCAAATGATGGACGTACTCCCGAGAAACAGTGAATGACCGGTGTGGAATCAATGCTCGGCAGTAGCTCTGCACACTCCCCCATGAGCTTCCGTATCACTTTTGCGGTACTTCTCGTATCTTCTCCCTGCCTGATAGGTTCAGCGCTCGGTCCCACCAGCACCGTGCCATCGACAGTCGGTGTGAGATGGATACCCAGGCTCCGCCCCCCGGCGGGAGGAAGAGGATAAAGCGGCATGGGAAGAAGCCTGTCCGCTTCGCGGTCCAGCACGAGATACTCTCCCCTCACAGGACGATACCGGGGGAATTTCGCACCCACTGTCCTGGCCAGGGCAACAGCTCCCAGGCCGGCGGTGTTGATCACTGTCCGGGTCCGGACGGGGCCGCTGGATGTTTCAAGCGTGTATCGGTCGGGGAGATGGCGTCCACCGTGCGGACGAATACGACTGACTTCGCATCCCAAACGGTACTCAACACCTGCTTTTACCGCCGATTCAGCCTGGGCAATGGTAAGAGTGAACGGACAAGTGATGGCGCTTGAAGGCGAAAGCATGGCAGCAGCCACACGGATTCCCGGGATGAAATCCCGTGCCTGGTCTGCCGATATCAATTCAAGATCGTCAACTCCGTTAGCCTGGCCCCGGCGAATAAGGTTCTCCAGGTCAATCACCTGTGATTGCTCAAGCGCCACGACCAGCTTTCCCGTTCTGCGAAACGGTACACCCAGTGATCGGCAATAAGCGGGGAACATGTTCTTTCCCGCCAGATTGAACAAGGCTTTGAGCGATCCCACGGGGGGGTTGAAGGCAGCGTGCACCACACCGCTGTTGCGGCCGCTGGTACCGCAAATTACATCGGAAGCCTTGTCCAGTACAGCAGTACGAATATCATAATGGGCAAGCTTCCAGGCGAAAGCCGAACCGACCACACCGCCGCCGATGACCACGACATCAAAGGAATCCATCCTGTATTCTTCACCTTACAACTGCGACACATCGAAATAGGACAATTTGTTCTTACCTGTCAACCATGGTTGCAGCAACTCGACGAACGACACCAGTGTACGGGCCAGCACCCCGGTAGCCCCGCGCTTTGGAAGATATGGCTTGTGATAGTACATAAATGAGCTTTCGTCTATCCACGCCGTTCCTACCATGTCAGCGTGCACCCACGGCAGGTCACCGGTGAAATTCTGCAGGAACATACCGCCGATACTCGAGTTGGCCGGGCGGCCGCCTTCATTTCTCAGGTCGGCGATGAGGCTCTTGATCTGCACGGCATACTCCGGCAGCAGGGGAAGTCTCCAGGACTTCTCATCACACTGCTCTCCGGCTTCAATGAATTTTCGGATATACGCCGTCGGACGGCCCATCACTCCCGTGGCCATGTGCCCCAGGGCCGTTATCACTCCGCCAGTCAGGGTAGCGCAGTCCACCAGCATTGACGCTCCTTCCTTGACGGCGTGATGAAGTGCGTCGGCCAGCAGCAAACGTCCCTCGGCATCAGTATCAACCACCTCTACGAAAAGCCCGTTGTACATCTTGACAACATCGCCCGGCTTGTACGCCTGCCCGTCGGGCAGATTCTCAGCGATCGGAATCACGCCCATCAGGTTTACCGGAAGCTTCAGGGCAGACACTACTTCCATGGCACCCAGTACGGCCGCGGCGCCAGCCATATCATACTTCATGCGCTGCATTCCCTGACGCCGCTTGAGAGAAATGCCTCCCGCGTCAAAGGTGATTCCCTTGCCTACCAGCGCAAGGACCGGGGCACCGGCTTTCGCCCGGGCCCGGTTGTAATTGAGCGTCACCAGGAATGGTGGTTTATCGCTCCCCCTGGCGACGTTCAGGATACCGTTCATGCCCCGGCGCGTCAGTTCCTTTTCGTCAAAGACTTTTATCTTCAAGTCGGCACGATGGGCAACCGTCCTGGCCACGTCCACCAGGTCTGCCGGAGCAAGCAGATTACCGGGGGTGTTTACCAGGGTGCGTACCATATTGGTGGCCCGGCCCATCAGTTCACCTTTATGAAGGCCGGCTTTGACCGCTTCTGCCTCCCTGGCCGAATTGACCAGGACGAACAGTTCACTCAACCGGTTCCTCTCGGGAGGTTTCTGGAGGTGTTTCTGGTATTTGTAGAGCCCCATGATCACCCCTTCCATGATTACTTCGCACACATCGTGTGCAGGAAAATCAGGAAAGGTTGCCGGAACAATGGTCATCTGGTCGCAATTGATTCGTCTGAGAGTACGCGCAGCCCGGGCGGCCACCGACCGAATCCTGTCCAGGGTATAATCCCCCCGCTTGCCAAGCCCGATGAGCATCAGGTGCCGAAACGGCGCACCCTCAAGCCGCTCGATGGTGAACTCCTTGAAAGCCCCTTTTATCTCACCCTCTTCATATAGGCGGCGGATGGCGGGGCCAATATGCGGTTCCACTGATTTAGGGAAAGGCCCCGGTGGCAATTCGTCGGAGAAAATACAGGCAAAAAGGGACTTACACCCCCTGGACGGGAACTTACCATGCTTTACCTTGACCGTAATATCACCGGGAATTGTCATTGTTTTGGTGCCTCACCTTTCACTGTTATCAACCAACCGCCTGCTCCAGGGCTTTTCCGCTCCAGACCTTTACCAGTTCCGCAAACGATACGGCTTCCAGGCTTGCTCCCCCCACCAGGCCGCCGTCAACATCCGGACAATTCAAATAGCTTTTGACATTAGCCGGTTTGACGCTGCCGCCATAGAGTATCCTTACCTCGGCAGCGACTTCATCGCCTACCAGTTCCGCCAGACGGGCCCGCACCAGTCCACAGCCGTTCTGGGCATCATCAGCGGAAGCGTTTATACCTGTTCCAATGGCCCAGATAGGTTCGTAGGCCACCGCCAGGGATGTGATTGTCTCCGCTTCAAGACCAGAGAATGCTTCACGGACCTGCGCCGTCAGTACCTCTTCGGTGCGGCCGGCCTCCCTTTCATCGAGAAACTCACCCACACAAACAATGGGAATGAGCCCATGACCGCAAGCAGCCAGGATTTTCCGTTTTACCAGGTCATACGTTTCGTGAAAATATTTTCTCCGTTCGGAATGTCCCACAATGACATACCGGCAACCGAGGGCTTTGAGCATACCGGGAGCGATTTCCCCTGTATAGGCTCCCTTTTCTTCCCAGTAAAGGTTCTGGCCGCCGAAAGACACGGTGGAACCCTTGAAAACGGAAGCGATGGAAGCCAACGCCGTAAACGGCGGACACACGACTACCTCCAGATTGGTGTAATCCGCTACCATAGGAACCAGTTCCCGGGCAAAAGAAGCCGCTTCCTCGTGTGTTTTGTGCATCTTCCAGTTACCCGCCATAATCTGTCGTCTCGTCATACTGTGATCACCCCTTAATCTCCTAA
>CAYSPT010000002.1:4175-31127 GCA_964432985.1 uncultured bacterium
TTGTCTGGTACCATGTCTCGAAATTCATTATCACGATTTCTTTTCGACACGTTCACCCGTCCGGCTGCGCCCTGAGCCGAAGCCACTGTTGACCAGTTCTAACTCTGGGAAACAGCGCTGTCATTATCACTAAGAGCGGCAATTCCAGGAAGCGTCTTTCCTTCAAGAAACTCAAGACTGGCCCCACCGCCGGTTGAAATATGAGTCATGCTGTCCGCCAGACCGCTGCGGTTGACAGCGGCCACTGAATCCCCTCCGCCAATAATGCTTGTAGCACTGCTTTCAGCCACGGCCTTGCACACCGCTTGCGTGCCCGCAGCAAAACGAGACATCTCGAAACATCCCATGGGCCCGTTCCACACCACGGTCCTGGCACGGGATATCTCTTTTTGAAAAGCGGAAACCGTCTCCGGTCCGATGTCAAGAGCCATCCAGCCGTCAGGGATATCATTGCCGACAGTCTGGATGTTTGCCTCATTATCGAACTTGTCGGCGATGACATTATCCACGGGCAGTAATAACGCAACTCCCTTTTCAGCAGCAGCAGCCATGACTTCTTTGGCTGTGTCCACCAGGTCCTCCTCAAGAAGCGATGTCCCTACGGAATGACCCTGGGCTTTCAGGAATGTGTACGCCATACCGCCGCCGATAAGAAGAACGTCCACCTTGTTGATGAGATTACCTAAAACTTCGAGTTTCCCCGACACCTTGGCCCCACCGATTATAGCCACAAATGGATGCTCCGGGTCGGTCACCGCACTGCCCAGATACTTGATTTCCTTCTCCATCAGGAACCCGGCCACGGAGGTGATGTACTGTGACACGCCGGCCACGGAAGCATGAGCGCGGTGAGCGGTGCCAAAGGCATCCATTACATGCAGGTCGAACCCGGCGGACAGTTCTTTTGCGAACTCGGGATTATTCTTTTTCTCTCCCGGGTAAAACCTGACATTTTCCAGTAAAACTACCTCTCCGGTCTGCAGAGAATCTACCGACTGGCAGACTTCTTCACCGGTACAGACATCGAGTTTCTTCACTTTGAGTCCGGTCATCTCTGCAAGCTTACTTGCAACCGGGTCCATCCGCAATTCTTCCTTCACCTCGCCTTTTGGACGGCCAAGATGGGAGACGAGAGCAACGTTTGCACCATGCTCCAGAAGAAACCGTATAGTAGGAAGAGCAGCCTCGATGCGGCTGGTGTCAGTTACATTCCTCTCCTTGTCAAGAGGAACGTTGAAATCTACTCTCACCAGGACCTTCTTTCCTGAAACTGAAATATCCCTTATGGTCAACTTGGGCATCGGTATCCCACACCTGCCTTTCTTTCTACGTATCGCTTGATACTACGTATCGCTGGATACTACTTATCGCTGGATATTATCTGAATGGCAGCCTCTTCACTTTCCATTATATGAAAAACGCTGTCCAGTCTGGTTACGCCGAGAATATCCAGCACCAGTTCTTTAACATTGACCAGAATGAGCCTTCCGCCCTTGTTTTTCAATTTCTTGTAAAGATCGAGTAGTATTCCTATACCAACGCTGGTGATGAAATTAACGTCCTCCAGATTGATAATGATATACTTCTCACCGCGGTCCAGGGCATATTTCAACGACCGCTTGAACACCGTTGACGTGTCGCTGTCGATTTCTCCATCGACATCGATAACGAAAATATCGTCGATTTTTCTCGTTACAAGATCCATATATCCTTACACCAGGTGAGTAGGTAGCTTGCTTCTCTCACTAATAAAAACAATCAGGCGTCCGCATCCTTCTCGAGAAGGATGCGGACTTCCTGCTATAAGTAAGAACTAACTCAACCAGCTGCGATCTTAACTAAATCACGTACTCTACACGAATAACCCCACTCGTTGTCATACCAGCACAGCATCTTCACCAAGGTTCCGCCTATGACAGACGTAGCCAGGGAGTCGTAGATACTCGAGTGATCGTTCCCGATACAGTCGCTCGAAACGAGCGGTTCTTCGGAGTACTGGAGAATTCCCTTGAGTTCACCCTCGGCCGCAGCTTTGAACGCAGCGTTGATCTCTTCCACCGTGGTTTCTTTCTCAACCTGAATCACCAGGTCGACAAGTGAAGCATTGGGTGTGGGAACCCGCACTGCTATACCATCGAGTTTCCCTTTCATGGCCGGTATTACTTTACCGATGGCTTTGGCTGCCCCGGTGGTGGTAGGGATGATATTCAGAGCCGCCGCCCGTGCCCGACGCAGATCCGAATGAGGCAGATCGAGTATCCGCTGATCGTTGGTGTAAGAATGAATGGTGGTCATAACTCCACGAACGATACCGAAGTTCTCCATCAACACTTTGATGGCCGGGGCAAGGCAATTAGTGGTACAGGAAGCATTCGACATGATGTGATGCTTATCGGGATCGTATTCCTTGTCGTTAATGCCGATTACGATGGAAGCGTCGATGCCCTCTTTACCTTTCCCCGGAGCGGTGATGATTACCTTTTTGGCGCCAGCGGTGATATGCTTACCGGCACCTTCCCGGGTCCGGAAAATACCGGTTGACTCCACCACTACTTCCACACCAAGCTCTTTCCAGGGAAGAGCGGTCGGGTCCTTTTCCGCAAAGACTTTGATCTCTTTGCCGTCGACCACGATTGCTCCATCCTTAGTCTCTACGGTTCCAGAAAATACTCCATGTACCGAATCGTATTTAAACAAGTGAGCCAGCGTCTTTGCGTCGGTAATGTCGTTAACCGCTACAATATCCAGCGCACTGTCACCGAGCGATGCCCTGAGCACCAGTCGTCCGATCCGTCCAAATCCATTTATTCCAACCTTGATAGCCATACCTGTTTCACTCCTTTTCGCTGTCATCTGCTGCATCAACGACTTCTGCCTGAACCTCGTCGGCTTGTTTACTTTCGGCCTCTATTTCATGAACATCCTCTGCTTCAGGAGCAGCCTTTGGGGCGACTTCCGTTACAGCCTCGTCGACCGCCACGGGTTCTTCAGCGGCTGGAACAGCATCGTCCCCCTGGGCTTTTTCCGCTTCGTCTTTCTTGAGTTGCTGGAAACGCTCCATGAGGCTTTCGCCGATTACATCACCTATCATGGTCCTTCCGTCCGTAGGCGCCTGTGGAACAACCATATCCTCAGTCAGGTCGGCTCCCGCTCCTTCTCTAACTGACAGACGGAGACGGTGATCGTCTGGATTGAACTCCAGTACTTTGACTTTCACCTCATCGCCGACGGAAAGCACATCCTCCACATGTTCGACGTGCTCATCTGAAAGTTGGGAGATATGCACCAGGCCTTCGATGCCGCGGGCAACCCTGATAAAAGCACCGAAACCGGTAATTCTCACAACCTGCCCCAACACTACAGCTCCTGGGAAGAGGTGGTCCTTTACCTCTTTCCAGGGATCGCCGGATACCTGCTTTATCCCCAGGGAAATCCGTTTGTCTTCCTTATTGATGTCGAGAACACAAACCTTTATATCTTCACCCGGTTTGAGCACCTTGGTTGGATCAGTCACCGGTTTTTCCCACGACATGTCGGATACGTGAACGAGTCCTTCTATTCCCGCCTCCAGTTCGATAAAAGCACCGAAACCGGTAATATTCTGGACAACTCCCGTATAGACGGTACCTTCGGTGTACCGCTCATCAACCGTGTCCCACGGGTCGGGTGAAAGCTGCTTGATACCCAGCGATATTTTCTTTTCTCCCTTGTTGACTGAGAGGACTTTGACCTCAACGGCCTGCCCGGGAGAAACGACTTCTGAAGGATGTCCGACCTTGCCCGACCAGGACATGTCGGAAATGTGAACCAGGCCTTCGACGTCTTCTTCAAGCTCGACAAACGCGCCGAACGTAACCACGTTCTTGACCTTGCCGTGGTAAATCTGAGCGATGCGGTATTTTTCGTCTATGGTTGTCCAGGGATCTGGATAGACCTGTTTGAGCCCTAGAGAGATCCGTTTATTCTCCTGGTCTATATCGAGAATCTTCACCTCTACGGCGCACCCTTCGGTAATACACTGAGACGGGTGCTTGATACGTGAGGTCCAGCTCATATCCGAAATGTGAAGCAGACCTTCCAGGCCTTCCTCCAGTTCGATGAACGCACCATAACTGACTATATTTTTCACTTTTCCCTTGACCAGGGATCCAACTTCGTAGTTTTTGTCAACCACTCTCCACGGATCAGGACGAGTCTGCTTCATCCCCAGGGAAAGCTTCCGCTCCTCCCCGTCAATTTTCAATACGCGGACATCGACTTCATCGCTCTCTTCGAGCATGTCTCGAGGAGTTCCGAGACGCCCCCCCCAGGTCATGTCGGAAATGTGAAGCAAGCCTTCAACGCCTTCCTCCAGTTCGATGAAAGCGCCATAATTCATTATTTTCTTGACTTTGCCGTGAACCACAGCCCCGAGAGGATACTTGTTGTCGGCAACGGTCCATGGATCATTCGATTTTTGCTTCAGTCCCAGGGAAATCTTTTCACTTTCCCGGTCGGCGGTCAAAATGACCACGTCAATTTTCTGTCCTTCTCTCAGCACTTCCGACGGATGGCCTATGTGGGCCCATGATATGTCGGTAATATGCAGCAACCCGTCAATACCGCCGATATCCACGAAGGCACCGAAATCGGTAATCCTCCTGACAACACCTTCCCTGACCTCACCTTCCTGAAGTTCGTAAAAAATGGAATCGAGCCTTTTCTGGTACTCTTCTTCCAGGTAGGCACGACGCGAAATAACGATATTGTCCCGACGCTTGTCGAGCTCGATGACTTTAAACGTCAATTCTTTCTCTATGTACTTGTCGAGATTTCCCTCCCGCCGACGCGATATTTGCGAAGCAGGAATAAAACAGGAAAGCCCCCTGAATTTGGCCCTCAAGCCGCCTTTTATCCGCTCGATCACCTTGGCTTGGACATATTTGCTGTTCCTGAAAGCATCGAACAACAAATCCCAGGCCCGTTTGAGATCGGCTTTTTTCTTTGAAAGGACCAGATTGCCGTTTCGGTCTTCCATATTGACGACCATCACGTCTACCGGGTCCCCGACCTTGACCGTTTCACCTCTAAACTCACCCAAGTCGAGCCGTCCCTCTGTCTTGTAGCCAATGTCTACAAAAATATCCGTGCCGTCAATCTTGATAATCTGTCCTTCGACAAGGCTGCCGGGGGCGATTGTCCCAAGAGACTCGACATACTGGGTAAAGATATCGTCTTGAGCAGAAAAGTCATTCTCCATTTCGGTTTCGCTTGAAGAGACGTCTTGTGCTGCCTCTTCAGACACCGTTTGGGTCGCTGCGGACACCTTTTGGGCTGCTTCAGGCACCTTTGGGGTTTCTTCAGACACCGTTTGGGCGGCGCTGGACTCCTTTGGGGTCGCGGCGGACTCCTTTGGGGCTTTTTCAGACTCCTTTGGGGCTTTTTCAGACTCCTTTGGGGTCGCGGCGGACTCCTTTTGGGTCGAGGAGGACTCCTCCTCTGAAACCTGTTCCATCACATTGTTTTCACTGTCACTGTTTCCCGTAACCATCACTCGTCAACTCCCTCTATCACAAAATAACCTTCACTATTTGAATCTCTGGATACAGCTACCGTACTGGCACTGAAGTACCGGCTCTTGACGGACTCGATCAGTTCGTCAACTCTGCCAATAACCTCCTCCATACTCATGAAAGTCGAGTCGATTACCTCAGCCTCGGGCAGCAGCACCAGAGGAGAATCCTTGCGTTCGCGGTCCACACGGTCCCGCTCCTGGATCTGCCTGACCAGTTCCTTGAAACCAATGGAAACTCTTCGTTCCATAAATTCCTTGTACCTTCTTTGGGCCCGGGCACTCAGGGATGCCTTGAGGAATATCTTTAAATGAGCATCGGGCCATACCACGCTTCCGATGTCCCGGCCGTCCATGATCATCCCTTCAGCATTCTTTACCTCGTTAATATCCCGGACGGGATTCTTAAGAATACCCACAACCCGTTTTCTAACACCGGAAACACGTGCTACCTTGGCCACTTCGGCCTCCACCTCCGGTCTTCTGACCGCCGGTGTAACATCCTCCCCCTCCATGAAAATCCGTGATCCCCGGGTCAGTGGATCTATCCTGAACTGCAAGTCGGTAGCGTGCGCCAAATGAGTCAGCGACGCTTCGTCAAGCAGATTCACATTCCACTGCAATGCCCGGTAGCATATGGCCCGGTAACACGATCCCGAATCTATGTGAACGAGACCACGCTTTCTGGCCACAGCCGATGACACAGAACTCTTGCCAGACCCCGCAGGGCCGTCTATGGCAATCTTCAACCACATGCGATCAGGATACCTCCCTGACGGAACTTCCATCCGTCAGAACCCTGTTCATTTCCTTCGAAAAACCGGGGAATGATGTGCCAATGCACTCCGTATCATCAATACTGGTCTCACCGCGGCTGAGCGCACCCATCACCGCCAGTGACATTCCCATCCGATGATCACCGAAGGTTCTGCAGCGGCATCCCTTGTACGGACCGCCCCCTTCGACCACCAGATCATCCCCGGATTCAAACACCTTGACCCCGAATCGGGAGAGCTCGTCCACCACTGCTTTCAGCCGATTGGTTTCTTTGACTCTCAGCTCCTCCACGCCGCGGAAAACTGTGGTTCCCGACGCAAACGCAGCGGCTACAGCCAGAACGGGTACCTCATCGATGAGTCTTGGAACCTCGTGCGGTTCCACGATCGTGCCACGCAAGTTGGCCGTCTTCACTACAATGTCTCCACGAGGCTCCCAATCTTCCTCGTGAAGGGAAGAGCATGTAATATCGGCTCCCATCCGATCAAGGACATTCAAAATACCTGTCCGTGTTGTATTCAAACCTGCACGCTTCAACTCTAACCTGGAATCGGGCAGAAGTGAAGCCAGCACCAGAAAGAAACCGGCAGATGATATGTCTCCCGGCACTTCAAACCGTCGTGCTGAAAGTGGGGATCCCGGCTTCAGGTACAAAACCGTTTCCCGCCGCTTAAACTCGGCACCCATAGCCAGCAGCATTCGCTCCGTGTGGTCCCGAGATGGAACCGGCTCTTCCACTTCAACTACTGAATCCGCAAAAAGCCCTGCCAGCAGCAACGCTGATTTGACCTGGGCGCTGGGGACAGGAAGACGGTACCTGATCCCTGTTAATCTTCCGCCTTGAATAGCGGCCGGAAGACGTTTCCCTCCATCTCGGGCCCATATCCTGGCTCCCATGGAGGACAAGGGATCAATCACCCGTGACATCGGCCTGCTCCTCAAGGAGCCATCACCGGTCATGACCGTAACAAATGGCTGTCCGGAGAGCAATCCCATCAAGAGACGTGCAGTCGTTCCTGAATTTCCAAGGTCGAGAACATCGGCCGGTTCCTGTAAACCATCCAATCCCCGGCCCCGGATAATCCAGTACCCTTTACAACGGTCGGTTTCAATCCCCATTGTCTGAACCGCCGTCAGGCTGCGAACGCAATCATCTCCCGGAGCAGGATTTGCCACGACACACTCCCCGGAAGAAATCGCCCCCAGGAGCACTGCGCGGTGGGTAATGGATTTATCACCCGGCAGATACAATTCCCCTTCCACTCGACCGCCGCCACGAACCTGCAGCCGATTGGGAAAGGAATATACCACCATACCAGCCCTTTCCAGGTTTGGGCCGCATTATATCAGAGGAATGGTGGGCTTTCAAGCCAGAATACTGATTTAGATAGAAATAGAGTATAAGAAATATTCTAAAATGATGACTGCGGCGAGCATGTCTTTGCTTTTCCGGCGCTTTTTACGACGGACTCCCCCCTGAATAAGAACCCGCTCGGCTTCACGGGTGGTTCCTCTCTCATCAAAGAACACGACCGGAAGGCCGGTTCCCTGAACGGCGGCCTGAGCAAAGGTGCGCACCCGGGTGGACTGATCGGTTTCACCACCGTCCGAACCGAGGGGAAGTCCCACCAGGATCAGCGAAATCTCGTACTCCCGGATTCGCTTAGCCAGATGAGCAACAGCATTCTGAACGGACAGGACAGGCAGCGTTTCAAGCGGTTGGGCTGTACTCCAGAGAGGGTCGCTGATAGCCAGGCCGATTCGTTTTTCTCCCACGTCAAGAGCCAGCACCCGCCCCTGGAACCCTTCAGGTATCATGTCGAGGCTTTTGGATCCTTTCCGAAAAAATGGGCCCAGGTCAGGCCCAAACATCATATTGAATTCTTTAGTTCCTTCCTCAAAAATTCGGGTTCTTCATCAACACAAAAATCATACTAATGTCTTTAGTTCCATCCCTAGAAAACCGGCAACCGTATCAAAACCGGTTTTTAGCGCGTCCGCAGCCATGGCGCCCTGGGGCCCTCCGGCCTGGGCCATATCCGGCCGGCCGCCGCCACCGCCGCCCACCACCGCAGCCATCGTTTTAACCACCTGCCCTGCATGAACAGCCTTGATGTCAGCCGTTCGTTTAACTACCAGCAAGGCTTTTCCACCCACCACGCTCACCAGCAAGGTGGCGGTCTGTTTTTTGCCGTCGCATACATAGTCGGCCACCCGCCGCATCGCCGCCTGGTCCAGATCATGGAGAACCTTGCCATACAGGGTTATGTCACCCATACGATGCGGATTTTTAAGGAGGTCCTCAGCCAGGGTTTTAAGGTCTTTATCCGCCTGCCCTTTCTTTTGTTTACGGGCTTCCTGGAGCTCATTTTTGAGCTGGATAACCCTTTTGGGGACATCTGAAGCGCCACAGCGCAGCTCATGCGAAGCTTCATCGAGAAGTTGTTCACGCTCCTGGACATAGCTGAGGGCCGCCAGTCCGGCCAGAGCTTCTACCCGGCGCACACCCTGGGCGATACTCGATTCGGAGACGATCTTGAAAAGGCCTATTTCACCCGAGTTGTTCACGTGAGTCCCGCCACATAGCTCGGAGCTGAAGTCACCCACATGAACAGCCCTGACCTGTTCCGTGTACTTTTCCCCGAACAAAGCAGTAATTCCCCGTTTTTTTGCTTCCTGAAGCGATGTGTGCTCCGAGCTCACAGCAATAGCTTCAACAATCTTTTCATTGACCATTTTCTCCACTTCCCTGATCTGCTCCGGAGTCAGCGGCTCGTAGTGTGAAAAATCGAACCGGAGCCGCCCTGGACCAACCAGGGAGCCGGACTGGTGGACGTGGTCCCCTACGACCTCCCTGAGGGCTTTCTGGAGCAGATGGGTGGCGGTGTGGTGCCGCTCGGTCGCCGCCCTGGATAGCTGGTCTACCGAGCAGCGCACCGCGTCACCCCGGGACAGGGAACCTCTCGTGACCTTTCCAAAATGCAGGTAATGCCCATCCCCGGTTTTGTACACTTTTTCAACTTCGAACAAACCGTTGATCGATTCGATGAATCCGCAATCTCCCACCTGGCCGCCGGATTCGGCATAGAAGGATGTTTTGTCCAGCACCACAGCGATGTCCCCGGAGTCTCCGGTACGAATCTGCTCAACCGCCTGCTCCTCGGCCACACATGCCAGAATTGTTGACTGATCAACCAGACTCGTGTATCCCGTGAATTCCGTGGCTGCGATATCCCGAACAACCGAAAGCTTGTCACCCTCTTCATCAGCGAAGGCGGGAAGAACCGAGCGACTCCGCTCCCTTTGCGCTTCCATCTCTTTTTCGAAGCCTGTCATGTCAACCGTCCAGTCCTTCCGGGCGGCTTCCTCCACCGTCAATTCCACCGGGAATCCGAAAGTGTCAAAAAGACGAAATGCCTCGACACCGGAGATTATCCGCTGCTCGGATACCGACTCCATAATCTCATCCAGGAGCGCCAGTCCTTTCGAGAGCGTCTCCTGAAACCGCTCTTCTTCCAGTTTTACCACCCGGGCAATGTGCCCGGAATGGGAATCGAGATCGGGATATGCATCCTTCATGAGGTTTACCACCAGGTGAACAAACCCGTACAGAAACGGTTCCTGCGCTCCATGAAGACTTCCCCGGCGATACGCACGGCGGAGAATACGCCTCAACAGGTATCCCCGACCCTCGTTTGAAGGAAGAACACCGTCGAATATAAGGAAAACCATGGCCCGCATGTGATCGGCGATGACATTCAGAGACACCCGCTCCTCATGGGTGGTCGCTGATTCCCGTATACCCAGGATTTCCGCGGCTTTCAACACCAGGGGGCGTATGATATCTATTTCGAAATTGGTTTTTGCCCCCTGCAGGACCGAGGCGATACGTTCCAGCCCGGCGCCGGTGTCGATATTCTTCTTCGGAAGCGGCTCCAGGGAGCCGTCGGCCTGTCGATCATACTGCGTAAAAACCAGGTTCCACAACTCAAGGTAACGGCCGCATTCACAGGCAGGACTGCATTCTGGACGCAGGCACCCGAAGTCCTCCCCCATATCGTAGAGTATCTCCGAGCAGGGACCACACGGACCGGTTTCGGCCATCTTCCAGAAATTGGTGTCTTCACCGAGACGGACGATACGCTCATCGGGAATACCGACCAGTTCCCTCCAGCACCGGTACGCTTCATCATCATCAGTGTAAATAGAAACATAGAGACGGTCCGGATCAAGTGGAAGCACCCTGGTCATGTAGTCCCAGGCCCAGGTTATAGCCTCTTCCTTGAAATAATCACCAAACGAAAAATTCCCGAGCATCTCGAAAAAGGTATGGTGCCGGGCGGTTTTACCAACGTTATCGAGATCGGATGTCCGGAAACACCGCTGGCAGGTGGCGGCACGGGAGTAAGAGTATGTTTCCGTACCCAGGTACGCGCCCTTGAACTGGACCATACCGGCGCTGGTGAAAAGCAGTGTCGGGTCCTTGGCCGGAACCAGGCTGGCCGGCGGCGGCAGCGCGTGCTCTCTCTCCGCAAAAAAATCAAGCCACAGTTGTCGGATTTCATGTGTCAGCATGAGTCGTTACCTCCATATTTTATTGTCGTATGCTCCCGAACACATAGTCCATAAGCACGTTTGCTGGAATATGAGTCGGAGCGTACCATTATTATATCGCAAAAGCATTATAGTACCATAAAATAAGGAGAATTAACCAGACAGAGGATATTGAGGAGATAGTAAGATTTGCGTTACTTCGGATGGACGCGTGTACGCGGGCATATGCGGGTGGTAAACAGGCTTATCTTTTGATTTTTGTCCCTGACAACCATGCGTGATTCGACAAAATAGACTTGACTGCTCGTGTACGTTACATGACTCTGACGGTACGACTCTTTCTCACTGTTCGAGGGAAAGGAATCGGCCACGAAAGGATCGTACCCATCATCGTATCCCCTGAACTCCGTTCTCACGGTCAAATCGTCGACCTCGCCGCTGGAAATGAGCCCAACGGTGATGACGCCATCACCGGCTTTGCTTTTTTTGGTCTGCATCAGTACCGTTTCACCCGTACTCTGGAACACCGCCGGTTCACGGACGAGTTTTATGGTTTCACCGGAACGGGTCAAGGTGTAGGTTACCGTTTCAAACGCAGCTACACCGCCTGCTTCCCCTTCATACGCCGCCGTTGGCCGTTCGAAAATAATTCGATCGGATGAGATTTGAAAACTGTGTCCAGTAACACCTACCAGTGCTTCGCGCAAATCGCGGTCGAAGAAAAGCAGTACCCTGCGAACATCATGCAGGATCTCCGCTTTCTTCTTCTGCGACTCGAAAAACCACCAGCCAGTTACATAGATACGCCAGATAACCCCGATTACCATAGCAAGCAGCGCCGCGGCGAGAATTAGTTCCACCAACGTATACCCGCGCCGTCTCCTGCTGAACAGCATCACCAGTACGCTACCTCCTCCACTGTCGGTCCGTTACGGTTAAAATGGCGGTTGAACACCATGATAGGGTGTTTTATCGGCCAGGATGGTAAACAACTTGTATGATTTATCCATGTCCATCCTGCCCGGCTTCCAGGTCACTTCAACAGTTACTTTAATCCGCTTGAAAGCCATGGCGTTGGTGGCGGGCGGATTCATTTCGGGGAAATAACTCACGATTGTCTGACGGGAAAATTCCTGGAAACCCGGAATCGGAGCTTCCGATTTATCATAGTATACCAGGCCATTTTCCCTGAGATTATCGAGCTTCTTTTGCAGCTTGGCAAATCCTATGGAGCGGTATTCTTCGATTTTCTCCTGGGCAAGATTAGCTGCCACCATCTGCTCCTTGGTACGCATTCCGGCCCTGCTGGTCTGGTTAAACATGGTAATGACAGGAATGATGAGTAGCGAAAATATCGTAACGGCAACCAGAATCTCTACCAGAGATAGGCCGGCATTGCGCCGGTCGAGCCCAAGTTTCCTCAGGCTGCGATTCCAGATGCTATGAAACGATGTTCTCACATTCATTCGAGATGTCCCTTCTTCCGCATTTCAGTTATGACTTTCATGAACTGGGCTTTCTGCTCACCAATGGTCGCCCGGGCGTCCTCATCAGGGGTTAAACCCTCGGCCAGGGAAAGGTACTTGTACATGTACAGACAGTAATGCGGAACATCTTCCTTTTTTTGATACGCCATGGCCAGATATCTATAGCCGGTAGCCTGAACGACCTTATTCTTTTTTCCACTGGTCATAGCCGAGCGAAACTCGCTGATTGCCCCATCAACACGGCCATTACGAAGCAAGTCCACTCCCCGGCGCAAATTTTGAACACCGGGAGTGTTCATCATTTTCTGGCGTTTCTCCCGCCGCTGGGCTATGTCGCGGTGCTGCTTCTCTTTTATCTCCCGGTACCGTTTGGCGTTGAGATACTGCTCCCGCTCGTTGAAACTGACGAATTTGTCTTCGGGTATAGACAGCAGGCGCCCGAAACTGGACCCCTCATCCTCTTGTTCCTCTTCAACCGCTGCTTCTTCCGCCACCTCGATTGCCACTTCCGGATCTTCTTCCTTAACCGGTGGCTTGAACAGAGAAAACAGGGCAAAGAGAATCAGAAGTGCGATAAGAAGATAAACAACATTTTTCTGCATGCCGGGCTCGCTTCCTGTCACCTCAGTCTTAAACGAGAAGTATTATACCATCCTGCAGGCCTTTGCGGCAAATCCATGTGAAGACACCGGTAACAGTTAGTCAAGCACTGAACTGGAGACCTGTCTCCAGGCGACGATGTCTTCATCGAAGAACATCATCACAGTCTCGAGGGGACCCCGCCCATTGTAGCTTTCATGCAGCTTGTTGGCCGCCGTGTCCTCATTGATGGCGACATCGTTGGTCATATCTTTCCGGTCCATCTCCTCCAGCACCATACCGCCGTTCTGGGTGTAATTGATGAAACCGGAAAAGACGGATTCCTCATCCTGCTGATATCCCTCTTTGGAATAGACCGTGGCTTCTACAAAAGGCGTGAGATCCCTGGTATAAATTGGATAACGGCACCACTCTTTGTCGTGGTGGGGTTTCACGATGACCTCGCCGCCGCGGCCCTCTTTATTGCCCAGGGCAATCAGCGTCAGGGCGGAGCTGTCGCGCACTTCGTCCGTGCCGCCGTATTTCATCAGGTCGCCGCCAACATAGATGTCGCCGGTAGCGACGATTACCCCGTACCCGGTGTAAAACCCTTCGAGATACACATCGCCATCGACGTATGTCACACCGTTGAGTTGGATGCAGTCTTCTTTCCTGGTGGCGTCAGCCTTGGTGGGATTCTTCCAGAACTGCCACCACTTAGGCTTCAGATCCCGCCAATTGCCGTATCCGTAAAAGCCCTTGACGTTGTTGAACCTGGTCTGTCTGTAATCTTGACCGCCGAGTGAAAACGCCTCGTACTCGTAGCTTTCCTTGCAGTCATCGGCCTTGATGATCGTGGTGGCGACCTCTTTGTACTCGTCGTGGCTGTAGAGGTTGGGAACCTCGGTCATCTTGACCGGAATTACTTTGTCGCTGTATTCCTCTTCGTCCTTGCCGAGCTCACGCCACCAGGGGATGAGGGGAATACCAAACACTTCTTTAGGATCGAATTTGTAGTACCGGCGGTAGATTTCACCTTCAAGCACACCGGTAATACCGGTAAGATCGATTCCGCCGCCCCAGATACCGTATCCCAGGTCCCAGAACGAGGCGAGCTCATCGACCAGCTCATCACCGAGTTCGATGGTAGAGTGCCCCATGTAGATCTTATTTCCCCTCACCACGAAATCCGCATCGATTCCGTAATGGTCGAAATACGCTCCTTTGTTGAGAAACAGCGTGTAACCATACCCGGGAATGAGCTTGCCCGCTCCCAGGAAACAGTTAGCCTTGCGGCTGATTTCCACAGCCCGCTTTACACCCCTGTACTCTCCTATTGCCTTGATAGTCACCCAGCCGTACTTGTTGCCGTGCTCATCCTCATCAGGAAGGTCGAACTTGACGGAGACATCCTTGACCTCGCCGCCGGGCAGTTCCGTCTTCAGTTTTGTGTTCAGTTCACCAAGGGTGGCAATGGACCGTTTTCCCGTGCTTTCGGACAGGATGTGCTCCTTCCAGCCATGGTCGACAATTCCGCCAGGATCAAGCTCTGACTTCAATTCGTACAGTGCCTGCTCCACCCCTGACTCGGCCAGGAAAAGAGCGCTGGTGGCGTCGACATAATTTTCCGCCAGCCTGTATTCCCCCATCATGAAGTAGATGAGAGATCCTCCCAGGAACAGAAGCAACATAATGACCGTCAAAGAAACAAACATTGCTATACCGCGCTGCCGCTTGAATCTCATGTCCCATCACCTCTCTCTAGGTGTCTTTGAACTTCTTAAACCCTGATAATTCACAAACCATCCTGCTACGACTCGCGAAGAATATCCATGAATTATTCGGGTTAACTTACCTAAAAAGCCCACAAAACTGACAACAGTCTTGTGGGCTCTTCTATTTCGAATTCAGGCATGTATACCCATATTTATTTGTTAATGTGCTGCTGAGGCACGAGTATCCTTGCACTTTCATTATAGGGCATCCCTCGTTTTACTGTCAAGCATTTTTGTCAAGTTGTTTTTCAACCGGTAGGCGGCTTCCATAAGCGGGTCCAGTGCCGGAGCGATATGAGGAGCGTATCCCAATTCCAGGTCGAGAAAGCAGTCCAGGCGCATTCCGGAAGCGATGGCGGCGGCGATTACGTCTATTTTTTTAGCCACGGCCGCGCGGCCCGCCAACTGCATTCCCAGCAGTCGGCCCCCGGCAGCTTCAACAGTCAGCTCAACCACAACCCCTACGGTAGTATCACGCACTCCCGGGTAGCCCGCGGTCTCCACCCGGGCAGAAACCGAATGCCCCACGTGCTCTTCTGCTTCACGGCCGTTAAAACCGATTTTCCCGATTTCCAGGTCAAAAATCCGCAGCACCTGAGATCTCATGGTTCCGCTGTACCTGGCAAAGCGTCCGGCGGCGTTCAGCCCGGCGCAGCGACCCTGCCGTATCGCCGACACTCCCGAGGGAAAATATGATTCTTTAGCGGTTATAGCGTTTCGATTTACCACGCAGTCCCCTGCTGCATAAACGTTGCGTACGCTCGTTTGCTGCCGGTCATCAACCCATACCGCCCCGGAATCGGCCCGGCGCAGCTCGAGCTGCTCAGCCAACTCCGTTCGCGGGCGAACCCCGGTTACAGTGACCAGAAAGTCTGCCCTCACGTCCCTGGTATCGGTGAGAAGCTCCACCGACGTTCCCGCCAAGCGGGCTTCACGAACCGGCGCACCGCACAAAACATCGATATCATTCCGCCGAAGTTCTTCTGCAACCAGCAAAGCAACAGTGTCGTTAAAACCCGGGAGTATTTGAGGTTCACGTTCCAACAGGCATACCGGGTGCCCGGCGCGGCGCAAAGCGGCGCTCAGCTCGCAGCCGATATATCCTCCACCGATTACGGCCACGGTACTGCCGGGAGATGCGGACAGGGATTTTCTCAACGTCCCTGCTGCCCCGAGTCCCCGGATGGAATAAAACGGTACACGGGACAGTCCTTCAATAGCGGGAGTATCGGGTTCCGCACCCGTCGCCAGCACCAGGGTGTCGTAGGGAATGGAAAACACTTTGCCATCCGCTCCCCTGACTCCTTTTACCGTCCGGCGGCCGCATTCAGTAACCCGGTGCCCAAGTAAGATTGTTATCCCGTATTTTTGTTCGATTTCTTCTGCAGAGGTTTGAAACAACTCCTGTTCCCCAAGCTCGCCGGCTATATAATACGGCAGGGAACACAGGCAGTACGCCACACGGCTGCCGGCCTCGATTACAGTCACTGAACGGCAGCCGCCGCGGCGTGCAGCCAGGGCCGCACGCATTCCTGCGGCCATACCGCCAATAATGACAATGGGACGGTCATGCATACAGTTCATAACACTCACGTTGTACTTCAGATGGCAGGTTTTGTCAATACAACTCCATCGGTATCGATTACCGCTTACGGCATCAATTACCGCTTAGGCGACACGGATGATCATCCCAACTCTTTGCCTTGCTTTTACTCTGCAAAACGCTCGCTTACAGAATGCTAATTCGAAAAGTAATGATATAATACACGTATGCTTCGTATAACCAAGTCTATCTTCCTTAATACGTTAATCTGTCCCACACTGGGTTGGTTGACCGCCAATGGTTTTCTCCATCGCACTCCATCACTGGGAGAACAGTTCCGGTGCCAGCAGGGACACGACATTGGGCAGAGAGCTCAAACCCTCTTTCCGGGCGGAGCACTGGTTGACCAGGAATCGTTTCCCGAAGCGCTGTTGGTCACCGAACACCTGGTGGCAACTGCCGATGTACCGGCGATTTTTGAAGGAGCTTTCCTCTTCGACCGTTGTGCCGTCAGGGCGGACATTTTGCACAGGACAGGCCACGGATGGCATCTCATCGAGGTCAAGTCTGCACTGGAAGATAGCGATCGGTATATCGACGACATGGCCTATACCGCCATGGTACTGATGGCTAACGGAATCAATATCTCCTCGGTCTCGCTTCTTCTGATCTCACGTGATTTCCGTCGCGGAATGGATAACAGCCGCCTGTTCAGGGAAATACCGCACACTGCCTCAGTCCTGGCCAGAGCAGGAGATTTAGCCGGGTGCCGGCCCGCCGTGGACGCTGTACTTACCCGGGCTGAGAAACCCGAACCGGCCCTGATGCTGACATGCCGGAAATGCCTGGCTTACCATGACTGTATAAAACACGTGGTTCCCAATCCCATTACCGACCTGCCTCGCATTAGCGCCAGCAAGTTTTCGCGGTTGCACACTTCCGGGTTTATGCGAATCGAGGATATCCCCGGTACATTTCCCCTGACTAGACCACAAACCATCGCACGGCAGACGGTCCTCAGCGGTGAGCCATACATCGGCCCCAACCTCAAATCAGAGCTTGACGCTATTGTCTGGCCAGTTCATTATCTGGACTTCGAAGCCATCAACACCGCAATACCTCTCTATCAGGATTTACAGCCTCATGAGGTAGTGCCAACACAATTTTCCATCCACATCTGTTCCCAACCTGGACATATTACCGGACACCTGGAATACCTGGCCGACCCTGCCAGGGACTGCCGCAAAGAACTGGCAGTACAGCTCATCCAGGACCTCGGCACCTCCGGAGATATTTTCATGTACTCCAATTACGAAAAGCGGATCATAACCCAGTTGGCCGACCAGTTCCCCGATCTTTCTCGAGACTTGATGGATCTGACCCGACGGCTGGTCGACCTGAAAAGGATTCTGGAGAAAAATTATTACCACCCGGGATTTCACGGACGCGCATCGCTGAAAAAAGTGCTGCCGGTAATGGTTCCTGAGATGAGCTATGACGACTTTGAAATTCCCGACGGCGATTCTGCTCTGTCTGTTTTCGCCATGCTGGCGCAGGGACATTTTGACAGCAGGAAAATTACTCATATCCAGGACTGCCTCCTGCGGTACTGTGAGCAGGATACGCTGGCCATGGTGAAAATACACCAGCGCCTGGCGGAGCTTGTATAAGCCCGCTTTTTCCACAAGCATGCCTGCAGCGGTAACTCGAGAAATAAACTTGCTAGCACGTCGCGGTACTTCTGTATTACAATAACTGCAGTTTTCTGATTTATCGTGAAGGTGAGGAAAGTCCGGTGGCCGAATATATCAAATTGGCGCTGGTTTTGGCAGCGTCCTACTGTATGGGCTCAATTCCCACCGGATTTTGGATCGGTCGCGCTTTTTACAAAAAAGATATCAGGACCATCGGAAGCGGAAACATCGGCGCGACCAACACGCTACGGGCCCTGGGAACGGTCCCCGGAGTCATAGCGTTGTTGATCGACATGGTAAAAGGAGCAGGAGCTGTTTATCTGGCCGGCAGAGTGGCGGGACAAACAACGGGGATTTCCTCTGTAGATCCACTTATATTTGTTGTAACCATCAAGATAGTGGCTGGGATCGTCGCCATCGCCGGACATAACTGGAGCCTTTTTTTGAAATTCAAGGGAGGGAAAGGGGTCGCCACTTCGTGCGGTGTCTTCCTGACACTGGCCCCGGTTCCAACCCTGATAGCACTGGCAGTTTTCATTCTCGTCCTGGCGGCAACCAGATTCGTATCTGTCGCTTCCATGACAGCCTCACTGGTGCTTCCGCCGATGATTTTCTGGTTGTGCCCCCCGGAGGAACGCCTGATCCTGGGAATCATAAGCGTCTGCATGGCGCTATTGATCGTGATTCGCCATCGCTCAAACCTGGTACGGCTCATGAAGGGTGAAGAGCCGCGCCTGGGAAGAAAGGTTGATAACCCGTGAAAACCGAAAGAGTTGCAGTCATTGGAGCAGGAGGATGGGGAACAACGCTTTCCATTATTCTGGCGGATAACGGTTGTACGGTCACAATGTGGACCGTGGAAGAAAGCGTTAAGCACGACATCGAATCCAAACAAGAAAATACCGTTTACCTGCCCGATGTGGCCATGCCGAAGTCTATAAGGATAACCACCGATCTTCAAACAGCGCTGCACAATGCCTCACTGGTAATTATCGCGGTTCCCTCAAAGTATGTGGAAAATGTTTTAGAAGATATGTCAGGAATAATTCCCGGCCAGGCCTGTTTTGTATCGGTGGTCAAGGGCCTGAGAAGCGAGACATTCGAGACCATGTCAGAAGTTATTGCCAGGAAGCTTTCCCTGGGACCGAGCCAGCCGCTGGCCGTTCTGTCCGGGCCGAACCTGGCTTTTGAAGTCAGCCGTAAGATCCCGTCAACCACCGTGGTGGCCGCCAGGCAACTGGACGTGGCCCAACGGGTGCTGCAGGCATTTATGGCTCCCTATTTCCGGGTATACGTGACCGAAGACGTCAAAGGAGTCGAATTGGGCGGGGCACTCAAGAATGTCATGGCCATCGGTGCCGGAATGAGTGACGGTCTCGGCTATGGAGTCAACGCCAAAGCCGCCCTTATTTCACGTGGACTGGTCGAGATGATTCGGCTTGGTAACTTCCTGGGAGCCAGAACACAGACATTCTTCGGCCTTTCAGGACTGGGAGACATGGTCGCAACCTG
Source organism: uncultured bacterium (assembly GCA_964432985.1). Taxonomy (GTDB): domain Bacteria; phylum Muiribacteriota; class CAYSPT01; order CAYSPT01; family CAYSPT01; genus CAYSPT01. Next base: position 23,648 of record CAYSPT010000002.1, read on the forward strand.
TTTCAGCCCTCACAGCCGCAACAGGGCACTGGGTGAACGTCTGGCCCAGGGGGAACAGCTTGACGAGATTCTGGCAACTACGAAAACAGTGGCCGAAGGAGTAGGAACAACCAGGTCGGTAAGAAGTCTGTCTCTGCTGGAAGAGCTGGAAATGCCTATTACAGAAGCGGTATTCCGCCTATTGTTCGAAGGTATGTCTTTCAAGGATGGAGTCAGAGACCTCATGCAGCGAGATCCCAAGGAAGAATGGGCTGGTTAGATCTCTGCGTATTTCTGGTCAAAACCTGTGATAAGACTTAAGGCTTCTTCGTATCCACCAAAGCTGCTCCCGGCTGCCAGAAGATTCTGAGCGGCGATTTCATTGGACTTGCGCTGCCTGAGACGGCTGATACCCTCGTGGGAAACCTCCACCGAGTCTTCCCGGCTGAACTTCCCGGCGACTTCCTGTTCTTTTCCTTTTGACGAGGGCCGCGGGTGATGAAGCCCCTGAATTTGATGATCTCCGAGTTGAGAAGTGATGTTTGGTGTTGACAGCATCCTTACTGCACCTTCCCTCCGTTGTACTATATTATTATTTCACCTTGTGATCGAAGTATCTGGGATTCCATGGTTTGAACGAACTGTAGGCCGCGTCAAGCCGGATGGATTTGCGCACATCGCTGAGCTCGGACTGGATCAGTCCCAGGGCCGAATGGAGTTTTGTCTGAACCACTTTCTCCTTGCCGGCCAGTTCACCCATCTCGGCAATCAGCAACGGGAGTACACCATCGAGATCATTGTGATGTTCTGTATTAACGGATGCGAGACTTCCTTCCAGCTTCCTCAAATGACCGAACACCTGTTCTCTTCGCTTCAGCTCCCTGACCACCGTATCCCAGTCCTCCTTTTCCAGGCTTTCAATCAATGTATCGGCAACTTCCAGCAAAACTTTAACTTTTCTTCTCGCTTGCTCGATACGATCGAGGGAAGAACGCTTTGGCATTCTTAAGATTTCCTTCCAAATTCACCGTTACAGGGTACCTCCGAAGATCATTTCTATCAACCGGTCCTGGCCCCGGCCATCCACTGCTCTGCGACTGCTGAAATGCTGGTTGCTCCTGGTTTTTGGAGAAGATGCAAACCACATGAGATTTTCACACAACCCCGTTGAAGACAGTTTTTCAGCCTGTCCCAGGTTGACTGTCCAGCCACGTGAATGAAATGTCCGGGCCATTCTCCGCTGATGCGGACGGGTCCAGGTGACCAGGGTAGGCACCCCCAGGCAGGCGGCTTCCCAGAGCGTAACTCCCGGCATCGTAACCAGGATATCGTGTTGAGACATCACCTTCCACAAAGCGCAAGGTGCGCGTAGTACCGTCATCTGCCCGGCGGTGCGGACCAACGAGCGGTATCTGGCGCTGGAAACAAGCGGACCGGCGACCACGGTGAAAGAAATATTCGAGGCCACCGGCTGAAGCAAAGATATGACACGTTCGGTTACTCCATCCGGGTCGGCACCGCCGAAGGAGAGGAGCACTCTGTTTGCCCGGCCCGACGGCGCGTGAACGCTGCTTCTGGCTTCATGCAGACGAGGATCGAGAAGAACATAGTCGGGACCGAGAAGAGCCCGGGCGGGGGCGCCTCCCTGCAGGCGGCAGATACGCTGGTGAACCGACGGAGACATATTGGGATCTACCACGATATCGGCTTCCGCGCGGCCGGTGCCCAGGTCTTCTACCGTTACTACCCGGCGGCCGGACTCACGATGGTTCCGAACAACAGTCACCGGGCTATATCTCCGGTCCACGAAGGTTACTGCACAATCTCCCGGCTCGGAACCTGGAGGAATGGTCCCGTCGGCGCCGAGACATACGCCGGGTAACCTCTTGCGTACCATCTCCCCGGCAGCCCGGTCCATCACACCACAAAACCACACTGCACAGCCGGGGAAACGCGTGAGGATATTCTCTGCCAGTCCGAGACTCCGGGAAAGATGCCCGTATCCGACAGCCGCCCCTACTTCCACATCAAAGCAAACCAGTGGCAATTTTCCCATTGCTTCCCCTACGTTACATCCAGAAAATCCGGGTCGACGCTCGTTCCAAGCACCCGTTCGCCCCCTGCCAAAGCCCAGAGGTAATAGAGAATGGTACCCGGAGCCGCGACTACCGGATGGTACCCCCGGTCGATAACGACGCAATCACCGTCGCGCACCATGAACGCACTTTCACAGTCGTCCCGGTAAACCAGTTGAACTCCAAACGATGATGGCGGGAAGCAGCGATAATAATAAAATTCCTCCAGGGCACGCTCGCCATCGTCGCCGCAGAGGTCGTGTTTGTGAGGAGGAAAACTGGACCAACCGCCGGCGAGGCGATGGACTGTTTCTCCGGCGATAAGCCGCATAGGCTGCACCAGTCCGTCGCCTTCGAATGAGCGGACTTCCCGTCGCCAGTTTTCTCTCCCAACCTGCCTGACAGAAAAGGCCGCCTCAGGAATAAACGCGGGGGATGCTTCGGGACAAATTTCACTGGAAGTCAGAGTGCACCCGACCAGGGCCACGCAAGCTGATTCATCGTTTCCCTCCAGGCGCCACAAAGTCCCCGGCGGTAAATAAGCCACTCCTGACGGCGGGTTCGGAGGTGACGATCGTTCGAGAAACCAGGGAGGTAAATGCTCCCCCCCAGGTCTGACTATGTGCAGCACTGAGAGGCCCTGGATGGGAACAACCATTATCTCCCGGGTCCCGGAAACGGTCCCTGAAACAGATTCACCGTCCTGAGGTGCCCGTAGTAACTCAAACATTAGTTTCTTCAAGCCGTTTTCCGGACCGCACACCAATCTCCTCGGAGCGATATCAGGTGAAACAGGTCGCCGTGAACGTATTATCGAGGGCATTGCGAAGCCAATCCTGTTCTATTAATATTTAACTACTATCTTTTCGTCATAGTATAGCCAGGGATCGCTGCACCTCACGAATCATCCGGCTCCGGAAAAAGCGGAGGCAAACCTAATAATCCTCTAAACGCATCCCTGATCAGCCAGCCCTGGGGAGGACATCCCATCACAAGGATTCCGTTCTCCATCCCCTGCTGACATCTGCCAACCCTGACCACCGTGCCGGAGGCCGGCTTGTCCCCCGGACCGACCGCCAGAAACACCGGAGCGAACCTCTGGCCGATCTGCTCCAGTTCCCCGGCCATCTTCATCCGGTGCAACGCTACCGCCACGCCCCCGAGACAGGCACTGCAAGCCCCCTCATCAAGCAGTGTAACGTAGGGAAAGTCTTTTTCAAATGCAGCCTGGGCTGATTGAAATGGTGGATCTATCCTGATACGCGGACCGACCACATCTAGAGTTTCCGCCGTGCACGATACGCCGCTATGATGAGCAGCAATCTTCAGGCTGCGACACTGATCGGGTTGAAGACCCATCATCCATGTGCACAGTAGATCAACCGCCAGCGGATCGGTCCCGGTCACCAGGTACCCGGCCCGCCTGAATGTTCCGGTCAGAGGCCCCAAACCTTCCTGGCCGGCGGAGCCGTCGGCCAGCACCAGCTGCCGCAGAGACAGCAGATAAAGGTCCGCGACCGCCTGCTCGAGCCCCTCGAAATGGCACCTCTTTTTCTCTACCGGCGGTAGCAGCCCCTTCAGGTTTTTCAGCCCCAGCGTCACACCGGTATGAATATGTGTTTTCCAAACCGGGATATTGATTATCAGGGAGGCGTCAAAGGCGGTCTTCGACACGCGGAGCGTTTTCAGCAATCCCGCCGCCGGCAGGGTAAGTTCAACTGTTTCGTCGGCGTTGAGATCGATCAGGGGAACATCCAGTTCCCGACACAGCCGGCCGTACCCGGTGGCGGCAAAGAGGTCATCGCTCCGAGTCCCGAGAGTGCTGCCGTCACCGACGATGATGTTCTTCACCCCGAGTGCCCTGAGCCACTCTACCACCGCCCGTACCGTTTCCGGCGGGGTAACCGCCCCGCTGGAGGGATCGTACGCCACGGTCAGGTTGGGTTTGACAAGAATGGGACCACCCTGCCATGAACGATCCCGACCGGCTTTCGTCATAGCCAGGGATTCGAAGACGGAATCGCGCACCGATGCACCGATTTTAACGACATTGCATGTGCGCGAAACTGCTTTTCGCCGTGCACCGCCGCTGAGACTACCCTGCGTCTTTTCCATGGACATCAACCTGAGAAAAGATTCTTGAACCTGTTCAGCAACGCAGTGACCAGCCCCTCTTTTTTCTTCACGGTGTTGGGATCGAATTTCTGCAGCGCCGCCATGAACTCCGAGAAACTGGGGAGTATTTTTAAAAGGCTTTCACCGGAAGGCGATTCGTTTTCGAGCTCATGATCCCATAAATAAAGGGATCCGAAATCCGGAGATGCCAGTGACAGGCAGACCAGGTTTCCGTCTTTCGCGCTGGCAATGGGAAGAATATGTGCTGGAAGACGGTCCGAGAACCGTGCTCGTTCCGTCACCAGGTCGGTGGCTTTTTTCGAATTGTAAATTCCGAAGAAGCAGGTAACACCACATTGTTTTTTTGTCTTAGGAATAGCAAAAATATTCTCTTCTGGTTTCCCCCCATTGTACTCGAGGAGGAAACTCCGGTAGTCATCAGGAAGCTTGCTTTTAAGCTTCATTTCGAAGTTGAGCAACGCCAGTTCGAAAAGCGTCCCGGGACTCTTCTTTATAGAAACAGCCATAGTCAGTATCGTTCCTTAACGTTTCTAACCCTAATAATTCACAAACTATTCCGTTACGGTTCGAAAATAACCACATCTACTTCGTTGCACTTGAAAAATATTCTCAACGTACCTACAGGTACGTCTCCGAGTATTTTCCTGCGTGCGCCTTGTAGTTGCGGCCATTTTCTTCACCTCACGACGAATATTCATGAATTATTCGGGTTAAGTATACCTCTAAATGCCACACAACGACACAAGAAGAAACACAAATTCATGCAGTACCCTCAATCTTCTCAGATCCCTGGAGCTCATCATCCTCCTCTTCTTTCTCAGACAATGTGCCACGTTTTCTGATAGTCAGAGCTGCCTTGCGGGCGGCGTACTTGATCATCCTGGAGCTATCGTCCCGGGAGATATTCACCAGCCCGGGCAAAATGGAGTTTGTTCCACGGTTCCCCAGGGTGGCAATAATAATCCTTTTAAGAGGGTGTTCGGCAACGAGAATCGCTTTCAGAAGTTTTTCAAGCATCCCCGGTATATCTGCAGCGACCATTCTGTCCAGGGCGCTACCCGCTTTTGCCACTACCAGAGGATCGGCCTCCCCCCCCAGTTTTTCGATAAGTACCCCTGCTTCATCATGTGCTTTTAGGGCACCGAGAGCCTCGACTGTATTTGCCCGGACTAATGGATCTTCATCTTCCAGGAACGGCACAATCTTCTCGATGGCTGAAACATCCCCTATCTTACCCAGAGCTTTAATAATATTCCTTCGTACTTCGGGAGCCTTGTCGTTGAGTACCGCAACCAGGGTTTCTACCGTTCCAAAACCGCCTATTTCACCCAGGGCCCAGGCGGCGGAAGCCCGGAGCCACTTATCGTCATATGATGTTTTAAGCATTTTGTGAAGCTCCGACACCATTCTCAAGCCGCCGAACTTCCACAGTACCATGGCCACATTGGCTTTCACCCTGTTATTCGGGTCTTCGAGAAGGGGAAGGAGCAAGGAAACCGACGAAGGATCGCCCACCTTGGCGATGGATTCCACGGCATTGGCTCTGACCCGGGGGATCTTGTCTTTAAGAAGTATTTCCAGAATCGGCATGGCTTCCGGCTGCTGGGTATCGCCGAGGGCTATGGCCGCCGTTGCCCTCAGGAAGGGATCCGACTCCTGTTCGAGCAGGTCGGTGAGGGCGTGCACCGAGATGGAAGTTTTTATTTTTCCGAGGGCCCAGGTGGCGGACATTCTTATTTTCTTGCTCGAACAATTAAGGCAGCGGGCGATAGCTTCGGCATTGGAATCAGCATCGGCGGCCGCAGTTGCGTCAGCAGCTGCAAGCGCTTCGGCGTCAGCCGAAGCGACCTCCACCAGGGAGTTGATTCCGGCCAGGACTGTTTCATCGTCGCCCGAACTGAGCTGATGAAGTGCCTCTTTGCACAGGTCCTCGTTACTGGAGCACACGGTTGCTATACCAACTCCTTCATGGTGCGTAATGCACCATTCTCTTCAATTAGCGCTACTTTTTACGGTGTTTCCGGGAAAACTCTACGGCCAGATGCTTGTATCTTTCGTCCACGATTTCATCAAATTTCCGCTCACACCACCCTTTACTAACAAAACGCAAGCCGAACCTGAGAGCCTTTGTGGTCGCAGACAGATATTCTGCAAACACGCATTCCTTTGCCAGTTCCATACCATCACGCTGAACCGATTTATAATCGACTCCTCCGAAGATTATCAATCGTGATCGGTCCTTTGGTGGTATGACCATTTCCAGAACGTCACTCAGCTGATCTTTGTGCCTCGCCAATTCTGCCAGAAACGCGCGTTTCGCCTTCCGGTCAAGTGACTTGACCTTCTTGTTGAGGTAGGTATTGAATATGCTGTTGTTGTCGACCTGTAAGAATTTAGCGGGGAACTCATGGCCTATATCCTTCATTTTCTGAGAACATTCTTTTATCTCTTTGCGATGCGTGTAAATCTCTTCTTCCAGCGTTTCGACATCCACATCCCGTTTCCTGCTGAATCTCGTCATTTCCGCTTCTTTTCTCTCAATCTCTCTTTCAAAATAATGCATGTTACCGCTGCACTCGATCACTTTTATTATGGTGTCAACATCAAGATTGATATTCTGGATGAACGACCGCTTCGGGTTTCTGCCAATCAGAATTGACCGCAGACAATCTGGTAATGCTTGCAGAGCTCCATCATCGTCACTGTATTCTGTTTTAGCATGTTTGGCGATCAAGCTCTGGATATATTCGCTGAAAGCCGATGATGATGATGCGGCTAACTCCGTGGCTGAAGCTGTGGCTGATTTTGCTGTTTCGGCCCCTTTTGCTAATTCGACTAATGTTGCATCGGCTTTGGCTGCTTCGGCCTCTTCTGATCCGGCCTCTGCTGACCCGGCCTCTGTTTCGGCGGATGCTGTTTCGACGGATGCTGTTTTGTTGGGTGTAGTTTTCTTGGGTGTGTCTTCGTCCTTCACAGCCTGACATTTCGTTTCGTGATACTTCAGAAGATCATAGATACGGTACTCCTCCAGGTCCTCGAAGACGCGTTTACACAACGCGTTCCAGAACGAATCATAATCAGGGTGCTTTATCAGTGTAAAATAAAACACTGCTCTGTCGGCCTTGGAAAAATGCTTTTCAAACCACATCTGGGCGGCAGATTTCGCGGGGGTACGACGTTTTGGAGCGGCACCCTCTTCTTCGGAACCCGATTCATCTTTCCGGGTTTCTTCAAATTGTTCGTACAGATTAAACAGAGCTTTGTCCGCAGGCTTGATCTCGGCTGCCGGC
>CAYSPT010000002.1:31227-44555 GCA_964432985.1 uncultured bacterium
CGGCGGCGTCCTCGACCGTCTCAACTACCGGTTCAGCGGCGACGGCTTCATCTCGTGGCGGCTCCTCAGGCTCGGGAGTTTTCCGGGGAAGAGGCGGCTCCTTGGAGCAACGGAGGCGCAGGTTGATAAAATTCTGAGCCATCTTGCTGCCCCGTTCGGAGAGAATCGACAGGCTTTCAACGGCCCGCTGTCGTACCTGCTGGTCTTCCTCTTTTTCCAGAAGCATGCCCAGCAGGACGTATAACTGCTCCCGCTCGAGATCCATAATAGCGTAGACGGCGCTCAGCTTCATGAGGCTCTGGTCGGATTGGATCATCTCCTTCAGGATGCCATAGTGGTTGACCTGCCGGCAGTCCTTCAGGGCGACGACTGCGTTGGCCCGAACCCGGTTGTTCGTGTCCGCCAGGTGCTTGTGTAAAATGTCGTAGATATCGTCCGGATTCAGCATCCCGATAGCTTCCACCACGTTGGCTCGGACCCGGTCCACGGGATCGTCCAAATACTGTTTCAGAACCTCGATTGATTCCAGATTTCCCACTTTGCCCAGAGCCATGAGCAATGACGCCCTGGTTATTTCGTCTTCTTCCCTGGAAAGAAACTCCGTCAGCAGAGGAGCGTTGGAGACGTTCTTGGACGCAACGATGATTTTTATGATCCTTTTCTTCTCGTCCCGGGTACCGGCGGTGAAGTAGGGTTGGACCAGGTGTGTCCCCGGATCCTTGGCAAGTAAACTCTCCACCTCGTCGGCAGGGAAAAACTTCAAGGTGAACAGGGCGCTTTTCCGCATGACTTCCTGATCGGACTGGAGCATGGTGTTCAAAATGGACAGGACGTTTACCGTGCCGTAGTTACGCAGGGCCCTGATGGCGTTTGATTTGACCCGGTTATCCTCGTCTTCCAGGCAGGGAATCAGCTCGGGATAGAAGGATTCATCACCTATATACTCCAGGGCTTCAACCGTGTTGGCCCTGATCCGGTAGTCGGCATCCTTGAGAAAACCGACGATGATTTTGGCCTGCTCCGATTCCCCCAGCGTTCCCAGGGCCAGGATCAGGGTGGCTTTAACCTCCCCATCATCCTCGATCTCCAGCCGTTTTATCAGGAGAGGCAGGGCTCGTTTATCGCCGAATTTGATTGCTCCCTGAACTGCTTTGATCCGGTAGGCCGGCTTACTGTGCCAGAGATACTTCTCCAGCGATTCGAGATTGATGTGGGATTTCTGGCGTTGGGTTTTTATCTGTAAATCGGGCTCCCTGATCTGAAACCCTTTCTTTATCAGATAGAGGGCTTTCTTGGCCAGGTATCTGATCTGGACGTTGGAATCGTCGATCGCTACCTTCTTGATAATGGGCACCACTTCGATGGTCCCGATCTTTACCAGCGAAGCTAGTGCTTTCTTCTTCTGGTTTTCCGAGCCAGAAGCAAGTATCTCTTTGATCTGGTCAATGTTATCGGACATTGTTCTTTCTAGCTCTATTCTCAGGAATGGCTTGATAACCAACCTGCCGGTACCTGTACGCAGGATATTCTATCCTGTACGCAGGATATTCTATCCTGTACGCAGGATACTTTATCCTGTAAGCAGGATACTTTATCCAGTGGTAATATACCACTTTTAAGAACGCAGGACTTCAGGTTGTGACGGTCCGGACACGTATGGTCTGTACTGCCCGGTCGGCTAAGGATTCCGCTTCGGAGCGGGTTTTACCATGGGCAATTACGTGATATACCCGGTCTACGTTGGATCTGACCACCGGCACCTGCCCGCCAATACTCACCCCTGTGTACACATCGTATATGCCAGACCATGACCTGACCTCGTCTACCCCGGTGATCTCCATCACCTTCCCCGGAGGAGGAAGAAGTATCCGCTTGACCACGCCATCACACCGGGTGGGAGTGGTATCTTCCTCAGTCAGCGGTTCACCAAGGGCCAGGCGCAAGGCGCACGCTGTTGCGTTGACACCGCAATGCAGTGGAATGGTCACCGCCGAGTTGCGACCGCCAGACAGACGGCCCGCCATCTCTACCACCACTACTTCCTGCTGCCGCACGAGCAGGTCCAGCTTAATAACACCGAAGGCAATTCCCAGAGCGGTGGCAATACTGCTCACCTGGGAAGTTATTTTCTCTATGATGCTCCCGGGAAGCAGCGAGGGAAGAGCATGCCCCATCTCTATGAAGCGGCGCTTGCCGGTCCCTTTGCGGACGATAAACCTGTCCGCTGGAGGAAGAACATGTACCTGCCCGGCGCTTATGAGAACATCGGCACTGAGTTCCGCCCCGGTCATAAACCGCTCCAGCACTACCTCACCGCTTCGGCTGTGGGAGAACGCCTCATTGATACAAACGTTCAACTCCGCCTCCTCAGATACCAGGAGAACGCCCCTGGCGCCCATATTATCTGTAGGTTTGACCACCAGAGGATATCCAATACATCGAGCCGCACGGCAGGCTTCTTCCAATGTACGGGCAGAGCGGAATTCAGGAGAAGGAAGATCCAGTGACAACAGCAACTCCCGTATTCTCCTTTTACTGGTAAGGACCTGGGCTGTTTCCCTGGGTAGACCCGGAAGACCGAAGTAATGCGCTATTGAAGCCACGGTCAGGGTAGCGTCGGTGCCAGCCGTCAGCACACAGCGGTACCCGCGCCTGACCGGCAGTTGGTCCAGAGCATCGATGACTGCCTCTACGTCTCGGTAGCTCACGTGGACAGGAAAATCCGCCAGGGCCATTCCCGGAGCGCTGCGGCTGCCGTCTACCACCGCCACCTTTAACTTCCGCTTGACGGCTTCACGGATCATCGGTACCTGCAGGCGCCCGCCGCCTATAATAATTGCGGTATCGTCATTCATTCTGATCGTCATTCATCAAACATGATCATTCATCAATCGTTGACTCATCGGGCATTATGGGAGTTATCTGTACCACATCACGATTGACTGATATCAGGCCGGGATCTTCCCGCAGCATCTCAATGATGGAAAGCAGCGGAGGGCCGGCCGGACAGGAATCGAGACGCGACACGATATGACGCGCCAACTCAAGGTCCTTGTGTTCATCCACGGTAAGCCGCAGCTCCGGCCACCGCTTTTCCGGTAGAGCGTCAATCGTCTGTATTTTGTACGAATCATGGTTTGCGTGCATCAACAGTCCCGGATGCTCCCGGCTGACAGGATCATCCGACTGCTGCCATGACCGCCCGAGCGCGTCGAGTTTAAACACGCCGACCCCGGCCCCCATGGGCAAACCGTCCACGAGAGTCAGGTCCGATCCCGTTCTCTTGTGCTCGGCAAGGGCACGTACAGCTTCATCAATATCGACAAAGGGATTATCGCCGGTGGCTTTGACTACGGAACCCTCAGGCTTCACACCATGAGCAAGGGCGGCGGCGATAAGACGCCGGAGAACATCTTTGCCGGATCCACGATACACACTCACTCCCCGGGAGACAGCTTCACGGGCCAGCAAATTGTCCTTGGGATCATCGGTCGTAGCCAGGATAACCGGCTGCAGTTCAGGGAGAAGTGAAAGGCGCTCGAGTATCATTGCGATGAGAGGAATACCATTCAAATCAACCAGAGCTTTTCCAGGCAGCCTGGCGGATTCCATTCTGGCCAATACTATTGTTACGGAAGGAACGATGTTGTCACTCAAGATAGCCTAGTCTCCTCAATCTTTCACGAATGATTTTTTCTTCTTCGGAAGTATACTCTTTTTCATCTCGAACATGGCCCCTTTTTTTTCCGTCAGCGTCTGTAACGGCGCCCGTATATTCGATTCCAGCCCACCCCGCTACCCGCTGTCCGAGCTCCCAGATTCTCATCGGCCCGGACACGAACTTCTCCTGGTCCATTCCCAGCGAAAAGGCGAGTCCCTCCTCTCGATGTTCTCCGCTTCTTCCCGCCGGGAGCACCGGACACAACAGCGGACGGGTCGTATCCTGAAACTCCAGCGCACGTCCGGTCATATATCCCTTGACCCGATATTCGCGCATGGAGAACAGCAGATCGGGCGACTCACCGCTGCGTTCACCTGAAAACAGCTCGCTTCCCCGTTTCACCCAATCGCACAGCGGTTTTCCATCTTCAGGATCAGTCAGTCCGAATAAAGCGGTTTCAAGCTCACCGAGAACCGATTCGGCATCGTTTCCCGCCTGCACGATGCCTTCCGGCTCACGGCCGGACAGGTTGAGGTAGATTTCTCCCAGATGCCCCATGGAATACGCCCTTGTCTTGCTCCAGTCTACCGAATCAACGAAAACACCGGGAGCAGATATCTGTCCGGCGGCGCCCTCGGCGACGAGGCGTGGGTCCCGCCATCCTGGAAGAAAATGCAGCCAGCCCTGCTGTTCCAACCAGCGGTTGACATAGAACTCCTTGACCAGGGGACCGAATCCGTGATCCGACAATCCCAGCACGGTGTCATGAGGTTCGAGACGCCCTGCCAGCTGCGCCAATGCACTGTCCAGCGACCGGTAGAGCCGGGGAACGACGTCACGAAACTGTTCGAAACCGGGATCGCAATATCCCGGATGTCCGGGATCATGGAATTTCCACAACTCGTGTTCGAGCCTGTCGGGAGCGGTAAACACCACGAAAAACACCTTCCAGGGAACCCGTTGCATCAGCCATAGTGCGGCATCCAACCGGGTTTCAACCATTTTTTCCGCTGTTTCTACCAGTTTCCGCCTCCGGAAGGTCCCCTGGATTGTCGAGACATCGACGATGTACCCGGGGACCGCCCTGACAAGTTCTTCTCCCACCCATTGCGGAGAAGTCAGGCACCGCGGATCATCACCGGGCGATCCCAGCCCCGACACGCAGACACCGCCGGGCAGATCCAGAGGAGGATAAGCCATGGGAACATTCAGCAGCACCACCGCTTCATCCTGCTCAGCCAGACGCCGCCAGACAGAAAGGTCCGACCAATACCCGGAAGGTATCGGTCGACGCTGGTAACTCTTCGCGTAATCAGGACGGCGGTAGAATGAAAAAACACCGTGTTCCCCCGGCGTCAACCCGGTGCTGAAACTCACCCAGGCTGCCGGTGAAATTGGAGGGATGGTGGACAGAAGCGGCGCGGAGCACCCATCACGCAGCACCCGGGACAGAAACGGCATATGACCTTCCTCGATAAGAGAGGAAATATACTTCCATCCGGCGCCGTCCAGGCCAACAATAAGGAGACGTCCTCCGGGGTGTCCCAACCGTCCTCCGGGATGTCCCAACCGTCCTCCGGGGTGTCCCAACCGTCCTCCGGGATGTCCCAACCGTCCTCCGGGATGTCCCAACCGTCCTTCAGGTTTGCCCATTCTGTTACCGCTCCTGCCGAATGAGTACATCGCACGCCGTTTTCACCACGTGATCCACCGATATCCCGGTCAGACATCGAAAGTCTCCGCACGTCGGAGTATGCGTGTACGTACCGCAAGGACTGCACGATAGACCAAGGAAGATCCCAGTATGCCCATCATCATCAGGATATCCGGTTTCCAATGGAGAGTAGGGACCATACAGGGTCACTGTCGGGCAGGCAAGCGCCCGGGCCAGATGCATGGGACCGACGTTGGCGCTGAGAAAAAGATCGGAATCTTCAACGAGTTCAGCCAGTTCGGTAAACGAAAGCCGGCCGGCCAGATTAGTGACACCTTCCCCGGTTTCACCGGCGATCAGGTCTGTCAATTCCCGTTCGGCTTCGCTGCCGGTAAGGACGATCCGTACCCGTTTGCGGTTACTCAACTCCCGGGCTACCGCAGCCCAGCGTTCCCAGGGCCATCGGCGGCCTTTCCACCCCGACCCGGGATGCAGTACCACCTGAGAACCATGGCGTGATGAGGATGACTGCCGCTTCACTCGTTTTCTTCTCCCGCGCTGCGGAAGCGCATCGTTTCGAACACCCAGCGCTTCGAGTACGTCTCTGTAATGGTGTGTGAGAGGACGGTCCAGGTACCGGGGAACCGGATGACTGTAAAAGGATCGGAAACCTTCACGGGGAGAACCGGCGGACCGCGCAGCACCGCTGAGCTGCGTGATCCAGGCGCTGAAGTAAGACCCGGTGAAATCGGCTACCAGGTCCATGGAACCGAGATGCTGCAACTTGATGAAAAAGAGTATCTTTCCGGCGGGGCTCCGATGGGCAGGGCTGAAAAAAAGGACGTCGTCCGGCGCCGTCGCCCACTGGAAGAAAGGCCGGTTCCGCTCATGGGTAACCACGGTGAGGTGTGAATCAGGGTAAAACGTTTTGAGAGCATCACGATAGGGGGTGATCCTGGCAAGATCCCCCAGACCGCCGATCTCCACCGAAAGCAGACGCCGCGGCTTTCCGTTCCCGACGTCGGTGGAGCAGCCCGCAGCGCAAACTCCGGCGTAGCGGTTGAATAGTATTCGGGAAAGCACCGCAGCGATGGAAACAGCCGCCTTATCTGCGACCAGTTTCAAATGAGCCAGAAATCTTTTATATCTTTCACTCTCCATACCGAACCTGCCAGCCCCCGATCAGTTCAGTATGTGAGCTTGTCCACCACGTGCACGGATGTTTTCACTTCCAGCGGCTCGGCGATAGTCAATCCTCTATCCTTGAGAGAATAGCCTTCTTCATTTTTCTCGTAGGCTTCTCTGAGCATGAACATGATGGTAATCAGGGAACAGCGGCGCATATCTACCTCGTGCCTGATCAGGCTCTGCTTGGCAACCGTCTGCATCTGGGATCCTCCCGCGGTAACGGGTTTCAGATATTGGAAGTTTCCCGTACCGGGATCATAATCTCCTATGGGCGGATCATTAGGCAGCAGTTCATGGGCGATATCTACCCGGACCACGTCATCAATTACCCGCTTGTCATACTCGGGGGTGGTGAGAGAACCCGACACGTTCCCGGTGGTGACTTCATAGGTTACCTTGGCTGAACGCTGGTAACGCAATCCCCACCGCTTGCCGTCTCTATACCCGTCAAGCAGCAACCGGCACAATTGGGCGGTTCCTTTGTCGGAGGCATCACCCACCTCGGTGGAATCGGGAGTGCACACCAGGAACTGGAGAAGAATCTTGTTCGCGTCGGTCTCGCCGATACTGATCACGCGGTCATCGTAATCCCAGTCGCTGAATTTGCTCATGGCATTTTTCAATCCGTGGGTTTCGAGGGTAGAGGCCGAGAGATCGTCCGAGAGGAAGGTGATACGTGATATACCCATTTTCGGCGGGTCACCGGGATCGATAGCGGACCCGTCACCAATGTACTGAATACACTCGGAAGCGCCGGGATGATCGCTCAGGGAACCGGAAAGTATCGCGGTAAATCTGACACCGTCATAACTGATGAGGCTCGGATACGTGGCCTTACCGAGATCTTCTTTGAGCTTCCGCAGGAAGGCCCTCATCTGCTGCTGGGCATTAATTTTCCAACTGGTAATTTTGAACGCATCGGTACTCCATATCAGCAGTTTGACCACTCCCAGAACCAGAATGGTAAGAACTGCCGCTCCAATGAGCACTTCTATCAGAGTAAAGGCTCGCTTTTTCCGTCTAAAATAGTTAAGCATGGTGGTTATTAAAACGCCCCTCTCAGCGGCGGCTCCGTTCGATTTTCTCTATTTTCTTGTACTCGATCCGATTGAATGCTTGCTCCATTTTCGTCCAGGCAGACTCCGCTTCGAACAAATCGGCAAGGACGATAATCTGTATGGAATCCTCTTCGGTATCATCGGATGGGTCACCCAGCACACCGGTGTCAAGCACCTTGGTACTTAAGCGAATGAGCCCTTCCGCTTGAAAAGCGCTCTTGATATCGGAAAAAGGACGGTTACCGCCCTCCGGTCTTTTAAGCAGGTAATCCACGGTAATCGGATCGTCCTTTTCCTTGGAAAACATCGATGTTTGGCTGGAACCATTGAGGTCCCACTCGCCGCCGCCGGCATCAACGCTGCTGGTAATGTCACTCACGAACAACGTAAGATACTTATAAGCATTATCACGGTCTCCGGCGTTCTGGTTGATAGGAGGGGAAAGAACATTCAGGAGCTTGTTGTAGGCGGGATGGGTCAGACCGTATGCCTGCGCGGTTTCTCCCCCAGGTGGATACCAGTCAAGCCGGTCCTGCCGTAAATCCAGGTACTCACCGCTCCAGGTCAATGCATCGTAAAACTCCTGACGGAGTTCCTTTATTTTGAGCAGAGCGTGCTGCACCCCTCCCTCGGCCACGAAGCGCTGGACCATCCGTACATCGGCCACCCTGGTCGGACTCCGGGAAATCTTCTGCGTCTGGATCAGCGTCATGCAGAAAATGAGGAGAACCACACCCATCAGAAGTGCCAGTGGGATTGCCAATCCTCTCTTGTCGGAAAAGGATACCTTCCTCATACCATCGCTTCCTTTCGTTTCAGTCCTCGAGTTTGGCCTTGACGCTCATCAAGCTGAACCTTTTAAGATCGATTTCTTCATCGGAGGCAGCTATATTTTTATCTCTTGTAGACAGATATTCAGCCCACATAACGGTTACTGTCAACCGTTTCAAGCGAGCATCTTTCACGTCACCTTGAAGCCAGTCGACCGAACTCGATCCCGTGGTGGTGCTGGTGACGATCTTGTCGCTGCTGGCAACGGAAGAATTGCCGAAAACTTCGTCTTTGCTGCCCCCGGTGGAATCAATAGGATCGATAAGAAAACTGTGCTCCCATGAATACGCTCCACCGGCCGGGTCACGGTAATTGCCGTCTACGGCCGTGCTGTGTACGCTGGTTTCATAGTACTTGAACTTGATGGGAACGATCTCGGAGCGCAGCGAAATATAGTAGCTGATTCCACGTTTGTCTTTCACCGTAAACGGCGGTTTTGATTCGTCGCTGCCGTCGTTATGATACAGCACCGTTTTGATGTACTCTTCGTCGCCCCCGGTCTGAGTCGGTTGATCAGCCAGAATATATCCGTTTTCAGATCCGTCACTTTTATTTAAGGTGGCGGTATCGAGCTCGGCCAGGGTGTCCGGAAGATCCGTATATTTCGTCCCTGATGTAGAGCCGTCTCTATTGCCGTTGGCCATTATGCAATAAAAGGGGACCTTACCCAGGAGATTCTTCATGACGTCGCTGGTCAGACTGCTGGCAAACACCCTGGCTTCGGTGAAGGTGGTATTGGTCCTCGTCCGGGTCATGAATCCCACGATGGATACCATTACAATCATCATAATAACCAGGGCAATGAGAATCTCCGCCAGGGTAATACCACGTTTGCTCCTGATGGTTGCATATCTCAAAGTAAACACTCCTATTATTAACATTCTTTATGTTATTAGACCTATCGTATTATACTCATGCAATAAGAACTGTGTCAACTCTCACCAGGGTTCGTTGACGACCTCAAGGCTCTCTGCTATACTGCCTTTCTCTAGGAGAAACGTTGTTATGAAATCAAGATCGATATCTCATGCTGCTGTGCTGATCGCCCTTTGTTTGACGCTCCTTTGCTTGATTGGGCCCCAACACTCCCGGGCGGGCGGAAGCCTCCTGTTTGACCTCATCAAAGCCTACTCGATATACCAGAAGGGCCGTGTCCTTTTCGGAGGCAGGAAAGTCGCCGCCGACATAGGGAGGAGCGTGGACCGGGCCGTCCGCAAGCAGTACGGCGTGGAGACCGACCAGCACCTGAATGCCTGGGTATCGGCGGTTTTCACAAAGATCACGGACGTCGTACCGCAGGATTGGCCTTACACCTGCACGATTATCAAGGCCGATTTTGTCAATGCCATGGCTGTTCCGGGAGGGTACATCTATGTCACGAAACCATTTCTGGAATTCGTTCAGACAGATGACGAACTGGCTTCCGTGCTGGCTCACGAAGTGTCCCACATCATTCACAATCACGGTATGGACATGGCTAAACGTAATATTGCCCTTGGAACCATCATCGAAGCGGCCCTGAAAGATGAAACAGATTATCGCAACGAGATAAACCTGATGTACAACCTCTTCATGCTGCGGTACAGCCGCGACAACGAGTACGAGGCCGACGTCACCGGCCTAGGGTTTACCGCCAAAGCCGGTTTCAATCCCCTGGGGATGACTGATTTTCTCAAAAGGATGCTGGACACGGAAAAAGAAAAGGGAAACCGTCCTTTCGAATGGCTCTCAACTCATCCGACCACCGAGGGAAGAATACACAAGGTGCGCTCCGAAATCTACCTCAACCGCCATGACCTTTCAAAACCGATGTATATGAGTTACGCCGAACTGGATCCCAATAGGCCCCCCGGAAACCTGCTTCCAAACGGCGGATTCGAGGAGATGACCGGTGAAGCCGGTGTCCCGACCGGGTGGAAGGTTCCTAAAGGTACAGCACGGATAATTACCGACGATGTGTATACCGGTGATTATGCCCTGATGTGCGGAGAGAACGTAGCTTCCACGCTGGTTGAATCGCCGCCGGTTGCTATTACCGCCGAATATACGTACCGGATACGGGGGCTGGTCAAATTCCGCGCCCGTGGGAACATGTCCATCCATGCTCCGTTTTACGATAAAGAAGGTCACATGCTCAGCGTGTTCAGTGTCCGGCCGGAGCCCTCCAAACACCGTGCCGGCTGGGAACTGTTCGAAGCCAGGTTCGGAACCGGGAGCAAAAAGAAAAACCGGAAAAATGACAAATCCGGGAAGAAAACCGGGAAATCTGCCCGGGAAGAAACTCCCGTGTCTGTCGTGACGGCCGGGACCTCCGTTGAGATTTTTTCGATACCAGAGAATGCCCAGCGGATGCAGATCAATATCGTTATTACCGGTCCTCCAGCTGACACGGTGCTGTTCGATGAACTATACATTGGCAAATGGCGTGAACAACCAGCACAACAAAACCTCCTGGCAAACCCGGGATTCGAATTCGATCACGACCGTGACGGGCTGCCCGAGGGATGGAGTTTCGACCCCGGGGCGGCAGCTGATCACAGCCAATCCCTTGAAGGATACACCTCAATGCGCATAACCGGCCAGGAGCTGCAGTCCCCCCTGGCCCGCAAACTGGCCGCATACCGGCAAACCATGCGCGATATTCCACTGGGTGGAAAGGGGATAACCATATCTTCAAACCCGGTACCGGTAACAGGTGAGGATGATTATGTCATAGGGATCCACTCACTGGGAGGAGCCACTACTGAAACGTTTGAATTGAGAGTTTATCTGCTGGACGAAAACAACGCCATCATCCCGGGTCTTGGTGAAAAAGCTGTCTTTACCACAACCGGTTACTGGCAACTCCACTGTTGTCGTCTTCACGACCTGGGAATCCCTGCCTACGCTAAGCTGCCACCCGAACAAACTCCCACGACCCTGCAGGTGACGGTAAAAACAAGCATGCCCAACGGGCATAGGATCTGGTTCGATTATTTCTTCGTACGAACTGCTCCACTGGTAGTTAAACCACAGGACATCATGTTCACACCGCAGCCTTAGGAATGATCTTTGTCAATCCTGGTCTTGCAGTTCCGGTTTCGGCAGCACCAGCCAGCACGGATCGTCAGGCCATTCCCGGTAAAGACGCTTAAGCCAGTCCTCCCAGGGGGCCATGCCTTTCCGATAAGATTTCTCTTCTGAACTCTCCATTAACCGCCTGACAATCAATACTCCGGCCACAGGAGCGAAGAGGCTTTTGGAGTGAGAGTGGTAAAAATCTATCAGGCGCTCAGTGGTCCAGTTGATTTTTCCCAGGCCGAACCGTTCAAGACCATTCAAGGCAGTTTCGCTGTAAAAGTAATCAAATAGATGATACAGCACCGGATCGGTTTCCCCGATTTCTACAGTTTCTCCGGAGGCCTCCCGTTCACGAACGTCCCCCAACCGGAGGCGCAGCATGGGGGGAATGGCGCCAGCCTGCAAAGCGAGCTGCGGAACAAATTCCGGCGGAGAAAACTCTTCCGGCGGTTTACCATCTTCTTCCTGGACAGCCTCTGTGAGCAGGCCGGTGACACGCGAAGCAGCTATCAGTGATATCCAGGCGTGGTTCTGAAGCTTGCGGGACCCCTTGCCGAGAGAAGCCAGCACGATGGGAAGCGCCTGATAGGTCTCAATCGTTTTTCGGCGGTGCCCGGGAAGCTGTTCCAGCGTGTCCGCAAGGAGCAGGTGGATGAACGGATCTTGCGGAGAAAGAAGCATCGCTTCCCGCACCAGAGAGGCTGCTTTTTTTACCTGATCGAGATACCACCGGTACAGATAAGCCAGCCGCAGCCTGATTTTTATTGATTTACGGGCATCACCCTGCAGCAAATCCTCATAGATCCGGACGGCGGCGCCAATGTTCTCTCTTATTTCTTCACTTGTTCCGGCAGAACTGGCTTTGATTTCGTACTCCAGTGCTTCATCCATCACACCGGACACCCTGCCCGTAACACCCCACTGGTTAAACAATTCCTCCACGGGGGGATCGAGCAGAACTCCCCGTTCCTCTTCCCATGTTTGGGCCATCAATCTTTTGACTCCGACATACTCCTGGGCTGGAGAATCGTCGAGTAAAAGGAGATCTCCCGATGGTTCCAGCGCAAAATCGATAATATTTGACCGGGGGAACTCAATTCGTACCACCATTGATCCATTGATGGTCGTTCTAATCAAGTCGGAAGACCCTAGAAACAGCAGGCCCCCGGAGGGAAGAACGGTCATTTTCTCCATCTCGGTTATTCCGTCCAGAGTTAACCTGTCCAGCAACCTGCCGGAGGTATCAATTTTGTACACCCACTCCGAGCGCACGCCGCTGGAGGAAAGAGGGGGGTCGACCCCGAGAGGATAACGGAGGGCCGCTAGAAACGTAGATCTGCCGGAGGAACACAGGGCGGCAATAAACCGTCCCTCCGAAAATCCGGACCACAGCACTTTCCCGATTCCATCTGATCCGAGAACAGCTATTTTTTTTCTTGTCCGCGTAGAGTATCTAAGTCCCACGGCAGCTATTACCTGGTCGCCCGGGTCCACCATGAAGGTTTCCACGGGATACCCCTGAAGATTCATTTCTCCCGTTACCATGCCGTCCGAGCCCAGTGTTACGACGGTACTTCCCTGCTTGAGCACAAACACCGTACCGCCTGCACCCACTCGGATATCAGTCAGCGAAGGGAACTCCTGGATATCAACAATGTACTCGAAAGCTTCAATTTCTTCTCCCGTGAAATCATGTTTTTTGATGGAGTCCCGTCTCAAAATAAAGAAACCGCCATCGGCCGATACAGCCAGCGCTTCGGGCTCTAGATATGATTCCACGACGTCGGTAATAGAGAGAGGTCCGGGCTCGAACTCCGGAGGTACTACGTTGTCTGTTGGGGCAGTAACGGGGAGGGAGTCAGATGAGGACTCCGGA
>CAYSPT010000002.1:44655-128434 GCA_964432985.1 uncultured bacterium
TGGGGCAGTAACGGGGAGGGAGTCAGATGAGGACTCCGGAGGTACTACGTTGTCTGCTGCGTTCACCATCGCCGGCGCAGAGAGGATTACAAGCAGTACTCCCAGAAAAAGTACATTCATAAGCGGAGAACTAAGGGCAAAAGACCACTGCATGGATCTTCTGTCCGGGGTGGAGGTGATGGTCACCGCCCACTCCTCTTCTCGATGTTTCCGCGCTCGACACGGGCTATTCTGGTCCGCTTGATTTCATCTTTCATTGAAACATCGTGTCCGGCAGACAGGTGGGAAACGCTTTGAAAAACCTGTATGGCCTCCTCGTATTTTCCCAGTGCCCTCAGAGCAATACCTCTTCCGATCATGGCGCCGATATTGCCTGAATTCATGTCAAGCGAGCGATCGTAGCGTGCCAGGGATTCGTCGAATTTTTGTCGGCCCAGGGCAATATCGCCCAGTGATTTCTCGGCATCGCTGAAATCAGGTTTGATCTCCAAAGCGGTCTGAAACTTCTCTTCCGATTGCGATGTCTTTCCCTGGTAGTACAGGCACAGGCCAACATTGTAGTGGGCTGCCGGTTGATCCTGACGTAGTTCCAGTGCTTTCTGGCTGTGTTCAAATCCCTTTTCGAAGTTTCCCTGGGCAATACAGGCTGAACCCATCAGCAATTCTGCTTCCCATGACGTGCTGTTCAACGCAATGGCTTTTTGTGCTTCCTCGACTGCTTTACCGAAATATCCGAGGTTGTAGTAAGCGGTTCCCAGATTACATCGCGCCCCCCAGTTAGTAGGGTCAATCTGGACTGATTTCAACAGCGACTTGATGGCTTCCTGGCTGTTCCCATCCTTGAGGAAGGCCGCCCCACGAACATTGTGCCGTCTGGCATTGCCAGGCAGAAAAAAGAATATCCCGAGAACCAGAACAACACAGACAAAAATCCCCACACCACGTCGTTTCATGATGAGATCACTCCTTATAAACCTCTTTTTATACAAGCTTGCCGCGGTAACTCATGAAATAAGCGAGTTATCGCTTTCAACAGTGTACGACTACCTTTGCATTACGTCAATGGATAGGCCACTGACGCCATTATCGTTTGACAATCTTCTTCCACCTGTATACCATGTATTTATCTTACAATAATGTGATCTTTTCGAGCCGGAGGGGAGCTGCTCGCATGTCTGAAGAACCAACCGAACAGGCACAAGCTGCAACGCTGTATAAGCAGGCCTCGGATTTAATGAGTGATTTTAAGTATGCCGAAGCACGAGAAATTCTAAAACAGGTTATTACTCAGCTCAAAGGCTGTAATGACGTTCCAAGTCTTGGCAGAATGGCCAGGACCATGGTCAAGATCGGCTGTATTGATGATGTCAGCGGTAAATGGTCCAAAGCCACGCAAAACCTTGAAAGAGCCCTTTCCATTGCCAAGAAATCACAGGACCAATCGTCTATTTTGAACTCATTATTGGCGCTGGCCCGGCTCGAATGGGAAAAAGGCAATATCAATAATGCAGAGGAACTGGCCGGTGAGGCCATGACGCTGGCGGAAGCCTTGAGAGAAGAAGTGCTCCTGGGGCGATGCGGTGTCACCATGGCCACCATTCTGGCCAAACGCGGTCAACGGGAAAAGGCCATGGAAATCCTCAAAAAGAGCGAGGATTCCGTAAAGCGGCATATGCAGCGACCGGAAGCCGTCATGGTCATGGGAGCTATCAACAACCAGCAGGGAATGTTTCATTTCAAAACAGGGGACCTCGAAACCGCACTGGAAACCTTTATCCGGAGCCAATCTCTCCTGAGCAGGCTGGGGCCCTCCCGTGAACTTGGCGAAGCACTGAGGTATTTAGGAATCATTTACAGCCTCTCGCAAGACCATCTGAACACGCTGAGCAATCTACTGGAGGCTCTCAGAGTCTACAAAGCTATGGGCTACGTCCTGGGAATCGGAAAAATTTACAACAGCCTGGGACAGACGTTCCTGGCAATGAAGGAACTCGACCGTGCTCTGTATTTTTTCGGGGAAAGCGGCAAACGCTATGTACAGGTAAAAACCAAACCAGACCTGGCCGGGATTTACAGCAAAATCGGCCATGTGTACATGAAAAAAGGAAGCCCTTCCCTGGCCATCCAGTACTATCTTAAAGACTTGAGGATTTCCTCGGAACTCGAAAACAAACACGGCCTCGCCTATACCTATAAAAATCTGGGGACCGCCTATCGCCTCCAGGGAGAAGGAGAACAGGTCCTCACCTTCTACGAAAAGAGTCTGGAGTTGTTCAGTGAATTTCAGGATCCTATGAACGAGGCCCAGATTCACCGGGAAATGGCCCTGGCTTATCTGGAAATCGGTGACCTGGAAGAAGCCCTTTCCGCAGCCAATGATGCGGCGAAAATCTATGAGAAAAACAATGTTCTCTCCGAACTGGCGACGACCATGATGCTTCAAGGAGTGATTTTCCGTTCCGCCGAGTCTTTCGACAAATCAACCGATTACCTGGAACAGGCAAAAGCGTTTTTCATGGACTCGAAGGATAATGCCAAATTGGCCAAATGCCTGCATGAAATAGGGCTTCTCAAGCTCAGCAAGGGTGATTCAAAGGAAGGCCTGGACCTGTTTTCGCGATCCATAGAACTGGCAGAGCGTCTGAACCTGGAAGAGCTTATCTCATTAAACCTTACCGAAATAGAAAAGATTGATGAAGAAATTGTGATTTCTCTGACAATAAATAAGCTCAGCCAAAGCCAGGAGAGAACTTAGTGAGCAAACGCTATAAGCACAAACGCTGTAAGCACGAACGCTGCGAGCACAAACGTCGGCCCCGATCCGTCGTCCCGCCAAGTCAGATGGACATTGATGCTACTTTGTCAATGTCGCGTTCAGTCGGGAAGGAGCACGGGCTTGCTCCCGGCAGGATAGAGCAGCTCTATCCCGAGCTGGAAACACTCCGCGCCAATATGCTCGATGGAACAAAACAGCACCAAACAGTCTTTATGCAGCTGCCGCATGACAGAGATTCACTACCTGCCGTAAAAGACCTGGCAGGTGACATCAGGAAACGGGCGGAACACTTCGTTGTCCTTGGTGTCGGAGGGGCAGCCCTGGGCAGCAAAGCGCTGCAGAGCTCGCTTCGGCATTCTTTGTACAATACCCTCTCCGCGGATGCGCGGGGAGGCCCAACCATGCATTTTCTGGATAATGTCGATCCGGATCAGACCAGCGAACTTCTCAACTGGCTCGATTTGAAAAAGACTGTATTCAACGTAATTACCAAATCGGGTTCGACCACCGAAACGATGTCGCACTTTTTACTTTTCCGACAGGCATTGGCCGACGTGGTCGGAGAAGCCAACCTCGCGAAGCACCTTGTCGTCACCACCGATCCGGAGAAAGGCATGCTGAGGTCATATACCACCGATGCAGATCTTCGCAGTCTTCCCATTCCGACAAATCTGGGAGGCAGATTTTCGGTTTTTTCAGCTGTTGGACTGCTCCCGGCGGCGGTGGCAGGAATCGACATAGATGAACTGCTTGAAGGTGCACGCCTGATGGACACTCACTTCAAAACCGCTTCTCCCGGATACAATATGGTGTTTCTCAATACAGCTCTTCACTATCTCATGCTCACCGAAAACAACCGCACCATTACCGTTCTGATGCCCTATGCTTATGCTTTGAGAGATATCGCTGACTGGTTCCGGCAGCTTTGGGCCGAGTCTCTCGCCAAAAAACAGAACATTACCGGTTCTGCTATCAAAGTCGGCCTTACTCCAGTTAAGTCCCTTGGAGCCACCGACCAGCATTCCCAACTTCAACTTTACATGGAAGGTCCGCCGGACAAATACATTGTTTTCCTGGGAGTCAATGAATACCGCAGCGAGATCATCATCCCCCCCCTGTCCGGCGCACCTGAATCGCTTGCCTACCTGGGGGGCTGCAGCATGGCCAACCTGATCCAGGCCGAGCAGCGAGGCACCGAACTGGCCCTGGCCGAAGCCGGCTGCCCCAGTTGCACTATCACGCTTGCCTCAATCACCCCCCGTACTATCGGAGCGCTGTTGTACACGCTTCAGCTGACCACGGCAATGATGGGAGGACTCCTTCACATCAACCCATACGATCAACCCGGTGTTGAAGGAAGCAAACGTATTACCTACGCCCTTATGGGCCGGCCGGGCTACGACCAGATCCGCAACGACCTGGCGGAAACAGAGGTCAAACTCGAACGGCATCAGATAACCGTGGAACTGTAGACAGCACCTTTAAGCGGTTGTACCAGATATTTCCTCCGGAAAAAACTATCACAACCTTTACATCGTGCTTCCAGATAACCTCTCAACTTTTTTATTCTGAGACCGATAACTAATGAGGATTACTTTCAGAATATAGGGGATGCTCTATGAATGTGGCTGAGGCTCGGAAGAATTTTCCTTTCTGGATACTATGGGTATTAATGATTCTCACCGTTTTGCACGGTTTTAAAGCCCGGGCCCAAATCTTTCCCGTTCCAGGAAAACCCCTTCATGACACCGACAGGAATATCGGATACGACATTGACGGACAGATATATTTCTACTGGGCGGATGTTATCGGAGGTGCGGATTATCATTACAATATCTATACGTCACTCGATGGATCCACGTTCAGGAAAGCCGACGAGCGCCTGGTCAACAACTATACCCTGCCCGGCGGGGACAGTTTGACCTACTGGATCAAGGTTGCAGTTGCCAACGACGCCGGTGCCGAAGGAGATCTATCAACTGCGTCCAATCCGGTCATATGCGATTTAACCGCTCCGCGGATTACTGATTTTCTTCCTGACAACTACGCTGAAGGTGTGCTGCCCAACGAAGACATCCAGGTTACCTTCTCAGAACAAATAAAAGAAGATACCTTACTTAAGGACGGCGCCATCAGAGTTAGAGTGGCAGGGCTGCTCCAGGATTTTTTGACTGATTACGAAACCTCCACACATGTATTGACCATCAATCCCGTCGATGGGATTAAAAACGCCGTCCAGTACGATATAGAATTATCTCAGCAAATCACCGACCTGGCCGGCAACGCCCTGTTTGAAGATACATCGTGGCGTTTTCAAACTGAAAAACCGTCCCAATTTCTGACATCAAAGCTTTTAAATCATCCTAACCCCCTGGGAGAAGGGGGAACGACATTCTACTATCACTTGAACCTGGATGCGGACAATGTGTTGATCCAGATATTTTCGTATGCGGGCTCTCACATCCGGACGCTGGATGGTTCTACCGACCAGGGGAATCAAGAGGTCTACTGGGACGGTCTTGACGACTTCGGAGATGAACTCCCCAACGGTGTTTATTTCTACCGTTTGACAGCCTTATCCGACGGGCAGAACGGAACCATGAAAGCCAGCCGGACTGGACGTCTCATGGTACTGAGGTAGGGAAATCCGTTACGATGAAGCAAACATACCGTAACAAGAGTAGATCCACAAACGCAGGGTACTGCCGCCGTATGTTTTTACTGGCAGTGCTGAGCGGGTGCATCATTTTTATACAGGCTGCCGTACCGGCGATGGCTGTCACTGATTTTGCGCCTTTTTACCGGCTTGGGATCGGAGCGCGGTCCCTGGGAATGGGCGGATCCTTCGTGTCTGTGGCAGACGATCCCACCACCATCTACTGGAATCCGTCCGGTCTGGCAAGTATTAACACCATGGCTATTACCGGGATGCATCTCAACACCTACCAGATTGATTCGTACCACGATTTCGTGGCCGGAGTATTTCCACTGAGTGATTATTCCACCTGGGGTCTCTATTATCTGCGGGCTTCCACTCCCAACATACCCATAACCACTCTGGGAACAGATGGTCTGCCAAAGGTGGCCGATTACACGAAGAACGACAGAAACCTGGTGGCTTTCTCCTATGGACGCAAATTCGGAAAAACCTTTTCAGCCGGATGTACCCTTAAGTACATATCCGAACGCCTCAGCAACGCTACTGCTACCGGCTGGGCAGCCGACCTGGGATGTCTGTATCAGGCCAGCCCGACCCTGTCTCTGGGAATGGCTGTTCAGGACGTGACCGAGACACTGATATCCTGGAACACCGGTCACGCCGATACGGTGCCGCCCCTTTTCAAATTTGGTTTGAACGGCAAACTGTTCGATGACAATTTGACACTTTCCCTCGATCTCGACCTGATACGCGACCGGCCCAGTGTGTGGCACCTGGGAACCGAGTATCGCTTCGGTTCATTTTTAGCTGTCAGGGCCGGTTTGAACGACTCACAATTGACTGCCGGTCTGGGATTCAAATTCGGCCGGTGGGAAATGAACTACGCCTTTGAAAACCACGATCTTGGAGACCATCACCGCCTGGCATTCACCGTGTGGTGGCTACCGGACAAAATTGATAGATCCGCCACCGCCGACGTGGAATCAATTCTTGGACGGTACCAGGACTCCCTGGACCAGATATTGGGAATCGATCCCCAGCAGGAGGAAGCCATCTGGGAAACCAGGCAGGAATGGGTGCCCGAGCAGTCTACTGAAACTCCGCTGGTTCCCCTGGCTCCCGTTATCGGCGAAGAAGCAAAACAGAAGCCTCGGATGCATGAAAAGCCGGCTCTGCCCGTTGCCCGGCAGGAGTCCGAAGAAGATGATTTCCTGTCGCTGCTGGAGAGTATCCAGGAAGCGGATGTCGAACACACCCGGGCCGCAGAAGAACCTGAAAGTGAATTCGTACGCCTGTTCGATGAACCACAGCCACCGGCGCCGGCACCCGTTGAGCAGAAAAGCCAGCCGGAGCAGCCAGTTCAACTTCAGCCAGTTGTTCCCCTGAAGGAGGGAGCGGTCATCTCACCGATACCGGCCGCAGAAGATGAAACAGACGTTCCCGGCACCGCAGTTATAAAGCCGATCCCCTCGCCGGCAGATAGAAAAGAGCAGGAAATTCTGGAAGCCGTGCCCGAGCTGCCACCACAACCATTCAAGCATTCCGAACATCGTATCTACTCTCCATCTCCGAGTAAAGAAGAGGAAGCGTTCATCAAGGACGCAAGGGAATCTATGAATAAACTCGCCGACCAGGTCAAATCATACAATTTCCTGTCGGAACATCCCGCGATGTCACTCGAAGAACTGGTGGGTAAAATATTGAAGGAAATACCGCGTGATCCCTGGGGCACTCAGTATAAACTTAACACGGTCAAAGGTACGATTGTTTCCGCCGGCCGGGATCGGGAATTTGAGACTCTCGACGATCTGCACCAGAGTCTGTTTTAGAGTTACTTTTCCCCGTCGGTCTTTTCCAACTCTTCCAGCAGAGGTTTCAGTACCCGGTCATCCGCTCCCCTGAATCCGGCAGATTCGAGATAATTGCGTGCCCGGACGAGTTGACCATTACCGAGAGATACTCTGGCCGCCGCCAGATAGGTCCGGGGAACCGGATAGACCGCAAGCGCTACTTGAAGAATTGCATCGGCTTCATCCAGACGGCCTTCCTCGAGGTACCCTTCTCCAAGCAAAACGGGGAGACGGCGCACAAAGGGAAAGGTACCGCGGGCTGACTCCAGGAGTTCAACGGCCTGTTTTGTTTTATTTTCACCGAGGAGCCGTTCGGCCTCACTCACGGCCGCGGATGCGGACAGACATCGGAGCACGGTTACTGTCCAGACCAGCACGAGAACCAGGGAAACGAGTACGATGAGCGCTGTTCGTAATCGCTTGAAAGGCCGCTCAATAGTGAACACGACTTTACCGACAGCGGTAAAAAGATCTATCTTTCCGAATCCCAGGTTAGTGGCAGCCAGCACCGCCATGAAAGCCAAACCGGGAAACTGAAATTGATCACCGGTCACCACAGCCAGCACCCAGCCTGCCAGGACACCGGCCAGGCAGCTAAGCTGAAGATTACGAAACATGGGATCGTAGGTGTACCGGTATTGCTGCCACGCTGCATGAAAAAACGCGCCGATCAGGATAAAGATGACCACCAGCCCGAACACCCCGTGCTCTGCGGTAAAAACAAGGTACCAGGGCAGCACGGCCAGCGAAGGATCACCGGAGGATTTCCATCCTTCCAGGCGCGGCCGGGAAAGGTAATTGGCGCGATACAAAGGATAAACCGTCGGCAGAGCGCCCTGACCGACCCCGCCCCACACAGAGGAGGACACCACTGCTCGCATCACTCCCCGGCAAAGATGAACGGGAAGCGTTGTTCCCGGCGCTGGGAGACGGTCGGCAGGTGATGCTTCCCCTCCCATACGTCCCACCAGAGCAGTGATCCCGATAAAGAGAAGTATCAGTACAGCAGTTTTTATCAGCTTTGTTCTGCTGGCGGAATGTGTAATGGGAGCCTTGTCTTTCTGTCGTCGGCGCCGGGTTTCCCAGATGAGAATTCCGGAAATCAGCGCCAGCGGCCAACGTCCGGAGAGAATTACTTCGGCGGCCAGAGGATACCAGAAAATGGATTTACCAAGGCAGGAGACCGTCACCAGCAGCATGGCCGCCGTGCCGGGAAGCGGATTCCACAAGGCCTTGAAGCCGAACAGTATGAAAGCCAGACGGACCACTGTTCTGAGCGACATCCCCAGCAATACAGCATGCAGGACTTTTTCAGCCTGCCTTCTCCTGTCCAGGCAATCCAGCGTTACCAGAAACAACAACAAGGGAGCAGCGCCCAGAATGAGTTCGGCCAGGCTGAACGGGAAGGCGCGTGAGATACCTGCCCGAACCAGCATGTATCCGGCGAATATAGCCAGCAGCAGCTTGAAAGGGATGTAGACAAGCCTTATTTCCCAGCAAAAGATTGAAGGGACCCACCTGAGCAGCAAAACAACCGCCACGAACAGGCAGTAGAGACCTCCGAGCACGAGCGGACTGCGCCCGCTGTCGAAGGAATCGGGAACCAGAGGAATAAGCACCAGGCCCACAGTCACCAGCCAGCAGGCCAGCCGTCTCAGCCCGGCATCGTCTCTCATAATCTGCCATACCTTTCGATTTGTAATACGAAATTTTTCAGGTGAACTCGGGAATTATTGTAACAGACTTCCTGATATGGCAGAACAACCAAGTAGACAAAGTAAACGCATTCTTAATTTATTCAAGGGAATGCATCGATGAGCGAGCGAATTGCATAGCAACGTTTTTTGTGACGCAAGGAGCGTAGAACATACGGTGCTTGAGAAAACGAATTATTCGTTCATTTCCTCCCTCGCCTGTTTTGCCTCTTCGATGATTTGCTGGCATATATTGGCCGGAACTTCTTCATAAGCGTAGAACGTCATGGTGAAAGTCCCGCGGCCCTGGGTTATGGATTTCAGAGTATTGATGTACTTGTACATCTCGGCCAGCGGTACGTGTGCTTTGATAATCTGCCTCTTCCCGATGCCCTCCATACCCAGAATCCTGCCGCGACGGCTGTTAAGATCTCCCATGACGTCACCCATGAACGCTTCGGGAACGCTAATCTCTACTTCCTGAATGGGTTCCAGCAGAAC
Source organism: uncultured bacterium (assembly GCA_964432985.1). Lineage (GTDB taxonomy): Bacteria > Muiribacteriota > CAYSPT01 > CAYSPT01 > CAYSPT01 > CAYSPT01. The sequence continues at coordinate 54,136 of CAYSPT010000002.1, forward strand.
CGGCCGGGCTTCCAGGAAACTCTTTTTAAACGCCTGGGATCCAGCTATCTTGAAGGCCATATCGGAAGAGTCCACCGCGTGAAAGGATCCGTCGTACACCGCTGCCTTGACGTCGATGACCGGGTAACCGGCCAGAACACCGTCAACCATGGCTTCACGGACACCCTTTTCCACCGCCGGGATAAACTTGCTCGGAATGACACCACCAACGATCCGGTTTTCGAACTCGAATCCGTCACCGATAGGAAGAGGAGACAACTCCAGATAACAATGTCCGTACTGCCCGCGGCCGCCGGTCTGCTTCTTGTGTTTGTACTCGGCTCTGGCGGTGGCTCTGATGGTTTCCCGGTACCCTATACGGGGTTTCCACACTTCCATCTCCACATTGGATTTGCGTTTAAGCCGTTCGGTCATGACCTCCAGGTGCAGCTCTCCCATGCCGAATATCAGGGTCTGTCTGAGCTCCGGCTCGACCTTCACGCCAAAGGTCGGGTCCTCCTCGGCCTGGCGAGCCAGACCGGTACCCAGTTTTTCCTGGTCGGCCTTGCTCTTGGGACTGACAGCTACAAAAATAGTGGGGGACGGAAATTCTATAGCCGGATACCTGATCTGGGCCGAGGTACTGCATAGGGTGTCTGACATTCCTGTGCCCTTCAATTTGACCAGCCCGATGATATCGCCGGCCACCGCTTCTTTGACTTCTTCGCGGCTTTTTCCTCTGAGCGTGAGCAACTGCCCTAGTTTCTCCGACCCATCCTTGGTGGAGTTGTATGCCGAGTCCCCCGATGAGACCTTCCCGGATATGATTTTCAAATAGGTGATATCACCTACGTGAGCCTCACTGAACGTCTTGAATACAAACCCGGAAAAGGGATCTGAAACCGAAGCGGTTCTTTCCACTTCTTGTCCGTTCTTGGGATCGATACCTTTCCTGGCCGCTGCTTCTGCCGCGCTGGGGAATATCCCGGCTGTGAATGATTGAAACCGGTCTACCGCAATATTGTTGTAAGCAGATCCGCACATCACCGGAACGACAATTCCTTCTTTGAAAGCGATCCGCAACCCAGATAAGACCTCTTCCGCAGTGAGTTCTTCACCCTCAAGATACTTCATGGTCAAGTCCTCATCACTCTCGGCGGCAGCTTCAACCAGTTTCTCACGGTACTCGGCGACCGTGTCCTGCATATCAGGGGGGATGTCGGTTTCCTGCGCTTTACCATCCTGGTAGGCATATGCTTTCATTGTCAGCAGATCCACCACACCGGAGAACGTGGACTCCTTACCGATGGGGAGATGAACGAGAACGAAATTAGCCTTGAAATACTCTCCGAGAGAGGCAAATGACTTATCGAAATTGCTGTGTTCCTTGTCTAATTTGTTGATGAACACCGCTCGAGGCAGGTCTTTGGCCTTCACCAGCTCCCAAGTAATCTCGGTCTGCACTTCTACGCCGGCTGTACCGTCAATGACAAAGACAACTCCTTCAGCCACCGTAAGCGCCCGGTGCACTTCACCGATGAAATCGGCGAACCCCGGGGTATCGACATAGTTTACCTTGACACCTTCCGCCGATACCGGGGCGAGAGAGAGATGAATGGTGAGATTTCTCTTGATTTCCTCGGCATCAAAATCAAGGGCAGTCGTTCCTTCATCCACACGTCCCAGACGCGAATTATACCCATTATTGAAAAGGACAGCTTCAAGAAGAGACGTTTTTCCTGCGCCGCCATGCCCGATGAGGGCTATATTTCTTATTTGCTTGGGGTCAGAGGCTGACATGTGTACCACTCCTTAAACTCGGCTGTTATCCGCTAATACTAATTGTTTCTACTTTGCTTGTCAACTACGTCCATGGTATTATCTTTTCGAATAAGCATGGTCCATTAGGAGGCGGATACAACGTGAAGTCTCTGGCAGAGCTCAGACATGAAATAGACACCATTAACACAGGTTTACTTAACTTACTCAACCGTCGGGCGGAAACCGTCCTGCAAATTTACCAGATCCGTAAAAAGCTGGGCGTTCACCTGTTCGTTCCCGAACGTGAATCCGAGATGCTCAAATCAATTACCGAGACAAATCAGGGACCATTTTCGGACTTCACCATCAAGAGCCTGTTCAAAGAGATATTCAGAGCCTCTCTTAACCTCATGGAAGAGGAAGCACGACAGGTTTTGCTCAGCAGCAGACAGCACCGCAGCGAGAACACGGTGGTTGAAGTAGGCCCGGTGGAAATCGGCGGACCAAACCCGGTAATCATGGCCGGACCGTGCGCTGTAGAATCGTGGAACCAGATGGAATCCATCGCTGCCTGGCTGTCAGGGCTCGGAGTGCAGGTCATGCGCGGCGGCGCGTTCAAACCGCGGACCAGTCCTTACGCTTTCCAGGGACTGGAAGAAAAAGGGCTCCGCTACCTCCAGGAAGCGGGCCAGCGTTATGGCCTGGTCACCATAACCGAGGTGGTGGACCCGCGGCACCTCGACTTGCTGGTGGAACAGGCCGGAATTCTGCAGATCGGAGCCCGGAACATGGCCAATTTCGAACTGCTCAAAGCCGTGGGACAGGTTAAAAAACCGGTCATGCTCAAACGTGGTTTCATGGCTACAATGGAAGAGTATCTTTACGCAGTGGAGTACATACTTTCCGGTGGAAACACGGAAGTAATCCTGTGCGAGCGGGGAATACGGACATTCGAGCGCTGGACCAGAAACACGCTCGATATTTCAGCGGTACCAATTCTCAAGCAGGAAACCCATCTGCCGGTTATTGTTGACATTTCTCACTCCACCGGACGGAAGGACATCGCCGTTCCGCTGGCCAGGGCCGCCCTGGCAGCTGGAGCTGACGGCATCATGGTGGAAGTCCACAACGACCCTGAAATTGCCCGGTCCGACGAAAAGCAACAGCTCGGGCTCAAGGAATTCGCTGATTTTATTGATGCACTCAAACCTTTACTGTAATGGCATGGGTTAAGAGAAGGCACAAGCTTTATTGATGCACTCAAACCTTTACTGTAAATAGGCCGGTGTTTGAGCGGACGTGAATGGTCAGAGCGGCTTCTCACCTGGTCCTTGATCAGGAATGGCTACTACGGCGGTGCCGCTTCCACACACCAGCAGGAAGCCGCTGCGGGAGCCTCCGGGAATGCTCCACGAGAGATCGAGGCCAATCACAGCATTGCCGCCCCGGGCGGCGGAACGATTCTGTAGCTCAGTTATAATCTCCTGCGTCGCTTCTTCGAACTTAGTTTCAAATGCCTTGACCCGACCCCCGAAAACCTCACGGACATCGGCCATAATATCGGTAAGAATATTGACACTGAGTACGATTTCGGTGTGTACCACACCCAGATAACGGCAGATACTGCAATTTTCAATAGAAGGGGTCGTCGTTACGATAACCGTCTGCCCCCTCGGTGAATTCAAACCCTTCGGTGAATTCAACCCTTTTGGAGGAATCTGAGCCATTGGACATGTACCTTTCGTTGAAAAGCAGCCTCAGGTGACGTAGTATAACAGGTTCAAGTCACTTGTACAACTACCTCACTTTCAAGCAAATCCACTTGACGTTTGGTAGACTGCTAAATTATAGTTTTCCTGGAAGGGGCCGAAACACATGGGAACGGTACAGCCCAAAAAGAAATCAAGGAAGTTCAGAATATTAAGAGGCGAAAATCTGCGATTGGCGGTCAATATAGTACTGGCCAGCGCCATCGTAGTGGCTCTTCCCAAGGCCTTTCCGGTGAAACGAATCAAAGCCCGGATGGGACAGCATTACTCACTTGAAAAACATGAACGATCGCTGAAAAGGACATTGGCCAAAGCTTATATTCTACGAGGAAAGAAGTTTTTCGAGGAGGGCAACATGGCCGATGCGTCTAAAATGTTCGCAAAGCTAATCGAAGTTAACCCTCAGTTCGCACCCGCCTATTACCGCCTCGCGCAAATCCAGATAATTCAAGGGCAACACGAGCAGGCGAGGAAAAACCTCAATGAAGCAATCAAACGGCAGCCTAATTTCGCCGAAGCGTACCTGCAATTAGGAAAAAGTCTGGCCGCTACAGCCGAAATTCCAGAAGCGATCCCGCCATTAAAAAAATCGATTATCCTTAATCAATCACTGAGGGAAGCTTTTCTTATCCTTGGTGATTGCTATGCTAGCCTCAAGGAGTATGAAAAAGCCCTGGATACATTCAGAAAAGGTGCAAAAAGGTATCCGGATGAACCGGAGATGTTCCGCCGGGTCGCCGAAACGCTTGAAGCCATCAACAAGGGGGCCCTGGATTAGTGAGTCCTATCCCCAAGACCCCCCTGCTGACAGTTGACATGGTCATTTTCAGAGACGATACGGTACTGCTTATCAGACGAGGACATCCTCCGTTCATCGGACAATTTGCCCTTCCGGGAGGATTCGTTGATATCGGTGAGACCGTCGAGGAAGCCGCCAGGCGGGAAGCCTGTGAAGAAACCGGCTTGATCTGCGAGATAATTGAATTGATAGGAGTATACTCCCGTCCCGACCGGGATCCCCGGGGACACTCGGTGAGTGTCGTTTTTCGAGGGAAATGGATCGGCGGTGAAGTGCAGGCGGGAAGTGATGCCGCAGATGCACTGTGGGTTGCGCGAGCAGACGTACAACCGGATGAGCTTGCATTTGACCACGCGGATATTCTCACCGACGCGGGATTCCTGCCCGAATAATTCAATCGGGCTAGACAGATAATCCAATAAAAAAAGGCACCCTCGTAGTGAGGATGCCTTTTTGTTGTCCATGTTCCGGGGTGAGCCGCTACTTGGCGTATTCCACGGCTCTGATTTCCCGAATTACTGTCACCTTGATCTGCCCGGGATATTCAAGCTGAGATTCAATTTTCTTGGCAATATCCCGTGAGAGTTTAACTGCCTGAACATCGTCGACCTTGTTGGATGAAACCAGTACCCGGATTTCACGGCCGGCTTGAATGGCGTATGTCTTATCAACCCCCCTGAAGGCATTGGCTATTTTCTCAAGCTCATCCAGACGCTTGATGTATGCCTCAAGGGTTTCACGCCGTGCCCCTGACCGGGCCGCCGAGATACCATCGGCCACCTGAATCAACACCGCCTCGATACATTCGGGACGCGTATCATCATGATGACTGGCAACCGCTTCCACAACTACTGGTGATTCACCCAGTTTCTTGAGGAAATTGGCACCAATCTCGGCATGGGATCCCTCCACTTCATGGTCAAACGCTTTCCCAATGTCATGAAGAAGTCCTGCTCGCTTGGTGGTTTCAACATCGATGCCTATTTCCGAAGCCATAATGGCTGCGAGATAGGCGACTTCCTTGGAGTGCTGGAGCACATTCTGACCGTAACTCGTACGGTAATGGAGACGCCCCAACTTGGTAATGACATCCGGATGCAAGCTTCGAATGCCCAGGTCCAGAGCGGTCTGCTCTCCATACTCCTTGATAGCCTTGTCCACTTCGGCCTGTGCTTTTATAACCAGATCCTCTATCCGGCCGGGATGTATGCGTCCGTCAGCAATCAATTTCTCAAGTGCTATCCGCGAGACTTCCCGTCGAACAGGATTGAATCCGGAAAGAACTACCGCCTCCGGGGTATCATCAATTATGACGTTTACACCGGTTAGGCGTTCCAGGGTCCTGATGTTTCTGCCTTCACGACCGATGATTCTTCCTTTCATCTCCTCGTTCGGCAGATTTACCACCGAGACGATCGAATCAACCACCTGTTCCATAGCACATCGTTCTATGGCCAGGGTGATTATTTCCTTAGCTTTTTTCTCTGCTGTTTCACGGGCCCTGTCCTCGATATTTTTGATTTTCAGCGCAATCTCATACTGCAGGTCCTCTTCCAGACGCTCCATCAGAAGTTCTCTGGCTTGCTCGATATTCAACCGTGCAATTTTCTCAAGCTGCTTAATCTGCTTTTCTTTGACCTTATCAAGCTCCTCCTTTTGTTTCATAACTTCACGTTCGTTGGTCAGCAGACGTTGGCTTTGACGTTCCAGGTGCTCGAGCTTGGATTCAATCTTGTTTTCCCTGTTTCGAAGGCGTTTTTCCTGCTTGCGTTGCTCATCGCGCTTCTCACGGGTTTCCTGCTCGAATTTCTTTTCAAACTCCTTTCGAAGCCTGCTCTGGAAATCCTTCATTTCAACTTCAAGTTCGCGCCGTTGGATTGCTATTTCGCGTGCGGCTTCTTCCATAAGGGATTTTGCCTTATGATCGGCTTCTTCCAACTGGTTACGTTTAAGTGTCTTCATTCCGATGTAGGTAGCCACAGCACCGAGGGCCAACCCGATGATACCAGCAACAAGGGTTAGTACAGTGGAGTCAATCGTCTTCACCCCCTTATTCAGTTTTCAAAGATCAAGCGAGAGTTAATCGCTCATGCGATAGATTGCATCGCCACTGGAAACCTGCTCCACGTTTGACAACGCACAGCTTAGTTTAAAGGTTTCCTTTTCATCCACATTTTACTCGCGGCCATCAGGAAAGTCAACATGTTCATTTTTACAGCGCATGTGCCACTTTTAAAGTAAAAAAAAAGCATGGGTGGGTGAGTGAGCGCTTTTGCGAAACAAACAGCGCCACAGGCGAAACAAACAGCGAAGCGATGAATAAGCCGCAGCACCAACTATTAAAATGTCTTCTCAACTTTGTGAAAACGATGAAGCTCTCTGGCGAAAACAGCGACCAGGCTTGCCTGCGCGAGAGTGCTTTTGACACACGTCGATTTTAGTGGAAAACCAAGTACGGTGCCCAAAAGGTATCCGGCGGCGCCCAAAAGGTATCCGACGATCGAAGCAAGTGTCAGCCACGTAGCGGCAAATAACATTCCTCCGGGATCATTCTTTCGCGCCCCGGCTACGGTGGCATACCCGGCGACCACCACCAGCGCGACAATCGCAGCGATCCGGCGGGCCAACCAATGCCAGGCCAGAAGATTCATCAGGGAGAGCACTGCACCGCCCAGGATAATTCGAGTGTTATCCCTCATGCCCAACATCCTTTCGAAGATCAGCCACCACATCACCCGGGACGAGTTTATCTCCTGCCTTGACGATGTAACGTACCCGGTCTGGAGGAGTGACAATCACCACCGTTGAACCAAGACCGAACATCCCCAACAAATCTCCCTGGGAATAATTCTGCCCTTCCATGCAGTGTATATCCAGGTTGGAAACGAGGAACGATCCGATCATAAACACCGCGGCCGGAAATCCGGCTTCGGTATCCAGAAACACCACCTGCCGCTCGTTCTCTACTTCTGCTCCGTCAAAAAGAAAAAGCGGTTTGCAGCGGCCCGGCAGGTGCCGGGTCAACCGGCAGGTACCACCCAGGGGGAAGAGTACATAATGCAGGTGCCATGGAGCAAGATAGATACGGATGTAGTCTCCGGCCTCCAACTGATCGGCCCCCGGCACACCTCCCAGCAGTTCTTTCAGATTCAACTTCCGGGGGGACCCGAGCACCGGTTTCCCGGGCACATCCGCCTGTGGTGATACCAGGGATATATCCTGCACGACTCCTTCACACGGTGAAACCATACTTCCCGGCCTGGCCCGGGGAGGTCCCGTCCAACCTCGCTGGAACAGTGCCTGGACACCAAGAACTTCGAGCAAGCCGCTCAGGGTACTGTTCATCAAAAGAACCTCCGTCACTCATTTCCTGGTTTGTGCCGTCAATGGTACCGAGCGAAGGGGAAAAAAGCAAGTGGAGCGAAAACGTTCTAAAAAGTTGACAAAGATATATAGCCTGCTTATAATCGTACTACCTGCGGTTCTCCTGGCCTGTTTTGCGAGCTGGTGCCACCGTAGTACAACCATGACCCAGTTGGTCCCGGGTTCGTAAATTTATAGGAGGTTGCTCTATGCGTAAAGTGCTCTACACCACCGTTTTGTTGGCCGTACTGGTTACCGTCTGTGCCGGGGCGGCAGATGCCGCCGAAATCGGGAAAGACCTGGCGGCAAAACTCGAGGGAATCCACCGGGTTGATGAAACAGTCCGGGTCGTGTTGCTATTGAAAGATAAGCTACCCGGACTCAATATGCGGTCTCCCGGTACGAGGGAAAATGTTATTCGTCATTTACAGCTTCAATCTCAGCGGAGCCAACGAGACGTTATCAACTTCATCAACATTCTCTCTCCCCGGGGCGGGTCCGACTCAGGAGTCAGGGTACGGTCCTTCTGGCTGTCCAACTGTCTGGTGATGGAAGCTCCACTGAGCCTGGTACGCACGCTTACCGAATACGACGACGTCGAGAGAATCGTCCTGGAAAAAACATTCACCGCCATCGATCCCGTTCCCGCCGATTCGAAGGACCTGGAACTTCCGTACGGGCTTCCTTTGATGGGAGTCGACAAAGTGTGGACACAGTACGCGCTTGACGGAACCGGCGTAAAAGTCGGCGTCACCGACACCGGCATCAACATGGCCCTGGGATATGCCCAGGAGCACCTGGTGGAGGGTAAAGGATTTTCAAACGGTCAGATGACCCAGAACTTCAACGACGGACAGGGGCACGGGACCCACGTGGCCGGCACCATCTGCGGCGGTCTGGTAGATGACACCCTTTGGAAAATGATGTGGGGGATGTGGCCGACACAAGTTGGACCCTGGAAGGGAAAGATCGGCGTAGCGCCGGGAATCGACCTGTACGTAGCCAAGGTGCTGAGCGACAGCGGTTCGGGGACCTTCGAGGACATTGTCGCCGGTATCCAATGGCTGATCGATCCCGATGGCGACCCGGAGACCGACGACGGTGTCGACCTGATCAATTCCTCCCTGGGAGCGTCCGAATCGGTGCCCGAGCTTCGCGAGCCCCTGGTAAACGCCCAGGCCACCGGTGTTTTCCTCTGCTTCGCCGCCGGCAACTCCGGGCAGGTCTGCGGAAGCCCGGCTGATTTTCCCGAAATTTTCGCCGTCGGCGCCATCAACAGCTCAGCCGCGCGTGCCGGATTTTCAAGTATCGGACCGGTCGTTTTCGACGATAAAGAGTGGATCAAACCGGACATCATGGCGCCCGGGGTAGAAGTCATCTCTTACATGAAGGACCGGCTTTTTGCCCTGGACGGCACCTCCATGGCCTGTCCTAACACCGCCGGTGTCATATCACTGCTGCTGCAAGCGGACCCGTCCCTGACGGTGGAGCAGATCAAGGCCGTCCTGATAGAAACTGCCATCGACGGAGGAACCGAGGGACCCGACAACTACTACGGGTATGGCCGTGTGGATGCCCTGGCGGCGGTGAAGAAGGTCATTGGCGATAAAGAGGCGGGACTTATCCTGTCCCAGCGTCTTGTCCTGCTTGCCAACCTGGAGTTCGACCGCTTGTGGGCGGAAAAGAACCGTGATTCCGCAAAGGCTTTCCGGGCGCTGAAGCACCAGGCCCGTCTCCGTGAACTCATCGCCGGATTTATAGCCGCCCGTGACATAGATGAAGAAACTCTAGACAGGACCATTGCAGAAGTTTCAACTCCCGACACTCAACGGTTGTTCGAACTGCTCAAGATCAATGTACGGGAGAAAGCGATCAGGGAGAAACTGGGGAGCGGCCGGTAAACCGCCGCGAACAAGGAGATATCTCCAGAAGGCTGGTTGCTTTCCAGGAACCTGGAAAGTTAGTGGATTATTCGCGATCTATTCGTGTACACTACGTCGCGAACCTATGAAAACACTCTTTCGACTGATCCTGTTAAAAGTACGTCTTTTAAAAAACCGGCTGGGAGGCCGCAACCGGCAGGGAACCATTATCGCCTGCGTTATCTTTGTGGCTGTCTTCATCGGAATATTCTGGCTGTCACACTGGCTGTTGCTCAAGGTAGGTAAAGTGCCGGCCTTCGGATATCTTCTTCAGGTCAAACTTCTGCAGGTTTCCTCCATGATCCTTTTCATCATGCTCATCATGTCGAACCTGGTCACCGCTTTGGGAACCCTCTTCCTGGCCGATGATCTCCCCTTTCTTTTCTCACGGCCGATCTCCCACCAGAAGGTGTTCGCTTCGCGACTTCTCGAAACGGTCTTTGCCAGCTCGTGGATGGTTCTTTCCTTCTTTCTGCCGGCCCTGGCCGCCTTCGGGGCGGTGAATAACGCTCCCTTCGTGTTCTATCTCGGGATTTTCCTGGTACTTATTCCCTTTCTTTTCATCCCAACGTCCCTGGCCTGCATAATCGCGGTTACCATTGCCAACTTCCTTTCGGTAAAAAAAGCCCGCAAAGCAGTCAACCTGCTGGCAGTACTGTCAGCGGGGGCACTGGTGTTCACCCTTCGCGCCATGCGCCCGGAAAGCTTTCTTTACGCCGATCGGTTCGATCAGATAATGACATTTCTGAAGCTGTTTCAGGCACCTACCACACCTTATTTACCCAGCGCCTGGTTGAGCGATCTGCTGACCACCTACGCCGAAGGAACGATGTACAACACGTTGATACCAGGCTGTTACCTGCTGGGAACCGCCCTTGTTTGCGTATCACTCACCGTCATCGTTTCGCGTTTCGGCTATTTCCGTGGTTGGTCGAGAAGCCAGGAATCTTCCGACGAAACATTGCGTTCCTGGACCTTCGCCGGAAGACTGAGCGTGTTGGCCGGTACCAGAACGGCTAGAGTGTGCGCCCTGGCTGAGAAAGAGACAAAGATATTCCTCCGTAACCCGGCCTTGCTGACGCAGTTTCTGATGCTGGGAGCCATTACGATTCTTTACCTGTACAATCTGCATGTCCTGCCGCTGGACGAAGTTTCCGTAATCTATAAGCAACTTCCCAATCTCATTACCTATTTAAACATTGGGTTTGTAGCCTTTATCGTAGCAGCCCTGGCGGTACGGTTTGTCTATCCGGCAGTGAGTCTCGAGGGGAAAGCGTTCTGGATTATACAGAATTCACCGGTCACCATGACCGAACTCGTCCTATCAAAATACATCGTGTACCTGACCCCGCTGTTGTTCATGGCCGCCGGCCTGTCACTGCTTGCATCTTTCATTCTCGAATCAGGACGATTCTTCGCCATTTTGTCCCTGGTAGACATCTGTTTCCTGACAATGATGATAACGGCGATAAACGCCGGTTTGGGAGGGGTCTACCCCCATTTTGAAGCAAAAAACGCCATTCAGATCCCCCTCAGTTTCGGAGGGCTGCTGGCCATGGTGCTGAGCATGATCGGTATCATAGCCATGCTCGCCCTGCAAGCTTTTCCGGTCTACCGTTTCCTCAGATACGGTTTCAATCTCTATTCCATCGGTACATCGATAAGCATCAAAAACCTGCTGCTGTTTCTGTTATCATTCGTCATGTGCCTGTTGGCCACGTGGGGATCGCTGCGCTGGAGCATTGTCCGGTTGAAATCCTATGGCCAGTACTGATATAACAATAATCCTGGAGAACTTACACTATGATCGAACTCATCAACCTGACCAAGAAGTTCGGTGACCTGGTCGCGGTGGACCACTTGAACCTTACCATCGAACCGGGAGAAGTATTCGGCTTCCTGGGACCGAACGCGGCGGGGAAAACCACCACTATTAAAATGATCAGCGGTATCCTGCTGCCTTCCGAGGGCACCGTGGAAATCAAGGGACACGACATACTTGTAAATCCTGAAAAAGCCAAATCACTCATCGGTTTTATCCCCGACACCCCATTTATCTACGATAAGCTGACCGGCTGGGAATTCATCGATTTTGCCGGAGCACTGTACAGCCTGACCAGCGCCGATTCACGCCGCAAGGCGCAGCAGTGGATAGAAATATTCCGGATCGACCACGCCATGGACCGGCTCATCGAAAGCTTCTCCCATGGGATGAAGCAAAAGCTGGTGGTCACATCTGCCCTGCTTCACGACCCGCCGATTATCGTCGTTGACGAACCCATGGTCGGGCTCGATCCGCGCAGCTCGGAAGAGGTGAAATCCCTGTTCCGTTCGGTAGCCGACCATGGAGGAACGGTGTTTCTTTCTACCCACACACTCAACCTGGTTGAAGTCATCTGTGACCGGGTAGGGATCATTCAAAAGGGGACCCTCACCGCCGTGGGCACCATGCAGGAACTCCGCCAACTGGCGCAGGAAGAGACTGCTGGGGCTCCAACAGAGACTGCTGGGGCTCCAACGGAGACCTGTGGGGTCCCAACGAAGACCTCCGACCTGCAACGAGTTTTCCTCAAGCTCACCGAAGAGGAAATGGAGAAGAAGTCTGAGCTTCCACAAGCTGAGACTGCACCTTCCGACAAGTAACGATTGCTGCTATCTGTAGCCGAACAGGTCGCCGGCCAGGTAAATTCCTTTCTGGACATTTGAAAACGGTTTGGCCGCTCCAAGACCACATCCGCGAGATATATTTTCAAGATCTCCTGTTTCCAAGTTGACCTGCAGCGTATCGCCGCTTGACAGAGAAAGAGAATCATCCGGTCCGGATCCGAAAAGGTCCGGACAGGCCAGCACGGGGAACCCGGAGTTGACGGCGTTTCGCCAGTATATCGCTCCGAACGACTCCGCCAGGAGGCAGACAATTCCAAGGCTTCTGAAACAGTCCACCGCCTGCTGTCGCGAGGAGCCCGCACCGAAATTTCTCCCGGCGATAACAATATCCCCCTCTTTCGCCCTGGCGGGAAAATCCTCCCAGCCGTCCAGGTTCCCGAGAGCATACTGACCCATCTGCTCGATATCCGTAATGGCCAGATGGGCATTATGAAAGATCATATCAGTATCGATATCCGCGTAGATGTGCCCCTTGGAATCGAGCAGAACATGGACCCGCCCCTGAATTACCAGGGGACGCGCTTTTTCGTTATCCAGAGCTGTTTGCGTCATTTCAACACCTCCCGGGGGGACATGATAGTCCCCGCCGCTGCGCAGGCAGCAGCGGTTACCGGGCTGGCCAGATACGTCCGGCCCGCTCCTTGCTTTCCCTTGAAATTGCGGTTTGAAGTTGAGACCTGGACCTCGCCGGCGCCGGTCATCCCGATCTGGCCGCTGGCACAACCGCCGCAGCCGGGATTGCTGATGATTACACCTGATTCGAACAGATCGGCCAGCACGCCGCCGGCCATGAGTTCACCAAATACTTCCCGGGTGGCGGGGACGGCTTTGGCCATGACGTGTGATGCGACCGGATGCGTTGATAAAATCCGGGCGGCGGCGGTAAAATCATCGAAACGGCCATTTGTGCATGAGCCGAAAAACACCGAATCAACACGTTCCGGTGCTACCTCTGACACCGGACGGACATTCGCAGGACTGTGAGGCACAGCAATCAGAGGTGGAAGACCCTGGACATCCAACACAACTTCGCACACGTAGTCGGCATCCGAATCCGCTTCGACCACTTCTATTTCACTACTTCCGGACCTGTCCTGACAGTACGAGATGACCTCCTGATTCGGCACGAAAAAAGCGGCAATAGCCCCCATCTCGGTCGCCATGCTGGCTATGGTAATCCGTTCCGTCACCGTCATGCTTTCCACCGCGTCACCGGTGATCTCCATGGCCATTCCCAAAGCTCCGGACGAACCGAGTTTGCCGACCAGGGCAAGCACGACATCCTTGGCCGTCGTTGGGAATTCGTACCGGCCGGTAACGGTAACCTTCATACTGGGGGGAACCTCAAACCAGGTACGGCCCGAACGGAACGCATAAGCAATATCCACATCCCCCATTCCCTGGCCGAAGGCTCCGATGGCTCCTACAATATTAAGATGGCTGTCCGTCCCCACCAGGGTGCATCCCGGTACGACCTTTCCCTTTTCCACCAGGACATGGGAGCCGATACCAGCGTCTACATCAAAGAGAGCAATGTCCCTTTCTCTGGCAAATACCCGGCAGATCTGCTGGTTATTGGCGTAGGCCTTGTTGTTAGCCGGGACCACACAGTCAAACGTAAAAAAAACCGATTCCACTGACGGGATTGGATCAACACCATACTCGCGCCGGTAATTTTCTACCACGTTGGCACCGCCAAAATCACGGGCTGAACGTACATCCAGATCCATCCACACGACGTCTCCGGGCCGAACTGACTTTCCGCAATGACGCCCGATTAGTTTCTCGATTATCGTTTCTGCCACTAATTATCACTCATTTCATTATTAATTGGCAGAAGTGTATATGAGAGGTACGCATGCGTCAAGGACCAAGGGAGAGATTGATAGACAATGTTACTGAATCATGTCCTACCGGCTTCTAGAAAGCAATCCGCTTTCTGGGGAACCAGCTTTATGTGAGTGAAAAAAGTGAGTCCAGGATTAAATCTCATTCTCAATAATTCACTCACTAGAAAGCTTCCGATGAGCGGAGCGCCTTTGTGAAACAAATAGCGCCGTTGACGATACAAACAGCGAAGCGATTTCCAATCCACCACAACTGGTGCACTCTAATTCTGCACACCAGTGTTGACATCTCGTATTGTCTCGCTTAGACTGTGCAGGATTGTCGTGTATCCATCCTCAGTCGCGGGGATGACAATGACTACAAACAGGCACCAGATATTTACCAGAATATCTCAAAACCAGGAGGAATAACAATGAGCCCGAAACTCGAAGAGAATATCAGCATGCTTGTCTCCCGTTATACTACCATTCTGACCGAAGCCTATGAAGCCGGTGCACTCGGTGAAGAAGGACAACACGTTGCGCTTGGCGCGCTTAACTACCTGGTTGATCCCTCCGATCTCATTCCGGATGATGTGCCCAACATCGGTCTTCTGGATGATCTCTACGTACTTATGGCCGCAACAGGACACCTGATTACACTGGGATGTGAACTTAACATCGACCTTGCCGATCACGAAGCCAACGAAGCCATGATGGAAAGCAAAAAAGGACTCCTCTACGGCTCTGTGCCCGATGTGTCAGTCCACGCTCTCGTCCTGACCGGAAAACGGGCGGAGGGACAGACCGCCCAGATCTTTAGAAAACTCAAGGAGATGAACCGCCGGTGATGACAGCCCGGAACGAAAAGACACTGATCCTCAAAACTGCAATCGCTACTGTGCTTATTGCTTCAATGATGCTGTTTGCCGGTTGTGGAGGTTGTGGGAACAAGGAAAAAAGCACAACCTCCGGTGATGAAGAACAGCAGTCCAATTCTCACATTGTCATCCCGGAAGCCGACCTGCCCGGTATCGTCTACGACGGCGCCGGGGAACGGGTATTCGGCGGTGGGCAGGCGCTGGGCAAAGAGATAAACAAATTGAAGCAGATACTTAAAAATGATCCGGATAATCCACTGGCACATAACAATCTCGGATTTCTCTATTACCGGGTGGGGGAATACGGTACGGCAGTGAAAGCTTTTGAGACTGCCATCGAGAATAAACCGGATTTTCCTGAAGCTTACTGCAATCTCGGTCTGGTCTATTTCAACCTGGGTCGTTACCAGATGGCTGTAGACTATTTTGAACGGGCGGTTGAACTCAATCCGACCATGGCAGACGCCTATTCCAGTCTTGGGCATATCTATCAATTGACAGGACAGGATGAGAAGGCTCGGCAGACCCTTGAAACCGCCCTTAAGCTTAACCCCAAATTTGCCCTGGGATACAACAACCTTGGTCTTCTGGAGCGGAAAGCAGGACAGTTCGACCAGGCTATCGACTGCTTCATCAAGGCAATAGAGCTGAAACCTGATATGGCGCCTGCTCATTACAACCTGGCTCACGTTTTCATGGAAAAAGGTATGACCATGGAAGCTGCAGCCGAACTGCAAACGTGCTTGAAGATCGATTCCGGACACATTCAAGCCCGAAGAAGGCTTCTGGAGATGGGTGTGGTTCCCGAATCAGCCGGGCAGCAGTAAATCAGCCCGCACCGAGGCTTTTATTGCGGCGAAGAGAGCGGTAAATTTCCAGATCAACGACTTTTTTGTCCTCATGGACTTCCTCAGCCCAGTTTACCTCGTTGTTAAGAATACGGATTATGTCCTTGAATGATCTCATACCCATGAATGAAGCAGTCTTTATGGCGTTATAGACTTTAGTAGTGCCGTAACTGATGCAGAGAAACTCCACTACCTTCAGCTCTTCGTCAAGGACGTAGGGATTAAAACCTCCCTGGGCAATACGCCGGGAGTAAATAGATTTCAAGTAGGAGTCCCAGACCTTCTCGAAGCTGATCATCAGGTGGTGTCCCTCCTCAGTTTTCGTGGGCGTCCAACTGGTTGCAGTAGTTGTATCGGTAAGAATCTTGTGAAGTTTATACCCTTTCCCAGACTCTTTTTTTCCAGCTGGTATCGGCGTTATCATTGCCTATTTGTCCGATCTTTGCCAAACGGTGGTTGATAGATGTTTTTATGTTTGGCGTTGGAAAAATGTATCGCATTACCTACTTGTCAAACTTTTTTTTATTGCAGGGATTTTCTTCTCACCGTCCAGAAATGTCCTGACCTGACCGCACTTGTACAAACAGAGGCATCAAAGAGCGAAAAGCCTTAGCGTCTCACAGGATTCCAGTTTGGCTGCTGGTTCTTAGCCCAGATATACCGTATGGTCACATCCGAGTAAAGATCCAGCTTCTTTCGCGCTTGTTGTACACCTATGTGCACCCGCAATAATGAAATCTTTTCCCGTTGATCGCTGGGGTTATCCTTGTACGCAAACTCCTCGAGGCTGCCGGTGGCTTCATCTTTGTAGAATGCGCTGAATAGATTAGGATCAATCTCATCAAACTTCAAAAGGGTCTGGTTTCGATTGTTTTCAAAACGAATCAGCACATCATCTCCGTCATCTCTTTGTTTCAACGTGTACCTGACCGGTTCCGAATTGCCGAGTTGCATGTAGATATCAGCAGTCCGGGAAAACTTTTCGAAAATCAGCTTGTCCTGGTGCACCTCGTCGAATTTTTTGGCGGCCCGAAGATCCCGCACTATATACTCCATGGCAATCCGTGCCCGCTGCTGCAACACCAGATCGACATTGTCCTGGGCTTCTGTTCTACGAGTCAGAACATTGAACGTGAAAATGATACTGACGACTCCCACAGCCAGGACCATGACAACCATTATCTCAACAAAGGTGAAAGCACGGTTTGTACGGTACGTACCCGGAACTGATTGTCTCACGCATACTCCTTTCCGTCTCGCTAGCCGTTTAGTATTCGGCCCGGTAGGTGACCAACTCCACCATAGGAGAGTCGTTTCCTTTTCTGAAAACCGATACGGTGATTTTTTTCAACCGCGAGGGGAAATTGACTGTATCTACTCCTTCATCAACTTCAGTTAACCGTCTATATTTTTCATATCCAGGAGAATAGGGGATGTAATACCGCCCGTGTATTTCCTTAAATTTTTTTGAGAACCGCCCGTATATCTCAGGGTATTGCTCGGCAAACGCCAGGGTCACCACATCTGAAAACCGTGTCTTGAACAAAATAGGATTCTCATCCATGGCGATGAATTCTTCGACGAATGTATCTTCGAACACCGGACCGTACACCATAAAATCATCCTGTAACCCCTTGAAAGGGAGAGAGCGGAGTTGTTCCAGCCTCTCTCTGGCCAGAAGAGAAGCGATCAGATCATCTTTGGCTTTCCTCGTACCCAGGCGGCCCGTCTGAAACAGACGCAGGAGCGGAAAAATGATCATTCCCAGAATTCCCAGAGCAATAAGGATTTCGATCAGTGAAACTCCAGATCGGCGCGTGCGAATCCGTTTGGGCTGCCCGCATGCGCTTGCGCACATGGATCCACTTCTTCCTGAGGTCCTCCTCATACTTAAAACTGTCCTCCAAACAAGCTCATGTACCAGACGCCCAGCTGTTCAACCGGATAAAAAAACGTTATTGCCGATCCCAGCGCCAGAAACGGCCCGAACGGCATATAGTCACGCCGTTTCTTCAGACGCAGCACCATAAGTAATAGCCCTATGGCAGCAGCCAGGAAAAACGAAGCCAACAGGGCACGCAAAATACCTTTCCAGCCGACAAATGCTCCAATCAGGGCGGCCAGTTTTATATCCCCCCCGCCCATACCTACCTGTCCATACAGTTTTTCACTGACAAAAGCAACCATCCATAAGGCCGCTCCGCCAAGAAACGCTCCGCACAGGGAGTTGAAAAGCGTGTACCCGGGCAGACCGGTCAAATCTATCCATCCCAAGGCTGACGCTCCCTGAATCAGACCGTGAAAACCAATCCCCACCACCACACCGGGCAGCGTGATTGCGTCAGGTATGATCTGAAACCGGATATCGATGAACGATACCACAATCAGGGTCGATAACAGAACAATCCCCAGTGCCTTGGGGGCAAATCCCGGCGGCCCCCACCACAGAACCGCCATAAATGAGAACGCGGTCAGGGTTTCAACCAGCGGGTATACGGGAGAAATCCTCTTCGTACAGTACGCGCACCGCCCCCCTTGAAACAGATAGCTGAACACAGGGATGAGGTTTCGCACTTTCAGGGTAACCCGGCACCCTGGACAGTGCGAACGGGGAAATATGATGGACTCCGCACGAGGAATCCGCCAGATACACACATTGAGAAAACTTCCGACCATCAAACCAAGCATCAGAACGACACCGCTTCGGAAGATTTCCTGCAACGACATACCTGACAGGCTGTAACTACCGAGATACTCAAACATTTCGTACCTATTATACAGGCGCCGCTCAGACTTCGGCAAGAGGTGAGCATGATGAGTCTTTCGGGCTGCGCTGACGGACAGCCTCCATGAGAGTTGACAGTCTTTAAATGAGCCGGTACACTGATGAACTGTGAATACACCAATGAATCTCTTGATAGTCAGTACCAACCGATGGGACTACGGAGGAGCCGAGAAAGTTCTGTACCTCCTTCTGACGCAGCGTAACCGGGAAGTTTATTCTCCCACACTCATTATTTCACATCAGGGGCATTTTGCATCCATGCTCCAGGAATCCAATATCGACTATGAGGTCATGGATTTTTCCAGCTACCCCACCGCCCTGAGGGACATGAAACGTTTTTTCAGCCGTTCGGAGCAAGCGTACGATGCTGTCCTGTGCAACTCGTCAATGGCTGCGAGGGTAGTGGGTTTGCTGAAGCCGTGGCATCGCCTGTCGGTTATGTACTATGCCCACGGCCGGCGCGGTTTTCTAAGCCATTGCCTGTTACAGGCTTTCAGTGACCGGATAGCGGCGGTTTCGAGATTTATTGCCACCAGTTTTCCATCTTCCGCTGCCCCCGGCATGACGGTAATACACAATGGGATACCCATTTCTCCACCGGTGCCACCTGGCGGACGGGACGATGCACTATCCGTCCTTAAGCAGACACTGGGACTGTCCGGCGGTCCCGTAGTAGGCAGTGTGGGCAGGTTGTCCCGGGTCAAAGGCTATCACGATCTAGTGGCCGCATTTCCGGCGGTACTGTCCAGACACCCGCAGGCACACCTTCTCATCGTGGGGGATGGGGGTGAGCGCGAAGAACTGGAATCGCTCGCTGCCCGGTGCGGTATATCGGAGAACACTGTTTTTACGGGATTTCAAAGTGACGTGGCTCCCTATTTCAGTCTCCTTGATATCTTCGTTCTTCCATCCACCTGGCAGGAACCTTTCGGGCTTGTATTGATCGAAGCAATGGCGGCCTATCTTCCGGTAGTAGCCACCTCCGTCGGAGGTGTCCCGGAAATAGTACTGGACGGTGAAACAGGGCTGCTTGTCAAACCCAATAGACCGGACGAACTGGCCGCGGCGGTCAATACTCTGCTCGACGATTCCCATCGGGCGGCTTACATGGGCCGGGCGGGGAGAGGCCGTGCGGAAAATCTCTTCAATATCAACTTGATGGTCAGAAAGTTCGAAGACGCTCTGCGAAGTATGGCAGAACCCAATGATAATCCGTGCTTATAATTAGTTTGTAAAGATTCAGACAATCCTGTTATTTATCGGTTAAACAGCTTCTTTTCCCCCTGGGAAATTTATTAATGTTGCATGAATTGGCAGTAATATGTTATACTCCGTTATTGATTATGGCTTTCACAAGTTCTAAGTATACCCTTAATGGGTGGGATCAGAAAGTCGATATATTATATAGCAAGATGAGATGAATTTTTCTTTATGCATCGTGTTTGATTGGAAGTGAATTTACATGGGTATGCGGAGAGAGCTTGAAGTTTATTCGGGCGGCAACAAACTCCAGACTCTGGTCTTAAGGAAGAAAAAAACCCAGATTGGCGGCAAGATAGTCAAGAAGGGTCAGGAGAAAAATGACATAACGCTGGAAGACGAGAAGATTGCCAGGAGGCATGCACAAGTCATTCTGGACGGGAACATCGTCTACATACAGAACCTTCATAAGGACCACAGCACGATAGTCAACGGCAAAGCCATCGTGAAGAGGGAACTGAAGGATAAAGACGAGATCAGTGTCGGGCCTTACCGGGTGACCTACCGCGTACACAAAGAAGTCAACTGGGTACCGATTATTGCCGTGGGAGTAATAGTATTTGTTGGCCTGATTCTGTTCCTTACGGCGGAAACACCTTCCGACAAATATGTCCGTGCCACAAGGTTGATCAACAGCGACCCCGTTACCGCGATGGAAGCCCTGCAGGATCTGGTGAGCAAGTATCCCCTCAACCCGTATTACAAAGTGGGCCTTGCTCACTCCTACTACAAGGTAGGCGAATTGGTTTCCAAAACAGGGACTACCTGGGTGACCTACCTGCAGAAAGCTGAGCACACCTACCTGCAATTCGCGCAGACGAAAGATTTCTCCCCTGTCCTGGAGGATAAAGCGTTCTGGCAGAAGATCACGACCGATCTGCAGGTACAAATGAGTAACTACCAGGACGGGGTAAACATGGTCAATCAGCTTCGCACCGACCTGAAAAAAATTCAGGATATGCAAAAAGGCGTGTTCTAAACCGTACAAGCCGACGTCATCGCAAGAGCCCCAACAAATGCAGCAGGGCCGGTTTTAAATAGGACAAACTCACGTCATCGCAAGAGCCCCATAAAATGCAGCAGGGCCGGTTTAATCTGTTCTACAGACCAATAGGAAGCAATCAGCATTCTTGGGAAACATCTCGTTCAATTCCATTACGCCCACCACAAACCCAGTCTTCGTTCAAAGCTGGCGTTACCACCCTCCAGCAAGAAGTATAGAAAGTTAGATGTAGTGGTATTAAACGAGAAGGACTTTTACAATTTTTCCGCTTATTCATAATCTATACAATCAAACATATATAAAGTATCATCCAATATCCTCCGATATATGGTTGCGAGAGGTGATACTGATGCGGTGCGGTAATTGTGGCTATGTCAACCGGCAGGGAAGCCGTGTCTGCAACCTTTGCGGAGCCTTGATGATGGACAGGAAAGTGTCCCGGAAGAAAAAGATAATCAACGAGTTTTCCCGCAAACCACTTATCAAGGTTAAACGGTGCGTCAAGTGCGGTCACATCAATACTGGCAATGATATTTTCTGTGACCAGTGCGGCAACGAACTGGTAGCGGTTGAAGACACCCCTGCCCCTCAGATAACTTCCAGTATTGCAGCTACTTCCGAACGTTCACTGTCTTCCGCGGTACTGACGGCCATATTAATGACTACCGGTTTTGTCTGCGGGACGCTCTTTGGAGTATTACTCCTCTAACCCGAATAACTCATGAATTGAGTGCATGAATAAAGCGGGTTAAAATTCCGGAAAGTTACAAACTATGAAATTGTTTGCTCCGCGAGAAGATACCGGATGGAAAAAGCAGCTTATTTGTGCCCGTTTCGGACACAAAAACAGCCCCGGGTCTATTTTCTGCGACGAGTGCGGCGCTGAGTTGATACCGGTATTTGAAAGAGATATTCCTGAAAAGCCTTCTCTCAACGTCGTCATACAGGGAGCCATCCGGGTACTGGGAGTAATAACCCTGCTGTCCATCATCGTTCTGTCTGCTAATTTCACCTACCATTATCTCACCGGAACCGGAAATTATTTGGAAGCTATCGCGGGAGTCAAACTTCACCTGGTTTCCATCGCCGGCGCCGCAGTCGGGTGCCTGCTGGCCACAATCATGGCCGTTCTCTGGAGAAATTTTCTGGCTGAAGAACGACGATTTACCTCTTTTTCACTACCCCTGGGAATACTGGGCGCAGTCGGCGGCTTGGTAATCTTCAGTTGACAAGCATCCTACCACATTTTTCCCCATCGTCGGCGGCTTGGTAATCTTCAGCTAGTCCGCTCCTTAGCTAGCCTACCTCATCTGAAAGCTTCTGCGAGCGATTCAGCCGTGATTTCATAGTACCCCTCAGTTTGGTGTGAAGTGTATCGAAAAAGTTCGTCCCTTCCAGGGACACCAGCAGTGCGGGACAGTCGGAACTGGAAACACGCAGTGTTTCGCCATCTTTGAGATGTGTGGTGTACTGACCATCGATGGTAAGCCCGATTCCAACCTCTTCACGCCCAGAAAACACCCTGGCGGAAACTGTCTGCTCCGCGGAAAGGACCAGGGGCCGCGAACCGATGGTGTGAGGGCAGATAGGAGTAATGAGAATACTCTTTAAAAGAGGATATGCCACCGGCCCGCCTGCGGAAAGGGAATAACCGGTGGAACCGGTAGGAGTGGCCACAATGAGGCCATCCCCAAGATACCGGTCAACCAGTTTTCCGTCTACCTTCAGCTGGATATCGATTACTCTGGCGAAGGCTTCCCTGGCAATGACAAAGTCGTTGAGGGCAAGATATTCACGACCGGGGGAATCACCGGATTCTCCGACAGCAGCCGTCAGCATGAGCCGCTCTTCTCTCACCCAACGTCCTGCTTGCAGATAATCAAGCGCTTTGTCTATTTTTTCGGGACCAACTTCTGCCAGAAACCCGAGTTTTCCCAGGTTAATCCCCAGCACCGGGAGATTGAGAGGAGAAAACCGTTTGGTAACCGATATAAGTGTCCCATCACCTCCCAGGACAAGCAGTATATCGGCTTTTTCAGCCAGTACTGTATCATTCATTACCTTTCTGGAAGTTTTACAGCACTCGCCGGTGGATTCATCGCAAAACACCTGGATCCCCCTGCAAGCGGACTTTTCAATAATCAAGCCTACCAGCTCAAGTGCTTCCGGTTTGAATGCGTTCGCAACAATTCCCAGCGCTTTAACGTTCATTGGACATTCTCCAGCCATGACTGCCAGATTTCCTCACCGACGTGACCACCACACCGCGTTTGCTCACCGGGGGCTTCCAGCAATACAAAACATTCCCGGTTTCCGGCCGGTCCGTGAACCAGTGAAGAAGCTATTCCCCGGGGTACGAACCCTCCATCGACATACGCTTCGACGATATCGTGAACCGCCTTTACTCTTAGCTCCCGTTCACGTACGACGCCACCCTTTCCCACCAGTTCTCTACCAACTTCGAACTGCGGCTTTACCATAAGCAGTGCCAGGGCTCGAGCTGGAAGAATAGTTTTTATCGGCTCGAGCAATAACCTCAGCGATATGAACGACACATCGCAGGTAATCAGGTCCGGTGACCAGGGCAGTTGGTCCGCAGTAAGGTTCCTGGCATTTGTTCTCTCCATCATATGAACCCGGGAATCACACTGCAGTTTCCAGGCCAGTTGCCCGTACCCTACATCGCACGCGACTACTTCGTGAGCCCCCCGGCTCAGCAGGCAGTCCACAAACCCTCCCGTTGACGCCCCTATATCCAGGATTCTTTTTCCCGTCACATCCAGACCTAGACAATCCAGGGCACCAGCCAACTTGTCGCCGCCCCGGCTGACATACCGCTTTTTATTACGAATTCGAATGGCCGCATGGTGTGTAACCTGTGTGCCGGCCTTGGTGACCGGGGAGTCATCAACCAGCACCTCACCCGCAAGAATCATACCCCTGGCTTTACTCCGTGTTTCCGCTATTCCCTGACGCACCAGGAGCTCGTCAAGCCTCATTCTCTTTTTCGAAGTCTTGTGCAAGGAAGCTCTCCACACTGGCACATATTCCCTCGGCTGAAAGACCGATATCGCTCAGCAAATCATTTACCGGGCCCGCTTCGATAAACCGGTCTGGAAGTCCGAGCCGCAGAACGTCCTGCCGGATTTTCATATCGTTCAATGCTTCCAAAACCGCGCTGCCAAACCCGCCACAGAGCATATTCTCCTCCACGGTGACCAGGGGCACAGCACGGGCCAGTTTTGTGAGTTTTTCACGGTCAAGCGGGCAGATGAACCGGGCATCGACAACCGAAGCCGATATACTTTTTTCTGCCAGCAATTCAGCTGCTTCCTGGGCGCGCTCGACCATCCTGCCTGTCGCTACCAGGCAAACATCATTCCCGGGTTTCAGCGTGCGCCAGGTTCCCACTTCGACTGTTTCAAACGGTGGTTCATACACCATCCCCTTACCGCTTCCACGAGGATACCGTATGGCAAACGGCCCCTTTTCCCAGGCCAGGGCTGTGGACAGAAGATTCGCCAGTTCAGCTTCATCTCCCGGTGCTGCCACTACCATTCCGGGTATGTGCCTCAGAAAACTGATATCAAATACTCCGTGATGTGTCGGCCCGTCCGCTCCGACCAGTCCGGCCCGGTCCAGGCACAACACTACCGGTAGCTTCATCAGGGCCACATCATGAATTATTTGATCGTATGATCTCTGTAAAAACGTCGAATATATGGCAACTACCGGTTTAAGACCTTTCAGAGCCAACCCGGCGGCAAACGTGACCGCGTGCTGTTCGCAAATACCCACATCAAAAAACCGCTCCGGGAACCGTTCTTTGAAATGAACAAGTCCGGTTCCATCAGGCATAGCGGCGGTAACAGCCACGATACGCTCATCTTCCTCCGCCAGTTTTACCAGGGACTTACCGAACACCT
Source organism: uncultured bacterium (assembly GCA_964432985.1). Classification (GTDB taxonomy): domain Bacteria; phylum Muiribacteriota; class CAYSPT01; order CAYSPT01; family CAYSPT01; genus CAYSPT01. The sequence goes on from CAYSPT010000002.1 coordinate 78,925, forward strand.
GGTTATACGGTTCTCCACCCGATGGGACTACCGGTTCCCCGGTTTCCGGGTTGAAGGGACCCAGCCCGTGAAACAGGGAAGGATTCCTCTCGGCGGGAGTGTATCCTTTCCCCTTGGTCGTGTAACAATGGATCACCACCGGTCCCCTCAGGGTGACAGCTGTTTTGAAAACACGAATGAGCTCTTGCATATCGTGTCCGTCAATCGGACCAAAATACAAAAATCCCAGCTCCTCGAATAACTGCCCCGGCAGAACCAGGTGTTTCAGACTATCCTTAAGTTGGAGAATCATGGATTTCATTCGGCTGCCAAAGGCGGGAATCATGTTCAGTGCCGTCTCGACATTCTTCTTGAACCTGACGTAGAGCGGTTCCGCGCGCAGACGGGCCAGATGGTGCGAAAGAGCTCCCACATTGGGGGATATACTCATTTCATTGTCATTGATTATCAGCAGATACCTGCCCATTCTTATGTGCCCCACGTGGTTGAGACCTTCAAAAGCCAGCCCCCCGGTGAGTGCGCCGTCACCGACTACACAGGCGACCACGAACTCCTCCATGGTCAAATCACGGGCACAGGCCAGACCGCAGCCGGCGGAGATGGCAGTGGAAGAGTGTCCCGTGTTCAAGATATCGTGAGCGCTTTCCTCACGCTTGGGAAATCCTGTAATACCATCCCGCTGCCGCAAGGTGTGAAACCGGTCCTTCCTGCCGGTGATCAGCTTGTGCGCGTAAGCCTGATGCCCCACATCCCACAGTATTTTGTCCCGGGGGCTGTCCAGGCAATAGTGTAAAGCTATGGCCAGCTCCACCGCTCCCAGACTTGGAGCGATATGACCGCCGTTTCTCGATACGGTAGTTATTATGGTTTCACGTATCTCCGCCGCCAGATCCTCCAGTTCCTCAAGAGTAAGAACCTTCAAATCAGTGGGGGAAGTAATTCTGTCAAGAATCCGGCTCATCCACTACTCACCTTTTCAACGGTGGCAACTGCCTGAGCGGCAATGCCCTCCTGGCGTCCCACCGGGCCCAATCCTTCTGTGGTGGTTGCCTTCACGCTGACATCGCTTAACTCGAGGCCAAGCACGCCGGCAATTGTTTTTCTCATATCAATTATACGATCTTTCAGCTGCGGTTGCTCGCACATAACGACAGCATCGATCTGAACGGGTTCATATGCTTCGTTCTTCAGTATTGTAGCGGTTTTATCCAGCAGAATCAAACTGCTTATCCCGGCAAATTCCGCTTCATGCGGCGAAAAATGCTGCCCTATGTCGCCCAGGGCAGCTGCTCCGAGCAAAGCATCCATAATGGCGTGGACCAGTACATCGGCGTCCGAGTGTCCATCCAAACCACGATCATGGGCTATTTCAATCCCGCCGAGAATCAGTTTTCTACCCGGCACAAGCCTGTGTACATCATATCCTATACCGATTCTCATGGCAAAACCTCCCGGCTGTTTCCCGCGCCCATAGTTCGGCGTTCCTGATAGCATCAAGGCTGGTGCAGGGAACATTCTCATAGATTTCCATACATCGTTGGAGGATTTCCGGTATGTCCACAAACCTGATTATTCCTTTAAGAAATGCCCCAACAGCGGTTTCATCGGCCGCATTGAGCACGGCAGGCAGTGTCCCACCGACTTTTCCGGCCTCAAACGCCAGGTCAAGGCAGGGGAACAACTTCCGGTCCGGCTCATAAAACGTGAGCGTTTGTAAAACCGGTAGATCAACGTTCAGACCAGTAAAAGGACAATTGAAGCGCTCGGGGTACGACAGGGCGTACATGATGGGAAGACGCATATCCGGCGAAGAGAGCTGCGCTTTACTGGAACCGTCTTTAAATGTTGCCAGAGAGTGGATGATACCTTCAGGATGCACAACCACCCCGATATCCTCAAAGGCAATGTCAAAAAGCCAGTGCGACTCGATAACCTCGAATCCCTTGTTCATCAACGTGGCGGAATCGATGGTAATTCTTCCACCCATTTGCCAGACCGGATGCGCCAGGGCTTCTTCGCGGGTAACCCGCTGTAACTGTTCCCGGTTGAATCCTTTAAAGGGCCCGCCGGAAGCCGTCAATGTCAACGATTCGACGCTTTCCGGGGATTCTCCCTGGAGACACTGGTAAATGGCACTCATTTCACTGTCCACCGGGATAATCAGGTCACTGTACGTGCGGGAGGCGGAATAGACCAGTTCCCCTCCGGCGACCAGGCACTCCTTGCTGGCCAGGGCAACCTGCTTACCTTTTTTCAGCGCTTCGATGAGAGGCACCAGGGCACCGGTGCCCACCACCCCGACCACCACTTCCTCCACGTCTGCGTGCGTCGCTACCGCTTCAAGCCCGGCTTCCCCGCTGAAAAGTTCCGGAACCGATTTTCCCCGTTCTTCAAGCCTCTGCGCCAGACGGTCCACGTCAGACGGTTCGGCCAGAGACACGACAACCGGGCGAAACTCATCTATCTGTGAACATAAAAGATCAAGATTTTTGCCGGCAGCAAGGCCCACTAGCCGGAAACGGTCGGGAAACCTGCGAAGCGCATCAAGAGTGCTCGTACCGATGGATCCCGTAGATCCAAGCACTGATATCCCTTTAACCATAGCTAGTTCACGTTCCCATCCAGCGTCTTAACCACCCGGCAAAACCACCCCGGGGGATACCGCTTCGCCAACACCCGTCCCACAGAAGCAGCATGTGAACGGCCGGAGCATATTCCCAGCAGCGTCGAACCACTGCCCGAGACCGTGGAAGCCAGGCAGCCGGCGTCAGTGAGCGCTTTTATTCCATCCCGCATATCCGGACGATGAGGAAAGACAGCTTCTCCCAGATCATTAACGAGACATTCCGACAGTATGTTCCACTCACGCCTGTGTAATGCGTCAACGACCCGGCACGGACTGGGAGCAACAAAAACCGGATTACTGTCCCAAAAACCGTATGCTTCCTTTGTGGACATCCCTATGGGCGGTTTCAACAGCACCATCCAGGTCTCGGGGACTGACAGAGGTTCGAGGTCCTCCCCCACTCCCCGCGCTATGGCTGTGCCCTGTGTAAGGAAGAATGGAATATCCGCCCCGATCTTCACGGCGGCGGCGGCCAGGTCGTCCACTGAGATTTCTCTGCCTGCCAGCAATTGCAATCCTCTTATCACTGCCGCGGCATCGCTGCTGCCCCCTCCCAGCCCGGCCTGAGAAGGTATTCTCTTTTCGAGATAAACGGCAGCCGTCACCGGAGCAAACCGACGGCGGAATAAGGTGCGGGCCCTGTAAACAAGATTACTACCGCCGCGCGGTATTCCATCCACCATACGCGAACTGCCCGAGAGGACAATCTCTTCTCGCTTCCCCTCCGGATACAAGTGCACCACATCAAACAGTGACACCTTGACCATAAGCGTCTCAAGATCATGGTTGCCCGATTGATTCTTCCCTAAAATCCGCAGACCGAGATTCACTTTAGCCGGAGCGTACAGGGTTACTCCGGTCACCGTTACCGCCTCCTCTGTGACAGCAGAAATTCAGCTACCGTCATATCTTCGAGGTATGTCACCTTGATGTTCCACGGCTCCCCCGGCACCACCCACACCGGGTTTCCGGCAGCTTCTACAACCATCGAGTCATCGGTAAACTGGGAGGTCTGGCCGGGACGAAGGCTCTGATAGGCTGAGACAAGCGTTGAGCGGGGAAATACTTGAGGAGTTTGCACCTCAACCAGTTCACGTCGGTCAAGTGTTGTGGTTACCCGGTGGTCGGCAGAGCACTGTTTTATGGTTCCCCTGGGCGGTATTCCCGGCACGGTACACCGTCCCTTCCGTGCTTCTTCCACTAACCGATTGACGAGACCACGGCTGGCCAGTGGACGGACCCCATCATGAACTGCCACCACATCGACCGCAGGGTCAACGGCATCCAATCCGGCCAGAACAGAATCGCTCCGCTCACTTCCACCGGATACCACCGCAGCCAGCTTGTCTGCAGGACAAAACGGGGCTACGGCTTCTCTGAACAGCGCGTCATCCCCGGGAGGAATGACCACTACCACCGAATCGATCAACTCGGCTGTCTGCAGGGCCATAATTGACCAGGCCAGCAGTGGACGCCCAGCCACCGGACAATATTGTTTAGGCGTAGGACCGCCAAACCGGCTGCCCCGGCCACCAGCAACAATTATCCCTACAGTACCAGACATGACAGGTGCTCCCTCGTTACTAAAAAATCAACCAGCCCCAACAGTATCAGACATGATCAATGCTCCCTCGTTGCTACAAAATCAACCAGTTTCAGAAGCTCAACTGCCCGATCATCGTATACAGACAATTCGTCCCTTGCGCGCTGGCGAAGAGTATTCAGAATACATCTGGTTTCATCAATACCGACTACTCCCGGATAGGTGGCCTTCGATTTCCGTTTATCGGAACCGGCAGTCTTCCCCAGGGCCCTCGTACTACCTTCCACATCAAGCAGGTCGTCCTTGACTTGAAAAAGCAGACCCAATTCGCCGCCGAAGCGTTCCATCCTGCCGATATCTTCCGCTGCGGCACCGGCAACAAGCGGTCCCACCATGGTACAGAAACGGATCAATTCGCCGGTTTTGTGGGAATGTATGTACTGCACCACCGGAAGAGGAATATCTTTTTCTTCGGACTCCATGTCCACTATCTGTCCTCCGACCAGCCCCAGACTGCCCGCGGCCATGCAAAGCCGTTCTACCAGCCGGCAGGCTGTTTCAGGCGGAATACCGGCCTTTCTCGATCCCTCTGACAGAATCCCAAACGCTGCAGTCAGCAGGGCGTCACCGGCCAAAACCGCCACCGCTTCGCCGTAGACCTTGTGACATGTCGGCTTTCCCCGGCGCAGCTCATCATCATCCATGCACGGCAAATCATCGTGAATAAGGCTGTAGGTGTGCAGTACTTCGACCGCCGCCGCGGCAGGAAGAAGGGTTTCGTCGGCAACGCCAAACATACGCCCGGTGCAAAATACGAGTGAAGGACGAACTCTTTTACCTCCAGAAAACAATGAGTAATGCATTGCCTCATGAATGCGAGAGGGATAACGATCCGGAGCCGGTATCCAGGTCTTGAGATATGTTTCAACCATATCCAGACTACCGGCAAAGAGTTCATCGAGACCCATATCAGATCTCTTCATTATCGTTTAAAGGCGATACCGGATCTTTAAGATCCAGTACTGGATCTTTGCGGACCAGTGGAGTTGTCGTCATCTCTTCCGTCCCGGATTCTTTCGTCCTATCTTCCTTTTTGATGAGCTTTTCTATCGTACCCTGGGCCTCATCCAATTTACCGCTGCAAACCTCCGCCAGTTTCATTCCCCGTTCAAACTGCGCGATGGCTTCTTCAAGCGGAAGCGTTTCAGTTTCGATGTGCTGCACGATAGTCTCAAGCTCCTCCATGGCTTCTTCAAAAGACAGTAGGTCTTCAGTCATCTGGTCTTCACCATCCTGTTTGGTATTTTCCCGGACCGAACCGGACTCTCCTGGTCCCAACCCCGTTATTTCTTCATCGATTATTTCTTCATTGAAAAAAGGTAACCCACCCTGATGCTCGCTCACCCTACCTGCTCCCCTCTTAACCTCGCTGTAAACGTACGCGAATTATTCGGGATAAGTACAGCGTGATACGCTGCCAATAAAACTTCCGTCTCTGACCTGCACCTGCACTTCGCTGCCCGGGGCCAGATCATGCACCGAGTTAACAACCGACCTCTCCGGATACCGGAGACATATTGCATAGCCACGCTTCAAAACATTGCCTGGATCGAGGGCCGTCAAACGATTTACCGACATTTCCAGAGAATGTCGGGAAGAGTAAATACGTTCCTCGACTGCGCTGGACAAACGGCCATAGCCACGGACTAAAGCGTCACGTTGCGTTTCTACCCGGGTTCTGGTGCTCCTGATCATTCGGGACTCGAGCTCAACCACCCGGGATCTCAAGCCGTCAAGAGTTCGGGACATTCGCCGTTTAAGATTGGCCAGGTCCTTCTCCCGGACCCTCTGGCGCGCACGCTGGAGCAGGGAATAAATTCCCGAGACGGTACGCTGCTTGAGCGATGACACCGACTGATGTAATTTCCACTTCTCCATCACAGCCAGTTCCGCGGCCGCAGAAGGAGTCGAGGCACGAAGATCGGAGACAAAATCGATAATAGTAAAATCTGTTTCATGCCCCACACCGCTGATAACCGGTACGGGACACGCGGCCACCGCCCGGGCGACCTCTTCGGTGTTGAAAGCCCAGAGCTCCTCAATAGAGCCTCCACCCCGCGAAACAATCATGGTGTCTACCTGTCCCCACCGGGCACACGCCCGTATCGCGGCGGCTATAGAAGGCGGTGCCATGTCTCCCTGGACCAGGCAGGGGGACACCAGCACTTCAATATTGGGAAACCGCCTCTTGAGAACATTGAGGATATCACGCAGCGCCGCCGCAGTCTCAGATGTAACAACACCGATTCTCCGAGGGAAAGCGGGAATTCGTCTCTTGCGGGTCTCGTCGAACAATCCCTCTTCCTGGAGCTTCTTCTTGAGTTTTTCAAAAGCCAGGTAAAGGGACCCCAGTCCCTCCGGCTGCATCCGGTTCACGTACAACTGGTATTCGCCCCGCACATCGTACACGCCGATGTATCCGTGGGCGATAACCTTCATGCCGTCAGCCGGTTCAAACGTGACGGAGCGGCTGCTGCGACGGAACATCACACATCTCAGAACGCTCCTCGCATCTTTCAAGGTAAAATAAAAATGCCCGGAAGCCAGGTGGTGTTTAAAATTCGATATTTCTCCTGATATTTCCAGGTTGGCCAGAACGGAATCGTTTTCGAGAAGAGTCTTTACCCGCCGGTTGACCTCACTGACAGACAGGACCCTGCGGCTATCCGGATGTAGCCGGTCGGGTTTCACTCCTTGGTCTCCTTACTCTTTTTGGGAGAGAACTGCTTTTTGAGCGAGGGATTGAGAGCAAACACGGCCCGCCTGATCAGGCGGGCGAGAGGATGTGTGCTCAATTCCACGTTAAATGTCCAGGTGTCTTTATCGATGGTAATGATCCGGGACTTGTTGATCTTACCCTCCAGACTCATCAGCTGCCACAGGATGATGAGCGAACCTGCCAGGAAAAAGCACATCATGATAAACATGAGTACCGCCATCCCCTTGCTGGCAAAATGAGCGAACTTGTTAACGATGATCAGGATGGTAACCAGAAGAAATAATCCCAGGGTAGCAGTGCCCAGATGAAGGAAAAAGTTCTCGAACTTCTGATTACTGGAGATAAGTTCCCTCCTGATGGACTCTTCACGCTTCTTTTTGCGCAGGATGGCCTGGTGGCGAATTTCTTCCTTCTGTTTCTGGTCGGCTTTTCGCAGCTCCACCTCCTCGGGTGTGAGCATTTCACCTTCAAACTCCACCAACCCTATCTGGGTTGACGCTTCTTTGCGGATTTTTTCCCGCAGCAGCGCTTCAGCTTTTCTTTTTTCCTCCTCCAAGCGGCGCCGTTCATCTTCCTTGAGACGTTCGGCGGTGTCACGTTTTCTGAATTCATCCTGCTGCTTCAACTCGTATTCTCTTACCCGCTTGGCTTCTTCCAGACGCGTAAGTTCCTGCTGCCTGATATGCTCCTTTTCATCTTCAGTCAGAAGGCTCAGGTCCACCTCGGGAACAGCATCAGGTTTTTCCTTCTCCGCGAGTTTCCTCCGCTCATCTTCCCGGAACTTCTTTCTCTGATGTATTCTTTGAAGCGATTTTTCAGCAGCGGCCTGGAGTACGAAATTTTCATCATCAAGGACTTTTTCCAGGGCACCCTCAACTTCTTCCCCGTCGAAGCGGCCCATTTCCCGAGCGGCTTCAACTCTGTCCCCCTGGCTGTCGGACTCGATCATTTCGAGATATTTTTGCATGTCTTCCCGGTCACGATCGGACATAGTTACGAATCCCCCTATCAGCTTACCTTCATTATCTGGGAAATAAACCCGGTGGAAAATTTGCCCTGTCTGAAATGCCTGTTAGCGAGAATTTTCAGGTGGAAGGGGATGGTCGAGGCTATTCCTTCTATCTCGAACTCACGCAGCGCCCGCGCCATTCTATCGATGGCTTCCGGACGGGAATGATCCCACGCGATCAGTTTGCAGATCATCGAGTCATAGTTCGGCGGTATGGAATATCCGGTGGTGACAAAGGTGTCCAGCCGAATACCCGGGCCTCCCGGTGGTTTGAATTTATCCAGTGTCCCTGCGGACGGCAGAAACCCCTTAGTGTAATCTTCAGCGTTGATCCGGCATTCGATCGAATGCCCCCTGAGAAACAACTCGTCCTGGCGGTAACTGAGTTTCTCTCCGGCGGCAACCCTGATCTGTTCCCGAACGATATCCACACCCGTTACCATTTCAGTCACCGGGTGCTCGACCTGCAGCCTGGTATTCATTTCCATAAAGTAATAGTTGTTCTCCTTATCGAGCAGGAATTCCATGGTCCCTACGTTCTGGTACCCGATATGGGCCGCTCCAGCCAGGGCCGCGCGCCCCATGTCCCTGCGCAAATCTCTGTTTACCGCCGGGCTCGGAGACTCCTCGATAAGCTTCTGGTGCCGCCTCTGTATGGAACATTCCCGCTCCCCCAGGTGTATGCTGTTGCCATATTTGTCGGCGATAATCTGAAACTCGATATGACGACTCTCTTCAACGTATTTCTCCAGATAAAGCCGGCCATCTCCAAAGGCGGCCTGTGATTCGGCGCTGGCAGTTTCGAAAGCCCGGGCTGTTTCAGATACGTCGTTGACAACCCGCATTCCCTTTCCGCCGCCGCCGGAAGAGGCCTTGAGAATCACCGGACATCCTATTTCCTCGATGAGATTCTGCGCTTCCTGAGCCGATTTGAGAGGTTCGAGTGAACCGGGAATAAGGGGGACACCGGCACCGTGCATGGTTTTCCGGGCAAGCGACTTGTCACCCATCTTGTGTATGTTTTCTCTGCTCGGGCCGATAAACACCAGTCCGTGGTCTTCGCAGATCTCCACAAACCGGGCGTTTTCCGCAAGAAATCCATACCCGGGATGAACTGCGTCACATCCGGTGATTTCGGCGGCGCTTATTATGTTGGGCATGTACAGATAACTCTGGGTACTGGGAGGAGGACCAATACATACGGTTTCATCAGCCAGATCAAGATAGGGGGCATTGCGGTCAGCTTGAGAATAAATCCCCACCGTTTGGATATCCAGCTCCTTGCAGGCACGAATGATTCTGAGTGCTATCTCTCCACGATTAGCAACCAGCACTTTTTTAAACATGTTACCGCGTCCTCTCATCCGATTCCTCACACCGTATGGAAATAAGCGGAGTCCCATACTCAACCGGGGAACCGTCATCAGTCAGCATGGTTTCGATTACGCCGTTACAGCCCGAGCGCACCAGGTGCTCGACATCCATGGCTTCGACCATGCACAGGACTTGCCCCTTTTTGACCGGATCACCCTTTCGCAGTGTTTTGTAGACATCGGATACGGCGGTGGAGAAAAAGACTCCGACGAAAGGCGACGTAACAATATGTGCCTCTTTCTCCTGATCCTCTATCTCGGTGGAATCAGACTCAGGAATGTATTCCGCTTGCGCCACGGTGTCTGGAATGACGTTCAGGGTTTCTCCCCTGACCAGCCGTAAACTCCACCGGGGTGTTTTCATGTCGACAAATTGAAGATCGTTTTCTTCCAGAAAATGCAGCACCCTGGTAATATCTTTTCCGGGAAAACTCATTTGGCTACCCTCTCTACGTAATCACCTGTGCCGGTGTTTATTTTTAGAGTATCCCCTTCATTGATGAAAAGAGGAACATTGACCACCAGACCGGTTTCCAACGTCGCCGGCTTGCTGCCCCCTGAAACAGTGTCTCCCTTTACTCCGGGCACCGTCGACGAAACCTCAAGCTCTACAAAGGTCGGCAACTCTACACCTATGATCTTTCCCTCATAGAACTGCAGCAGTATTTCGACATTCTCTTTGAGATAGGATTTTTCCCCCTCCAGTGCGGAAGACGGAAGAAATATCTGTTCGTAGTTATCATTATCCATGAAACAGTAATCTTCACCCGTAAAATACAGGTACTGGGCAGTTTTCGATTCAACGATGGCTTGCTTCATTTTCTCCCCGGCCCGGAAGGTGCGTTCGAGCACCTGCCCGGTCCGTCGGTTCTTCAATTTAGTTCTGACAAAGGCCGCACCCTTACCCGGTTTGACATGCTGAAAATCAACCAGCCTAAAAAGGGTTCCGTCAAAATCGAGCGTTATTCCTGTCTTGAAATCAGCAGTAGAGATCATTAAACAGTCATCCTCTCAATACGTGCGCATGCAATCGCATGCGCGCCTACGTGCGAATGTGCGTATGCATACATATACTATAGCTTTATAGATTAATAACAAATTTTATGTGAAGTATTATACTGAAATGAGGCACAGTGGCGCAACTCTCTCCTTTCAACACTTACAGATGCGGAGATTTCCACGATAGCCGGAAACTTCCTATCTTGCCTGTATGACATGATTCAGTAACAGTGCCAAACAGTCCCTCACTTTCTACACATGCAGAGTCGAGGGTGGCAACGGAAGCATTGAACGGTGATTGTCTTTCTGGTGGGCGTAGCAACCACCAACGAGAAGTTATCCACAGTCTTGATGCTCGGATTATGGCTGGTACAGGCTCCAATAATGCAGATATGACTTCATTACCTTCAAAACGTAATATCGTGTTTCATTGTAGCCCACAGCCTCAAGATAATCAGCCGGGGCAGTGCCCTTGACCCTGGATTTCCACCGGTTGACGTTTCCCGGACCGCCGTTGTAAGCCGACAGGGCTATGGGTACATCTCCCTTATACCGTTTGAGGAGATATCCCAGGTAATAGGCTCCCATCCGAATATTGGTGACAGGATCGAAGAGATCTTCCGTCTCAAAACCTTTCATTCCCATTTTACCAGCCACATAATGACCCGTAGAGGGTATTATCTGCATAAGACCCAGGGCCGAAGCAGTCGATACCAGGCGGGGATTGAAATGACTCTCTTCTCTCATGACCGACAGTACGAGGAAAGGATCTACATCGTTACTTCGTGCAGCCTCGCGGACCGTTTTCCACCAGACCACCGGATACGAAAGGCGCTGGGACAGTGCAGCGAGAACACCGGAATCCTGCGTTTCCGGGCGGTACCCCTTGATAGCCCGGGCTCCGTCATTCGCCGAAGAAGCCAGTACTTTTCCGGCAACGGCGCGTTTATCCGGTTCAGCATCACCGTCCTGGAGTCGGAATGCCAGATAGGCCTCATCATACCGTCCAGCCCCATACAGCGAGTGAACAATATCCCAGTTATTTCCAGGTAAAAGTTCCTTCATCTGCAAAGATGAAGGGTACACAGGGATATCCTTCCACGACACATTCCTTTCCCATCCAGGGGTAACAAACAATCCCCGTTCACCGGAAAACACTGTTTTTTCCAAGCTGGTACCATTTTCTTCGGGGACACGTATACCGTGGGAGACAAGATAGTGGCGGGCACACAGACCATAAAATGTAAGAGGGTGCCGGTTGACCAGGTCACTCATGATGGCAAAACCGCTCGGCTCCATAACAGTCTGCGGCAGTTCATTCAATTCCCGTGAAACATCACCAGCCGTTGGGGTTTTCAACTGAAACGGGAGCATTCGTCCCAGAAGAAACAGGGCGCGCCGCCTACTGCGGGATTCGGGGATCCCATTCACCAGTTTGTGCAACGCCTCCCGTATCTCCGTGTCAGAGCCTGTGTTTTTCAGATTATCGTACAGCCTCCACAAAAGTCGTTCGCGAAACGACGATCGCAGATAACTTACCAGACATCTCTGAATCTCACTGAGGAAGCTCTGCTTGCCGCTCAATTTCTTATCGAGGGACAGCAGAGACCATACCAGTTCTTCCCTGGTCCACAACGACAGACCGTCTTGCTCAAGCAATGTCCGGCAGCGGGAATAGGCCTCTTCGTTACGTCCCTGCTTCCTGAGAAGCGTTATCTCCATTTTAACTGCATCATGAGACATTTTATCCGCGTCTTTGGACATGTCACCGGGAGCGGCCCTCCGCCTTTGCTCGATAGCCTTGACCAGTTTGCCACTCGCCATTCCGCTGCGGATCCCCGCCTTCAACCACACATCAAACGCTTCAGCACCACCAGGGGCAGAACCATCTTCAGAAAGCCAGGCAAGTGCCATTTTCGTATTTCCTATACGCATGGCACCGCGTGCGACCAGCAGGCGGTCTGATTCCCCCACCCGCCCCTCTTCCCAGGATCCGGGGAGGGAAAGGCGTGTCAGGGTCCTGTACAAAAACTCATCGCGTCTTTGTTCCTTGAGAAGCAACAGGTATCTGGTGAAGGACTGCGAACGGTCACGGCTCTCTAACGCCCGGGCCGACCACCAGACCCATTCCCGGGAATCCGTCCCGGAAAAACGAGAAAGCATGGTTGCAGACGCCTGTTCTACCACAGGCCACCGGGTGAGATCTCTTCCCAGACGGCACAGCACCCTGGCAGACTCTTCAGCCACGGCCAACGGCGCCGATTCAACCAGGTCCAATCCCGCCTCTATTACTTCGGTCGTTTTCCCCAGCGCCAACAACCGCTGGGCCGCTTTGAGCCTGGCCAGAGGTTCCGGTAACGCACTGTCCTCACCTCTGACTGCTGGTGGCAGAGAGGCAGTAAGATACATCAGAGTACATACGATAAGATATATAGTGCAACGCATAGTTAACAGTGTTTAAATCGAAATAGAACAGCTTTCTCCCTGCTTATTACTTCTGATAGATACTGTAGCCTGGATAGAGAGCCCCCGCGCCCAATTCCTCCTCGATTCTCAACAACTCGTTGTATTTACAGACACGGTCGGTGCGGCACAGCGACCCGGTCTTTATCTGGCCGGCGTTGACACCAACCGCCACATCAGCAATGATGGTGTCTTCAGTCTCGCCGCTTCTGTGGGAGATAACGCAGGTAAAGCCCGCTGCCCGGGCCATCCTGATAGCTTCGAGAGTTTCGGTCAGTGAGCCGATTTGGTTGAGCTTTATCAAAATGGAATTGGCTGCCTTCTCTTCGATTCCCCGGGCCAGCCGTTCACAATTGGTGACGAAAAGATCGTCTCCCACGATCTGGATCTTCTCTCCCAGCCTGGCAGTCAGCGCTACCCAGCCTTCCCAGTCGTCCTCAGCCAGAGCGTCTTCAAGAGACACGATGGGATATTTGTCGCACAGCGCTGCGTAGTAATCGACCATTTCCTCTGCGGTCTTGCCGGTTTCGCTTTCCGCGGACAGGAAATACTTACCGTCCTTGTAAAACTCGCTGGCGGCGGCATCGATCGCGATACACAAATCCTTACCGGGCTCATAGCCGGCCGCCTCGATGGCAGTAATCAGCTCGGTAAGGGCAGCTTCATTCGAGGTCAAATTGGGGGCAAATCCGCCTTCGTCGCCCACCGAGGTACTGAGCCCCTTCTTTTTTAATGAGTTCTTCAGGTTGTGAAACACTTCTGTGGCCATGCGGAGGGCTTCACGGAAACTGTTCGCTCCCACCGGGACGATCATGAATTCCTGGATGTCCACGTTGTTGTCGGCGTGCTTGCCCCCGTTGATGACGTTCATCATGGGAACCGGAAGCGTGCGGGCTTCCAGCCCTCCCAGATACCGGTACAGCGGCAGGCAATAAGCGGAAGCGGCGGCCCGGGCGGCGGCCATTGACACTCCGAGAATGGCGTTGGCGCCAAGATTTTTCTTCGTGGTGGTGCCGTCGATATCGATCATGAGGCGGTCGAGGTTCTCCTGGTTGGTGGCATCGAAACCGAGAACCTCCGGCTTGATGACCTGCTCCACATTGGAGACCGCTTTCAGAACTCCCTTACCCATGTAACGCGCTTTGTCACCGTCTCGCAGTTCCAGCGCTTCGTATTCACCGGTGGACGCACCGCTGGGGACCGCTGCGCGGCCTATATCACCACTATCCAGGTAAACATCGACTTCAACGGTGGGATTACCGCGTGAGTCAAGGATTTCTCTGGCTTTTACATCAACTATTTTTGTTCCTCCACACATGTTATTCACCCTTCCTCCTGATTTTGATTCAGAATACTTGAATACCACACGACTCATCGAAAATCGCGGTTATAGTATGTGAATACAACCTACCATGTCAAATAAGTCCACTAATGTCACGAAACAACGGTAACAGCTGCACTCTCCGGGTTGAATCAGAACTCCGACTGAAGGCCGAGCGAATAGATTAAAACTTCCTTGTTGAGCCCGATTCCCGTAGTGGTCGTGTCGGATTGGTAATCAGCCATGAGTATACCGAGATTCAGGTACCGGTCGGCTTTGACGTGATACCGGGCCCCGAATCCGATGGTCTGGGCATCGAGTTCCGGCCACTCGGGGGTCATCTGGTCGGCCGCCATGGCGACGTTGGTGTACAGGTACCCGATACTCCCGGTCAGACGGTCTGTGTAATCATACTCCAGGGCCACACCAAAATCATACCCGTTGTCGACCCCGGTCATGGTGGGATTCAACGACCAGGTGGCATCTTTGTTCAGATAATACGTCAGGTTGGTTTCCAGTCGCAGGTCATTCTTCAGACGGTGGGAAATACCGAAACCCAGCAGACCGGGGAGGTCACGATTGAAGGTGCTGCCATCGTTGACCGCTCCCACAGTATCGGCAATCTCATGGGTGGTAAAGGACAATTCGGTGGACGATTCATATCTGAACGCCACATTGGTGCGGTCATCGAGCACATAATTCATGCCGAGAATCCAGCCCCACCCGTCGGCGGTTTCCATGTAGTGCACGCTCTGTGGAGTGTCTGGCGCAACCCCCGAAAGCACCATACTACCGTCGATATCACGTTCGGCATCGACAAACCTCAGCCCGAACGAATAGGTCAACCTGTCATCCAACCTCCAGGCCCCGCCGAAGGTGTAGCCCAGGTAATGGCTCTCGGCTTCCAGATGCTGGCTTTTTATAGCGTTGAAAGCTCCGCCGGAGGCTGCAATAACCTGCTGGCCTATACCCGAGGTGGTAACCGATCCATTTGGAAAAATAAGTTTTCCACCGCCGCCGACGATAGTGAAGGCAAAATACCCGGCCCACCTGTCTTTTTTATATACTGCAAACAGCTGCGGCACCAGCGACGGCTCGGTGGTCTCGAAGCGGCTGGCACCCATGGTATGCCAGTAATCCTTCTCCACCTGCTGCAGCGTGAGGTTGAAAGACCGGCCGTTATCAAAGGTCATTACGCCGGCCGGATTGTATGCAGCCGCATCTGGTGAGTCCGTGGAGGCGTTACGGTTCAACGTTCGAATATACTCGGTACTCCAGTTGGTTTTGTTCATGATACCGCCGGCAAGCGCGACGGTCGGCAGACACAGAAGAAGTAATGAAACGACTACCAGCTTTCTCATGCTTTCCTTCCTTTCCATCCGACATGACGTTTCTCCGGAAATTCATAGTACGTACGGATAACTATTTTATCCAATTCAGTCGGACAAGGCTAGAAATTTCTTTTGCTTAATGAAAGGCAGTCCGACTGCTGAAGCACTCGGTTCAGGGAATAAACGCTACCAGCCGTCAAAAACAGTGCTGCAGGTTTGCTTTAATATGAATTAGCGGATGAACCGAATTTCAGGTGGTGGACCCTGGGAGTGGACTCATTTTTGAGAATGATGGCCCAGCGCGGGATCGTTTCAGAGAGGCTGTGTAGTTGATCGTGTTCTTTGAACAGCGGATCAACCAGCCTTGATTTGCAGGTTACTTTAGTATGGTAGTTCTCGGAATCGATGGTGAAACCGTAGCGGTTGTTCATGCGGTCCCAGAGGCCGGCCAAAATGTGGTCGTCATCCAGATGCATTCGTATCTTTTTAAGAATTTCGCTATCGGTAGTAAAAAGATCATTCCTGGAAACATATCCGTTTTCTAGAGAATGCTTGAGCACATCACCTACCGTTCTGAACATAGCTGCAGACTCGGGGCCGGCGAAGCAGGTATCGTTGAGTTCTCGAAACAGGGAAGCGAACCGCCTGGCCGACCGCTGGTCCTCGAAGAACCACCGTCCGCCGCCGGCGTCCAGACAGTCCAGGTACCATCCGGCCTCATTAAGCCCGATGAGCCCGTAAACTACCGCGGTTCGAAGCGAGTAGTCGATCCGGTCGGCGCACAGATCGGGGAGTTCACGTTCGAGGAGCGGAAAGTTGTGCTCCTTGAGCACATATTCAGGATCGAGCCCGTGGCGACGCAGCAAGTCCGGGATATCCGTGCTCCTGACATAGTCCTGGAATATATCGTCCTGGTAAGAATGGGCGGACTCGGAACCTTCCGCAAGTGCGTAGTCCGCGCAGTGCGAGAAGACGGTGTGGGAAACGTCGTGAAGAAGCCCCGCCGCCTGCTCTTCCAGGGACGCACCAAACCGTCGCAGCAAAGCGTACACACCCACCGAATGCTCGAACCGGCTGTAAGCAGCGCCGGGACGGTAAACATGAAAATAGCCTCCCTGATCGACCTCCTTCAGCCGCTTAAGCGGCGGACTTTCCACCAGGGCCTCTATAACCGGATCCTCAAATGAAACAGGGCCATACAAACGATCAGAATAGCGCATGATCTAACAGTATATCATCCACTCTAAACGGAGACATTACTTCTTCGGGAATGTGAGGATTGCATACGCTCTGATGGAAGGTGTGACGAAGTGCTGATTCAGGTGACGATGTCGAGGTGGGTGCCGCGATTGGGATCCTTGTAAGTAGATTCCTTCATGTCCGGGTCTTCTTTGGTCTCGTCCGCGGGCTCTTCTCCTTCTTCTCCTTCTTCACCTTCCTCACCTTCTTCATCACGATCCTGCTCTCGACGGCGGCGGCGCTTTTCCGACTCGTAATCGTCTATGTCTTTTTCCTGCTCCGTCTTCTCGCTTTCGGCGATCTGTTCGGCTTCTTTTTTCACCCGCTTGTCGATCTCGTCGGAATACTTCTGCTCGCCCAGGGCAGCCTGTTGCTGTTGCTGCCGCATACGGTCGACTTCGACAGTCTTTGACAGGGAAGTCTGCATATCAACCGGCCGTATGGTCATTCGCTATCACCCCCGTGGGATATCGAAATGTGACCTCAGTGATACGGGCCTATCCGTATCTCCCCCCGGTCGTAGATCAGGGTGGCAAATTTGATTTCTTCTGTCATACGTTTTGTGGCGGTTCTTATGTGTACGACAACGCCGGGGAACAGGATTTTCGAGACCTTGATGACGCCTTCTTTGCTGATAGCCGCCTGCTGCTCAAGATCCTCCCGGCGTTTGTTGAGGTTCTCGATCAACTCCATGAGCTGTTTACGCATGGAGAGCCACTTTTGCAGAAGCTGCATCTTTTCAGCCGGAAGTTTGCCCACCTGCTTCTTCTTCACCATGAGATTGATCGACTGTTCCAACTCGGTCAGCGATTTCTCGTACTTGGTCAGCTCTTCGTCAGTCGAATAGTACTCCTCGATAACCCTGGGATCAACACCCACCTGGACCTCTGTCTTGATATCCACATAAGAACCGATGGTTTTCGATTCGATAAGCTTGCCGGCCATAACCTTTCCGCCGACAATGACGGCTTTCTTCCCGGTCACCCGGACCTCTTCACCGGCCATTATCTGGGAATGTATGATAGCCTTTTCGATAATGACATTCCTTTTAGCGTCCAGGGTGGCGTTTTCCACGAACTTGGCCATGATGTCCTCGTTTGCCTTGACAGAGCCTCTATCCTTGCCGATCACCCCGCCTTTGACGGCGATGGTGCCCCCGGCCTCGAGAGCTGCCGACTGGACATTCCCCCCGATAAAGATCGATCCCTTGGCTTTGACCTTGAAATCATCGAGAACATTGCCCGAGATATGAACGTCCCCGATAAAATCGATGTTTCCCACCGAGTAGTCCACATCTCCCTTGACATCGAACACGGGGACGACTCTGGGGACCTTGCCGGTAAACACGACGTGCCCGTCAATGGTAGCGGTCATGAGCAGACCGTCTTCGGACACCTTCGTGTTCTGTCCCCCCGCTAAAACAATGTCCTTTCCCGGAATGGGAGGTATGATGGATCCGGTAACCGTCCGACCTTCCTTACCCTCGGTAGCAGGTATCTTCTCCGCCAGTGGCTCACCCTTGGTCACGTTCTGGACGATATCGAGACGGCGGTGATCGACAGATCCGTCTTCTTCCTCGGTAGGTTTTTTCTTGTCGTGATCGGGGATGAACCGGTATTTGACGTGGGCATCCTCCCCTTTGACCGGGGCAATACCCTTAGCGGCGGTGAACCGCTCGTTGGCGATGCTGGCTTCGATATTGGTATTAAGTGATTCCTCGTCGATGCCCACCACCACACCGGCGTCCTGCAATGTCCGCTTAATTTTATCAAAGTCGGGCATCCGCCCGCCCTTGGGAGCAACCAGAGTGACATAGGCGAGCATTTTATCGGCACTTACGTCCACTATAACCTGGGCTTCCTTGTACAGTACAGGATCATAATCGGCCACCTTGACCGGCACTCCATGAGCGAGATTACAGGCTCGTTCCACTTCCGTCCAATTGACGTTGGCAATTCCCCTGCTTTCGATGTACTGGGATGCCCGCTCCACGGTCAACTTCTTGCCCGAACCAACGGGAGGATGAACGGTGAAAAACACACCGTCCTCGTTGATTTCCATCTCGCAGTAGCTATCTGTGCCCAGACCGTGGTCGGCCATGTCATGCCCGGCATCTTCCATCTCCGCCATGAGCTCGTCAAAGTTTGTCGACGCTTTGCTGGCATCAAGAAAAACCCTCACCTCGAAGGGACGGCCTTTGGCTCCGAAAAGACCTTTCCGTCCGTGAACCATAACCTCATGCTCCACATTGGATACCTCGACACCAAGTCTCCGAGCACCTCGCTGAATCGCCTGTTGAAGGGTTTCTCCCTGAATGATAATTTCTTTTTTAGCCACCTGGGTTTTGTCCTCCCCCGTTGTGTAAGCAAATATGAATTCGAACGGTTACTCGACCAGCAGCTGCTATTCCACCAGCACCCGTTTCATGCGGCTGAGCCGTCCGCGAAGCCGCAGTACGGCTTTGGTGTGCAGCTGAGAAACGCGTGAATCAGACACGCCGAGTACCTTGCCAATCTCCTTCAGTGTCAACTCTTCATAGTAGTAAAGAGTAATGACCAGTTTCTCCCGCTCGGAAAGTCTGTCGATGGCTTGCGCCAGAATCTGTTTTACCTCTTCTTCTTCGACTTTGATTTCCGGATTCTCGACTTCCGTGTTCTCGATAAAGTCCATCCTGCTGGTAGCATTTTCACTTTCGTAACAGACTTCATCCAGAGAAAGAAGAAGAGCGCCCCGGGTTTCGTTATAGAGTTTGTGCAACTCCTCCATCTCGATTCCCATGGCCGCCGCGATCTCGTCATCCGAGGCCGCCCGGCCGAGCTTGTTTTCCAATTCATTGTAAATACGCTCAAGCTGACGGGCCTTTTGCCGAACCGAACGAGGGGTCCAGTCCAATAACCTCAACTCGTCAAAAATTGCACCCCTGATTCGTGTCTGAGCGTAGGTTTTAAATTTAACGTTACGGGAGGGATCATATTTTTCGATTGCGTCAATAAGACCAAAGATCCCATATCCTACCAGGTCTTCAAAATCTACATTAGAAGGAAGATTAACGGCTATACGTCCCGCCACATACTTCACAAAGGAAGCGTACTTCAAAATGAGATTGTCCCTCATCTTGGGGTCGCCGGTTGTTTTGTACTGGCGCCAGAGATCTTCATCGGTTTCAAGCAAGGCATGAACCCCCATGACAAAAGTATTATTCTGAAGGCACACCTACAGAACGGTTATGCGCATTGCACAGTATAAAACAATGTAGTTCAAAAAGCAACAGTTTATGGAGGAAAACAGTGTAGAAAGTGAGGGTTGACCGCCCCTGTCATCTTCTTTGCCGGAAGTAGTTTAAATTTCTCAAACCTTCCAGGTTACTAGACCTGGAAGGTTGCTAGACCTGAAAGTCTACCCCGTTATACCTGTTCATGGCGGCTTGAACTCCCCGGCGGACCATGAGCGACAGGGACTGTGCAGCCTGGGTTACCACGTGGGCTGCCTGCTCTTTTTCTTCGTTTGAAAAAGTATCGAGTACGTACCCGACAACTTCTTGTCCCGGTGGCCGGCCTATACCGATCCTGACCCTGGTAAAATCAGTTGATCCGAGTGCCTCTATTATCGAATCGATCCCCTTGTGCCCACCAGAACTGCCTTTTTTTCTGATGACTATTCGTCCGAGAGGGAAATCAAGATCGTCGTGGACTATAATGAGATTGTAAGGCAAATTGACCATAAAGGGCTTAAGAAGACGAGACTTGAAGATTTCCCCGGATAAGTTCATGAATGTCAATGGTTTGACAATGGTCACATCAATGTCTTTTATCTTCCCCCCAGTAACTTCGCAGTGATTCCGCTGACTATACGAGGGCAAACGCTCCTTTTTTCGAAAAGCATCCACAACAAGAAAGCCCATGTTGTGCCGCGTATCATGATAGCGAGGGCCAGGATTCCCAAGCCCGACAATAATCCACTGCACGCTGATCACCGCTCCTCAAAAGGAGGAAGGGGACTGGTTTCGCCTGTCATCACTCCGCTTTCACGAGTATCCAGGAGTATTTCCATCTCGGACAATTTCTGCCGCACCTGTTCAACTACGTGACTGGCAGGATTAACATCGATAAACCGTGAAAGAACATTCACTGCCCTGGCGGCATCCCCCGATGCTTCATACAATTCCACCAGACGGAACAACGACACGCTGTTACGGGGATTGAGAATAACGGCCGTTTCCAAATAAGGACGGGCTTCTTCTCTGTTGCCCATCTCCCAGAGAATATCCGACAGCCGTTCACAGGCGGAGAGATGTTTCGGCTCCAGGAAAAGGACTTTTCTGAAGGCTTCAACCGCCTCATCGATGCGCTCCAGGGTCAAATAGAAGTTCCCAATGTTGAGAAAGATAGCCGCATTCTCCGGATCCATCTCTGCCGCCCGGGTCAGCGTTTCTTCAGCTTCTTCGTTCAAGCCCTGCTCTACAAACTTCAAGCCGAGATCAAGGATATTTTTCACCACGTCGGCCTCCTGGGGTCCGGACGCGGCACCCGATTCCATGAGCTCTCTTAACATGGCGCCGGCCATTGATCCCAATGTTCCATATGGATCCCGCTCCTGAACCTCGGTATACATTCTGACAGCCATATCCTTACGGCCAGAGAACTCGTACACTCTTCCAAGATTAATAAATCCTTGGAGATCAAGGCTTCTTTCAGTGTATGCCTTCTCCAGAAACTCCAGGGCCTGGTCCAGTATGCCCAGATTGAGGAACGCACCACCGGCACCGGACAGCGCCGTCATGTTGGCTGGTTCGTGCTTCAACGCGCGGTAGAAGCAAGCGGCAGCGCCCACGTCTTCTCCTTGTGACAGATATATCCTCCCGCAGGCTACCAGGGCCTGCACATGATCAGGATCGAGTGACAGCACTTCTTCGAAGGTAGAAAGAGCTTCTTCCATACGCCCGCTCTTTTGGCAAATATACCCATAGTTGAACAAGGATCGAGCATCAGAAAAGCCGGCGGTGGCACCGCTACCCTCTTCAACCAGCATACGCCTGGCTACCCTTGCATACCGGCTGTCGGGTCCAAGCTTAATTACACTTTCCCACTCTTTCCTCGCTTCTGCAGTCATCCCTTTCTGCCGGTAAGCAAGGGAAAGAGAGTAATGGTAAAGCACATTATTGGGATCTATTGATAGAGCTTTTCCCAGGTTGACAATAGCTTCATCATATTTCTTCCTTTTTGTCATGACCAGAGCAATATCGTAATATACGTTAGCATATCCGGGATCAAGCTCTTTTACCCGTTCCCAGTAGAGCAATGCCTGGTCAAACTGCTTGCACCTGGCATACACAATGCCTATGTTTTCCAATGCCCGCTTGTTTCTCATATCCCGGGCCAGAACCTCTTCCAGGAAGCGGATGGACTCCGGATATTTGCCCTGTTCGGCACACATCTGGGCCAGCTTGAAGTTGGCTTCCATGGTATCTTTCGACAACCGTCTGGCCTGCATATAACTTTCATAAGCCATTTCTCCCTGGGAGGTGGCTGCGTAGATGTCGCCCAAAAGCAAATGCGCTCCCACCAGGGCCGGGGATTCCGACAGTATCTCCTCGAGAATATCGGCCGCTTCAGCAGGTGTGCCGGTTTTGAATCTGGCCTCTGCCAATGCCAGACGCTCTTCAAGGGTCAACTGCATGTCAAGCGATTGCACTTTATCAAACAGCAGAGCGGCTTTGTCCCAGTTTTCCTGCTCGACCATGACCACGGCCTGCTTGAGATACATGCGGCCCCGAACGCTGCCGCTGGAGTCAAGGCGGGCTTTTAGGGGACGATTGTCCGGGTCGAGAAGCAAAGCACGTTTCCATTGAGTCTCGGCGTTGTCCAGATTGCCTCTGGTGAATTCCAGCTTCCCAATCAATTCATATATTTCAGAATCATCGGGAGCAACCCTCCTGGCCCGCTCTAGATAGTTAATAGCCAGATCATTTTTGCCCTGGTCCAGAGCGATTGTGGCGCTGTCCTTGAGCGCTTTGACATGGTTTGGAACAATCTTCAGGCACTTCTGATACGATTCACTGGCTGCCTGTATCTTACCTTCCTCAGCCAAACGGGCACCACGAGCATAATAAATATCAGCCATTCCGACGTAGACATCATTATTGAGAGGATCGATGCTCGAGGCGCGCTCGTAATGCCTGAGGGCAGAGGCATCTTCATCCACCTGGGCTAAAAGCGCTGCTTTTTCAACATGAGCCTGGGCCAGGTTGTTGCGGGCTTCAGAATAATAAGGATCGATTGAAAAAGCTTTTTTAAACGCTTCGATAGCCCTGTCCAGATCGCCGACTGCCTGATATTCAAGGCCTATCTCATTGAACCTTTTTGCTTCCTGGGTCTGTTCCGCAGCCACCGGAGCACTCCTCACGGGCAATTCCTGGTACTCGGGATACGTATCCGGAATCCGTTGGGTCGGTTTAACCGGCGCACGACGCCGGCCGCTGCAGCCCGTCAAGAACTGCGCTCCCAGTAAAAAAACCATGAGCAGTATCGCTGCTATACGTTTTTGTTTTCTAACCTTCGGGTTTCTAACCTTCGGTTTCATCACCCTGATTATTCCCTTCGACAATAAAAGCCCAGCCCCCCGCTGCATTCCACGCGTTATGTGAAGAGCTCGCTGACCGACTGGTTACGATGTATCCGGCTGATAATTTCACCAAGAAGCGGCGCAACCGACAACACGACTATTCTTTCAGATTTCTCCGCTTCCGGGGCCAGAGGCATTGTATTGGTAACGATGAGCTTTTCCATGACAGAGTTTTCTATTCTTTGCAGTGCGGGTCCCGAAAGCACCGGGTGCGTAACGCATCCGAATACGCGGCGGGCACCCTTCTCTTTCAAAGCCTGTACCGCTTCAACCATTGTTCCGGCTGTATCCACAATATCGTCGATCAATATCGCATCGCGGCCCTTGATGTCCCCCACAACGTGCATGACCTGGGCTTCGTTGGGGCGGGGCCGGCGTTTGTCGATAAAGGCCAGCGACGTGCCCAACTTCTTTGCAAAAAAGCGCGCGCGGCCAACACCGCCGGCATCGGGAGAAACAGCCACTGGGTCGGTAATCCCCAATTTAAGAAAGTATTCGGACAACAACGGGATGGCCGAGGCCATGTCCACCGGGATATCGAAGAATCCCATTATCGCCCAGGTATGCAAATCGATAGTAAGGATACGGTCGGCCCCGGCTTCCCTGAGAAGATTGGCCACCAGTTTGGCACTGATAGGTTCACGACCCTGGGTTTTCTTCTCCTGCCGGGCATAGCCATAATAGGAAACAACTGCGGTGACCCTGCTGACCGAGGCTCTCTTCAGGGCATCAAGAATAATAAGAAGGCTGACCAGGTTGTGATTGACCGGACGGCATGTGGGTTGAATGACGAAAACATCGGCTCCCCGTACGCTTTCATCTACCCGGACAGAGACTTCCCCATCCTGATAACAGCTCAATTCCATGTCGCCTTTCTGGATGTTGAGGTACTGACAAATCTCGTCTGCCAGGGCGGAATGCGCCCCCCCGTCAAAAACCTTCAGTCCCAGTTTAGTGGCCACCATTTTTCCTCCTCTTCGCCCGGGAATGGAAACACCGATTTGTATAGAACAGACCTGAAAAATAAAGCTGGGGAGGTAGGATTCGAACCTACAAATGACGGATCCAAAGTCCGCTGTGTTGCCCTTTCACCACTCCCCAGAAAACCCGACTCATGAAAAAGTCCGGTGACAGTACCACGTCATGTCAGAAAGGTGAATACCCGTTATCACCCTCGTCGTCTGGAGGCTGCCGGTCTCTGCCCACCGGGGTTTCGGAAAAACCGTCCATGGAAGATGATCCGCCATCCAATCGCGGCTTTTCCTCTCCACCATCACGAGGATAGCGAGGAGCATCGGAAACCGGTGACGGTTCTACTGGACTAGCTTCCCGGTCGATTTTACCGCTGTCACGGTGGTCTGAAGACAGTTCTCCCGGAAACATTTCTTTATATTTATTGAGAACCGCGTCCTGAATCATCCGGCGGCCTTCGGTTTTGATGGGATGTGCAGTGTCTCTGAACTCGCCCCCTGGAGTCTTACGGCTCGGCATGGCTACGAATACACCTTTTTCACCTTCAATGATTTTCAAGTCATGGACGACAAATATGTCGTCAAAGGTGATCGAGACAAAAGCCTTGAGTTTTCCCCCACCCGTTACCTTCCGGATTCTAACATCGGTTATCTCCATGACTGTACCTTCACCTCGCTAGCTGAACCTCAACCTGGGAATGCCGGCAAACAACCCCATTCTATAGCACATATGCCCGCTTTATCAAGCGGGTGCGCTTTCCAAGCCGGTTGGCTACAGGGGGAAACTTACCCATCATCAGAAATTCGCAAGTGATTTTTCAACGTCGTCGTCAATGGCGAATTCGTCAACCAGCTTTGTCGTTTCCAGGAGGCTCATTATCTCTGTCGGTACCGCTGCCAGCCTGATGCCACCATCCTGCTTTTTTGCACGGGCATCAAAAGCGGCAATAATACCCAGCCCGGCACTGGAGATGTATCCGACGTCCCGCAGATTAAGAATGATGTTGTTTGTTCCCTTGCTGAGCAGATCAAGAAGCAACTCCTTCAATTGATACACGGCCTGTTCCGCAATATCTCCATCAATACCTAACACCACAACTCCACTGCTGTCTTCCCGTTCGATTTTCATTTTTCTCCCCCTCTCGCGAGAGTGTATCCTGAGGATGTTAGCATCCTCAGGATGTTACCAGGTCCGCTTCCGTTACCCGGTAATTGTCGATCAACCGTGCCTCTCCCACTCGAGCAGCCACGGCAAAAATAGTTCCTTCCGCCACAGTTTCATTTGCGGCAAGGGTAGTTTCGTCCACTGCAACCACGTACTCGGGTTCCACCCCTGTGGTTACCGTCAATATATAATACATCTTTTCTATGATACACGCCACACGACGCTCTCCATCCTGCACCATCCGACGGGCTGTTGTCAACGCCTGATTGAGATATAACGCCCGTTTCCGGTGATCCTCCTCAAGATAGAGGTTGCGGGAACTCATAGCCAGGCCGTCTTCATCACGAATAATCGGCATTCCGATGATATCCACCTGAATATCAAGATCAATGACCATTCTTCTCACCACGATCAATTGCTGCCGGTCCTTCTCTCCAAAGTAGGCACGGTGGGGCTTGACGATATTCAAAAGTTTGCACACCACGGTGGTGACACCATCGAAATGACCGGGTCGCGCTGCGCCGCACAATGTTTCAGTGAGATCCGATACCTGAACCCGGGAACAAAACCCGGGGGCATACATTTCTTCCGCTCCGGGATGGAAAAGCAAGTCACATCCGACTTCTTCAAGCAATTTGCTGTCACGTTCGAGGTCGCGAGGATACTCTTTAAGGTCTTCGGATGGTCCAAACTGGAGTGGGTTGACGAATATCGACACCACCACATAATCATTTTCATCACGGGCGGCCCGCACCAGGCTCAGGTGCCCCTCATGGAGAAATCCCATAGTAGGAACAAATCCCACCGAACAGCCATCGGAGCGCACCCGGTCAAGGACCGAGCGAACAGCTCCTTTTTCACTTATGACCTGCATTCGATGTATTTTCTCACAGTGTATCTTCCTCACAAAACTGACGTACCAGGTTCCATTCAGACTTGCCCATGGTATAACTTTCTTTTTCTGAAGGGAATTCTCCCTCTCGAACATCGCTGACATAACGCCCGACCGCATCGACAATCGTTTCAGAAAGGTTGGCATAGGGCCGCACAAACTTTGGACGATGCGCAACAGTCATGCCCAGAATATCATTAATCACCAGGATCTGCCCGTCACACCACCTGCCGGCGCCAATACCGATAGTGGGAATAGAAAGCCGAGCAGTAATGCTGCGGGCCAGTTGATGCGGAATTCCCTCCAGAACAATGCTGAAAACTCCGGCCTCTTGAAGCGCACTGGCACTGTGAATGAGATTTTTGGCGCTTTCGAAATTCCGGCCCTGCACCCGGTACCCTCCCATAGCGTTGACAGATTGGGGAATCAAGCCAATGTGCCCCATAACCGGGATACCCGAATGGACGAGCCGGCGGACCAGAGCGGTAAAGTTCTCCCCGCCTTCCAGTTTTACCGCCTGTGCTCCGCCCTCCTTCACCAAACGTCCCGCATTGGCAACTGCCGAGTCCTCCGACGCCTGGTATGACATAAAAGGCAGGTCTGCCACCACGAAAGCCTGCTTTACGCCCCGAGTCACGGCAGCAGTATGGCGGACCATGTCTTCCATGTCCACCGGTAATGTGTTTTCGTATCCCAGGACACAATTAGCTACCGAGTCACCGACCAGAATGGCATCAACACCGGCTTCTTCAACGAAAGCGGCCATCACTGCATCGTAGGCAGTCAGCATGACAATCCGCTGGCCTTTGCGCTTTTTTACAAAAAAATCCTTCACAGTAAACGGCTTTTTATGCGTCATGAATGGCATTCCCTACTATTAATATTAGCCTTCCAGTGGGACACCTTCCAGTTTCTGCCCCAGGTCCCGATGCCTGATAAACAGCCTGATCTTCTGCTTTTCAAGGCGCTGGCGCAGCTCTTCTACGATGGCTACCGACCGGTGACGGCCCCCCGTACAGCCGATTCCGATGGAAAGATGCACTTTGCCTTCCCGGCTGTACTCCGGAATAAGCAGATCAAACATGTCCTCGAGTTTCTCCATAAAGTTCTGGGCCACTTCGTTGCACAGCACATAATTGCTGATCAGAGGATCGGTCCCGGGCAGCTCTTTTAACAATTCTTCATAGTGCGGGTTAGGAAGAAAACGTACATCGAATAACAGGTCGACATCCAGAGGGAGACCTTTTTTATAGCCGAATGATGTCAGCATAACCGACATCGTACTACCGGAGTCCTTTTTGAAAAGCAGGCTGGAAATCTTCTCTTTGAGATCCCTGAGAGCGCATCCGGAGGTATCGACCACCCAGTCGGCCTGACTTCGAATTTCCTCCATCATTTCTATCTCTTTTTTTATGTCCGACAGAACGCTTCCCTCCGAATTGAGGGGATGGCGCCGGCGGGTTTCTTTGAACCGTTTTACCAGCGTGTCTTCGGTAGCAGAGAGAAACAGTATCCCATAGTTGCACCCTATGGTTTTCAATGTTTCGAGAGCACTTTTCAACTGGCCGAAAAACACCCGCCCCCTGATGTCAACAACAATGGCCACCCTGGCGATACGCCCTTCGGTGGCCCCGCATACCTCGACAAACTTGGGAATGAGAGCCGGAGGAAGATTATCCACACAATAATAACCTGAATCTTCCATGATACCTGCGACCGAACTCTTACCCGCCCCCGATAATCCTGTAATAATAAGCAGATTCAATTGTTTCATGGCTTCTCACACATACGCTTTCTAAAAACATGCTCTTTCTAAATACATACTCTTTCCAGTACTCGAAGTTCATCTTCGTAAACGAAGTTTATCTTCGTTAAACCGTACTTACAGATATAAATCAAGCAGTAATCCCCTGATTTCATCAAGTTTTTCAATGAGATTAAACGACTTGCTCTGGCCGTCAACAATCGATTCTGCCAAAGCCGACATATGTTCGTCAACAGATTCGAGCACCACATGCAGCTTTTGCTGTCCCTGACTGGCTTTTCCAGGACGCATCCGAACTTGATAGGATTTGCTCAAGGCGGCATCGAGAAACCAGCCGACGGTTTTTTTGTATACGCTCAGCGTTGCGGGAGAAGGATGCTTTACCATCGCTTCAGCGGCGGCATCAACATCCAGCAGGAACCGGTCCAACAACTCCCGTGCCTGCTCTGCATTGGCTTCCTGAAGACGGTGCACGAAATCGACAGTCAAGCCGTCCTTTTCACTGCTGCGGGACGACCGGCGGCTCCGTGACGAAGAAGCCCGCTCTTTCTTTTTACTGCGGATTTTCATGAATACATTGTTTTGCAGAACACCCCGGCCGGCCACGTTCTTCCAATTTGGACAGGACGACACTGACAACATCGGTGTGGACGACATCAACCGGCTGGTTGCCATTGACCCTGAGAATGCGCCAGGGATACATTTCCGCCAACCGGACGTAGCCCATACGGACACGGCGGTGAAAATCTATCTGCTCCATTTCTATTCTGTCGGCGCCACATCGACCGTCTTCTCCCGGGAATTTCCGTTTGAGCCCCTGTTCCGGCACAACATCGAGAAACAAGGTCAGATCTGGCTCCATTTCTCCCGCTACAATTGCTCGCAGGCTGGTTATTATGTCTAGATTAATACCGCGGCCGAATCCTTGATAGGCGAATGTGGAATCTTCATAACGATCGCATATGACGATTTTGTCCTTCTGCAAATTGGGAATTATTTTTTTCTTGAGGTGTTCGACCCGGGCCGCGCCGTACAGCAGCAGCTCGGTTTCGTCTTCGATGTCTTTATTGAGAGGGTCCAGCAAGACTTCTCTAATCTGATCGCCCACATTTGTTCCGCCGGGTTCCCTGGTGTAGATGGAACGGTATCCGTTTCTGCCCAGGTATTCGTTAAGTAAAACACTCTGTGTGGTTTTACCCGATCCTTCAGGTCCTTCAAATGAAATAAAAAAGCCGCCCACACCAGTGGCGTTCGACTGGTGATTAGCGTTTCCTGGGCCTGTCATGTGTCTTCATCCCCCGTTGACAAAAGACGTACCATGATCAATTCAACGTCCCCGGTCCCGTCAGTAGTATACTCTACGTGATCCATCAGACTTCGCATCATGTATATTCCGAGACCGCTCTCGGGTAGTTCGGTCAAATCAGGCTTTTCGTCCATCCCGGGGATGAGTTCCAATTTGAATTCCGGATCAGTATATCTCACCGTGACCGTTATCTTCTCGGGCTCGACCAGAAACATAAATTCCACCTGGGACGCCTGGCCCGAGGTATGTTTGATAGCATTGGTCAGCGCTTCCACTACGGCTACTTTCGTATCTTCGACTATCGATCGTTCGATATTCGATAAGCTGGGCATTTGACTAATGGTCGATCTGACCAGGGACAGATACCGGGCTGACGCGGGCAAGACGAGCTCAACCATTCCTTTCTGCCACACCACGGTCCGTCAAGCCTCCTCATTCAGTAATTTTTCGTACTGCAGACGTATCTTGATATTACCGGGCTCACGTTCTACAGCCCGTTTCAAAGCTCTGAGAGCCTTTTTTCTGTCTCTGAGTACGATCTGGAGATCCGCCAGAAAGACCAGAGACGAAGCGGGACATTCGGGCAACATTTCAATCGACTCCAGCTCCTTGACGGCTCCTGCCTCATTTCCATCCTGCTGGCAGATTTTCGCCAGGTGCTCACGGGCAACGATATTGGCCGGTTCGACTGCCTTGACTATTTTGAATTCCTTTTCTGCCAGAGCCAGCTTGCCCAGTCGGAAATAGAATTCTCCTAGTTTACACCGCGCTTCGACATTATCAGGATCTCTGGCCAGTGTTTCCCGGGTCATCTTCAACTGTTCGGGAACAGGCATCTGGTCACCGGTGTGCTGCCCACCAGCCGGGCAGCCTTTTCCTGATGACAATACCGCGGAATCAGGAAGCCGCTTTCCACAGCGACCGCAAAAAACGCCCTGCTTGTTCAGATGACCACAGGACAGACACCGCTCCGAGCGCACAACCTTATAGATGCTCCTTTAATTTATAAAAATATTACCGGCCGTTACTCTAACACAGGGTCTATGGTATGTCAATGTTCATCAGTATAATAGCATTATTTGAATTTATCTCGTTCGTAGTCGCTACACCCACTCCAGAGTTAGTCATCGTTCCCAGCCACCGTTACCGCCTTCGACTCTGTAGGTGTAGAAAGTAAAGATTTTCAACGGCTTAGACGATAAAGCAGTACCCCACCTATTAAGCCGATAATAACATTCTGTAACCACACGGCGACAATAGGTGAAATAACACCACCCGAGCCCAGCGCCTTCCCGGCGGACATAATTAAATAATAAAGGAAAATAATTATGATTGATAATCCCATGCCAATTGACCGGCCGCCCCGCCGAGTCCTGGTAGCCAGCGGAGCCCCGATGAGAACAAAAAAGAAACTGGCAAACGGCAGTGACGTTTTCATGAAATACTCTATCTCCAGGTCCCGGTACGGAATGCTGTTCTGCTTGTGCTGATCGATTCTTTCTGAAAGCTCATTCATGCTCATGTCCCGTGGTCTTTTGTAGCGGTGTTTTTTGTAGTCACCATAGGTGGTTTTGACCGGAAACCGGAGTTTGGTGAACTTCATTTCATTACGTTCCGTACCTTCCGGGGTAAATTCATACACCAGACCATCAAAAAATCGCCAGGCCCGCTCCAGCCACTCGGAGCGCTCGGCAACTGTTATACGTGGGAACGATTTCGGAGTGAACTCGAACATTATCACCTTGTGGAGCAGCCCGGTATCCTGGGAAAATTTATGTACGTACAGAGAATGATTTTCACCACCTTCAAAAAAAACATTTTCTGAGATACGGGGTAGAGGACGTTTGAAGGTAATCTTGCGAAATATTTCATGGCGCTTCTCGTTGGCTATCGGAACCAGGCGCTCATTCAGGGCAAAGGTTGTCATACTTATCACCAGGCCCACCCCGATGACCGGCACCACAATCCTCATAAAACCTATTCCTCCGGCCTGCATGGCCATAATTTCATTGCTGCTGGAGAGCTTTCCAAAAACGATCAATACCGAAAACAGCAGCGCCATGGGGATTACCAGAATCACGATTGTGGGCAGGGCATAAAGAAAAAGCTGAGCGACATCTCCCAGAGGAACCCCTTTGTTGATAATGAGTTCGACTAGCTCCATCAGCAGATCGACCAGAAAAATAATGAGAAATGTAAAAAGCCCAAAGAAAAAGGCTCCAATGATCTGCTTCAAGATATATTTATCAATAATGCGCACTGTCTGAAACTTTCAACATAGTAAAAACAGCCCCGCCGCGCACAGCGGAGCTGTTTCTTTTCACAAATACGTTTGCTGGAACCTCAGTCAACCACGAGTACGGAACGCTGTCCGCCATATCCGTCATCGACAAATTCCTTGGCTTGAGGATCCGCAATCCATTTCGTCCCATCAATGACAAACTTGTACTCATAACGTCCCGGCTTCAGATTGAGGGTGATGGTCCAATTGCCCTCTCCCAGATTGACCATTTTGTCCGCAGTGGTGTCCCAGTTGTTAAAATCGCCAGCAACGGCTACCTCTCCGGCATCTTTATTTTCATACTGAAGCGTAATGTTCTTGTTTTCCCAGAAAAATTCTTCTTCTTCCTCATCGTAATATTTCTTCCGACCAGCGAGAAAACCTGCTCCAAACAGAATACCATAGAATGCCATCTTGGTTATAAAACCCACGCTGTATCCCTCCCTATCTTACTGTTCTTCTACCGTACCATCAAGGATAACTCATCGAGCCTCAAACGCGCATCTTCCGAACGTGAACTGCCGGGATGATTCCTCAGGAGCCGCAGGTAGATCATCTCCGCTCTTGTATCATCTCCAATAACTTCATAGCATCGGCCTACATTATACAAAGCGCTATCGGCCAGAACATGTTCGGAGTGATTGTCCGCGATATACTGGTACTCTTTCATGGCACCGGTTACATCGCCCAGCTTGATCTGCAGAATCCGCCCGATCATGTAGCGAATTCCCACCGCTTCATCATCGCCGGGATTGCTCCGAAGAATGTCGCGATACCTGGCCAGTCTCCTTCTGAAACGCCGCTTTCTCAAGCTGATTCTCAGCTGCCGTCTGAATAAATACAGGAGAACAATACCAGCTACGAGGACAAACAGCACCAGTACCCTGTATTTTCTCCTCATCGATCAGTTCCAGCTTCTACCCGGTTTCAGCTTCTACCCGGTTACAACATCTACCTAATTCTAACTTTCAACACTAAAAACTCTATCATGGTACCCGGAGGGTGTCAAACGCTTTTCGCCTCCGTGTCCCGGTCTCCTGCCGAACTTGCAGCCAGCCTGATAGGCATGACTACACACAGATAATTTTCGCTGTCAGCCGGTTTGAACACCGCCTGGCGAAGCGGTTCGGTGAGCTCTACTACGACCCTGTCGGAAAGCAGGTTGCCAAGAACATCGAGAACGAAGCGGATATTGAATCCGATCTCCAGATCGTCTCCTTCTTTTTCGATCTCCATTTCCCGAACCACTTCTCCGACACTTGAAGCGACCGACGAAAGACGAAGCTTGTTGCCGCTCAATTCAAACCGAATAGTGTTCGAACTCTCCCGGGCCAGAGGCACCACACCCCTTATATTGTTTGACAGATCAAAGGCGTCGATCGCGGCACGCACCCGATGCTCTTTGGGAATGACCTGATTGTAATCCGGGAATTTTGCTTCGATCAGTTGGGATATCATCTTGATATTACCCACGGTAAACGATATCTGTTTTTCGGAGAGACCAATGTGAACGTCACCATCCAACGGGAGACGGGTGAACTCAGTGAGCGCTTTGGAGGGAATGATAAATACCTTATCAATGTCAAAAGACTCCTGAAGTGTTACCGTGCGCATTGCCAGCCGGCGGGTGTCGGTGCCGACCATTCTCAGCGTCGATCCGGACAGTGACGTGTACACTCCGCACAATCCCGGCTTGGATTCATCATCGATCACGGCGAAGATGACCTGCTTGACCATTTCCTTGAACGTCACACCCTGCATGGTAAATTCGACGTCATATTCCAGATCCGAGAGAGATGGAAACTCTTCCACAGGAATGGTATTCAAATGATAATCAGCCTTGCCGCACACCAGGTGCAGGTGACCATCATGGCTCTTGACAGTCAACTCCTCTTCCGGCAGCCACAGAAGAGTACCTACAATTTCCGACAGCAACCGTCCGGGAAAGGTAACACAGCCTTCATCAAGGACCGAAGCTTCCATCGTGTACGAGGTGCTGACAGTTAAATCGGTAGAAACCATTTTCAACCCGCCAGGGACGCATTCGAGATAAATATGAGAGAGGACGGGCATGGTCCTTCTCTGACCGCACGTCCGTTGCACCGTTTGAAGTGCCCTGTGAAATTCTTCAGTTTTACATTTAAACTCCATTTTCTCACCTTCCACAATGCCTGATTATCCTAACTCGGAAAATGCTGCAACTCTCTATTACGGTTCGTGACGAAGCCAATTGGATTTTCCGAGTTAATCATACAGCAAAGACCAGCCTTGAATTGTAGCACGTTCAACCATGGGATGACAAGCAGCGTCTTCGGTTTCGGATCTCATGTGGGAAAAAGACTTGATACACAACCTTTGCTAGCTTACAATGAGGAAGAAATATGCACTACTTTGGAGTTATCCGTAAGGAGGATCCGGTTTGAAATCGCACTTTCTGGCTCTACATATTCCGTTCCTGGTACTGTGCCTGCTGCTCATTTTCGCCGTGCCCGTACAGGGAGGCACCTGGAAAGTCTACACAGAGAGATCCGGCTGGTTTTCCAAAGGCCCCCTGCCTTCAAACACCGTTCAAACTCTCTGGACCGACGGTCAGAATCTCTGGGTCGGTACCTACGAAGGGCTGGTAAAATTCAACGGAGAAAAATGGTCACCGGTCTATAAGGGTAATTATTGGAAGGTGAAGCACGGCAAGCCAATCGGCTATAAGGGCAATGTTCCTGAAATTCCCGATAACCGGGTGAATTGTATCGAGTATGTCGGCGACAAAATCTGGTTCGGTACCGACAAAGGTATCATCACCTATGACACGCAGCGCGGAACATGGGAACCCCAGGTATTTCACTTCAAGACCTGGGACAACGGGTACATCCAGGTGCTTTTCAAAGAACACAATCGTGTCTGGATAGGTAATTGGGGGACAGGACTGGCATATTATGACCTGCTCCAGGAGAAACTCAAAGTCATCTCGTTTAATGAGGGATTTAAAGGAAAACTCATTACAGGAATAACCCTGTTCAACCAGGCGTTGTGGGTCGGGACCCTGGACGGCGGGATGAACAGGCTGAACCTGCATACAGGCAATTGGATTAACCGGAGGACCGACAACAGCGATTTTCCCAGCAACGCAATCAAAGCCATGGCCGCGACTGAAAAACCCATTCCTCAAATCTGGTTCGCCACTGACAAAGGCGTACTGCGCTTCATACCGTCGGAAGAGAAAAGCTCCATGTCCATGATATTTACCGGGGAGCACTTTAAACTTCCGTCAGATGATATTACCGCTTTGCTTATCGACAATGAGGACATATGGGTAGCCACCAGAGCCGGGTTGTGCCGTTACTCAGATCGAGAATGGATTACCATTTCCCTGCCCCACCAGGTATCAGGATACAGGATCACCAGCATCATCAAATACAAAGACGCCCTGTGGTTCGGATTCCAACACGGCGGTGTCGCCAGTTATCTGCCTTAGCTTTCTACGCCCGGATAATGTCCGACGGACATTGTCCGCACTTGCTTGAACCACCCACCCTCTGGTAAGTGGGTATAGAATGTAAGGTGGGACTGGTTGACACTGTTACTGAATCATGTCCTATGAGCCAATAGGAAGTGATAGGTATTTGTGGAGCACTTCTCGTTCATTGTCACTACTTCCACTCGAGTACCAAACATCGTTCCGAGTCACCGTAACCACCCTCCAGCAAGGAGTGTAGAAAGTAGAGTGGGACTGACAGGCATAACCTATCCGGCAGGCTCCTACCATGTGCAGACACCGAAGTACAGCACATACAAGCATGTCTGACATGCAAGCATGTCTAATACATAAAAATCCGGCGCCACCGCTGAGGGTGACGCCGGATTCGTTTTCCGGTTCTAAAGGCCTGCTTACTTCTGTTTGGCCAGACCGCTCTGATACTCGAGGTACCACTTCTTGTATTCAGCCAGAGCCGCTTTAACCTCTGCATCGTCGGCGCCCTTGCCGGCCTGCAGCAGCTGCACGTACTTGCGGTAAGCCGCTTCGTACTTAGCCTTGACCCCTGACAGGTTGACCGATTCGGTTTCCTCGGTCTTGCTGGGCGGACGACCGACCTTCATGGCTTCCTGGTTGTCGACCTCAGTGATGATATCTTTACGCTCTTCAGTGATCTTCACCTCATCGGGAGTCTTGACATCTTCCTCTTCGGCGTCCTTCACCTGATCAACGAACTTCTTCTTGGTTACGCCATCTCCACGCTGCTTGTCGGTGACGGTGGGCTGCTTGTTGCCGCCGAACAGGCCTGCAATGGCCTTGAACGGATTCGGAAAGCTCCACGATTTACCGTGGCTGCGGTCCCACAGCAGCTTGCCCACCAGGAGCCCGGCGCCAAAACACACTACCGGGAGAAACAGCGGGCTTGCGACCGCCGCCAGAACACCGGCGCCGATCAGGCTTGCTGCACCGGCAAAGAATCCACCGACTGCTGTCGCGGCCCCTACCAGCACACCGCCGGCAGCTACCGTAGCACCGGCAACCGCTCCACCGGCAACACCGAGCGCACCCATGATGGCGGGAGCAGCCAGAATGATGGCCGCGCCGGCCAAACCACCGAGCAGGAAGTGCTTAATGGTTGCCTCGGCAGGCGGTACATAACAAATAACAGAAAGAAAAGAAACTACGAGTAAAACTGACAGTGCCTTGAGTGACGTTGACCTGTACATGAAATCCTTCATCTTCTATCATCTCCTTACATTTTATTTAGTTTCACGGTTATGAAAACTGCTACTTTAGTAAGCTTTACTTCAATAAGCTTTATCGGTCTCTATGTTAACGGGCTTACCAGCCCGGGGGTTCGGGACCTGTTTCCACCTCCTTAGGGGAACATGAAAGGCCCACAACTCATCAGTAAGAGTTGTGGGCCTTGTAATCTGTGATTTTATACCCTTATTCAGTTGCCAACTTTTGCCTTCGCTTACATTATAAGCACAGACCAAAGTTTTGTCAAGATTTTTTCCCGAATAATTCATGAACATTCGTTGCGAGGTGAATAAAATGGACACAGCTACAAGGCGCACGCAGGAAAATGCTCGGAGGCGTACCCATAGGTACGTTGAGAACATTTTTCAAGTGCAACGAAGTAGATGTGGTCATTTTCGAGCCGCAGCAGAATGTTTGTGAATTATCCGGGTTCATTATTGACTCAACTCGTTTATTAGCTCTACCCGATTTTTCATATCTTCTACCAGCGGTGATTCATCCGACAGCGTGCTGCTCATCATTCGCTCCCTGATTACCAGCATGACCGGCCGAAACGGCTTTCTCTCCTTCGGTGACAGTCCGCTGAGGAACAGGATGAGCGAATCGAGTTTCTCCAGGCTGTTCTGGTCAAGGTCCTTCATTACCTCGGCAATAATGCTTCGGGACACCTTGAGTGAGGCTGCACCGAATTCCTGCCGGAACTGCTCCATGGAAAGAAGCGTTTCCATCTTCTTCTGAAAAGAGCTGGAGAGCAGCCCCAGGGCGGTCTGCATCAGAGCGGCGCGGGAGTCCTTGTCAGCCACTCCTTCGAATCCGAAGCCCAGATACAGTACCTTGTATTCATTCTTTTCCAGGAAAATCCCTGCAGAGCCGCTGCTGCTGATACCTCTGGAGCGGCCGGTACCGGGTTTGACTTCCGACGGCGGATACCGTACCGGTTTTCCGCCCGGAATATATTTCAATACGGCAACGGCCGGCGCAATGGGGTCGAGTTCGTCGGGCCAGCGCTGGTTGTTCGCGCCGTCACCACCGGCGATACGGAATGAAAGAGAAGCAAGCGGCGAACCATCCACGCCGGCTATGTCGTAGTGCCCTACATTGTCCTGCACGTATTTTGCGTGCAGGTAGTCCCTGTAAAATTGTGTATTGTTCAGACCGTACCCGATATCCTGTCCGGAAAGAAGTAGGCTGCCGCCCTGATCGAGAAATCCAGCCAGTTCTTCCTGCTCGTCGGGGCCGATCTTGCCTTCGCCGTTATTGTCGGGGCACACCCGGATAGCGGTGCCGCCCAGGTACTTGATGAGGGTTCCCTTGGCGATAGTTCCCTCGTAATCGACATCCCACAGATCGTAGGCAATTTCGAGACTGTCCAGCGCCGAGGAGTAAAACGATGTCGCTTTGTCGTGAGTGTTGGGTACGATCAGCAGCAGATTGCTGGTTACCGAGAACGGTTTGCGGACCATAACATCCACTGTGTCTTCGCCAACTTTTACTCCATCGTCTTCCAGACCGACCACCAGGGTGAAACGCCGGTTGGCCGGACAGGACTCGGAGACTTCGGCACCAAGACCGTTGAACACGACTTTCTGTTTCTTGGGAACCTCACCCAGCACCAGGCTGTCATCGGTAACGGTAACGAACTCGTCGGTGCATGACAGCTTCACAACAGCGCCGTTACTCGCAGCGCCGCCGGTATTTTCCACCGTCATCTCAAAGCTCAGGCTTTCTCCCGGTGAGACCTTTCCGTCTTCGCCGGCATCGATGACCTTGAGCTTCTTGATGGCAAGGATCGGGACAGGAGGATCGAACGACGCCTTGAGAAACTCGTCCCACCGGCAGGCGCCGGTAAAGGCCAGCTTCTCGTATTTGCTCTTGTACTGGTATTTGCTGGGGATATAGATGGAAAGGCCGGTGGAAGCCTTCTGGCTCGAGCCGTTCGTTCCGTTGGCTATGACGGCTTCGGCAAGGCGAGCGTTAACCGCCTGGGATGCTTCAGCCAGCGCGCCGTCTTTGAAAGTAGCGGAAACTTTGGTGATAAAATCGCCCAGGTCCTTGTAATCCGAATAGTAGTAGGATTGGGTTTTGTTCATGCAATCCTTGATCCGGCCGATCTGTTTGATATTGGACATAAGTGCGGCGGCAAGAGTGTCGATGGAAGCAACCAGACCATCCAGTTTGCGGCAGTCGATGGCGGACTGGGTCACCGCCTGGTTCCCTGCCGACCCCCCGCTGTATGACTCGATATACTTGTCCACGATGAGCTTGGCCACGGCAGCGGAATCCATATCGGGGTCTGCTACCAGCGGGGCCAGGAAGTCGTCGTATGGCCACCCGTCGCCGGGTTCGACCTCCTCGGACGCCACGGTAATGTCGGCATACTGCCTGAATTCGTATGACACCTCCACCATCTGCATGAGGCAGGCGTCCATACCAAGCACGTCGATCTTCTGGCCGCCTCTGAGTGCCACCACTTCCATGAGCGCTTTTTCTATGTCCTGGGTGGTCATATGATTGCCGCTGGTGTCATCGTAGGAAATTCCTTTGAACACCGGCTCCTCTGCTTTTTTCTTCCAACCCTGGCCGTGGTTCCATATAACCAGGAGCAGCCGCTGGGCGGGATATTCCGCCATCCCCCACCGGGCAAAATCAACCAGGCTGTTGTAATCGCCGGTGTCTACTTCACCCAGGTCACGGATCAACTCCGAGTTGATCTTGTAGGGATCACTGTCCTTGGTGATATAGTACCTGCGGGTAGTGGTCCAATCACCATTGGAGTAATCGTATCCCGAGGTGCGGTCTATCTCCACAACGATATTGACATCGTCGGTGGACCCAACTTTTTCCATCTCGTTAATGTCGTCTATCCCGGCTCCTTCAAGGTTGTTATCACCGTTGATAAAAACCAAAATTGTCCATTCTTTTTCTGCGGCAAACGCCCCATCCAGGCAAACGCCGGCCATGAACATCATGGCCAGAACGATAAGCAGAACTCTCTTCGTTGCTGCGGCTGTCACCATTGTTTTCCCCTTCCATACTACCTGCAACACACATAGTACGCTGTTTTTGGGTACTAAGACCCGATTTTGGGTACACTGACCCGTAGCAATCCATTATACTGACGACATTTGAAAAGTGTCAATTTTTTTCTTGGTATAAAAATATATGTCAAGTTTTTTAACTGACTGAAAGGGTAATCTATAATAATAATATAGTTTACGGTATTGGAACCGCAGAAGGTGAATTGGACACGCTGCTTACGTTACTGGCTTCATCCACCGTCCGCACGGCGAAATAATAGGTGATCGCTGGAGTAAGGTTAGAAATGATCATGGTTTCCGAACTTTCTGGATCCCGCGGTGACGACATTCCATCGGCGGTATAAGCACTGTCCCACGACGTGTCGTCGATGGAAGAGGTGGCGTACCGTACCAGATAGGATGAGGCAGCGCCGCCGCTGAGGCCGTTTTCGTGAGGTGAAGACCAGGTCAACACTACTTCACCGGCCCCGGGCCCGGCACTGGCAGCAACATTGGTAATCTGTCCCGGAGCATCCCAGTCCCCGGAGAGGTCCATCCAGTTCGTGTCGGGATCAACTTCATAACCGCGGATGCTCGTCACGTCGGAAACCGTGACCCGATAGGTAAGATCGGACTGCATGGACGGAACCGTCAGGACAACGGTCCTTCCGTCACCGGACAACTCCGACTGCAGGGGCGGGCCTACCAATGCGGACGACCCGTCACCAGCTATACTGGTAATAACATAGTTCGCCTCGGTCTCGGACGACTCCTTGTTCACATCGAGGTCGAAGCCAAGATTGACAGTGGTCTGTGAGACCGCCAGGGCTGAGACGACTCCAGGATACATGCTGGTCATCACCCGCACCACGCCGCCGGTGGTTAGTTCGGCGGTAACCGTATTGCCGGAAATGGACGATCCGGCAGCCCGGGGAAGCTGCTTGTAAACCGTGTCCGCGATGTCATAACGGTAAACGTGAAGCTGTATCTCGTCTACGCTGGAAGGGACCTGGCTGTCGGTGTAGGTAAAGGTGACCGTGGCCGCAGTATCGAAAACGAGATGGGTAGGTAGAATTTTATATGTCTTGCCAACGGTCTTCACTCCCGTAAACATCGGATAGGGAGGCACTGGATCCTCTTTGACCGTTACAGTTGTCTCATAGCCCAGCGCTCCGTTGGGAAGATCGAGGGAGAACCGTTCTATAGAGAAACGTTCACCCCGGGCCGGTTCCACCGGCAGCGAAACCACGGGAGACGGTGTTTCGTTGATGAAACGTTCCCGCTCTAAAACGTGATATGCCAGGGTTCCCCCGCCGAGGACTCCCATGACGTACTGACCGGCACACCCGGCGGTCACCATGAGTACACCAAGAAGCAACGCTCCCACCATGAGACGGGACCGCTGGTATTGATCGAGGCGGCTGCAACGCTCCTTCATGATATTCTGGTAGATCATCCAGGTATCACACCATCCTAATCAAAGTAATAATTGATTCCGAAACCACCAAACAGGCTGTCCAGTTCAAGTTCGAACTCTTGTCCCACTTCGGGAAGCGTGAACTCGGTCCGGCCTCCCCGATAACGAAGTTCCATGGTCACCGATGTTGTTTCATCAATAAAATACTCTCCCAGGACCCTGGCTTCATACCCGACGGTGTCGTCACGCCGGGTGAGACTGACCATGTCGTTGTGATAGCTCAACCGAATCCAGTCGAGCAGAGCACCAAGCGCCACACCAAAGCGCCACCGTGAGCCATGTGGGAAGTAGTGTATTAATCCCAGGAAAGTTGACTTGATTTCCAGACGGAATGTCCCGTCCAACTGAGGATTTATGAAGTGCCGTCTGGTAACCGACATGTTCCACATTTCGTAGCGTTCCTCCAGGGTCAGGCGCTTATGAAACGCATACCGTACATTGAGACCCCAGAACGGCCGCCATGCAAGGCTGGCCCGTGGGAATTCACCGCCCCACGGCTTGTAATACCCGGCGTCCACGCCGCAGCTGAACCGTCCCTTCGGGTACTCTGTCGGCGGGCTGGGAGCAAATTTCTTTTTTAAGTTATCACTTACAGCGTAGGCGCTAATAGCGTAGGTGGAATACTCGTCACCGGGCACACAACTTTTCTCGTTTTCCACCTTCTTTTTGAAATTATCCGGCAGCCCTTCGCCGGTACCGATGCGAGACAGCCGTTGCCTGGCAGGCTCCGGGCTTTCGTGTTCGGGCAGAACCTGTAGCTTCAGACCAAGTGTCCTGGCTACCGGACGTAGAGGAACATACAACTCCTGGTCGACCTCATACGGGGCCGCAGGCAGATTCAGACGTTTTCCATTGACCATGAGTGCATGAACCCCGGGAGCCACGATTACAACGCGGCGTTTATACTCAAGGCGGGCAACACCGCTGTGCTCTTCCCGGGCACAGCGGATACCGGACAGGCTCGAGAAAAAGGAAAACGGGACATACACCGTCCCCCCTTCGTCCTTGAGCAAAATGTCAAGCGGTACACTGCGGTCCTGGAGCAACAATCCCGCCGCTTCACCGCGGAACGGCAGCATCCAGACCAGCAGCAAAACCGCTGTCAGTAACGGCAAGCTCAATCCAGACCGTACTTTTCCGGCACGATGCATGTCTCTTGGTGCCTCCAATGCAGTACTACCCGGCAGCACTCCATCAGGGAACGATGGAATCAGGGCAAATTTTTCCTAAAGCAGATCTATCTAAAGATATCGACAAGAGAATGAAGAATAATGAGATTACAATTTCATCAGGCTGAGGACCATGGCAACAAGATAGGTGACTCCCAGCGGTAGAATACCTTCATCCAGGTTGAAGGTGGAGCTGTGAGGGACGAGACAACCGTCTTTTTCACCCACACAACCGATAAACGCCAGGTGGCCGGGAACTGCAGAAGAAAAATAGGAAAAGTCTTCACCGCCCATGGTCGGATACTCTATCGGCGCGAACGAACCTCCCATGGCCGACCAGACCTTCCGAACCAGGACCCCCAGGGCAGGATCGTTGCACACCGGGGGATAGCCTTTACGGACATTTAAGGAAAACGACCCGCTGTAAGGAGTAACGGTTCCCTCGATGACCCGCTGCATTCCCGCCAGCAGCTCATCGGTCCGCTCGAAGCTCGTCGTACGCAAGCAGCCCAGCACATCTACCTGTTCGGCCATGACATTGGCCTTCCAGCCTCCCTGTATTTTTCCCCAGGTGAGCACCATGGGCTCCGAGGGAGAACTGAGCCGGGACAGCCAGCTTTGCAGAGCCATGAGACATTCGGCGGCAAGATGCACTGTATCACAGCCGCGATGGGGATAGGCGGCGTGACCGCCGGCGCCCGTGATGGTGAGGGACAGCTCGGCGGTGGCCGCAGACTGCTGCCTGTCTCTGAAAGCCAGGGTTTCCACTGGTCGGGAGCCATCAACATGCAGCGCCAGAGCGTACTGAACATCAGGATTTTTTAGAACCCCTGCTTCCACCATGGCCCGGGCACCCCCGGTGGTTTCCTCGGCCGGCTGAAAGATGAACTTGACACTTCCCGGCAGCGCCTCCGGCCATTGTGAAAGCACTATGGCCGCACCCAGAACCATTGCCATGTGTGCATCGTGGCCGCAGGCGTGACTGACACCGGAATTTACAGAAGTAAACGGAAGTCCGGTCATCTCGGGAATGGGCAGCGCATCCATATCCGCCCTCAGGGCGATACACTCCCCGCTCTCCGCACCCCTGAGGACACCAACCACTCCGTGGCCATCGCCAACCGGGGCCGTCACGTGAAGGCCCAAGGGCTCGAGAAGCTCAACCAGGCGTCGAGACGTACGCTCTTCCTCTCCCGACAGTTCGGGATACCGGTGGAAATCCCGCCGGGCCGCCACAACTTCGTTGATAACCTCATTTACCCTGCCAGTTATGTATTCAATCCGGCGAGTGCATTCCATGTATCAAAGGCCTCCAATTATCGACTATTATATCACTCTTCATTGTGGGGTACCTCAATTTGCTTGTTGAGCAGATAGTCATTCTTGACGTAATTCCAGGCTCTGGCTATACTTTTCATCATGGTAGATACACAAACGGATTACTATTCGATTCTCCAGGTCAGCCCACGAGCAAGCAGAGAGCTTATCAAACGTGCTTACAAAAC
Source organism: uncultured bacterium (assembly GCA_964432985.1). Lineage (GTDB taxonomy): Bacteria > Muiribacteriota > CAYSPT01 > CAYSPT01 > CAYSPT01 > CAYSPT01. Next base: position 122,512 of record CAYSPT010000002.1, read on the forward strand.
GCTTATGTTTGCTAAAAAACAGCATCCGGACCTGGGCGGCGACACGGAAACGGCAGCCCGGCTCAACGAAGCCTACAGGATGCTGAGCAACCCTGCCAAAAGGCTGGAATACGATCGTCACCGGGCAGCGTGCAAAGGGTTTTCCGATGGTGAAACAGGTCTGTACGGATTGTTGAATATCGCTCCCCATGCCTGTACCGCCGTCATTGACAAAGCCTGCCAGGTACTCACCCGGGACATGGCTTCCCGGCAGGGCGGAGAAAAAGCCGACAACAAGCAGGTTTTGATAGAGGAAGCCAGGCGGCTTCTCGCTGATGCCGACAGCAGGAACCGGTACGATCTCACACTCAAGCGGGAACAGCGGCGGCGTTCGGCTACCTGTGTGGTGCAGTGCAACCAGTGCAACGAGCCCAACTACATCCTGCCTGATGAAAGTCTCTCTACTACTCACTGCACCTCATGCGGTGCCGCGCTGGCCGCGGTGAGAATCGAGCCCGAAGTGCCGTTTACGGACAACACAGCCCCACAGAAACGGCGGCCGGCTCACAGCCCCCAGAGTTGGCTGGGAAAAGTAGACCACGTGGAGGGGCTGCTGAAAAAATCCGGAAAGATAACGCTGACCGACTTTGTGCCCTACCTGGAAGATTCTGATGGAAGAGTCAGGGATGCCACCGTAACATACTTGAAACAAAACATCAGCCGAACACCGGGCAACCTTACGGAAGAAAATTTCTGTTCAGCCTACACAACAGCCGGGTCAGCCGGCAAATCCTACTTTCTCCGTCTGCTTCCTCTCCTTGCCCACGGCCACAGTACGGTATCCATAACACCGGAAAAAGGCGCTGGGCGGCTGCTCAGACACAGTCTGCAAAGTATCGACGAAACCATAAGGGAAGCCGGACGGGAAACATTTGATGAGCTGTATCCAAAGAAAGGCAGGTTGTTGCGGGAGGCTCTCGAGTTAGAAGGAAACAGCGTCGGTGATGTAGCGATCATGGCGTTAACCCTCAGCAGCAGCCTGGTGCATCCGTTCCTGGTCGCCTATCTCAACGGCCTGGTCTGTGAACGTGACCTGGCAACCCGGATCAAAGGGATCAGGCTCCTGGGACGAGTGGGAGGAGAGATGGCGGAGCAGATTTTGTGCGAAATACTGGCCGAAGACGAATGGATTATCCAGGAAGAAGCTGCCCGGGCACTGGCCCTGGAAGGCACATCCGCCTCGGTGACGGCGCTGGCCGAAGCGCTCAACAGCCCCAACAGCCTGTTGAGAGAAGAAATAGTGAAAACCCTGGGAAAAATAGCCACCGACGACGCCCTGGCCATTTTACGGAAAACACGTTACGATTCCGACTGGCGGGTGCGCCTGGCGGCGGAAACACTTCTGGAACAAGCGGCACCAATCAAAGAAGACCAGTGATATTGACAATTTACAATTAAAATTAATAACTGGTAGATTTCCAGCAAGTCCATTGGCCTATTCTTCGCTGCGCTGTTTGTATCGCCTGCGGCGCTATTATGTATAGCAAAGACGCTTGCTCATCAAAGCATTTAAAAATACAATTTTATTCTAAAAGATGTACCTACCCGCCGATAAAGAGAACAAAGGGAGGAGTCTGTACAGGTGTCGAGAAGAACTGCCAGATGGGCGTTTTGTGTTCTTGCCGTGACATGTACTGCCGGTTTGCTCCCCTGTATGCCGGCACCCGCGGCAACTGCCGGCACCACCGTTGAGGCCGAATTTGCTCAAGGGGCCAAATTTGCTCAAGGGGCCAAATTTGCTCAAGGGGCCAAACTAGCTCAAGGGGCCAAATTCGCTCCCCCCTGGTGTCTGGACTCACTTGCAGATCTGAGGGCCCGCGGATTTCGTTCGATTCCACTGGTTACGAAGCCTATAAGCCCGATACAGCTGACGTTTACCGTCCTGCAGATTATTACTCCCCTGAGATCACTGCACGATCTTAAGGTCCATGGGATGACACACGACACCCTGCACGTCCTGAAAAAACTCGTCGACGAAGTTAAACCTATTATTCAGAAGACAGATCCCAAGCATCTTTACAAGATGGAGAGATTTCTCGACCTGATACCGGAAGCTGATTTGGAAATCGAAACATTCGGAGAAGCCGCTTTTTTTGCCACCGGCAAGCAACCAATTCCACTTTCACCGACAGGAAAATCACAGCTGCTTGAAACGGCGCGCGGACAACTCAAAGACGGTGACCGGGATGAGGCAATTGGTACCTACCGAACCATACTGACACACAAGCCGGGGGATTTCGACGCCCTGTGCGAACTGGGAATCGCATTTTACCAGGCACGCCAGGTCCGCTGGGCGGAACTGGCCTTGAAACACGCCCTGGCCGTAAAACCCGATGACAGCGCGGCTCGGAATACGATGGGACGGGTGCTGGAACTGCAGGGTAGGCACAGTGAAGCTGAGCAGTACTACCGGGGAGAGCTAGCCGAGGGACCGGACAGCAGTGAAGCAGTCCATTCGATTGCCTGGGTCCAGTTTAAACAGGGGAACATTTCCGACGCCATCACCACCCTCAAGAACCGTGTCGACGAACACCCGGCCGAAATTGAATCACTCTATCTGCTCGGCCGGTTTCTGTTCCTGAACGGAAGTCACAAGGAATGCCGGTATTATCTACGGCAGATACTTATGCTGGCACCCAGCCACCCGGAAGCCCTGCTGCAACTGGCCGAATCACTACTGGAAGAGAACGATGCCGCCGGGGCCCTCGACATGGTGAAGGCTATCGCCGAACCGGACAGCAGCAAAGAGAACATCCTCTGGTTGAAAGCCCGTATACTCAATAAACTAGATTCTCCTGAACAAGCCCTGACAGCTGTCAACAGGCTTCTGAAGAAGTACCAGTTCAATCATACCGCCCGGATGGAAAAGGCACGTATTCTCCGTAAATTGGACCGGGACGATGAAGCGATGACCGAGTATGAAACCATATTATCTTCTTCACCCGAGCACGGTGAAGCCCTGAGAGAACGCGCCCTCCTCATCCAGAGCATGGGAGAATCGGAGCAGGCCGAGAAATTCTATCAATTGCTGCTCTATTACCATCCCGATGATCCGGCCGGATGGGTGCACTACGGCCGGCTCCTGCTGGGCAAAGGCGACCTCGATGCTGCCGAGCGGTGTTTCACCACCGCGCGCAGGTTCGAGTACCTGGACTACGATCTTTTCGCCGCTCTGGGAGAAATCGCTTTCAAGCGGGGCAACTATTCCCGCTCGGAGCAGTATTTCAACCAGGCCTTATTTCTCAATCCTATGGACGTCACATCAGCCTGGTACCTGAGCCGCATCTACTCCACCACCAGGAGGTTCGGCAAAGCCCAGGAGCTGCTGGAAAGTTTTCTACAATTAGCTCCCGGAGTGTCATTTCTCCAGGAAGAGCTCCACCTGGTCAAGAGAAAACAGCGCCTGACCGCCGACACGGGATACTTGAAAATATCCACCAAAGGCTCCAGTGACTTCGAAACGTTGAGCCAGCGGTTCAGCGGCCGGTTTAAAGACATGCTTGATTACACGGTGTCTATGGAAAGGATGCGGGTATGGGAAGCCCGGGAAGCCAGCCTTCACCAGACAAACATTGGTTTGACTCTCGGGTACCAGTTCCTGGACAGCTTGAAAGGCAGGTTGAGCCTGGGCACACAGCGATTTTCAGGCGATCCTCGCCAGGAATTCAAATACAAGCTCACGCTCACCTACCGGGAGCACCGCCCGAAAGTCAGTATTTTCCATGCGTTCAGCCCCATGGAGGAATCGTTAGCGGTCATTCGTGCCGGCCACCGGCTGGAAGAACTGGGGTTCACGATGGACTATCCGTTCCGCCCGTGGCTCAATGCCTCGTTGACCCCGAGCTGGACACGGCTCATCAACGGTACCAATCAGAAACGGTCCGTCAAGTCAAATATAGATTTCTCATTGCCTTCGCAGCCGGAGTTCAGGCTGCGGTTCGCCACCCGGTTTTTCGCATACAAGAACGAACTTGATAAAAGCGGCGGCCTGTTTGTCTATTTCGCACCGCAACGATACATAACCAGATCGGTAACCGCTTCCTGGGAAAAACGGCTGGGAAAAATAACTTTGACACTGGGAATGGAACGCTCCAATTACGAGTACCGGTTTCTCGGCGCCAGTTCACAAGGAGGAAGCACCGGCTACTCGTTGACGGTCCAGGGCAGTTTGACCAGGGAGTTGTACTTTATCCTGTATGCGCTCGATTCGAGATCGGACACAAAAACGGCGGCATCGGCGCTGGAACCTTCTCGGAGCTTGTTTATGAACCTCTCCTACCGCCTCTAAGCAGATATCCCCCCCATATGCCAACCTCAAATCGCGCAATGGAACCGTTCGGGCTTGATCGGATACCGGTAAATGTGCACGTCATGGTCGACTACGTTTCCATCTTCGTACACGATCTTTCCCGAGAAGAAACCGTCTTCGTCAAACCAGTCGAAAAACAACCGGTCACCTTCCCAGAGGTTGAGATCAAGCAGGTCGGCGTCCTCGATCCACTCGAGATTCCCCTCATCGGAATCTATGAGTTCGCCTTCACAACCGTGGGCGACAAAAACAAATACGTACCAATCCTCGACTCCGTCAAAGTTAGGGAACGTCAAGAATCCCTTTAAAAACGGGTCTTTGATTCTGAGCCCGCTTTCCTCCTTTATTTCCCGGATCACGCATTCCTCGGGAGACTCACCGTCTTGTACTTTCCCCCCCAACCCGTTCCACTTACCTTCGTGAACATCGTTTTCCTTCTTTACCCGGTGAAGCATCAGTGTTTTACCATCATGTTTTACGTAACACAAGGTTGCCAATTTCATTTCGTATCATTCCTTAACGTAAAAGAGAACCAACTAGCCGCTAGTAAGCTGCCAGCTAGTCGGCCTACTAATAACTTTCGAGACATGCCACCACCTGCCCGGTCACCCAGGTAGGGGTTGAAGCGCCGGCCATCACACCCACCGTATCACAAAGCGCAAACGATGCCCGGTCAAGTTCTTCAGCCTCTTCGATGTGATATGTCGGAACACCCGTACCACGGGCAATGGAGACCAACCGGGTGGTGTTGGCACTTCCGTACCCTCCCACCACCACCATGGCATCCACCGAGCGGGCCAGATCGAGCACTTCCTGCTGACGCTGGGTGGTGGCCCGGCATATGGTGTTATACACCTTGCACTCACCCAGTACCCGGCCGAATATTTCGACGATGGAACTGAACAGTATATTGTGCTGCGTCGTCTGCGCCACGAGACACACTGACGCGGATTCTTCTGCCGAAAGGGTTGACGCCACAGATTCGGTTTTGGCCTTATCGGATACTACCACCCCGTTTATTAAAGCAGACACCACGGATTCGGTTTGAGCCTCATCGGATACAACTACCCCGTTTTTTAAGGCAGACGCCACGGATTCGGCTTCAGCCTTATCGGACACAACAACCCCTTTTTTTCCGGCGACGCCCATCAAACCGCTCACTTCCGCGTGCCCTTTGTCTCCGACGATAACAACCGTATCACCATCGCCCACGTGGCGTTTGACGATAGAATGTATCTTCGTCACTTTCGGACAGGTAGCATCACACAACCGCGCACCACAGTGGACCAGGGACCGGCGTATATCCGGGGGAATACCGTGAGTCCGTATAATTACGGTTCCAGTGATATGTCCGGGAATGTCTTCGAGAATCTGCACTCCTTTTTCTTCCAGCAGGGCCAGCGCCTGAGGATTGTGGATAAGCGGACCAAAGGTGAAAAGCGGTCCCCGGCCGTGTTCCACTTCTTCGAGAACCATGGCCATGGCCCGCTTAACTCCCATGCAGAACCCGGCGGTTTGCGCTACGACAACGTTCACGACATCTCTCCACTAGCAGCCCGAACAACTGCGCCCTCC
>CAYSPT010000002.1:128534-151364 GCA_964432985.1 uncultured bacterium
CTGCGCCCTCCCGGCGCTATGAATTATCCAGACTAGCTGATAATACTCATGATCAGATCGCGCTTTTCGATGACTTTTTCCGCGCAGTCCGCTTCCAGGTTCAACCTGAGAAGCGGCTCGGTGTTAGAAGGACGAACGTTGAACCACCAGTCCGGGTACTCCACACTAATGCCATCCAGATGAAAAATCCTGTCAGCGTCAGAGAAACGCTCGGCCAGAATGCTCATTTTTTCTTCTTTGTCCGTTACCTGAACACTCAGTTCGCCGCTCAAAAAATAGTTTTTCCGCTCGTGCAGAAGATCGGTGAGCTTTTTCTTTTCCCGTCCCATGATCTCCATTACTTGCAGCGCTGGAATCCAGCCGTTATCGTGGTAAAAATCGGTCTCAGGATCAAAGTAATAGTAATGACCTGACACCTCTCCGGCGAATAGTGCCCCGTCTTCCCTCATATAATGCTTGATAAAAGCGTGTCCGACCCGGCACATTTTGCCTGTTCCTCCACAACGGCTGATAGTTTCGGGTACATACTTGCTGGAGCGCAAATCATAGAGGATAGTGGCTCCGGGATTCCGGGCGAGGACGCTGCGTGACAGCAAGGCGACGATGAAGTCACTGTTGACGAACGCTCCCTGTTCATCGATAAAGAAGCACCGGTCCGTGTCGCCGTCCCAGGCAACACCCAGGTCAGCCTGCTCCTCCACAACCCGCTCCATCAATTCCAGGCGGTTCTCCTCCAAAAAAGGGTTGGCCGGATGGTTGGGAAACGTTCCATCCAACCGGAAATGCATAGGAACGATCTCTATATCGAGCCCGGCAAACATCGCAGGAGCAATAAGCCCCCCCATGGCGTTTGAGGTGTCCATGACCACCTTGAGTCCCCGGATACAGTCCGTGTCGACGAAGGACCGGCAAAATGAAACGAAATCGGCCAGCACAGGTCTCATTGCGACACTGCCTTTACCGCCGGGATGTGACGCGGCGGCGGTACGCATCATCTTTTTGACTTCTTCAAGACCGCTCTCACTGCCGATAGGGACCGCTTTTTCACGGACCAGTTTGAATCCGTTATATTGCGGGGGATTGTGCGAAGCCGTTACCATGATGCCTCCTCCGTAGCCGAACCTGGCTACGGCAAAATACAGCATGTCTGTGCTGCTCATGCCAATGTCAACCACCTCAACGCCGGCGGCCAGAATCCCATCGGCAAGGGCCGCACAGAGGCTTTCACTGGAAAGTCGATTGTCCCGGCCCAGCACCAGGCGCCGTGCTCCAAGATAGCCGGCGAAGACCCGGCCTAGCTCGAAGGCGAACTCTTCGTTGATCTCTTCCGGACAGATTCCCCGTATGTCGTACGCTTTAAAAACCTCATCTTTAATACTGAAGGCACCCATGGTCAAATATCCTCCGTTTCACTGGCCGGTGGATCTCACCTGGTGAAATCCGATTCATATTGTATATTAGTTAATCCAGTACATTCAACCTTTGGTTGTGGAAAGTTGTGTAGTATTCATGGTATTATGCCTGGCGAAATCCCGGCTGTATTTTACTGCCCAGTAAGGATGCAACAACATGGTAATGCTCAACAGTTTCTTTCATCGGGAAAAATTATGCCGTATCATCGAACGATGGCTGGTAGGTAATCTTCATCCCGATGACGCAGAAGAAGTAAAGCGGATCATTACCTTCAACACCCTGGTGCTGTTTCCAGCTCTGAAACGGTTTACTTCAGAGATACTCGAGCATTTCTACGGTTCCGACATCAGCTCCCTGGGATCAAGCCGCAAGGGGAACCTGAAAGATTTCCTGGTCGCCCACCCCTGGTCCTACAATAAAAGGATTAGCCAGCTTATCGACACCTACCGGCGCTTTCCGGAAAACTACTACCGGGAAACACCTTTCATGGGCCTTCTGTTTTTCCGCCATGAGGCCAAGCTCCGCCGGCCCCTGGCCATAGTCAGAACCAAGCGGATCCGCCGGATAGGTGAAAAGTGCAGCCGCCGGATAATTGACGACATCTACGGGCGGATAAAGCAACAGGCCGAGGAACTGGCCAAACGGCGTGCACGGCAACTGGGCATCGATCTGAAGCATCTCATTACTCCCAAGAAGCAAATGCAGGATGAGTTCAAACTCGCTGAAGAAAAAATCCGCGAAAACATCAAGATGGGGAGAGTTATCTTCGACAATAGCGATTACATCATCAATGATGTGGCCGGTGTAAAGATAATCGGGGAGAAGAACTTCGCAGAGAAGGTCAACGATTACCTGAAAGAAAAAGGAACCATCGTTGAAGTGGAGCCCCACACGGGAGACTACAACGCCACCAACATCATCGTATCCTGGCCGGTGGACCGCGAGCATCTCCTCAAAGACCTGTCGCGCCCGGGAGTCCGTGAAGAATGTGCCTCACGGGGAATGTCCATGAAACATTTGCGAAAGGACATCAAGGATTTCGTCAGCGAGGCGGAACAGGATATCAATATAGAAATCATCGTCACCAATTACGCCGAACTCCTGGAATCGGAAATAGGACGATGCATGCATGAAGACCGGATAATCAACCTGCGGAACAAGATGGAGTACAAAGGACCACTGGCAACCAACGTGGAATATATTCTGATCTTCTTGTTTACCTTCTGCCGTTCGTGCCGCAGGGAGATTCCCTACCTGCCTTTCAACTTGTGGACCAGGTACATGAGTGATTATTTCACCAGCATCATCTATAAATTGTACCAGGGACAGGATTATTAGAGGTCGCTTTTCGGCCTGGCAGTAAAGGGAGCCTTCAACCCAGCATACCTAATGCTTCGTCTTCGCTTGTTGTTATCTCGAAAACCTTGTGAAGATCCGTAATCTCGAATAGCCCCATAATGCTTTCATTGGGGCTGAGCATGATGATGTCTCCCCCCTGACCGCGGGCCATTTCCACCAGGAAGGCAATAATGCCAAGCCCCGCGCTGGTGATGTAACTCACGGAAGACAGATCGAGGACTATTTTGTACTTGCCCGATTTAAGTAACGAACGCAGCTTCTCTTTCAGAATGATAGCGTTTTCTTCGGCAATGTCGTTTACAGGAGTAACAACGACTTTTTCCCCTACTTCTTTGAAGTTTATATCCACCTGTATTCACCTCCTCGGCACAACACGGTACCGAGTCATTATCTAACCATAGTATGGTTGAAATCAACTTTTGTATTATACCATACTTTCCACCGCCGCCATTCCTGGCTTGCGCTCGCTTTTTCTACTGTGGTATGCTTGGTGTTAAGGCTATATTATAGCTAGTTTTCTATAAAATATCACAATATACTTAGGATACTCTAAAGAATGGCGTAGTGCGTGATCTATATGAAAGTGCTTTATATTATATTCATCGTGCTCGGTTCCTTCCTGGTGTGCTGGGGATTCTGGCGAGCAAACCGTGGACCTGAAAAAGGACAGTCTCTGGCTGCTTTTCTGTCTCTGGTAGGAGTTTTCGTCACCTTCCTGGGACTGCTGCTCTTTTTTGTGCCCGGTTTTTTCACCCTGGAGTGATACGGGGCATGGTATTCAACACCCGTCCGCGAGGCACCATACTGGCTCTTGTTCTGGGAATTGGTTTCATCCTGGTGCTGATAATCATGTCTTTTTTGGTCTATCTGCAGAGAGAAAGCCGCCTCACCTCGATGTACAGCGCCAGAATCGCCGCCCGGAAACTGGCCGAAATGGGCATGAATATTTTCAAACCCTATATTAAAAAAGCGGTCAGGAGCTCGGAATTCGAGCTTACTTCCATCTTGAAAAAGCCACTGGAAGACATGTCTGAGGAAAGTATTCCCTACGATCTGAAGGAGCTCTTCCCCGATATAGTGCAGAACCTGGAAGAGCTTGACATCAAGCACTTTCGTGACATTCATTCCTGGGATGCTTTCATCACGGTGAGTCCGGATGATTTCGAAGGTTTTGACACACCTCTGGCACGTTTCAAAGACCCGGGAGGCACGGCAAAAACCTACGAGAAGTACGGCCAGGTAAAGATGAAGGTCCGGGCCGTGGTGGGCAGCGGGCTGGTGGGAGCCAGCGCAGAGGTTCACGAAATAACCGAAGTCAAGGTCAACGTGTCCAGAATCCCCCTCCTGTCCGATTTCACCCTTTTTCTCCACGATGCTCTGGCCACCGGCGCCAGCGGAGGAGGCAGCGATCCTGACAGGTTCAACAAGACCAAGGTCGACCGCGACGGGAAAAAACGCTCCGGACCGCTTATCGTACTGAAAAACGGCCAGGGACAGACCTGGAGACCCGGCCCCGGCATGCAGGGCTGGTTTACCAAGAACGATCTGGTAAACCAGGGATGGGTGTACCTCGGATCACCGACTGGCGGCGGCGGGACGGGGAGCGGAAACAATATTCTTCTCACCGTTGCCTACGGAAACGGTGCCTATACCGAGTCCGGCGACTACACCGGCGCCAACGCGAAACACGACGACGATTTCACGCTCTACCAGGGAGATGCGGAACCCGATCCGGAAACAGGTGAAATGAAGTGCAATCCCCTGATTAGAAATCAAGAATTTGCATCAGCGGTTCAGGGCACCGAAGGAGAAGTGTACGAGCATATCTACATCCACACCGGGATCTGCGGTCACGATCCTACACCTACCTACAAGATTCTGGGAACAGATTATTCCACCGATCAAAAGGCACCCCTGGAAGACGGAGTAAGCAGCTGTTTGAGACTGTTCGGGACTCCCTCGTACGTTTCACCGACCCTGGTGCTGGGGAACGTGCAGCGTAAATTCCTGCGGCTCTGTGTCCTGCGGGTAAATCCCAATGATACCCAGGCCATGGACACGTGGCAACTGAGGGCCCAGGAAATAGCCAACGACCCGCAGATCAATTTTTACAAGGACGAATGGGCAATGGTCATGCCGCTTTATTTCTGCAACAACGAACCGGAGTACAATGTTCTCGGATCGTTCCCGCCCGACGGCAGCGATCCCGACGTGGCAGCCCTGGGCTTGGATGAACAACCAGGAGAGCACAGAGCACGTTACCTATTTCTCAAGGAGTATCTGCCCACCCAGATCGGCCAGTATCCAAACTACCGGGAGTGGATGACCCATGTGTACAAAAACCCGATCAATTATTCGCTTGATTATATCGCTTCAGTGGGGTACACCCCTTCTCCCGACCACGTCGTTCTGGACCAGTATTACGAAGAGGACAATGACGCCCTCACCCGGTATCCTTCCCAGTTCAACCCCAATGTCGAAGCGGCGGTAACGAGTCTTCCAGCCCTTATGGATGTCGTGTCCGGACACTTTACCAAACCACAGCGCCTGGCCTGGCAGACCGGACCGGATGACGGCGAAGGCATGGAGTTGACAGAATTTCTCGAAGAGTGGAACTACCTGTCGCCTTCCGGCGACCTCACCCTGGGAACGGTTATCTACGCCAACACGGCTACGAATAACGGCGGAGGGAGCATCGTCGTAGATTCTTGCAACGTCAAACGGGGCGGCGTGATAGTGTGCGAAAACTCCGTCACCGTCAAGGCACCCATAACGGGAGACAATTTCAGCGAAATATTGACTATCGTATCCCTCACGGGCGACATCACCCTCTCCTCGGGAGGGGGAAGCAGCCAAGAGATACAAGCCCACCTTGTGGCTCCCAGAGGAGCGTTGAAAGTACAGGGAAACTCGGGCAGCTTTGTGATAGAGGGAGCCGTGGCGGTACGCTCGCTCCCGAAGACCACCCTCGACAGTATCACGCAAGGAATCAGTACCATCCAGTACAAAGCTTCTCTCAAAATGCTGCCAGGGAATTATGAAGAGAGCATTATGGTGGACGTCTGTCCGGTTGGAGATCCCATCCCCTCCGCCCCTATAACGGGAGGTGAGCTCTGATGGTCCGAAAGCCGCGGGCGTTTTCCATGGTCGAACTTCTCATCGCCATGGTCATCATCACCGCCCTGCTGATTCCGCTGTTCGGCGCCCTCATGTGGGGACAGCAGAAGACCGATCTCACCGTGGACCAGGTCATAGCCGAAAACCTGGCCATGAGGTTTCTCGAATACGTGCACAGCTTCGACTTCGAGGAGATCGATTCGGGGCTCGAAAATACCGACAGCCTGCCGGATTCATTGTTCGTACCGGTGGCCGGGTTTGACATCGAACCATTGGTTCCCGACGATTACGAACAAGTCGAGTTCGTCCCCGAAGGGGCGGACCCGGAAGATAAAGTGGAAATGAAGTACAAGATAGTGACGGTCAAAGTCACCTGGGAGCACCTGGGTGACCCAAAGGAGATTGAACTTGCGGACATTTTTGTCAGTTATAAATAACCTGCAGAAAAGACAGCGACGCAGGTTCAGGTTGGGTCCCAACGGCTTCAGATTGGGTCCCAACGGCTTCAGATTGGGTCCCAACGGATTCAGGTTGGGCTCTAACGGGTTCACGTTGGTGGAAATGATGGTGGTCGGGGCCATCGGGCTGATCCTGATCATCGCGGTTTTCCTGCTGTTTAGAAAAGGCCTGGCCGGAATCGGCCGGGGGAGCCAGAAACTTAACCACCTCCATGAAGCCAGCCGTATCCTGGCCATGCTCAGGGAAGATCTCAGGCTGTGTCACGAGGAGATTGACGAAAACGATGGTACTTTTTCCTTCAAGAAATGGGCGGTAAAAAAGGAAGGATCGTCGGGAGCAGTGACCAAGCTTCACACCACGGTCACCTACGAACTGAAGGACATGGAAGACTCGTCAAACAGGGGGAAGAAACTTCTCCGCAAAGAAACCGTGGGGACGGGGCTGCCCACCGGCACACCCCGCTCATACGGCAGGGGCCTGCTCAAGGAACTGCTGCTGGAGCCGGTAGAAGAGAACGACCGTACCTTTGTCAGGATCAAGCTGGTCATGACTACCCCCGAAAAAGGCGCCGCCGCGGAAGAAACAGGAGGACCAGACGAAGAGGACGCAGGAGAGGGCGAGACATCTACTGCGTCAGGGGCAAAATCCCTGGTAGTAAACACCATCGTACTACCGGTGGAGCAGGAGGGTTTTGAAGCCCGAAAACACTGGATTTCAAATCCCTGAAAAAGTTTTTATATTGTTTTGTGAAAAAGTTTGAAACAAATCCGGCCTTCGTGCATACACCTCGGTGAGAAAGAAGGTAAAAGGAGGCCGGACAGAAAGATCAGGGGCGTAGAATCTCATGGTCCGGGAAGACAAAGACATCGTTGCTGAATGCCTGTCCGGCAACAAGCAAGCCTTCGAGCAATTAGTTGAAAAGTACTCAAGGAGGATGTATGCGGTGGCCTACCGGTTCATGAGAAACCAGGAAGACTCACGGGACGTGGTCCAGGAAAGCTTTGTTGCGGCCTATTCGGCCCTGGACCGTTATGATCCTTCGCGCAAGTTCGTCACCTGGCTGCTGGCCATAACCACCAATCAGGCCCTGTACCGGCTCAGACAGCGAAAAAAACGGGACACCACCAGCGTGCCCCTTGAAGAAGACCGTGTCACCAGCGGGTTCACCCCCGAACAGGAGTACGAGCAGAAGCAGCAGCGCAAAAACATCGATACAGCGCTGGCTTCTCTTTCCTCCAGTTACCGGGCGGTGCTCGTCATGCGGCACTTCGAAAACCTGAGTTATGAAAAGATAGCCGAGGTGTTGAACATCCCTATAGGGACGGTAAAGACCAACATTTTCCGGGCACGGAGAATGTTCGCCAACAAGCTGTCCAGGCTCGAAGGCAGTTTTGCCTGAGCGTGGCTTTGCCTAAACGCAGTTTAGTCTAAGCGCAGCTTAGTCTGAGCGCGGCTCCGACAAGGCTGCGCCTGGTCTGAGCGCGGCTCCGACAAGGCTGCGCCTGGTCTGAGCCGGGAAAGAACGGTGTGTCATATGGACTGTAAACGAGTTAGAGAAATTATAGAAGACGAAGCGTTCGGCGAAACCGCCGCGCGAAAGTCGACTAAGCCGGATATTACAGACCACCTGAAGTCATGCCCCCAGTGCGAGCAGTACCTGACCGACCTGAGCCTGGTCACCGAAAGCTTTGCCATGATGGACGCACCGGAACCTCCGGCCGACCTGGTCCCCTCTGTTATGGCCGCCCTGCCGGACAATCCCCCCTGGATGCAGAAACCTTCACTGATGTCCAGACTGGTCTCGGTAAAGAATAATTTCGATTCATTTTTCACCAACCTGGTGCCGGCTGCACCGAAACTGGCCTACGCAAGCGTGCTGGGCCTGATGGTGGCCGCCGCCTGCCTGGCACTGGTGATGACCGGGCAGGATGCGCCGAAACAGGGGGACGTAACCCCTGAGGACACGCAACCGCAGATCATTGCTGAAGTACCAGTAAAACCGGCTACCCGGGCCCTGCAATGGACCCAGAGCCGTAGAAAGCTCACCCCGGGGAGCGAAGTCGTTGCCACTCGCAAGACCGTCAAGCTGAAAAGCGGTGATCATCAAATTCTCGTCCGCCCCGCCTCCAAGCTGGAAGTGGCGGATAACGAGATAGAGTTCAAGCGGGGAGAGATTCTAGCCCGGTTCGCCGAACTTGATGAGCCCTTCACCATTACCGCCAGGGACTACACCATCCAGGTAGTGGGAACGGAGTTAGGCATCCGTTCCATACCCGGAACGGGACTTGAAGTGGCCGTCATCAAAGGTAAAGTGGAGATCACCGCTCCTGGCGGAAGCACATGCGACCTGAATGCCTACCAAAAAGCCCTCCTTACCGGAAGAGGTATAAGTGGCCCAGAAGCCATGGTTATGGGCGAAGAAACGCAATGGTACCAAGGCCGGAAACAGCAGGAAAGGTACACACGGATTGACCGTACGGACAAACCCGTCGGAAAACCGAAAAGCTCCACGCCCACGCAGAAGGCACCGCTCGAGGAAACGGCGCCGGAAGATTTTTTGGATATGATAAAAGATGGCCGTTAACCGCGACAAAACGGCCGCGGCCGTAGTGAGACGGCCATTACTCAGCTATATTGCAGCAGTATGCAATAACCACTTCGAGAGGTGGTGGATGTATCCATGGTGAAACATACACTGGTACTGCCGGCGGTTCTGCTGGTAGTCTTTCTCTGCGCTTCCGGTGCCGCTGCCGAATGGTACACCATGCAGCCCGGTGACAATCTCTGGAACCTGGCTCAGGATAAGTACGGAGACGGGCGTCTCTACACGGTCCTCGGCAACTACAACAAAATCACCAACCATCGGGCCATCCCGGTGGGCAAGCGTATCTGGATCCCGTCCAAATCGGAACTCGAGCAGTTCAGGGACGCCGAGACGGAAGAAGAAAAAGAAACTATCCAGCGTCAGGGGCGTGAAAACCAGCGAGACACGACCCCGCCGGACAACAGCGGTCAGAAAGCCAGAATAAAAACGGCTCCTTTCGACTTTCTGGAAGCCATTCTACACAAGACCGAATCCGGCACGGAAAGTGATTTTGCCAGCACACCGTAATTGAGTGAGTTAAGGAAGGATATTCTCTATGAAGCACCTGGTTTTCTTTCTCGCTACGGCTGTGATGTGCTGCTGTGTCTTCGGGGTTCAACCTCCTGCAGCAGCCGAGAGCGCCCCACCACCTGATACTATCACTGAGCAGGAATTTAAAACTGCCGCGGAAGACCTGGAAGCAGTCTACCAAAGACACCTGGGACGTCCTCCCGATCCGGGAGCGCAGCGGTACTACACCGACAAGATAGTGCACGAAAGATGGGACATCTACCTGGTGGAACAAGACCTGCTTACCTCCCGGGAATACACCATCCTAAACGCCACCAAGGCCTGCGCCCCGGCATCCGGAAGAGGAATGGTCACCCTGAAAGCCGGTCTTCCCCTTCGTGACGGCCCCGGAATTGAACATGGTTGTGTGAAAAAGATGTCCAACGGCGCCGTCATAACCATACTGGAAGATATGGACGGCTGGTATAAAGTCACCTACCGGGAAAGCGAAGGCTGGGTGTACGGAAAGCGGCTGACACCCCTTGAAGAAATCCTGGGTGCAGGGTCCGAACCGGCTTACCAGGCTCTGCCAATGGAGACCGAAGACAGCGTTGGGACCCAATCAGCATCTGAACCAGTTTACGAGGCGATGGGGACAGATGACAGCGGTGGAGCCCAAACCGATTACGTTCCGGTCTACGGTATTACTCTGGAAGAGGTTGAAGAAGACCGGGGAGTTGCCCAATCTGAATCCGAACCGGTTTATGGAGTTAGCCAAACCGCTTCTGCGGAACCGGAACCAGAAGGGGAAAGCCCATCAAGTACCGATACAGCCGGGAGAGAAGCATCGGCGGCGGTACAGTGGGGCCGAGACCAGCTTAATGCGTTCACCGCCACGGACACCAACAGCAACACGGGGAAAAGTATTTTAATGGATCCGGCCGCCTGGGATTACTGGAGTCAGGCATTTGCTTCCGCCGCTTACGGTCGGGCAGTTCCCGAACTGGAAGCGCCGTCACCCATCCAATCCTACCGGGAATTAATGAAGGCGGGCGCCATCATATCCGCAGGCCCCCTCCCGCCGGTGGGAGCAGTGGTGTTCTTTGACACAAACGAAACGTTTCCCAGGGGGCACGTGGCGTTGTCGGCCGGAAAACCGGCAAGCAGCGCCGAGACGGTCATCATTTCTTCCGGGTGGGAAGGGAAAAGCGGCGTGTTCGAACTGCCGCTTCACGAGCTTCAACAGCAGTGTGGGCAATACCTCGGTTACAGCCTGATACCGTATAGCACCAGGAGTCTGGATATCCGGACCGCCGCTGGGAGGAGTGAACCGCACACCGTTCTGGAGCTCAAATTCGGGCCCGCTCCGCGGGAAGTGGGGGCGGAACGTCCCGGCAAGGAACTGCAGGGTTTCGTGGGGCCGGCCGCGTTCACCCTCGACCGTGAAGGAAACATCTATGTCCTGGATACACCGCGGTTCCAGGTAAAGGTGTTCGAACCCGGCGGTACGCTCAGCAGGATAATCGAATACCCATCCCAGACCGGTGAAGGAAAACCAGTGGTGTGCCTGGATATCCTGGTTTCACCCGCCGGTAACCTTTACCTGGCCAACGCTTCCGAAGGAATTATCTGGGAAATCAGTCCCGGGGGGGATATCACCCGCACACTGGGCCGGCAGGAAAACGGAAAAGGTCTGTTCGGCCTGCCCACCAGGATCGAACTCGATACATCCGGGAACTTTCACGTTTACGACCGAAGCACGCTGCGCATCACCAGGCTTCTTCCCTCGGGAGCCGCGGACCGTCAGATACCTCAAGACTGTCACCCCTGTATAACCGGCGACGGATCACACATCCTGTTGACCGAGAAATCGGGGGTCACCAAGTTCAACCTGCAGGTCATGGAGCCGGACTGCGAAACAGTCAAGTACCTGGCTATCATCGTGCTCGAAGATGAAGTCAGGGACATCTACCCCATCGGCGTCGATTCGGAGAATAACGTGTACCTTATGACGGTTTTCGGAGAAGCCTGGAAGCAGCCGGTAAACCGGACGGTCCTGGTCATTGACGACGTAGGAAACATCACCAGAGAGATAAGTATCCCTGAATTTACGGGGATTTCCATGAACAGATATTTCTCCGTCACCCACGACGGAAAGATCCTTAAAGCAGAAACCGACGAAGAGAATTTCAGGATTATCGAGTACCGCTAGACTGCGTCTTACGCTTGCATCGTAAGACGGCGTTTTACGATTGTATCGTACGACGGCGGCGCTCGTATAAGCGAGCAGTTTGCATTACATGTGGAGGTGTGGAAACATGATGTTGACCAAAGGTGCAAAAAGTTTTTTTGGTACAGTCCTGGTGCTGGCCTGTGTGCTTATCACTACCGCTCTGCCAGACCCTCTGACCGCCCTGGGGATTTTTGACTCTATAAAAACAGAGAAAGAAGCGGCCGAACAGACCAAAACGATTCCTGTACAGCAGGATGAGGACCTGGAGCAGCCAGGGGACAAAACCGATGTCTACCGGGCCCGCGATTTCGTGGTCTACCGTAAAGACACCCTGTGGGACGCCATGAAACGGCGCTTCACCGACGCGCGCTTGAATTTCAAGGATTTTATCGATTCGTTCTTCCTCGCCAGCCCCTCGGTAGAACTCACCGCCCGGCACTTCCTGTTTCCGCCGCTGTACTCACTGGAGCACTTCAAGAAGGCCAGAGAAGAGTTTGTCTTCAGACGGCAGGTGCGCAAGGAGGCGGACCAGGCTAAAAGAGCTTCCTACGACCAGGCCATGGAACAGCTGGAAAAGGTGCTGTCTCTGAAAACCGGCGCCAGCAAGAAAGCGGAAAAACAGAAGGACGCCATACTTGACAGCCTGCTTAAAAGCGGTATTCCTCCCCGGGATGTGGAGAAATACATGGGACATGTCGAGAAAAAGATCAGCTCCTTGAAGAAGGCCGAAGAGAAGAAACGTCTGAAGAAAGAAGAGCGTAAACAACGCGAAGCGGAACGTAAACAACGCGAAAAAGAGGAGCAAAAGCGCCGGGAAGAAGAAGCCAGGCGTAAAGAAGAGGAAGCGAAAAAAAAGGTACGGGATGACGTGATGAACACGCCGCAGCGCAGCCAGCTCGAAGCGGCCAACGGGCAGTACAAGAATTACTGGTGCGGCCCCACTTCACTGGCCATGGTCTACGAGTACTACGGCCGTAGCGAAACCACCCGTGACGTGGCCAACCGTATCTACGACTTCAAGGGAAACTCCGGCACCTACGCGGGGAACATCGTCAGTGACGCCAAGAAGAACGGTTTTCCCAATACCGAGTTGAAAACAGGTGTCGGCTTCGACTTCCTGGAGCAAAAACTCGGCGAAGGAAAACCTGTCATCGTAGGTGTGGAAGTCTCTTATCCATACGGCCACTACATGGTGGTGGTCGGCCTCGAGGGGGACAAGGTTATTATCAACGATCCCTTCCACAATGGAGTGCGCAGGGAGATGAGCCGTTCGGCATTTCTGACCGACTGGAACGGCCGGTGGCGCCGGACTATCGTGTTGGAGAAGTAGCGACATTCATTATCGACCGGAACGACCAGTGTCTCTGGACGATCTGCTCGAAAAATAGTGGAAGGAAAGAAGTAGCAGCAGAAAGGGGATGGAGGCAGTATGAAGCACTCAAAAAATATATATGGGGGTTTGACTATTCTTATAGTGGCCGTCCTGGTCATGACGCAGGTACCGGGAACCCTGGCTTTTGACATTTTCGACCACGTAAAAGATAAGAAGGCCCAGGAGACCAGCGATCAGCCGCAGACCGAACGAGACCAGACGGTGTCCGAAAAGGAACCCACGGAGGAGCCCGGAGAAAAAAACCTGACTCAACTCTGGTGGGACATGGTCAAGTCCCGTTACCAACGGCTCTCCCAGCAAGGCCCGGGCCAGTGGGCCAAGATGATCCTGCTTTCACCGGTGTACCTGTTGGAGGAGTACAAGGCCGCCCGGGAGTATTACAAATTGTTGAAGCAGTATGAAAAAGACGGGCCGCCGCCGAAAATCCCCGAGGTGGTGGAAAAACCACCGGAGAAGATACCTGACAAGCCCAAACAGAAGCCGGATAAACCGAAGAAGCCTAAAAAGCCGCCAACGTCGAAAAAAAACCCGGTCAAGGACGCCATCGCCGATTTGTACCGCGAGCACCTGGGGCGGGAACCTGACAAGGGCGGGCTGGAGCATTATTACCAGCGCATTAAAAAAGACGGCTGGGACATCGGTAAGGTGGAACGGTCGATTCTCAATTCGACGGAGTATGCTAAAAAGCATCCGAAACCGCCGGAAAAACAACCGGCCCGCACCGGTACAGTCAGCGCCGCGGTAGGACTCAACTTCCGCACCGGGCCCGGGGTAGGCAACAGCATTATCAGCGTCCTCCCCCGCGGGACATCCGTTACTATCCTGAGCGAACAAAACGGCTGGTACAAGATATCGTGCCAGGGCAAAGAGGGGTGGGTGTGCGGCCGGTACATCGATCTGGATGGACAACAGGACACGACCCCGCCTCCGAAAGAACCCGAGGAACCCGAGAAAAAGGAAGGTTACATCACCGCCCAGGTGGGGCTGAACGTCCGGAACGGACCGGGAGTGGGCAATGCCCGGATCGGCACCCTGCCCAACGGCGCCAAGATCGTCATCACGGGAGAGCAGGACGGCTGGTACAAAATCACCTATCAGGGGAAAGAAGGCTGGGTCAGCGCCAAGTATGTGGGCCTGGGCAAGCCCCCCTGGGAAGGGAACACCGAGGGCACGGTCTACGTGGACTGCCCCCAGAGAAGCCAGCTCGATCCAGCCAACGGGCAGTACAAGAACTACTGGTGCGGCCCCACGTCCCTGGGCATGGTCTATGAATACTACGGGCGCAAGGAAACCACGAGCCAGGTAGCGGACCGTATCTATGACTTCGCGGGCAACACCGGCACCTACGCCGGCAGCATCATCAACGACGCCAAGAAGAACGGGTTTCCCAATACCGAGATGAAAACCGGTGTTGATTTCAATTACATGGAGCAGAAGCTCAAGGAAGGTAAACCCATCATCGTCGGTGTCGAAGTCTCGTACCAGTACGGGCACTACATGGTGGTGGTGGGCTTATCGGGCAACAACGTCATCCTCAACGATCCCTATCACCCGGGGGTGCGCAGGGTGATGTCACGCTCCGCCTTCCTGACCGACTGGAACGGCCGGTCGCGCCGGGTCATCGTTTTACAAAAATAGGTTTTGTTAAATTAGTCATGCAGGAATAAACACCGCCTCAAGGCGGGCCGCTCGAATAAGCAATGAGTAATCGGGCACGAGGAAAGGGGATGTGTGAGATATGAATTTCTGGTTGAAAACGCGGCTGGTGCAGATAGGAATGCTACTGCTGGTCCTGGTTCTGGTGTCAGGCACCCGGGTGCAGGCAGTAGACATTTTCGATACTCTTAACAGGGCTGAACCCAAGGAATCTACCGATCAGGTAAGAGACCAGGAGGAACCGGCAACAGAACCGGTCGCACCGCAGACCCAGACAGAATCCACTGCACCGGCAGCCGACACCCAGGGGGGTGCCCAGGCGCTGCGTGGCGGCCACGTGACCGCCACCGTGGGTCTCAATGTCCGGACCGGTCCCAGCGTGCGCTATCGTAAAATAGGAGTGCTGCGCTACGGTACCGAGATTGTCATCCTGGCAGAGAAAAAAAACTGGTACAAGATCAACTATAAAGGCGGCACGGGATGGGTGTGCGGACGTTATGTGCGGACTGCCCAGAAAACCCAGGACCAGGAACCTGAGACACCGCCGCTGGATCAGGGGAGCTCCACCGGGTACGTCACCGCTGCCGGTCTCAATGTCCGGACCGGTCCGGGAGTCAGCAACTCCCGGTTCCACGTCCTCACCCGGGGAGCAAAGGTAAACATCGTCGGGCAAAAGAACGGCTGGTACCTGGTTCAGTTCGGAAACTCCCAGGGCTGGGTCAGCGGTAAGTACATTTCGGTGGGAAACGCCCCTCCGGGAGGCACCAACAACACCGATTATTCCGGAAACAATAATGACTACAAGCCGAAAGATCCCCAGATTACCAAAGACAGAGTCTACGTCGACGTTCTCCAGCGCACCCAGTTCGACCCGGCCAACGGCAAGTACCAGAACTCCTGGTGCGGACCCACTTCCCTGTCCATGGTTTACGATTACTACGGCCGCAAGGAATCCACCCGGGATGTAGCCAATCGGATTTACGATTTCAAGGGCCGTACGGGAACCTACGTGGGCGATATAGTCAAAGACGCCAAGAGCCACGGTTTTCCCAATACCACCTTGAAAAATAACGTCGACTTTAACTACCTTGAGCAGAACCTCAAGCAGGGTAAGCCCGTTATTGTGGGTGTGGAGGTAGCCTGGAAGAGCGGTCATTACATGGTTGTGGTAGGAATGGAAGGCAACAAGGTCATCGTCAATGACCCGGGACGCCGGGCAGTCAGGCGGGAATTCAGCAAATCCTGGTTTCTCACCCAGTGGAACGGCCGCAACCGGCGCTCCATCGTACTGAAGTAGAATCCTGTGCCCGGGGTGTACACAACAAAGAAAAGAAAGTTTCGCACCGGGATGCAGGTTGATGGTACTATTGGCATGTACCGGAACCGGTGCACATTCACCATCATGAAGCGAACATGAAAAGGAAGAAGGGTGTGACGGAAAAAGATGAAAAAGCTACTGATACTGACGGCATTGTTGTGCCTGCTGGGCACCGTGGCGGGAGCGGAAACAGTGGAACACCTGGCGCTTAAATTCGGTTCAGGCCCCCGGGAGGTAGGAGCTTCCAGCCCCGATGAGGCCGTCGAGGATTTCATGGGACCCACGGCTTTCACCGTGGATAAAAAAGGCAACATCTACGTGCTTGACGCCCCGCACTTCTGCGTCAAGATCTTCGCTGAAGATGGGGAACTCATCCGCGTAGTCACGTATCCTTCCGCCACCCCCGATGAGCGGCCCGTCCTGGGCATCGACCTGGCGGTAAACGACAGCGGAGAGCTGTTTGTCGCCAACGCCACCGAAGGACTGGTGTGGAAGTTTAACGCCAAGGGCGAGATAAAAGACGTGCTCGGCCTCAAAGCCGACGGCTCCAGCTACTTCGACCTGGCCCACAAGCTGGCCGTGGACTCGAAGGGCAATGTTTTCGTTGGTGAGGGTATGTCCATGAAAGTGCTTAAACTGGGGCCCAGCGGGAAAAAAGAAACAATGCTTCCGGCCACTGTCTACCCGCCGGTTCTCATGCCCGACGATTCCCTGGTCATGGTGAAAGAGGGGATGGGCCGCTCACTGATCGACCTGAAACTCCTCGCCCCGAACCTCAAGAACGTCAAGCGCTACGCCAGGGTTAAAATGGAGAAACCCCACATGAACGCCTACGCTGTGGGGACAGACAAGAAGGGGCATCTCTACCTGTTCGTAGTGGTGGGGGAAGCCTGGGACCACTACGACGCCGCCTACGTGCTTGAGCTGGACAAGAAAGGCAAAACCGTCAGGAAAGTGCAGCTCCCGGAATCACCTGGTATGGGTATGAACCGGTACCTGGGAA
Organism: uncultured bacterium; assembly: GCA_964432985.1. GTDB lineage: Bacteria > Muiribacteriota > CAYSPT01 > CAYSPT01 > CAYSPT01 > CAYSPT01. Next base: position 145,580 of record CAYSPT010000002.1, read on the forward strand.
TAGGGTACGAAGGGCAGATCCTGAAGGTGGAGACAGACGAAGAGAATTTCAAGATAGTTGAATACAAGTAGCGAGATAAATAATATATCTTTTCGAAAGCAGTTCTTTTCTAAGGGCAATCTGCGTCCGAACCCTGCCACGCGTACTGGACTTTGCCTTTTTCCAGCTTCTCTATCAACGTAAAGATCTTGTCATCTTGATCAGGAGAGCCTGATTTATCCGCGGAATCTTTCTGTTTTTTCGCGTTCCACTCATAGCCGATCGTGCGATTGTCAAACTCTGCGATCTTTTTAACCAGGTAATCCATCGTCACGCGTTGGGCGAGCTGCCGGTTGAGTTCGTCAACTCGCTCCGTCAACTGCGAAATACGTTGATTCGTTTTCCAATGATCTTTTTCCTGCTGAACCTGCTGCCCGGTAACATCGGTTTTGAATGAATCGAGATCGCCCCTGGTGGTCAATTCCGGCAACTGTTTACTGAGGCTGTTGACCCGCCTGACCAGCCGGTTGACCATGTTTTTCATTGCCACCAGGTCTATTTCTTCTTCTTTGGGCGGCGTCAGGATTATCTCTATCTCCGGAGGAATGCTCAGGGACAGCTTGGCACTAGCGATATCATAACCCGTGAACTTCAGATCATGGACCTTGAAAAGAGCTTTAAGCAAAAGATTCAGTACTTCCTTCTTTTCAGTAGAGGCCAATAGGCGCTTCTTGTCTTCTTCGGGTATTTCTGCCACCTGCTCGAAAATGGGAGCAATTTTAGGGATCAAACCGATTTCTATTTCGATTTCCGAAAGCTTAAATCCGGCGCTTTCGAAAACCGGTTTGTCCACGGTCAACGACTCGAAAGCCGCATTGACCGTGTCGGCAGTCCATTCCTGAACATCAGCAACCTGGTCACCCGCCAGTTTGACGGTCTTACCGACCAGGCGGCCCATTACGTTTTTTCTTTCTCTAAATTGCTTTTCCACTGCCAGTTTGTTTTGAGCGACTACACCGGCGACCGCGGTCAACTGCAAACAGATGGTGAACAGAACGAGTAGTTTTTTTCCGCATATCTTTATCCCTATCATATATTCATCCCAATCATGAACCCTTCCTCATCACATGGTAGTTTAAATCAAGGCACCCGTTTTCCACACCGAAGGCAGCATTGATCTTACCTTTGTACTTGCCGCTGATGATCACGATAAGGTAACTGCTCACCCTTTTGGCTGCGATCTCGTCTTTTGAAAGCGGATAGCGAACACCTTCTTGAGATTGACTACATATACCAGTTTATCGGTATCAGTAGGCAGGTTTATCAAGCACACCATGCATTTTTCTATGTTTGACTTGAAAGAAACCGTGGATGTGTGGTGTTATACCTGCTGCCGGGACTGCAGTTTATCAACCGGCCAACAAAAAGGGAAACGATGAGGATACTACAGAGCTTCGGATTGATATTCGACAAGCAGACAGTCCTGATTTCAGCGCTGTCAGCACTGTCCACGTTATTATGCCGCAAGCTCGTGTTCTATATAGTGGAGAGAGAGCCGGTTTCATGACTTCATCAAGCTTGACCGTGGTAGTCCCCGTATTCAACGAAGAGGAAGCCATAGAACAAACTATTCAGGACCTCAACAACCTGCCGGTGGGGCTGAAGGTCATCGCCGTTGATGACGGTTCCACTGACGGTACCGCCGAGGTCCTAACACGGCTCCAGGAGCAGTACGGCAGCCGGTTGATGGTTAAGACGCATCCGGAGAACCGGGGCTACGGGGCAGCCTTGAAAACCGGAATAAGGGCCGCCACTACCGAATTGATAGCAATCACCGACGCCGACAGCACCTACATCGCCGACGAGCTTCCCCGCCTGGTGGAGAAGATGGACGAAGCGGATATGGTGATCGGCAGCCGCGAAAAGGGACAGGTGAAGATACCACTCATCCGCCGTCCGGCCAAGTGGTTCCTCAAGATACTGGCCGAGTATTTGACGGGACGGAAAATTCCCGATTTGAACTCGGGACTGCGCGTGTTTAAAAAGAAAACGGCCACCGCCTTTCTGCCCATACTTCCCAACGGGTTCTCCTTCACCACCACCATCACCCTGGCTTCGTTGAGCTATGGATTCAAGGTGGAGTTCGAGCCGATCAGCTATCAGTCGCGGCAGGGGAGTTCCAAGATACATCCCATCCGCGACACCCTCAACTTTTTTCTCCTGATTTTGAAAGCCATTACCTACTTCGATCCGCTCAGGGTGTTCCTGCCCATTGCCTTTTTGTTGTTTCTTGCCGGTTTTTCCCTGCTGTGGATCAGCTACTTCCTGTTCCAGCAGGTCATGGACATCACGGTGATCGTGCTCTGTCTCTCCGGTCTTCAAATCGGACTGATCGGCCTGGTGGCAGACCTGATCGTTCACGGGCGGAGGATGAACTCGGACAACGAAGGGACATGACAGGGCCTTGCGCGTACTGCTGATCAATCCTCCGGCGAAAGGAACCGTCCAGGGCAACAACCCCTCTTTCATCGACCGGGAGCGGGGCTGCAACCCGCCCCTGGGGCTTCTCTACCTGGCCGCCGCCCTGGACCGCACCAGGCACCAGGTGCGGGTGCTGGACTGCCAGGCGGAGTACCTGAAATACCGGGAACTGGCCGAAGAAGTGCGGACATTCGCTCCCGACGTGGCCGGCATTCACACCATGACGCTGACCCTTCCCGACGTCCTGCGCACGGCGGTGACGGTGAAGGAAGCCTGCCCGTCGGTACCGGTGGTGCTTGGGGGTCCCCACACCATCTTCTACCAGGATGAGACCCTCACCCACTCCTCTTTCGACATCCTGGTCAGGGGAGAAGGAGAGAAGACCTTCACCGAACTGCTCAACCGGCTGGAAGCGGGAGACGGAACGATGAGCAAAGCAGACCTTTCTTCAGTCCCGGGCCTGAGCTACAAGAAAAGCGGTAGTGTGGTAAAAACACCAGACCGGGACCTGCAAACCAATCTGGACTCCATCCCCTTTCCCGCCCGGGAGATGACGCCGGTTGAAAACTACTACTCGGTACTGGCCAGAACCAGGCCCATCACCACCATGATAACCAGCCGGGGCTGCCCGTATAAATGCACGTTCTGCTCCCGGCCCCACCTGGGAAAACAGTTCCGCGCGCGCTCCGCCGTCAACGTGGTGGACGAGATGGAAGTCTGCCGGAAGATGGGGATACGGGAGTTTTTTATCTACGACGACACCTTCACCGTCAACGCGGACCGGGTGGCAGCCATCTGCGGGGAGATACGCCGCCGGAACCTGGAGATCATCTTTGATATCCGGGCCCGGGTGGACACGGTTTCCGCACCCCTGTTGAAAGAGCTAAAAGAGGCCGGTTGCGACCGGATCCACTACGGTGTGGAAGCAGGCAACGACCGCCTGATGGAAGTGATCGGCAAGGCCATAACCGTGAAGCAGGCGGAAGAAGCCTTCCGGCTCACCCGGAAAGCAGGCATTTCTACCCTGGCCTATTTCATGGTAGGGCTTCCCGGGCAGACCCGGGCGGACCTTGATGACACCTGGAACCTTATCAAGAGACTGCACCCAGACTTCCTGCACCTGACCCTGCTGGCCCCCTTCCCGGGAAGCAAGGTCTACACAGATGGAATGCAGCGAGGAATCTTCGATGATTTCTGGAGGGAGTTTGTGCTCGATCCCCGGCCCGGATACCGTATTCCCTGCTGGGAAGAGCACCTGACACCGGAAAACCTTAACGATTTCATGGAAAAGGCGTACCGGAAGTTCTATCTCCACCCGGGACGGGTCTTGCGGCAGGTGCTGTCGCTTCGGTCACTGAAGCAGTTCACCGCCAAAGCCAGAGCCGGCTTCCACATGCTGATCCATCCGCATTAGGCTAAAACTTAACGTTCATTTCCATTCGCACCCGGTTCCACCCGCCGGCGTTCTGGGCGGCGTTGTTCTTGTCGTACTCCACTGTGTCGAAGAAAAGGCCAAATCCGGTGTTGGGAGCGAAGCGGTTGTCAAATCCAAGAGACAGCCGCTTGTAACCGGCAGCGTTGGGGATGGCTGGGGAACTGTCGTTGGCTTCCACCTGCTCGAAAATAATGAAACCGTCGGTTTGACCGGATATGGCCCGGGTCACTTTAAAGAAGGTGTCCTTGATACCGTTGACGGAACCGGTGGCGTTAGTGTCCACCACCGGAGCGCCAAGGCTGGCAGACCGGACAATGAGCCCCTGGGGCATGTTGCCGAAGATGTCCTTGAACCGGCGGTTGTAATGAATGGATGTGGGACGCCACTCCTCGTCGCCCTCCAGATACATGACCTCGACTCCCAGGTTCTCCACCAGCTCCCACTCGGCGCTTCCCAGGACGGCCTCGCCTTTCAGCGTGCTGGTCACATCGGGATCGTACTTGCTGAACTCCAGCATGTAGTCGAAGGTCTCCAGCACCCTGCCGTCCAGTACCAGGCCGTAGGTAACCGGGTCAATTCCCGGCGTGCCCACAAACGAGTTCTGGATATAGTAGAACTCGGCGGTGTGATCGGTGAACCGGTACTTCATGTCCACGGCTTTCAAGTTCGAGCCGTTCTTGGGAACATTGAGCGCACCGTCGCCATCGGCGTCGTAGGCGGCCATGTCGGCGCCGATGAAGGTGAACTTCATCCCCACGATATCCTTGTACACCACGATGGCGTCGAGCTTGTCGTCCAGCACCAGGCTGTGGCCGACTTTTACGAACTGACGGCCAGCCCGCAGATCGGCAAAACTGAACAGGTCCCTGACATCGACATAGGCCAGGTCGAATCCGAAGGTGGTGTCCTCCATGGCGTCGAACTCCGTCCCCAGGAGATCGTCGTTGATCACCCGGAAAAAAGCGCTGGTATCCGGACCGATGGCCGTGGCAACATTGAGACCTATCTGGTAGAAGGTGAACACATCATCCTTTGAGTTGCCCTGGGGAGTGCTGTCGTTTTCGAATTTCACGTTGTCGATCCGGAGCCGGGCATCTCCGGTAACCGTGATTCTACTGTACCCGTCACCTTCGGGATCATCCCCCCTGATCACGCCGATGTCCGCCCTGACGCCGTGGAGCTTTTCCTTGACCACCGCAGCTCTCAAGCCAAGCAGGGCCAGGTCTTTCATAAACTCGTCAGCCAGAGCCTGCAGGCTTTTTTGGTCGGAGGGTTCCACTGCGTCCTTCATACCGGGCAAATCATGCAACACCCGGGCCAGCGTCACCGCCACATGATACCGGTTGAGGGTGGTTTTACCGTCAAACGTGCCATCGGGAAGACCGATCATGATACCCTTCTCACTGAGCTTTTTAACCGCTTCATACGCCCAGTGGTCCTCCGGGACATCGCTGAACAGCGGCTCTGCGCCCGTGCCGGTTGTAAAGGTAACCAGAAGTAAAAGTGCCAGGACTATGTTTGATGTTCTCATGTTGCATTGCTCCTTGCCAGATCGAATACGAATCGATCGAAGGTAGACAATGCTAGTCCATGCGAAATTTGTTTGTCAAATTTTTTCCTTCTCATAGAAAACCACTCTCTTTCTATGCTTCTTGCTGGAGTATGGAAAGTGGAGCGCAGTAGTAATGAACGAGCAGAAATGCGACAAACAAAAAACCCCCCGGCTCTGGAGAGCCGGGGGGTTAGTTTGCTTATTGGTTCAGTTTCCTTAAGCGGAATTATGAACTTTATGTTCTAATCGAAATTAGAACTTCACGCTCATTTCCACGCGGATTCTGTTCCAGCCGCCGTTGTTCTGAGCGGTGTTGACGGTGTCCACATCGTACTCGA
>CAYSPT010000003.1:0-10781 GCA_964432985.1 uncultured bacterium
ACGTTAGGCAGGGCAACAGGCGGGCTGCTCCCGTCGGCGCGGGCCACGAAGAGCGTTCCGGCCCCGCCGGTGCCGGACACGTAGGTGACTGTCTGCCCGTCGGGAGACCAGGAAACATCATATCCTTCGGCGATTGTCCGGACCGTGCCAGGGCCGCCCTGGTTGCCTCCCTGGTTGTCTCCGCTGCCGGAACCGGGGCCCGGGCCTCCTAACCCCGGTATCGGGGGCAAGGGAGGAAGCGGGGGAAGCGGCAGATTCCAGCCTGGAGCGATAACGTTATTCTTCACCAGGTCCGCCACCATTCCTATCGGTTTCAGGAGCAAATCGAGCAGGGGATTCCCACCACCTCCCTGTGAAGAACCTGTTTGAGAAGCCGGGTCGGCAGCAGGAATATCGAGCACCTGTATTGAAAACTGTCCGCCGCCGCCACTACCATTCGTTCCCGAGATATATCCCAGCTGGCTGCCGTCAGGGGACCAGAACGGCTGCATCTCCACCTGTGAAGGGGTGTCGGTCAGGTTAAAACGGGGACCCTGACCATCGGCGTTCATGACCAGGATGTCACCATCGCCGCCGATTCCGCCCAACCCGATATCACGTACCCGCGCGGCTATCATCCCACCGTCGGGAGACCATGTGGGATGATCATACCACTCGGGCGGAGCGGTTATGGGAGATGGCGGGGTGCTGCCGTCGGCATCGGTAACATAAATCCGGGCGGTGCCGTCGCGGTCTGAAATAAACGCGAGCTGGCTGCCGTCAGGAGACCAGGCCGGAAAATAATTACCGGGACCCTGGCCGGTTATCATCACCGGTTCTTCAGTACCGTCGGTAGAGCGGGTGTACAGTGCCCGTCCTCCGTCACGCCCCGGACCTGAATAACAGATGCGGGACTTGCGGGTTGAGCGGTACACTTCCCGGCACACGTCCGAGAGCTTGTAGTCCTCCCCGAACATCCGGTAGAAACCCGGATAAGCGCCAGTGTCGACTTTCTGTTTGAGCAGTTTCAATACCTGCCGGGCCGCGTGATGAGCGTACGCCCTGCCCCACCGGCTGGCCAGGTGCAATTTCACCTGGTACAGCTTGAAGTACGATTTCGAGGCGTATTTGCTGGCCGGGTACCTGTTAATAATGGTGGAAAAACAGCTTTCAGCCAGTTTAAACAGGTAACTGCGGTGGCTGTACTCAGCATCTGTGTCTGCCATTCCCGTCCCAGGAGACAGGGATGCCGGCGGTGAGGCTCCCATCCACACCTGTTCTCCAAGATCAGTGCACAAAGGAGTGGTCGCCCTCAAAACCGGGTCGGAGCTGTTGATCCCGCTTTTTATGGGAGTGCCGGCGATCATCCGGCCCCGGGTCATGAAGGCCTGGCCGAGCAGGAATAGGCACCGGGGAACATTGTGCTGTTGGGAATACGTGGGCTGTGTTACCGCCGTGGCCAGAGCCGCTTTCAAATGATCAACTATGCTGCCGTAACAAACATCCGGAGCGTAGGCAGAAGAGGTGGACACATTGTGTTTCTCCACTTCGAAATCCTCGAGTATCTTCCGAGCTGCCCGTTCATTTTGAGCAATCTCCTGCTCTGCCTCTACCCGGGCCTGGTTGAAGCCCGCCCGGCCAAACTGTTCTATGTCGTCTCCGGTTGCCTGCCCCGGTTCGGTGTTTATTTCCCTGATATGGCTTTCGACCACATCATTCAGACCGCTGTTGTTTTTTCGCCCGTCCCGGCCTTTTTCGAAGAGTCGGCGACCCTTGTTTTTTATCTCTTGCAGGCCGGCCCCATCACTCAAATCGTGGTTTTCTGGATTCGAGATAACTTTGAAGTTGCGAACGAGAACCATGGTGGGTGACAGGCGGCAGGACTCGCGAAAGTTAAGCTCGCACTCGACGGTCTTTCGCATACTACCGTAGGTCACCTGCACGTACAGCCTGGCCAGGTTGGGCACGATATCGTTTCCCGTTATATTCCCGCCGGGGGGGATGTCGGCTTCGCCGTAGTAGTCCCGGTACCGCACATCCTCGATGTAGTAGTAATACTCCAGGTCGTCATAGCCAAGCTCGTTGATGTAGACTCCCTGCTCGTCGCCGCTGGAGACACCTCCCGGACCACCGAACGCCGCGTGCCCGGCTTCGCGATACCAGCGGTTCCCCCAGGACATCATCTTCAGGTGGCAAACCACCTTGTCCAGCACCGCTTCGCCGACATTTAAAAGGACTATTTCATCCACAATAATTGAAACCTGCTTGCCACCCTGCCTTAAGAGGACGTGTACCGAAACAGCGGCTATTGCCAGGACAAGGATGAGACCTATCACCGCCGGTATAGCCATGCCTGCCATTCTGCGGTCAAGTAACAGTTTCATGGTCATCTCATCCCTGCCAGTTGTTCTACATTACGAAGAAACACGCTCGACACCAGGTTGAATAGAGGGCTGGTTTCTTCTTTGTCATCACGTTCCCGTACCGACAGCTTGATGAAAATACTCCCCGGCTGCTTCCCGGGATAATATCGGGCGACGGTGAAAAGAGAGGGATTCGCCGCATCGGCATTAACGCCCCGGGCGATTATCTCCGCCCGGGTGGACGAGTCAGCGGCTTTGGACGTCATGTTCAACCGTCTCAACTGGTGCTGGTCACGCACACCGTTGCCGTCGAGATCACGCCCTTCAGGCTCGTGAAAGTAATAGTAGGAGATGATCTCCCCGGTGAAGTTTTCGATGAAAATGGTATTTGTGGCAGGCCCCCACCGCTCATCAGAAGCGGGGTTGTCGGATGTGTATTTGTACACGAAGCTGTTCGTGTCGTAATGGATCAAGTCGTCAGGCAGAATCATCCGCATCGATTCTCTGATCTCGTTGCACATCCGCCGAAATGCCAGCCGCGCCTCCTGACGGGCGGCCAATTTTCCGGTCATGAAGTCCGACTCTTTCCGGCCGCTGCGCAGTAGTTGCACCAGCACTCCCACCAGGAGAGCCAGTATGGTGACAGCAATTATGATTTCAACCAGCGAATAACCTTTAAGCCTAATAGAATAACTTTTTGGCTTAAACGTACACCCTTTTGACCCAATAGAATATGCTTTTCGTTTGCTTCGTAAAAACCTGCTCAGTAAAAAACTGTTCACAGAATTGCATCTCCCAACTGCTCGCGTTGATAGTCCTGGTTTTTACTGATGATTGTTGAAAATTTCAATTCCTTTTCCATAACTGCGTTGTCAGAAGGAGACCGCTCCTTCCACAAAACCGTTACGGTAACCAGGGCCGCATCAGGATCATTGACACAGTCTCCGTTCACGTCAACCGTCGCACTTGCTGCCTGCTGCGCGGCTGTAGCGTTCAGCGGGACGAAGTACTCTCCACAGTCTATAGTCACGGTAAATTTATCAAGCTGCTTGACCAGCGACCTGTCCGCCGCCGAAGCAGTATCAAACAAGCCGCGGAAAAACCGGCTGCACTGGGGCCCCGGGACGACCACGCGCCCTGTCTCCCCGCAATTGGAGAGGAACAGCGAAAAATCAGTAGAGTCCTCATTATAGAGATCGTATCTGATGTTTTCGATAATTTTCTGGCAGAGATAGATTGCGGTAACATATTCACCACGTTTTTGGACAACGCGTCCGGTGGTGAGAAACGATTGGAGAAACGGGAAAAGCACCAGGGCCAGGATGGCGAAAGCAATCAGCAATTCCAGCAACGTAATTCCCGAATCCTTGCGAGTTGTTTGCATTGAAATCTACCGCATCTTCTGGGCTACTTTTCGGCCGGTTTTGTTCGGTTTCACTAACCGCACGGCTGAAGCTTTTAATTGTATGGCACCGAAAACATTCCGGTCTTCAACTTTTCCGGTTACCTCCAAAATGTCACCCCGAACGAAATTGCATGGCACGTTGGGTGGCAGCGCCGCCGAGAACACCCGGCGGTTCTGACGTAAAATGACGACACGATTGTGACGGTTAACATCCTGGACCAGGCCAGACCACGTTACGGTCTGACCGACGCCGGTAAACCGTTTGCTGCTCTTGTTCAGACGTTCAAAAGAAGAAACAGGGGTCTTCTTGACCGCAGGTTTCCTGGTTTCGACAGTCTTACCGGGAATGAAAAACCAGGCCGCAGCCCCGATCATTACCAGAAGTGCCCCCAGGGTAACCGGGCTGAACCCCATTTTTAGTGTGAATCTATGATGGAATGGAGGTGGCTGTTCCTCATTTTTCTCCGGGCTGATTTCTCGTTCCTGCATGGACCGCAAAGCTTTTTTGGCATAGTACCTGACGATATTATCTTTCGACTCGGCTGCTTTCTTCAGGGCTGGGATCACCTGCGCATCATCCAGTTTCATGAGCTTGACGGCTGCTTCCACCCTGACTTTCTCGTCGGGATTAGAAAGCTCGGCCAGCAGTTTTCGGACCGGAGTCTCCTCGGTACCGGACGTGCCTTCCGCTGCTAATTCATCACGATATCCCGCCCTATTTTCACGAACGAATCCGGTCACGGTATCCCCGACCCGGGGCCGATGGGCTTCTACTTCAGAAGCGGCACGGTCATATTCGTCCCGGGACAATATCCCGGAAAAGTCAACCGTATGTCCCTGGAGCTTTTTTAAAAGCGCCTGAAGCATCTTCACTTTTCGTTCATCTTTTTCCACGGCGAGATACCGTTTCAAACGGGGGATGTCCGATCGTGTTCCCATCCTGGCCAGGCTCTCCACTATTTTAAAATAAATAGTCAAGCTGGACTCTACTTTAAGCCTTTTCAATAAGCACTGCTGGGCCTGTATACCCTTGAACTCACGCAAAGCGTGTGCCGCGCTGGCACGCATCCAGAGGTTGGGACTGTCGAGCATGTTTCCCAGGCTGGAAAGAGCCTGAGCTTTTCCCCAGAGCTTGAGTGCAACCGCGGCGTTCGCCTGGACCCGGTTATCTCCATCCTGGAGTAGAGGCACAATGGCCGGGCAGACAGACGGATCGCCGATATATTCAAGAGCTTCAACGGTGTCAGCCCGGACCCGTGCGTCGTCATCATGGAGAAACGGGAGCAAAACCTCGATATTACTACTGTTTCCCAGTGTCCCGACAGCCTTGATCGTCACGGATTTCTCTACCGGATCAAGCACATCGGGCAGGTGCCGGGCCAACTCTTGTGCTCCCCATTGTCTGTCTTTGGCATCAGCACTATCCATGGCCGTTTTCATCAGATCCAACCGGGTAGACTTGTCGGGGGAGCTAAGATAGGTTTGAAACGCGTGGCGATCGATCTTTTTTGCACCAGTCTTCTTATTGATCACAAAAAGATCGCATTGAGCAGTATCGTCATGAGGTTCCGGGCCGCAGCGCTTCAGGATAGAGTTAATGGCTTTGTGCGAAAAATATCTTATCGACGCATTAGGGGATGTCGAGCTGATCTCCCTGAGTGAAGCCAGGGCTGAATGGTCGCCTTCGTGAGCAAGCATACGACAGGCATCTTTTTGAATGTCCTCGATATCGCTTTTCAAATCATCAAACAACTTCTTGTGAGGTGTCATTTTCACCGGACCATTCAGACGCTGCTGCGAATCGGCTCTTCAGCAGTGTAAGGGGCGTCTCTCAACTTTGTCAAGATTCACATTGCACACTTGGAAGCAGACGCGCGTATATGGTACTATGTTTCGAAGAACAAGAGAGGTCTATTTATGACTAGACGGTTAAACTATGTCAGCAACAGACAATACCAGTTTCAGATATTAATTCGGATTCTGGCCATAATTCTGATTGTTGCATTTGTAACCTCGTTGAACATGACTATTGCTTATCTTTTCATTATGTCTCGCACATACTCTCCCGAAGAGGCCAAAACCCAGTTTACCACCGTGTTGTCGGAACTGTGGCAAGAGTACAGAATATACGCCGCACTCATTTTAGTAATCGACCTGGTGGTTGCCTTGATACTTGGTCTTTTCTTCTCACACAAACTTGCCGGACCCATTTACCGGATGTGCCGGGGACTGGAACAGGTTTCCGAAGGAGATCTCACTGCCCGATTCAAAGTAAGGAAGGGCGATATTCTGGGAAATTTTCCCCACGATATAGATATTGCCATGACAACACTGAGAAACCGGATAGTTGTTTTGAAAAACCTGGTGTCCCGTCTTTCGCATTCCCAGCACATTCCGGAGGACATGATGGAAACGGTACACGAAATAGAAGCAAAACTGGACCAGATAAACACTACGCTGCCGCGTAAAAAACCGAAAGGGGAATGACACGCGATGAGGTACAGCAGAACAATCATTCCATGTTTGCTCACGATTTTTATTATGGCCATTGGAACCGCAACGGCGCAGCAAATGCCGGGGACTAAAACCAAGCAGGAACATGTAGGAGAAAAACCCATTCCTTATTTCGAACCGGAAGAAGCACCCACCATCACCGGCTCGACTGTTGAAAAAGTAGTAATAGAACCAGAGGAACCGACAGTCGAAGAGCAGCCGCTCGTTTTGGAAAAAATGATTGAAACAGTAAAGAAAAATATCAGCGAGGAGAATTATGAAGAAGCGATAGCTGTCGTAGACAAGCTGATCAAGACGTTCCCCCAGGCTCCGGCAGGATACCGGCTTCGGGGCGACATCCTTTTCGAGATGGAAGAGTACAAGGTAGCTTTGCGCTCCTACAAGCGCGTTCTAAACCATTTCAAGGAAGATCCCATCTTTAATAAAAATTTGGCGATTACGTACAAGAATCTGAAGATGATCCAGGAAACCATCAACCAGCTTGTTTATATAAAACGTTTTCAGGATGAAACCGTTTGGGCGCACATGGAGTTGGGACAGTTGTACCTGGACCTCGGCAACCCGCTGGAGGCCGCGAGTCATTTGAAAGTCGCCTCCATCAGTTTCGAGTACCGTTTTACCGCCGAGGAAAAAGTCTTTATCTTGTCCACGCTTGCCCTGGCATACGTCAAACTGGGCAAGATGGAAGATACTCGAAACGTACTGGAAAAATTCAACGAACAGGAACAGTCATTATCTCCGGTCATTCGCGTAAAGGGATTTCTCTCTCTTCTTGAAGATAAAAAGGATGAAGCTCTCGATCTCATGACCCGGGTTGCTGATTATTATCCCGACGACCTGGACCTGTATCTGGCGCTTGCCAACCTGCACCTGGAACGGAACGAACCCGGCAAAGCATTCAAGTATCTCGAATCATCCACATCAGAAAAGAAGACATCTGATGAAACCTTTCTTACTCAGTATGCCAGGGTGGCTGAAGAGAGTGGTAACAAGGACAAAGCGATATGGGCGTACAGATTTTTATACAAAAACAAACCGGATAACAGCGATATCCGGAACTCTCTTATCGAGGCTTTTGAAAGAACCGGGCAACTGGAAGAGGCCGAATCCATCTACCGGGATATTATTATCTCCGACCAGGACAACGAATCAGCGCAGTTATCCCTGGTAAGAAACCTTCGTTATCAGGGGAAATTCGACGAATCCCGGGAGATACTTACCGGTCTTTTGGAGAACAAACCACAAGACTCCGTTCTCCTGGTGGAAAAAGGTCTGCTCTTTTTCTCCGAAGGCCAGTTGAGAAAGGCTATAACCACCCTGGAGAAAGCCCACGCACTTGATTCGGCAGCACAGGCAGAAGAAGAGGAAGAAGAAGAGGAAGAAGAAGAGGAAGAAACGGTAGAAAAAACGGTGGGCGCGTCACCGGCCGCCAGGGCCCTGTCCCTGGTCTATCTCAGTCGTGGTCTGGTTTTCTATTACTGGGACCTGCCCGACAAGGCGCTGGAGCAGATGCGACTGGCGCTGAAGTATGATTCAGATACTCCGGTGCTGCAAAAGTTCGTCGAGGAACTGAACACCTTGAAAAACGCACATCCAAAAGCTCTCAAACTGGTAGTGGAGAACATGGAAAAAAAGGGGATAGCTTCATTTGCTCCAGAAGATAAAGCACGCCTGGCCGTATTCTATGCCCGCCTGGGAAGAGATGAAGATGCTCGTTCCTTATTAGCAGAAGCGCTTCAGGATATGCCTGATCTGCTGCCGGTCAGGCTGAACCAGGCTTACCTGTTGAAGCAAGAAGGTAAAACCAGCGAAGCGGAGACACTACTGGATGCTATTTTAAATGAAGTGCCGCACTATCTTCCCGCTCACTTTCTGCTGGCAGACCTGTACTTCTCCCGCCGGGAGATCCATCGAGCCACCGCAGAGCACGCATTGTGCTTCGCTCCCATATCAAATTTCTGGAAGTATGCGGGGGAGCTTGGAATCACTATTTTTAAACCCCATTTCGATTTGTCTCCTTCACAGTATTCCGTTTTATTGATCAGTTCCGGACACGGAAAGGTCCGTTCAAACCTGGGAGATCTCTACCAGCAGCAGGATAAGTACAGGGAAGCGATACTCCAGTACCGGTTTGCCCTGACGGTGGACGAGAATGACACCGAGACGGCCTTCCAACTTGGAAATGCATATTTCAAAAGCGGTGATCTGACGAAAGCGGCGGAGACTTTCGAAGATCTTCTTACTCGAGATCCTGAGCATGTGTACGCATTGACAAACCTGGGGCTGATTCGCCAGCGGGAAGGCACACTAGAGGAATCCATCGCTTATTTCAATAAAGCCATCGAACAGGATGATACTATCGCATCCATTTTCAATAATCTGGGGATAGCGTACCTGGCGGCCGGTGAACCGGACAAGGCAATCAAGGCTCTTGATAACGCGATCAAGATCAATCCAACCTATGGAAGTGCCCTTACCAACCTGGGGAACGCTTATCTGGCCGCCGGCGACAAAGAACAGGCCCAAAAATATTACCTGAAGAGCACGGAAATAGACGTCGACAACCCCGAAGCCTATTTTAACCTCGGAAACATCTATCTGGAAGACGAGAAACTTAACGAAGCTATCGAGTATTTTGACAAAGCCATCACAGCCGATGACAAATACGGCCAGGCTTACATAAACAAAGGAATCGTGCTGGACCGACAAGGCAACACCGGGCAGGCACTGGAATCTTATAAACTGGGAACCCAATTCAGCCCCGAGGATTTCAGGGCGTTTTTCAACCTGGGGAACCTTCTCGGAGATCAGGATAACCATGCCGAAGCCGTGGCCGCCCTGGAGAAAGCTGTGGAGCTCGCTCCCGGTGAAATCAATGCCCGTCTCAACCTGGGAGTCCAGCTCATGAAGGTGAAGCGGTTCAGAGAAGCCGTCGTTCATCTGCTCAAGGCTGTGGAACTCGATCCCGGGCAGGCGGAAGCCCATTACAATTTGAGCCTGATCTACCAGGAGATCAAATGGATACCAAGGGCGGTGGAGTCACTCCAGAAGGCGCTCAGTTTGGAAAGCAAACTGGAAACAGCTGACAACCTGAAAACTCTGGGTATGCTGCTGCTCATTCTCGAACGCAAGGAAGAAGCACGAAGCACCCTGGAACGGTCCCTGGGCAAAAAAGCAGACCAGCCGGACATCAAAGACATTCTGGACGAATTTTAATCACCACAGCAGGTAAGCCGGAGTTGTTATTTCTCCGCCGGTTTCTCTTCTGCGGTCGTTTCCTTTTTCTCTTTAGAGGGCTGTTTCTTTCTCGGGGGATTTTGTTTGGCTTCCAGTTCAGCTTTCTTCCTTTGGGCCAATTCCCGTTTCTCCTTCTTGGCGACCCGGGGGAGCGGAAACCGGTAATCCTCGCCTTTTAAGCCCATTATCTCGTAGATCATTACCGGCTTTGTCTTGCCTTTCACCACCACGGGCTCAAGCGGCTTGGCCACCACGATGTCCTTTACATGCTCATACGTGAACTCGCTGATGATGAGGTAATTGTCCCAGTCGCGGGTCAAACCTTCCAGGCGGGCGCCCAGGTTCACCGCATCGCCGATGACGGTGTAGTCCATAAACATGTTGGCGCCCATGGCGCCGGTGATCATGGGCCCGGTGTTGAGCCCCATCCCCATGTCCATGATCTCGCGGCCCTCACCTTCCCACTTCGCCCACAGCTCCTCAAGAACTTTCCCCTGCTCGATGCAGCAGCGAAGTGCCAGCTCCGCGTGGTTTGGCTGGCTCAACGGCGCCCCCCAGACAGCCATGATCTCGTCACCGACGAATTTATCAAGCGTTCCTTCGTACTTGAAGATCACCTCGGCCATGGCGTTAAGATACTCATTGAGGCACTCCACTATCTGCTCCGGGGTGTGATGCTCTGAGAAGGTGGTGAAGCTTCGTACGTCGGAGAAGAACACCGTCATCTCCCTTTTTTCACCGCCCATACGAATATCACCTGATGTAGATAGGATCTTGTTTACAACTTCCGGAGACACGAACCGCTTGAAGGTTTCACGCACCCGCATCTTCTCCCGCTGCTCTTCGATAAAACGGTACCCGTAAACCGTGGAGAACAGCAGCAGCGTCAGTATTAGCAATGGCACCGTTTCTATCCACATATGAAAGAACGTCAACGAAGCCAGCGCGCCGGTCAGCAGCAGGACGGCTGTTGTGCCGGTAAGAATGATCCCCGTAAACAATTGAATCCGGCTGAAGGCCCAGGACAACGCAAGACCCAGGGGGAGGAAAAGATAGATAGGAATCATGCCTCCCAGGGGCTTGTGAATACAGCTGTTGGTCACCAGGCTGTGGAATGCGTGGGCGTGGTACTCCACTCCGGCCATTTGTGATTCGGTCCCCCTGGTGGTGGGAACAGCCCACAAATCCTGGTCCACCGGTGAGGTAGGGCCTATGAACACGACTGCATTCTCCAGGTTCCACTCACGGTCTATCGCGTTGGTTACGCCATAGGAGTTAACGGT
>CAYSPT010000003.1:10881-18974 GCA_964432985.1 uncultured bacterium
TTGTGATATTCCTTATCGGGTTGAAGCGTGATAGTGCCTCCCGAAACCAGGAGACCGTACTCGCTGAGCTCTCCGAGACCCGTCCAACCGGCGGCGGTTTCCCGGCCGGTTTCCTTATCAATGGCCCTGGCCCACACAAACACGCCACCATAGCCTCCGACACCATCAATACGGAATTTCCCTTCAGCTTCACTTACCGTGCTTACGACGCCCTGGACATCCTTTACCATCTGCTGGAATTGAGGGTCAGGGAACAACTGTGACAACTGGTAGGTCAACAGGACCTCCATTCCCTCGACTCCGGTGCTCCCTTCGCCGACAACCACCCCTTCCAGGGCGGCCCCGCCAATCAGGCCCATATCAACCGGTAAAAGGATATAATTCGGCTCCCATTGGCTCAGGTTCTGCCCCGCCACCTGGAAGAAATCACTCCACCCTTCCCCCTGGCTCACCTCGACCCACAGGGGCGCGCCGGGCAGTTGTTCGAACATGACCACACCTTCATCGTCGGTCACCTGATCTCGGATAAAAACAGAGCCCGACTGCTGTTCAGTCCAGGATACCGATACCGCCGCACCCGCTACCGGCATACCGTCACTGCTGACCACCTGGGCAGCAACAGCCACCGTACCGCCCGCTTCGGGCTCGACGTCATCCACCTGTATTCTTTTGTATGCCCTGAGCACCACATTGGCGCCCGCTTCCGAGTCTATCGGCACCATGGCCGGCATGGGCTGCCCGAACACGCCCATTCTGTCTGCCTGTAACCCGTCCGGCCCCACAGTGGAGACCACCAGCGAAAACTCTTCTCCCGGGGGAAGCCCGCTGAAAGCAAACGTTCCATCCGCCGCGCTGCGGGTAATGAAGGTCCCGTATCCATAGCGGTTGATCAAAACAACCATGGCCTCTCCAACCGTATTGCCGTCGGTATCCACCACCACTCCCGAAAGCCCGCTCGTGCCGGCCGGTACCAGGGAGATGTTCATATCCGACCGGCTCAGCTTATTGCCGCTCACTTCGACGAAGGACCGGTCCAGCTCACCGTTATATGCCCGGTAGAAGGGAATGTGAGAGATACTTTCCGGCCCGCCGATGAAGTTGACGTTGAACACCCGGGACCGGTCGGGGATCTTGTCGATGCCTCCCAGGTAAAGGGCAGCCATAGAGGTGGCCAGGTGGGGGAAATCGGTGTCGTCCGTCTGCGTGTAGGAGAAATTGATATACCGGCGTATAACGCTGTCGGCATCAACGGGAGTGTTAATCATCCCCAGCTGGTCGGATCCCGTCGCCACCTCGAACATCTCCAGGGGAGGTTCCCTGAACTCTTCCACCGTGTGGTGACCGGAGATGAAATGCTCCTTGGCGCCGATTCTCTGGGCCAGAACGACGTTGCCGCACTCCTTCAGCGTATCAACCAGTTCGGCGTCCTTAGCGGGATCCTTTTCATCGAGAAGAAGAAAGTCGATACCGATTGCTTTGACTCCCCGGGCGGTTAATTCACGTATGGCTTTGGCGTAGAAATCACGCTGCCAGTCGTCACCGAGCATCTTGTAGGATATGTCATCCTTGCCAATTACATAAACTCTCGGCAAGGGTGTCTCGGAAGACTTTTCTATGTATTTCGTCCCGAACTGTTCGTTGCGCCAGATCAGTAGAGAATCATAGACGCTGCGGTCAAGATCGGTAATAAAATCGGTAACTCCCCACAAAATTATTGTCACCAGAATGACAATAACTACCCCCACCTTCAAATTGAACAGCTTGGCAAACAGTTTACTCATGAGATCCCCCTTCTTGGAGCTTATCCAGATATTTCTGAGCCTCATGCTCATCAACTACCAGGTATCCTTCACGTTGCAGCAGATCAGCCGTTACTCCCGGTCCATCAACCAAACGGCCCGAGAAACTACCGTCATGAATACGATGGACTCCGCATGATGGGCTGCGGGATTTCAATACTATGATCGCCGGACGCACCAGTTGTGCAACGTCCAATGTTTCTCTAGCCCCCTTGATAAATAGGGAGGTCACATCCTCCCTTTGGGAGGTCTTATCCTCTCCATTTTCCCTCAAAACACGCCGGGTGCCGGCCCACACTCCCCCGGAATCACCCTTCTCTACCTCGCAGGGCGGACGCGGTGTCGGCAGCCCCCCCAGTTGTTCGGGACAGACAGGCACCAGCACAAAATTCGATGCCAGATCAATCAATTCCGGGTACCGGTTGTTCGTGGAACCCCGGTAATCCGTCCCCAACCCCACCAGGCAAGCGCTGACGAGAATTGTCTTATTCAAAAGCAGCCAGGACCTCTTTTTCAATTATCTACTTTTCAGGTTAATGGTATCCTGTCTCTAATTGAATATTCAAGTATTTGATAAAATGCATCATAGAAAGCAATGCAGATTGTGCTATTCCATCTCAAGTGTACACGGCACAAATCCATTGACGGTTTTCACACACACAAGCTATACTTTTTTACACCCCCGCGCCCGTAGCGGGACACTACCACACGAATAATTCGTGAGTTTTCGAGCCGCAGCAAAATGGTTTGCGAATTATTTGTGTATTGTCACAGGGAGGTATTATTCTGGCCAGCAATACAATTTCCATCACGCTCGAAACGGGAGAAATCCGCACGGTAGCAAAAGGAACACCCCTCGAAGAAATCGCCCGTGAATACCTGACAGACGATTCACTGCCCATCCTGGCCGCCAAAGTTGACAACAGGGCGGTACCGCTGGTTTTCATTCTGGAAAAAAACTGTACGGTTTCGTTCATTACCCAGCAGTCCATGGAAGGAATGGAGATTTACCGCCGGAGCCTGTGCGTAGTGCTTGCACGGGCGGTAATGGAGTATCACCACAATATCCGCCTGGCTATCGGGCACTCCCTGGGACACGGGTACTATTATGACCTCTACTGTGATGTCCCGGTAACGAAATCTCTGCTCGCCATCATCGAAAAGCGGATGCGTGACATAATCAAAAAGGACGAACCGTTTATCTACCGGAAAGTGTCCCGGCCGGAAGCCAAGGATATTCTTGCCAAGGAAGCCCAGGCAGATAAACTGAGGCTTCTCACGTCCGTTAAACACCGCCAGGTGGAACTCTACACGCTGGGTAGCTTCACCGATCTCTACCACGGTCCGCTCGTTCCTTCAACCGGCTGTTTGAAGTACTTTGAACTCGTCACCTACCCACCCGGTTTCGTGCTGCGATTTCCATCCAGTTCCCACCCTTCCAGGATCCCGGAAGCCCGGCACCAGCCGAAACTCTTCCAGGTCTACCAGGAGAGCAAGTACTGGAGCAAGGTAATGGAAGTCAGCCAGGTTGGACGGATGAACGATATCATCGCCGCCGGGAACATCGGCGACCTGATAAAGATAGCCGAAGCACTCCACGAAAAGAAAATCGCCGCCGTGGCTGACGACATCACCCGGCACCTCGACAGTGTTAAAGTAATTCTCATAGCCGGGCCGACCTGTTCGGGGAAAACTACTTTTTCTAAACGGCTGTACGTGCATCTCAGGGTAAACGGAGTCAAGGCCACATCGCTTTCACTCGACAACTATTTCGTCAACCGGGAAGACTGCCCGATAGACGAGCGCGGAGAGTACGATTTCGAAGCCCTGGAAGCCCTTGACCTCGATCTCTTCAATGAGCATCTTTACGCGCTGCTCGAAGGTTTGGAAGTCAACGTTCCCATCTTCGATTTCGAAACCGGGAAACGGAAAAAGAAAACCAATCCCATGCGTATAGAAGAAAACGAGCTGCTTATCATCGAGGGGATGCACGGGCTTAACGACGAGCTGACTTTCTCTATTCCAGGACAATCTAAGTACAAGATATACATCAGCGCCCTGACACAGGTGTGCCTCGATGACCACAACCGTATTCCCACCACCGATACCCGTCTTCTCAGGCGAATAGTGAGAGATTACCAGTACCGGGGATACACGGCGCTGGATACCATCAAACGGTGGCCGCTGGTCCGGGCTGGGGAGGAACGGTACATATTCCCGTTCCAGGAAGAAGCCGATATAATGTTCAACTCGGCCCTGGTCTATGAATTAGCGGTGCTCAAGGTGCTGGCAGAACCACAGCTGAAAAAAATGAGCAGCAATCACTCGCAGTATAACGAAGCCTCAAGGCTTCTCGAATTTCTGAAGCTGTTCCTTCCCGTATCGTTCGATGAGGTTTCGCCAACGTCGATTTTACGGGAGTTCATCGGAGGAAGCTCGTTCAGCTATTGAAACGGCAGGAGGAGGAAACGTGGACCTTTTTCTCGGTTACAACTTAAAAGCAAACGTACTCACCAACGAGAAGTTCGTTTTTCCCGCCGAGGACCTGCTTACCCACACATTTATCTGCGGGTCTACCGGGTCGGGGAAAACGGTTCTTGGAAAGATATTGGTTGAAGAAGCCGCCAGGGCCTCTATTCCATCCATCATGATCGATCTCAAAGGGGACTTGAGTTCCCTGGCAATTCCGGTTTCCAACGTCGATTATCACGAGATTCGGGACTGGGTGGAAGCCCGAACGGACGAGGAGATCTACCAGAAAGCCCAGGAGGTCGTGACGGACTTCCGTAATCGTCTGACAAGCACGGGGCTCTCTCAGGACGACGTCCGCTCCTTCCGCAGCAACATCGAGGTCAGGATACTAACCCCAAAATCTCATCTCGGAGAACCTTTTTGCTTCTCCCTCACCGGCGAGAAACCGCAATTGTCGTCCTATGAAAGCGCGGGAGGGAAAGAGACGCTGATACATTCCGCATCCGTCAGCGCACAGGCCCTCATCGAGCGGGCTTACACCGATAATGAGCGGTCGGGAAAAGTGGAAGAAAAACGGTTCCTGGAAGAGCTCATTCTTCATCTCTGGTCGGATGACGCCAATCTGGAAGGCAAAGAAGGGCTGGTAACTCTGATTAAACATACCACCCAGCCTCCATTCAACACGGTGGGAGTCATGTCGGTCAACGACTTCCTTCCGCCGGGGCGCCGGCGTGACCTGGCCCGGCGGCTCAATTCCCTGCTGGTGGGCTCGGAAAGCCTCTGGTTCGAAGGCGAAACCATGACATCGATCCTGCGGTACATTGACGATCCGGACAGGAAACGGACACCAATAGTCATTTTTAACCTTTCAATGCTCGGATCATTCCAGGAGAAAAATCTCATCCTTTCGCACATCGCCAGTTCGGTGAGTACCTGGATGCGGAAAAAGGTCAAGGGGACAGGGCCAAGAATAGTCTTCTATTTGGACGAGATAGGAGAAGGTAAACAGAGCTTTTTCCCGGCCGAACCCTTCCATTGTGCCAGCAAAGAAGCCTTGAACATCCTTCTGAGGCAGGGACGGGCCTTCGGTGTCTGCTGCATTCTCAGTACCCAGAACCCCGGTGATATCGACTATAAAGGGTTGACCAACTGCCACACCTGGTTCGTGGGGAAACTGCTGACCAGGGAAGACCGCAGCAAAGTCATGCAGGGGATTTCCAGCTTTGAATACTTCGCCACCCGGTTCGAGGATTACATCAAAACATCCGACGTGGGGCAGTTCGTAGTAAAGACCAAGTTCGGCCGGGTCCTCCAGTTCAAGGAACGATGGCTGCTTTCTATCCACCGGGTGCTGTCCCCCGAAGACTATGAAAAGCTGTATCGGACACTAAAATGGAGCCGGTTCAGAGAGCGGGCACAGGCGTTGATCGACAGTGCAAAACACGCTGAGGCTCTTGCTTATCTCGATAAGCTATTAAAGGAACGGCCCCGTCTTGCCCAGGCCTGGGCGTTGAAAGGCAAGGTTCACGAACTGCAGGACGACAAGCAGGCAGCTCTTAAAGCGTACGAAAAGGTCCTTTCTCTGGAGCGCCACGACAGTGAAACATGGTTCAGAATGGCGCTGCTGTACATATCTATGAATGAAGCCTCACAAGCCCTTTTCGCATTGGATGAAGCTATTGCTTCAAATGAGCAGCACGATCTTGCCTGGCTTGAAAAAGGAAAACTGTTGTATTCACAGGACAAGATCGATGCAGCGAAAGACTCCCTGACGCAAGCCACCAGGATAAATTCCCGGCTGGCTGAAGGATGGGAAATCCTGTCCAGGATATCCGAGGGACAGAATGATTACATCCGTTCGCTTGAGTACCTGGCCCGGGCCATCAATCTCAGTCCCGGAGTAATTCGTTTGCTGGTCAAGAAGGGCTCCCTTTACCTCATGTCAAACGATCCGTTCTCGGCCCTGAAAACCTTTGAATACATTATTGAAAAGTACCCGGAAAACACGGAGGCTCTTCATGGACAGGCCATGACACTTCTGGAAATCGGCGAAAAAGGCAAAGCAGCCGACATAATTCAGCAGGCGCTGACGGTAAATCCGAGAAACCTGAACAACGGTGTTCTTTATGCCCGGCTGAAAGAAGATGAAGGGCAATTCGAAGAGGCACTGGGAACACTTGAAAAACTTATTTCGTGGCATCCGGATTCCCCGCTGCCGCTGCTGCGCTCGGCAGCCTGCCACCTGGGACTGGAACACCTGGACCAGGCCACAGCCTTGATAGATAAAACGCTCTCCCTGGAGCCCGATCTAGGTGAAGCCTGGCTGTTAAAAGGTGCCATCCTCGAAAAATCAGGCCAGAGTGACGAGGCGGGAACCGCGTACGAAAAAGCAGTCGGTTGCGCTCCTGATCTGCCGGAAGCCCTCCGGCAGAAAGCCAGTTTTCACAAGAAACTCGGCGAATGGAATAAAGCCCTGGACACGTTCGGAAAACTCTTGACCCTGGAACCGGGAGACGAGGATGCCTGGTACGGCAAGGCCATGGCCCTGGAGCACCTGGAAAAATTCAGCGACGCCATTGCGGCGCTCCAACACGTGGAAACGCTGGCCCAGTATCCGGACATATGGGCCCACCGGGCACGGCTGTTCGCTGCCACTTCACAGTGGACACGATCACGGGAAGCCTTCGAGAAAGCCATCAAGAAGAACCCCTCCGACGACTTTCTCCGACTGGAGAACGGTATAGTGCTCAGAGAGCTCAACCAGTTCGAAAAAGCGCTCGATAACATCGACATCTTCGTCAAGCAGCATCCGGACGATACTATGGGGTGGAAGGAGATGGGTGCCACCTTCCGGGCCATGGGAGACAGCCGGCGGGCCGGGCACTGCTTCGAAAAGGTGGCAGAACTGGACGAACAGCAAAACAGCAGGACCACCTGATGAATGAAACGGAAGTTGTGGGGTATGGCAGCTAAAATCTCTCTATGCATGATAGTCCGCGACGAAGAAAAAAATCTACCCAGAGCCCTGAAAAGCGTCACTGGAGCGGTTGATGAAATCATCGTGGTGGATACCGGTTCCATCGACCGTACACCGGAACTGGCCCGTGAACATGGCGCCAGCGTGTACCACCACCCATGGAAGAACAGCTTCAGCGAGGCCCGCAACCATTCGCTTGATTATGCCACCGGTGACTGGATATTAATCCTTGATGCCGATGAAGAACTGCATCCGGAAGATCAGCAAAATCTCCGGACACTGATTGATGAAGCTCCACCAGGTATTGATGGTATTAATATGCTCGTCTACCAGCTCTTTGACACCGATCTGTCGGTAGCAGATCAGCTATTCTCTGTTCGCATTTTCCGGCGGCGGCCGAAAATCCGTTACTGGGGAAGGGTCCACAACCAGCTCCTTATCGATAAATCCAAAACCAACTATTGCGATCTTAGAGTTCTCCATTACGGCTGGACGAAAGACTACGAACGCAAACAGGCAAAAACCAAGCGGACCCGTGCACTGCTGGAACAGCAACTGGCCGAGACACCCGATGCCCATTACACTAAGTACCATCTGGGAGGTATGTACTGCACGGCGGGCGAACACGAGAAAGGGATCCCATTACTCAAAGAAGCAGTGGAATACCTGGAAGAACCACGGCACCGGGCCAAGGCCTGCTACGTGCTGGGGATTAATTATAAACTCACAGGCTCGGCCGAGGAAAGTGAACGGTACCTGTTGAAAAGCCTCGAAATTATTCCCTGGTTTGTGGTGGCGCGATACGCCCTGGCCGATCTCTATGCCACCAGCCTTTCCCGATTGGA
>CAYSPT010000003.1:19074-21098 GCA_964432985.1 uncultured bacterium
CCGGATGACCAGAACTTCCTCACTGCCAGAGGCCGGCTCCTCATGAAAAGCGGCCGTCTGCCCGGGGCCGAGAAAGCCCTGAAAAAGGCAGTCCGGAACAGTGCTGCTGATTACGAACCACCACGTCTTCTCCTGGCTGAATGCCACCGCCGTCGGTTTGAAACGGACGGCAACCCGGCTTATCTCAAGGAAGCTGTCGCCCTGGTAAAGGAGGTTTTGGCTGCTAACCCACAGTCATCTTCAGCCCAGAACATACTGGCAAAAATACAGCAGACCGTAGCCGCACTTTCTACCTGAAACCAATTCCCGCTTCGGGGAACCGGGAACGGTCAGGACCACATTTTTTCCAGACGTTCAATGGTACACATTACTTCAGAGTGCAACATGTCCGCGAGATGTACAATATTGGAATAATACTCTCCGCAGACAGCAACAGCCACGGCAAGATACTGAGCCAGGTCTTCGATTTCGTGATACAACCGGAGCATGTCTATCTGGTTTTTGAGCTGCAGCATCCCGACCATGTTCATAATGAAAAAATCCCGTTTGCGATCTTCGTCGGCGAAGTGTTTCGCAAGGGAAAATATCGGGTTGGCCAGGTTTACCTGCGCCGTGACAGGCATCTGCCGGACATCGGCGGCAAATGAGCCGGCACGGCGGGCACCTTCGGACAAGACAGTTTTTATCTCATTGATATAGTCTGCCAGCTGCTTAAGCCGTTGCAGCATCTCCTGGTGAAGAGCGGAGATATCCTCCTCGGCTGGAGGGATAAGCAGTTTTTTTAACCTCGGCAGAACGTCGATATTTCTGGTCATGTAGCGTCCAGAGGCTTCTTCAAGAGACATGACAGTCGTTCCCGCAATTCTGGCGCCGCCCTCGGTGGCGTTGATCACTCTGCCCTGATACGCTGCAATATCTATTTCAAATTGGTTTCTGAAGGTGTCCCATATTACGTTGGTAAGAACCGTCTCGCTGAAGTTGCCGGGAACCGGATATCGTTTCACACCGGTTTCGGCTTCCCATTGAAGCTGATTGGCGGCGGCGAAATCCGCTCCCGCCCAGTGTGTTTCTTCCCCCGGTCCATATGCCAGATCCTGACCGATTAGAATGATGGGATCACACCCCATGGCCACGGCCGAATGAAATGCCATGTGGGCCACCGAATGGCCAGCGGATATTGTCCCTTTTTCCACAGGAAGACACCCAAATTTATGCTCCGGACGATAAACGATTACGTGAGACCCGGAATACTGTTCGTACAGAGAAGGGTCGGAAATACTGGTGCTGACGGCAAAGGTATCCTTTGTTTTCTCGGTAGGAATACATGAGAAGAATTCAACAGTTTCCGGACTCCTCTCCAGAGCGAATGCCATGTGAGGCTTGAATTTTTTTTTCAGCTGGGCCTTGAGTACCGCGTCACAGCACAGAATGACGGCCCGTTCGGCAATATCAGGCAGCATATGGCAGTTTTTCGACAGTGATGGCCCGGCGGAAACCACCACTGCCGGGTCACCTTTGAATTGTCCAAAAACCTGGTTTAAACCAGGATTTTCAAGTACGACCGGTATGTTTGTTAAAAAATTTTTCAACCCGATCAAACCATCATTAGGATCGTTTCCCATACTGCGTACCATGTGCTCGACCACCCTGAGATACTCATACTTTACCTGTTGGTAATAATCGGAGAAGAGAGAGGTCAGAATAGGGTGATCCACGTGCACTCCGGCAGCAGCGGCCAGAACATACCGTTGTTCTAAAATAAGGTAATTGAAGAGCTCAGTAAAGCTGGTTTTCCCCACTATGATAGTCAACAAGCCTGCTTCCAGAGGGCGAGAGAAGTCATGTTCATTCAGCGCCACCCTGACTAGCGAAGGGCACTGCTCCACGATGAGAACAGGGCTTATTTTGTCCCAATATTCCCGGAAAAACTCTGCAGGCAGATGGCCCAGTCCCATCCCCCAGAAAGCAATGATTGAGGCCCGCTTGAGAGGCAGCTTTTCCAGTAACTTTTTTGATTCCTTCTG
>CAYSPT010000003.1:21198-24848 GCA_964432985.1 uncultured bacterium
GCAGCCATATTGCCTGCATAAATACTCATCGATATGTACGCTCCGTTACCGAGATATACATCCGCGTCCCGCGCGATGAAAAACGTCTTAATCCGGATAATTCACAAACTATTCTACTGCGACTCGAACATGAAATATGCGGGTTAATTATACCGTACCTTATATCGCTTCGATTAGAATTTTTAATCATCCCCATGAGTATATTGATAAGGCTGCCCTTTGAAAACTCCGATAACAGGTGGTATGAAACTCGTGAAATTGATACGGACGCTGCTGTTCTTCTCTATGGTTATCCTGCTTGGAGGATGTCTTCTGGATGGGGATCCCGGTACTTACCCTGACACCATCAACCTGGACATAGAGGATGTGGGATGGGCAGAGGACCGTCCCGACCTGAATGTCGGGTGGTCCGGGGAAGCCGCGATACAGATGGCCGCCGGGTATTACGAAGAGCAGTTAACCCAGCATGCCGTCAACGCAGCCGGCCAATCCCAGTATCCCGATCTTCACGCTGAAGACTTTGGCACCGCGTTTACCGAGCTCTCCATGAGCTACGAAGCCTGGACCGAAGCCAACCCCAGCCTGAATGATTTTATCGGCTGGATACGCGAGCAAGTGAGGAACCGGCACCCGGTCGTGTGCGGGGTAAAGATCTATCCGGATGAACATCCCGGGCAGTATCTCGATCAATTTGTCCTGGTGGTGGGATTCACTACCGATAGTCTGATTATCAACACCACCACACTACAGCAGCAGACCATCACCTATTCCCATCTTAAACAAATGAACAGCGGCTATTCACTGGCCAACCAGTACCATCATTACGTCGGTTACGCCATCACCGGGGTTACTCTGTAAACTGACTTTCATCATGTTCTTAAAGCTAATAGAAAGCAACCAGGGCGAAACTACTGATCAGCAGGTATAAATGCATAAGGACTATCCCACGTGGAGAAGTAGCTCTCGTCCGGAAGCAGCTTGAGATCTGTCCCGAAATACTCGTTAAACACCATTCTGAACGTGTTCACCGGTGTCATTTCTTCATAAAAATTGCTGTAGTCACTTCCCGGCAGGTGATAAGCGCTGAATATGCTTAACCGTTCACTAAAACAGTCTAAATCGGGGTTGTCCCAGTTCAGCTTGAATCCGGGACCGTGGTCCGACTGCAGAATAATGACCGGAGGGTGTTTTGATCGGGACAGTATCCCGTCGATGGTTGCACGCAGCCTGCGGTTGACGAATATGAGCTGTTCTGTATACCCCGTGATGTATTCTTTTTCGTCGGTCAACTTTTTTCGGTAATGGTCTCCATCCATTATGGTAAATGACATCTGCGGATTGATCCCCTTACCGTTACGGTCGAAAACAAAGGGAGGGTGGGGCGCCACGATGTGGGCGAAAGCGAAAACGGGCTTGTCCGATTCAGATAACGTTACCAGGCGCTCGAAGGTGTGCAGGATCCGTTTACGGTGGAAATCGTACTGAAAGGGAAGCGTTTTCATAACCGCCGGCACAACCGTGGTGTTGAGCAGTGTGTTTTGAAACTCGTCCAGGGGCAGCCCGCTGGTCACGTACATGTCGGCGTTTCGTATTTCCGTACCGGAATACCCTGATGAAAACGCGGCGAACATGTACCCGTGCTGCTTGAGAAAGGCAGCGGCCTGGCTGTTCCTTATCATGTATATCAGCGGCTGCCGGTTGTCGGACCGCGCTCCAAGCTGCCCGGCAATATCCCCAAGATACTTATAATTTAAAGACGAAGCCAGGGACAGGCAGGTCTGGCAGTAGTTCGCCCGGCTGCCATCGGCTACGAAAAAATCTTTTTCTGTTAAATAATCAAGGAATTCCCGGTTATCGTACCCGTACACTTCTTTCAGGATATCCTCCCGTGCATACCCGTCCAGGATGATATAAAAAATGTTGGAAAGAAGAGCAGGTTGTGATGAAGCTGTGCCATGGATTTTGGTCTGGTCTCTCCCGGCTGCATCCGGCGGGGCAAACTGCGCCCCGAGTTTGTAGGAACCGACCCTGACCAGTGAAAGCACGATCAATGCACCGGCGGTAATGTTCAGCAATCTGGTTGCCTGCTCCATCTTCCGGGTTGTCTTTTTCAACCAGTAAACACTGCCGATCAGAAGAATTATCCAGATGAAGAGCAGGTATGCGTGCTTGTTCGTTATCACAGCTGCCGAGGACCAGCTGCGCACCGCATCGTAAGCGCGCCCGTAAAAAAAGAACAACATCAGAGAAACAGAAGCACAGATGCCCGCTTTGTGTTTGTCCCGGAAAACCGGGTTATACACACCTGCGAACATCAAGGCAAAAACCAGCACCAGGAGCGACGGCACGATGGTCTCGGAAAACGAAACCAGGTCGGGATTGTGGGAATACAGGAACAAGACGGGAAACAGCGCGAACAGAAAAGGGTGGAGAACATAGATTCTCTTCATGTATCAAACCTGTTTCCCGGACATAAGGTACACCGTTCGATCAGAATCCTTGATAGGAGTAGAATCAAGTATGGTGAAATAGGGAAGGAATTCCTCTTCGAAAGCCTCCTGAGTATACTCTGGAAAGATGTCTTCTCTGGTAGCCAACATCCGCTGCACCTGCGAATCGCGCTTGGGGACAAATTCAATTATCAGATTCCCGCACACGCATCTGAAAAACTCCGCAATCTTCCCGAGGGGAAGATTGTTGGACAGAGCCAGGTGGTGAACCAGTGCCAGCGCGCACGCGGTGTCTGCCGGACCACGTTCGAGCAGCGACATCCTTTCACGGTTGTTCCATCCGAGACCGGGGCTTGGGTTGGTGATGTCCAGCTGAAGCGGCAGTAGAGCAGTCTCATTATTCTTGACGCATTCACGATAATTGATTTCAACCGCGGCGGGGTCGTTGTCAAACGCCACCGTGTATATTCCCCTGTTGCTGGCCAGGCGGCTGAACACACCGGTGTTTGCACCGAAATCCCAGACGATGTCTCCTTTGGTCCGCTCGAGATAAGCGCCTATAATTTCTTTCTTATGTCCCAGGGCCGCAGCAGAGTAATTGGTGCACTCGTAGTAAGCGCTCCACTCCGTGCTCCCGGACGACCACTTCAGTCTTCTGATTGCAGATTCACAACTGTCAATAAGACCGAGAAAGGCCAGGCGGCCCATGGTGTGCTTCTCTACGTCCACTGCTTTATCAGCAAACTGCTTCTGGCTTTTGGCGTGCAGGTGAATGTGAGAAAGTAGTGAGAACACTAAATTGGTACGCCACGGAAGAAGCGTGCTGGCCAGGTCCAGTGGTATTCCGTCCAGGTGATTTCGAAGCAGCTGGTTAAGGAGAATGTCTTTGTAATGCATCAGTGCCAGGGGAGCGAGAAAGTGCTGGCAGAACTGCCGGTACGCCACCCACGGACGGCCTTCCACATAGCGTTCGAAGGAAAGCGTATCTATGAATACCGGTTTACCGCCCTTGAATTGGACGTTGTAGTTACTGCAGTCTTTGAGCGTCATTCCGAACTCCAGCGCTTTTTTTTGAATTTCGAGTGTCAAAAGCGCTGCATCTTTCAATTGGCTGAAACACCACTCAAAAGGATAGGAAACAAATGGAATCACATCCGGTTCGATAACCCTGTAAACGTTACCGGGATGTGCCCCGGAAGG
>CAYSPT010000003.1:24948-28053 GCA_964432985.1 uncultured bacterium
AGGTCATCAGCTGATCGTAGTTTTCTTTGTAACAAGCATTTACCTGCCGGTACAGACGGCCGTCACTGTAGAAGAGATGTCCGCTGGGATCGCGGAACGATCCTGCAACAGTGTGCGTACGCATAGTCACAAAGCCTCCGACCGGTGAAGTTTAATCCGGATCAGCCGTCTCATTCATCATACGGATTATTTATCATACGGATCATTCATCATACGGATTTTCATCCGATTCTTCTTTTTCCCGCTGGCGGTGAAACACGTTAGAGAAAAATCCATTTATGTTCTTCCAGAAAAGTTTGATGGCGAACATTCCTCCAAGTACGGAAGCCAGTACCAGTTGCAGCACGTAACTTCCGGTGCCCGGATCGAGATAGGCGTGTGCATCGGGGGGAAATACCAGGGTAGCAGCAGCGACGACCGCCAGCGGTACAGCAAACCTCGGCAAGCAGGCCATTTTACCAGGCTCCCTTCCCCTTTACAACACAGATTCGGTGTGTCCCTGCATCATGCTCAAATACTCGGCGGTGTTGCTATACATGTGCCGGACTTCTTCATCGCTCAGCTCCCGCACTACTTTGGCCGGTACTCCCAGAACCAGACTCCTCGGCGGTATCTCCATCCCCACTTTTACCATGGCACCGGCGCCTACCATGCTCTCACGGCCTACCACGGCGCCGTTGAGTACCACTGCCCCCATACCGACCAGGGCGCCGTCTTCAACCACGCAGGCGTGGAGGGTAACATTGTGCCCTATTGTTACCTTGTTACCCACCACCACATTGTTGCCCTCGCCCAGGTCGACGTGTACCACTGTCCCGTCCTGAATGTTGGATTCTTTACCGATGACGATGGTATTCAGATCACCGCGGAGCACCGCGTTGTACCAGACGCTGCTTTGCGCGCAGATTGTCACGTTTCCGATGACCACCGCTCCCGGGGCCACGAATGCTTCGGGATGAATGTCCGGCTTGTTTCCCTGATAATCGATAATCACCGCGTTTTCCCCTTTCCCGACGCCTGTTCGGTTCATGAATCCGTATGTTTCACAAGTATGCGGGTTAATTGTACCATTTTCCCGCTACCACGGCCTAATGGTGTAAACTATGGTGTAATCATGGAGGTTTCCAATGAAGAAAACCAGGGTATTATTTGTCATCCCTCCGCTCATTCCGCTGGATCACTTGTTGAGCCACGATCCGAGCCAACAGTGGGCCACTAATAGTTCCGTGCCTATTGGCGTTCTTTCCATTGCCGCATATACCACAGAGGCTATGTCCACTACGAAGTGTGCCACGCCGAAGCGTGCTGCCGCGAAGCGCACCGGCGTTGATTTTTCGGTGCTCGATCTGAACCTGGCCCTTGGTGATCATATGAAATCGAGCAGCACGGTGGAGTGGAAACCGTTTCTGGATTCATGTATGAGGAAGGCAGCAGGAGAAAGGTCAATAGATATTGTTGGGATATCGGCGATTTTCAACTCCAATGCAGGTTACCTGTCCAGTATAGCCAACACCGCTAAACAACTGTGGCCGGATGTGCATGTAGTTACCGGCGGAGGGCTGCCAACTAACCTGAGTTCCGTTGTTTTCGACATGGCACCTTCCATCGATGCCATCGCCGTCGGAGAAGGAGAAAAACCGTTTCTGGGCCTTGTCCAGGCGGAAGACAGGGCAGCTTACCTCGACCAGGCAGCCGGTTGGATCACGAAAAAACGCCTCAGCGCCGGGGAGGTTCCGGTCATGGATTTAGTGGAAAATCTGGATGATATTCCTTATCTGAGATACGACCTGGTCGATTATACCAGGTACCAGGAATGCAATCGTTACCACGGCGATAAATCGACGGATATGGTAACCGCTTCCATCATGACATCCCGGGGGTGCCCTTATCGATGCAATTTCTGTTCTTCACACACGGTCCACGGACGGAAAGTTCGGTACCACAGTCCAGACCGCGTATTGGAGGAGATCCGCTGGCTGAAGGAAACCTATGGAGTTAATGTGCTGCTTATCGAAGATGATCTGTTTCTCAGCCGCCGTAAAAGCGCACTGAAAATACTCGAAGGACTGGCTGAAGAAGACATGACTATCGAGTTTCCAAATGGCCTGGCGCTCATGCATCTGGATGAGGAAATGATCTGTGCCTTGAAGTCTGCCGGTCTGAAAATGGCGACATTGGCAGTGGAATCGGGGACAGAGCGGGTTCTGCGGGAAATCATCCACAAGCCGTACAGGAACCTGGAAATGGTCAGGGACGTCGTCGGTCGTCTGCGGGACCAGGACCTCTACATCAGAGCATTTTTCATAATCGGTTTTCCGGGAGAAACACAGGAGGAAATACTGAAAAGCGTTCAGTTCATGAAAGACACCGGCTTCAACTGGGTCTGTATCATGATTGCCTCTCCCATTGCCGGCAGTGAGTTGTACGCTGCCTGCCTGGATAATGGACTTCTCATATCGGACAGGTTGGAGGATTTCCACTACGGCAAGTGTAATATACGACTACCGCACTCCACACCTGCCGAGATAGAAAAGCGCCGGTACATGATCAACCTGGAAGTCAATTTCATAGAGAATTTTGATATTAAACACGGCCGCCCGGACCTGGCCTTGACAGGTTTCAATGATGTGATCAACCGTGTTCCCGGACACGCCTTCGCCCACTACTGCGCGGCCCTCTGCTACCGGGAGATGGGCAGGGACGAAGAGGGAGCGCAATCACAAGCCCGTTACTTCGAGATAGTAAGCAGTTCTCCCTACTGGGCCGGGTATGCGCAACGTTTCGATCTGCCGCTTAAACCCGAAGAATCTTAATCCCGAATAATTACTCGGATTAACCAAGCTTTAACAGGTAAACAACTGCCTGGTTAATCTCAGTGAAATCGCAATCTTGCGAGTACAGATTCCAGGAAACCATCCAATTTCTCCCCTGGTATCTCCTTGTCACCAAGCGCGCGCGCCCCTTCGAGCGCGTGCGCCTCGCATATCAGGCACGTATCGCCGTGGAACAGCATGAGACGCCGCATGCCTGATTCGGTAGTCCACTGTATGATCTCGTACCCGGCCACGGTGAGCCGAACCAGATCTTCTTTGTCACCGAGTTTTT
>CAYSPT010000003.1:28153-51511 GCA_964432985.1 uncultured bacterium
TCCCGTCCAGAACGTAGTCGACGGTTTCGAGCTTGAGCTTGCTCAAAAGGCTGTGGATTTTCTGGACCGAGGCTTCCAGAGTCTGCTCCCTGGTGGAAACGTCGATGAGCTTGATATGAAGCGCGTTGGGAACATCACCGGTAAATCCGGTAGCGTCGAACTGCAGCCACTGCCCGCCCAGGTAGCACTCACACCACATGTGAAACTCGAATCCCCGGCTCAATGAGAGACCGGCAAAACCCACCGACAGCCTGGTGGGTATACCGAGACTACGGGCAAGCGACGCAAACAATACGCTGTGCTCTGAGCAGTCACCCTTAGGGTCCTCGAATACGTGGGTACCCGGCACGATTCCGACTCCGAAATGATCTTCTACGTAACCGTACACAAACTGCTCCAGTTTCTTGGCGGCCCGGTATGCATTTCTCTCACCGCCCGTGACCTCCCGGGCCTTCTTCGCAATATCGGGGTTCGCAGACGTAACGAAAGCATCGGCTTTCAGATACTCTTCAAGAAACGGTTCCGATGGGATGGGCAGGCTCACCTCCCGGACAGCCTCGTTAAAGGGAGGTTTGATCGTCATGATCACGTAATCTTTTCCCCGTTCGTGCTCGATTCCGGAATCCTCGGGAAACTCAAGCCTCTCGATTATCTCCGGGTCCCCGTAGAAACGGAAGGTGGCTTCGGTTATGGACCAGGGGCGGAGAAACACGAAATCCATAGGGATGGTGGTTACATCCGACAACATGTCCGGGAGTTCGTCTTCATCGATAGTGCTCAGGGCCTCCTCCCGGCTGCAACGATAGAAATCACCGGTGGCACCGGTCTTGATTATGATGACGTCCCCATCCGAATTGAACAGGTACTCCTCGATATTCCCGGTGGCTGTATCGGTCTTTACCAGTTTTGTCAATTCCATGCTTTGGCCGAACACGTCAACCGGTTCCGCCGGTTCCACCCGGCCCTTGTAGGTGATGAAACGCTGCAGCGAAGCGCTGAATGTTGCATAGGTAAAGTCCTTACCCGGTTCTCCCGGTCTTTTGGCCGCGGCAGCAGCCGCTGCAGCCGCCACCATGAATGTCCTCTGGGCGTACATTCCCAGGGGACGGATACCTTCGGGACGGGGAATGGACAGCGTCCTGGAGGTACCCATGGCATCGATGGTGGTTTCAGCTGCGTCGGAGCGCACCAGGGAAACTATCTTTGTTTTTACTCCCGTCTGCTCCGACCGCGCTTCGCTGGAAAGAAGCACACCATCCTCCGTCTCCACAGTAGTCTCCCCGAATGTCACCCTGATGGAGCTTTCTCCCCGCTTTATCCAGATCTCGCCGTCTGTTTCGGAGACTATAACCGCTTCGCCATCGCGAAGGCGGCGCGTGTACCGTTCGTGATAATAACCGACTTTCTTCCCGTTGATGATGTCTGTGTACCACTGCTCGAGCAGTAGATCATCACTTTCTCCATCTGCCTGGATAGGTGATGTAAAAAGTGTTATGCAGAATATCACAACCGCGCAATATACCAGTGTTCTCACTATTCCTGACCTCCTTACTCAGACCACCCAGGCTCTGATATGTGCGAATGAAAGTGTACGCTCAGCAAGCTTTACGGCTCGAACAGGCGCGGGGTCGTATCATCGTCCTTTTCCTGGAACCGGGCCCGGGTCCTCCTGGTCCCTGCAGCCGGCTGGGTCTTACCCGCTTCTTTTCCCCGCACCAGGCACTGAAGCTCGTACAACCGGTTGATGGCCTCCAGGGGAGACATTTCTAATATACTCATCTCCCTGAGCTGCGTCACCGCGGGGTGCTCCTCCATCTCAAACAGTCGGAGCTGTTCGTTTCCTGTTTCCTTACCGGGGGGAGAAGACTCCTGTTCAACCGGTATTCCGCCCGGCATTCCACCATCAAAACCGGGAAGAATATTGACCGATTCCAGGTCTTTCAACACTTCCTGGGCACGTTCGATCACTTTCTCTGGGATACCAGCCAGGCGGGCCACTTCTATACCGAAGCTGTGCGAAACTCCACCGGGAACGATGCGGCGAAGAAAGACGATGTCTTCACCCTGCTTTCTCACCGAGATATTGTAGTTGTTGATCCGGCTCAGTATCTTGGCCAGTTCGGTCAGTTCGTGGTAATGAGTAGCAAACAGCGTCTTGGCTCCCACCGTGGAACGGCTGTGCAGGTACTCCACCACCGCCCAGGCGATTGAAAGCCCGTCGAAGGTGCTGGTGCCGCGGCCGATCTCGTCGAGCACCACCAGGCTCCGGCCGGTGGCGTTTCTGAGAATGTGAGCGGTTTCCATCATCTCCACCATGAAGGTGGACAGCCCCCGAGCCACACTGTCAGAAGCACCAATTCTGGTAAACACCCTGTCTACCATACCAATGGAAGCCTTTTTACAGGGGACAAAACACCCCATCTGGGCCATCAGCACGATGAGCGCCGTCTGCCGTATGTAGGTGGATTTTCCGGCCATGTTGGGTCCGGTTATAATACTGATCTGACTGTCCTCCACATCGAGCAGGGTGTCGTTGGGAACGAAGTGCTCATCGGTCAGCATGAGCTCCACCACGGGATGGCGCCCTTCGATGATCTCCAGGTTCAGGCCGGTGCTTACCACGGGTCGTACGTACCCGTTTCGCACCGCCACTTCCGCCAGCGACACGTAGACATCCAGCTCGGCCAGCACCCGGGCCGCCCGCTGGATCTCCACCGCCTCCGCTTCCACCTTCTCCCTCAGTGATGCGAACAGCTGGTACTCCAGTCTGTTCACTTTTTCGGCGTTGCCCAGGATGAGAGATTCCTTGTTCTTGAGTTCTTCGGTGAAGAACCGCTCACTGGAAACCAGCGTCTGCTTCCTGATGTAATCTTCAGGCACTTTGTCGAGATTCGCCCTGGTTACTTCCAGGTAATAGCCGAACACTTTGTTGAACCCTACCTTGAGCGATTTGATACCGGTGCGCTCCCGCTCGCGGGACTCCAGGCCAGCCAGGTAACATTTGGCCGATGAAGCGGCTTCCAGCAGTTCGTCCAGCTGCGCGTCATACCCCTGTTTGAAGATGCCGCCTTCCTTGATGGTGACCGGGGCGTCTTCCCTGATAGCACGTTCCAGCTCACCGCACAAACCGGAAAAATCCTTGACCGGTTCCAGCAGATGACCTACATCGGTAGAACCAAGCATTTTACGAAGGTCCGGGAGGACCGCCAGTGACCTGCTCATCAACAGTAAATCGCGGGCGTGGACGCTGCCGAACACCACCTTGGCCACCAGTCGTTCCAGATCGCGGACATCCTGCATGATCGTCCGCACATCAGAGCGCAGTATTCCATCGTTGAAAAAACATTCCACCCGGTCCTGCCGTCCGGCGATTGCCCCAACATCCACCATCGGGTTGAGAATCCAGTGGCGCAGCAGGCGTGCTCCCTGGGCTGTTACCGTCTTGTCAAGCACCCAGAGAAGCGTTGCCTTTTTACCGCCTTCCCGGATAGACCTGACCAGTTCCAGGTTGGTCTGGGTGGCGGCGTCCAGATTCATCACCTTGCTCTGCTCACCCCACTCGAGTCCGTTGAGATGATCAACCGACGTCATCAGGGCTGCTTTCACATATCTCATAACACCGGCGGCGGCCAGGGCGGCGGGGCGGCTCTGTGCCAGGCGAAACCGGACATCCTCATGAAGAGTCAGCGTCCGGTCGAGATAAGACAGGGGATCGGCCAGGTTCTCTTCCCAATCAATGTACTGGCTTACGAAAATATCCGGAACCACGTTGAGACTGCGGCGAATGCCGCGATTACGCTCCAGATCAGGGGAAAGAATGCATTCTGACGGTACCGTCTTGATAAGCTCGTCCCGCAGCAGTTGGGGAGCGGAGCTCATGGGCCATTCGGTCACCCTGAACGCTCCGGTGGAAATATCCGCCACCGCCACGCCCAGGAGATCTCCATCGGAAGCCAGACCCATCAGGTAGTTGTTTTCGTCCTCTTTTAGCAGCCCTTCCTCGGTAACCGTCCCGGGAGTGACCACACGGACGACTTCGCGCTTGACCAGGCCTTTGGCCAGTTTAGGGTCCTCAACCTGCTCGCAGATGGCAACCTTGAGACCGCGTTTGATAAGCCTGGCCAGGTAATTATCCAGTGCGTGGTAAGGAATACCGGCCAGTGGAATGGGCTGCCCGTCGGGATCGGTCCCCCGGCTGGTAAGAACGATATCCAGTTCCCGGGCGGCGACCCGGGCGTCATCTTCGAAGGTTTCGTAGAAATCCCCCAGCCGGAACAGGATGAGCGTGTTCGGATACGCCGCCTTGACGCGCCGGTACTGCCGCATCATAGGGGTCAATCCGTCTTTATCGCGCCCAGCCATAGTCAAACTCCAGGCCCAAACATCATGGGGGTAAGCCCGTCCTTGTCTCTACCAGCCATATCTTTCTACACTTCCTGCTCAGAGGGTGGGATTTACTGACATTGTTACTGAATCATGTTCTACAAACCAATAGTAAGTAACCAGCCTTCTGGGGTATCTCTTCTCGCTCAATGCTATTACTCCCACTCCAGAGTCTTTCATCGTTCACTATCACCGTTTCCGCCCTCTACTCTGTGAGTGTAGAAAGGACGGAGATTATTTTCGTTCCTAAATCTCTTTAAGCTCGTATTCTCTGGAGCCCAGCCCAAGCTCTTCGGCGCGCCGCAGTTGGATGCTCCAGTCTATATTCGGAAACAGCCCTTTGAACTTGTCTTCACCCGGCTCCAGGTTGCTTTCCAGCACCGACTGCCGGTCGGCCGGCTGACGGTTAATCAGGTCCACCGCGGCCTGGTCGATAGCTACCGGGTCACGAGAGGCGAGTAATCCCACGTCGGGCACGATCCCCCGGTCATTGAATCCGTAACAGTCGCAGTACGGTGACACATCCATGACAAACGTCATGTATCCCGATTTCTCGAGAAGTCCGTGCCCCAGTATCCCCGCGCAGTACTCGGCTACTTTTTCCTGCACCGAAGAGGAAGCTTCGTTCCAGTCAACCGCTATGGCGCCGAAACGGCAGACAACGATGCAGTCGCCGCACCCTATACAGGCTTCCTGGTCGATGACCGCTTTGCGATCCTTGATGACCGCTTTGCGGTCCTTTAGGGGGAAAACGGCGGCAGCAGACGGGCACACCCTCACGCACTCTCCGCACCCGACGCACCGGTCCTCTTTCACTTCCGGTTGAACCTGTGAGTGCATGTGGAGTTTTCCCAGCCGGCTGGCGCAGCCCATGGCGATGTTCTTAAGCGCTCCTCCGAATCCCGTCAGTTCGTGCCCCTTGAGGTGCGACATGACCATTAATCCGTCAGATTCGGCAATACTGCAGGCCACGTGAGCTTCGGTCAAACACCGACCACCCGGGATGGGAACCGTCACTTTCGCCCGCCCTTTGAGACCGTCGGCAATGATCACGGGAGCATCGACCACCGCGTAGGCAAACCCGTTGGTCACGGCGCACTCCGAGTGGCTGACGGCGTTCCACCTGGTACCCATGTACAGGGTGTTGGTGTCGGTGAGAAACGGCTTCGCCCCCTTTTGCTTGAGCTGGTCGATGACCGGGCGGACCAGGATGGGACGGATAAAGGAAGCGTTCCCCTTTTCACCGAAGTGCAGTTTGACACCCACCAGATCGTTTTCCTTTACCCATTCATCAAGTCCGGCGTTTCTATACAACCTGGCCACCTTGGCCGGTAGGCTTTCTTTGTTGCTTCTGCAACGTAAATTGGCGAAATATACAACGCTTGCCATGTAATGTTCTCCCTTCACTACCTTCCATCTTATGCCAACGTATCAGAGGGTGATAACGCAAGAACTAAATGCCACAGCCCTGTATTTACCCAACATCATCTTTTACCAAACATCAGCTTTTACCAAACATCAGCTTTTACCAAACATCATCGATCAGGTGTCCGAATAATGTCCAGGGCCTGGCCTGATCTATATGAACCATGACCAGCTGCCCGGTAAGCGGTTCGGCGTGTTCGAATATCACGATGGCGTCCGACCGTGTCCGGCCCATCTGCTTGGCGGGGTCCTTCTTGCTCGGACCCTCTACCAGGACCTCCAGTACGGAGCCGCTCAGGGCAGATGACTGCCCGGCGGTGGTACGGTTGGTCGTTTCCACCAGTTCCCGCAACCGCACTTTGCGCTCTTCCAGTGGCAGCAGACCGGATAAAAGGGCCGCCGTGGTACCGCTTCGGGGGGAATAGTAGAAG
The DNA here is from genome assembly GCA_964432985.1 of uncultured bacterium. Taxonomy (GTDB): domain Bacteria; phylum Muiribacteriota; class CAYSPT01; order CAYSPT01; family CAYSPT01; genus CAYSPT01. The sequence continues at coordinate 34,393 of CAYSPT010000003.1, forward strand.
GTGTGCGACCGTTCGAAGCGGACCGTTTCCACCAGCGACACTGTTTCTTGAAACTCCTGCTCGGTTTCCCCCGGGAACCCCACGATGAGATCGGTGGAAATGGAAGAAGACGGAATGAGCGTTCGTATCCATTCCGTCTTTTCGAGATACTCTTCCCGGGTATACCCTCTCCGCATGGCAGACAATACCCGGTTCGAACCAGCCTGGGCAGGGAGATGAAAACACTCACAGAGGCTTTTCCCGGCAGCAACCGTTTCGACCAATTCACGAGTAAAATCCTTCGGATGAGACGTAACAAAGCGAACCCGTGATACCACAGCGGCGGCGTCAATTCTCTTAAGTAAACCGACGAAGGTAATCCCCGATTTCAGGTCCTGTCCGTAAGCGTTCACGTTCTGCCCCAACAGGGTTACCTCTTTAACTCCGGTTGCAGCCAGATCTTCCAGTTCGGCAATGATGCCGTCCGGCTGACGACTCACGGCACGGCCCCGCACGAAAGGCACGATACAGTAGGAACAGTAATTGTCGCACCCTTTCATGATGGTGACATACGCGGTGACATCACCCTTTCTGGTCCGGGCGCCGGTGATCACCGTTCCACGGTCATCGAACCGGCCGCACACCCTGGGGGTACCGGACCGGACGGATTCCAGAACCTGCGGCAGATCCCGTATCGCCTGGGGGCCGAGGACAAAATCAACGTGAGGAAGCTGCTCGAAGAGCTCCTCACGGTCTTTTTGAGCAATACAGCCGCACACACCGATAACGACGCCGCGATTCCGCGTCTTGTACTGTTTGAGCGAGGCGATTCTGCCTTTTTGACGGTCCTCGGCACGCTCTCGCACGCAGCAGGTGTTTATCAGGATGACATCCGCGTCATCAAGAAGCTTTGCGGGTTCTAAACCGCTGCCAGTCAGAATCTCTTCCATAACACCTGAGTCGTGCTCATTCATCTGGCACCCATAGGTCAGGATTTTAAACGTTTGATGTTCCTTATGAGTCATTAGTTTAGCGCGCTTTCTGACATCGGTAGTTCTTAGCATTGTAGTACAGAATCTTTCCGTCTCGCAACCTGTTCCCTATTCTGGAGGTGAACTAATAAATGCCAGTTATTCAGAAAAATATTTGTATTACAGCTCCTTGTATCTGCCAGCCGTTTAAACCCAATGAAAATACTACACAATATCCTATCTGTGCTGTTAGTGAAATTTATAATTATGCCGATAGGGAACCTGAACTTGCATATTGGAAGTTCTTAATAGTATAGAACGTAGCAAACGGGGGGATTTCATTGACAGCAACCACCCTCTGTGCTACACTGCAAACGGAGGTATCCTAGATTTGAAGCGGCATATAAAGAATATCAGTTTCCTGATTTTAGTCATTGCGCTGGTGGTTTTCATCCTGCCGGATGTCATGGACACCCGGGAGCAGCCGGTGAAGCTAACCTACAGCGCATTTCTTAAACATGTGGAAAACAAGTCCATAAGCAAGGTGAGCATCCAGGAAAAGGGGCTCATTGAAGGGGAGTTCTGGGACCACATCCAGCAGCACACTTCCAACGGTGAACGCCTGGATGGACGACGGTTTGTCACGTATTCTCCCGGTGACGATAAACTGGTGGAGCGGCTGAAAAATAACGTAAAGGTTTTCGAAGCCCTGCCTCCTAAAGATCCCATTTACTGGAACATCTTCCTGAGCTGGTTTCCCTACCTGCTCCTGTTCGGGTTTTTCATCTACATGCTTCAGAAGATGCAGGGTGGCGGCGGCAAAGCCATGTCTTTCGGCAAGAGCAAGGCTATTCTTCGAGGCCAGGGAAGCACCCGGGTGACCTTCGAAGACGTGGCCGGAGTGGACGAGGCTACCGAAGAGCTGGAAGAGATCATCGATTATCTGAAGTACCCGGCGAAATTCACCGCTCTGGGAGCGAAGATACCACGGGGCGTTTTGCTTATAGGCCCTCCCGGTACCGGTAAGACGCTGCTGGCCAGGGCAATTTCGGGGGAAGCCGATGTTCCGTTCTACACTATTTCCGGCTCCGACTTCGTGGAGATGTTCGTCGGTGTTGGCGCAGCCAGGGTCAGGGACCTCTTCGAGCAGGCGCGGGGCCACGCCGCCCAAAGCCGGAAAGGCTGCATTGTCTTTATCGATGAAATCGACGCCGTAGGCCGGCAACGAGGGGCCGGACTGGGCGGTGGGCACGACGAGCGGGAACAAACACTGAACCAGCTCCTGGTGGAAATGGACGGATTCGACAACACCACCGGAATAATCGTCATCGCGGCCACTAATCGTCCCGACGTACTCGACCCGGCTTTGCTCAGACCGGGCAGGTTTGACCGCCAGGTTGTGGTCCATCTGCCGGATATCAAGGGGCGTGAGGAAATACTCAAGGTACATTCTGTCGACAAGATTCCCATGGATTCCGATGTCGAGCTCAGAGTGATCGCCCGGGGTACTCCTAATTTTTCAGGAGCCGACCTGGCCAACCTGATCAACGAATCAGCTCTGCTGGCCGCCCGGCGCGATCAGGATACCGTAACCATGACGGACATGGAAGAAGCACGCGACAAAGTCATGATGGGCCCGGAAAGAAGAAGCCGGGTCATAAGTGACAAGGAGCGTGAGAACACCGCTTATCACGAGGCCGGGCATGCACTGGTGGCCTCGTTTCTGGAACACTGCGACCCGCTGCACAAGGTGACCATCATACCCCGTGGGATGTCCGCCGGTTCCACCTGGACGCTGCCGGTGGAAGATGTGCACAACTTTTCCAAGACCCAGCTTATCGACCGCCTTACCATGACACTGGGCGGCCGGGCGGCGGAGGTACTCGTCTTTGAGGATCTGACCACCGGAGCCGGGCACGACATGAAACACGCCACCAACCTCGTACACCGGATGATCTGCGAGTGGGGGATGAGCGACGAACTGGGGCCGATGACTTTCGGAAAGACTGATGACCTGGTCTTCCTTGGACGGGAGCTCACCAGGTCCCGTGACTTTTCCGAATCAACGGCGGTTGAAATAGACAAAGAGATCAGGCGTGTCATCGACTTTTGCTACCACCGTGCCATGGACCTTATCAGCGCGCACCGGGAAGAACTGGACCGGCTGGCCGAAGTGCTCATAGAGCAGGAAGTGCTCACCGGGGAAGAAGTGACGGCTGTTCTCGACGGTACCTACACGCCTCCCCCACCGGAGCCCGAAGAATCCCTCGAGGATGAAGAAATCCTGGTCGGTGCGGAGGAAGACACCCCGGAAGAGATAGTGGAGGATGACGAGCCTACCTTCGATTCCGAAGACGATCTCGTAGGCGCTGAAACGTAATGGACAGCGACCGTATTGCCCGCGGGGTGAGGCTCATACTTGAAGGTATCGGAGAAAACCCCGACCGGCCCGGCCTCGAGAAAACCCCTGCACGCGTTGCTGAAATGTTCCAGCAGCTCTTTTCCGGACTGGAAAATGATCCGCCTCTGGAGTTGTCCTCGTTTCGTATGGAGAAACACGACGACCTGGTGCTTATACGCGATATCAGGTTCTATTCCACCTGTGAACACCACCTGGTCCCCTTCATGGGGAAAGCGCATATCGCTTACATACCTTCCCGCGGTAAGGTTGCCGGTATTTCGAGCCTGGCCAAAGTTCTGGAGCACTTTGCCCGGCGTCCCCAGGTGCAGGAACGACTTACCAAGCAGGTGGCCGATGCCTTGATGAAACTGCTCAAACCGCTGGGAGTCATGGTAATCATCGAAGCGGAACATCTTTGTCTCAGTATGCGAGGAGCTCAGAAACCTGGTACAATAACCATAACATCGGCTGTCAGGGGTGTTTTCAGGAAACACCATCCGGCGCGGGCCGAGGTACTCGCACTGCTGGGCAAGGAGGTTTAGACACAGCCGCTTATGCATCGTCCACCTATTTCAGCCTACCGGCTGGAAAGTCTTCAGCAGGCTGATGAACTTTTCAAGGAAATCGGCGTTCACCCCGGTGGTATACGCAAGATGAGGGAGAAAGCCCTCTTCTATATCCTCAGATTGAACGATATTCCCGCTGCTGCCTGCAACATCCTCAAGCAGGAGGTCCTTTCTGCAGGAGGAGAAGCCGCCGTCAGTAAAGGGGTGGTATCCTGCGAAGTGGTTTCTTCGGATGTAGTCCTCATGGGCACCCTGGCCACGTACCGGCAGGTGGCAGTGAAACTCAAAGAGCAACCGCTGGGCGGACCGGCCATTTCCCGGCAGATAGAAGGAGCCATCGAAGCGCTCACATCTGCCCCAGGTCGAGAAGTAGTGATCGAAGAGCGACGGTACAATACATTTGAGAATCCACTCATTATGGGGATACTTAATGTGACACCCGATTCCTTCTACGACGGCGGATGCTGCATTGATCCCGACCGGGCAGCCCGTCATGCACGCCAAATGGAGGAGGACGGTGCCGACATCATCGATATCGGGGCCCTGTCCACACGGCCCGGCTCGGTTTCCATTTCTGAAGAAGACGAGCTCTCACGGCTTCTGCCGGCCCTGGAAAAAGTGAGAGAAGCGGTGAACTGCCCTCTGTCTATAGACACCTTCAGGGCCCGTGTTGCCCGAGAAGCAGTGGACAGAGGTGTAACGGTCATCAACGACATCACGGCGCTAACATTTGATGAAAAAATGTCGGAGGTCGCGGCGGATTCGGGCTCCACGGTTATTCTTATGCACATGCAGGGTTCACCCCAGAGCATGCAGCAGTCGCCCACTTACCGGGCAGTCATACCGGAAATCAGCGAATTTTTAAGTGAACGGGCCCGTTTCGCGCGGGACAACGGCATCACCCCGGACAGAATAATCATCGATCCGGGTATTGGTTTCGGTAAACGGCTTTCGCACAATCTCGAGATAATGAACCACCTGGACGCCTTTCAGTCACTCGGGTACCCGGTGGCCATCGGCCCGTCCAGGAAGTCATTCATCGGGCAGATACTGGATCTGGGCCCCGAAGAAAGGCTGAATGGAACCATGGCCGCGGTAGCAGTTTCAGTGCTCAGGGGAGTTGACATACTACGGGTCCACGACGTAAAACAGATGTCAGAGGTATTGAGGGTCACTGCTGCAATATCCAGGACCCCTTGAAAAATAAAGCCCTTCGATCGAGAAGAGAAGGAGAGGAAGCATACTATGGCTAGCGGTCAGATGAGCGATCTTGAGATAAACAACCACATCAGGAGGCTGCTTACCAAGCGCCGAATCGATGTCACCAAGGTTACCTACAGAACATCATCCGGTGTTGTTTTCATCGGCGGCGCCCTGGTTTTTATCGGTTTTACCAAGGAAGTGGAAGAACTTCCCAAGGAAATGGGATTGATTGAAGAAATGATCCGCTCCATCCGCGGTGTCAAAAACGTGAAAATAGAGTTCGACGACTTCGAGAAGGACGATGTCAGCGGTGAATGGATCTACAAGGGTAAAGAACTCACCAAGGATGAGAAAGTCCGCGAAAAGATAAAGGATATGAAAAGCAAGGGGCCACAGGCTGACGTCAAAAAGATGATCATGCAGGACATGGAGAGCTTCGAGGACGCCGGAGTACTGAGAGCCGAGGCTCTCACCAAGATCATGGCCTTAATTGAGAAAATCACCATCCGGTGTCCCGACTGCGGAATAGAGTACAAGTACTGTCTGACCTGCGGAACCAAGCTTAAAATAGAGATAATCCCCAAGATTGACTCGAGCCTTCTTCCCGATCTGCCGGAAAAAACCGCGGAAGGAGCAACACCAGCAGCGCCTTCCGGTCCGTCCACGCCCATGTCCCTGAGCGACCTGGCAGAGATGGAAGACGAGGTCCTCCCACCCAAGAAGGATGTGGAAGAAACCGAAGACGATATGTATCCGGACGAGACCCCGGAAGAACGGCGGCGGCGGAAACTGCGTGAAAAAGCGCTCAACCTGCTGAAATCGTCACGGGAAAGCAAGATAACCGGTGCAGCCTGGAAATCCAAGAGACCCGCCGGTGGAGACATCGATTTCGATGATTTCTAGTCAGCAGCACGTTACCGGCTACATCGGTCTCGGATCAAACCTCGGGCACAGGGGGCACAACCTGCGGCAGGCCCTTACCCTCATCAAGAGCGATAACGGAATCGAACTGCTGCGGCTTTCTCCACTGTACTCCTCCCCGGCCCGGGAAATAACGGACCAGCCTGATTTTCTCAATGCGGTGGCGGAGTTTTCCACACCATTGGACCCGGAGCAGCTTCTTAATCGTCTTCTACAAATCGAGACCGTCATGGGAAGAGTCCGATCCCGGCCGCGGGGCCCGCGCGTTATCGATCTCGACCTGCTGCTGTTTGGAGACATCATCCGTTCATCTCCGGATCCCGTGCTGCCGCATCCGCGGATATCGGACAGGGACTTTGTTATCTATCCCCTGGCGGACCTTTCTCCTGATCTTATCATTCCGGGTACCGGTATGCAGGTGCGTAGGCACGTGACAAATCTGCAGGATGACGGTACAATCAAGAGGCTGGATGTTTCACTAGTTTTGTAGCAGCGTTTCTAATGGAGATGAAGCAGATGACAAAACCATGGATGATCGCCTTCGGAACCAGGCCGGAAGCCATCAAACTATACCCGGTATTCCAGCAGCTCGAAGCTCTGAACGAACCGACATTCGTGCTGGCTACCGCCCAGCATCGCCAGATGCTCGACCAGGTGCTTCAGATTTTCCCCCTGCGCATTGACCACGATTTAAACCTCATGAAACCCGGCCAGACGCCGCAGGAAGTGCTGTCACGGGCGCTGTTAAAAGCACACGATATCCTGGCGGAGATCTCACCCAGGGGGATTCTGGTCCAGGGCGACACCACCACCACGCTGGCCATGGCTCTGGCTGCGTACCACGAAATCATACCGGTGTACCACGTGGAAGCCGGTCTTCGCACCGCCGACATGTACGTCCCGTTTCCCGAGGAAATGAACCGCAGACTGACGTCCAGGCTGGCTTCGTTTCATTTCCCTCCCACCGCCTGGGCGAAAGAAAACCTTCTCAAGGAAACCATCCCGGAGGAATCCATCCTGGTCACCGGCAACACGGTGGTGGACAGCCTGCAGCACATTCTGGAGGGTAATCCCGAGCCTGCAGATACCAGAGTCAATGAGCTTACCGAAAAAGACGGGCGGACCATACTGGTCACCTGTCACCGCCGAGAAAGCTTCGGCGGCCCCCTGCGGGAAATCTGCCGGGCCATCCGGGACCTGGCCGACCAGATAACGGACCTGCGGTTCATTTACCCGGTCCACCCGAATCCCCGGGTGAAAGAGCCGGTAAACGAACTGCTGACCGGACACCCCCGGATTCACCTGATAGATCCCCTGCCCTACACGGATTTTCTCGTCCTGATGCAGCGCTGCCACCTGGTGCTCAGCGATTCAGGCGGGGTGCAGGAAGAAGCGCCGTCACTTGGCAAACGGGTGGTCCTGCTGCGGGATGTAACCGAGCGCCCCGAGGGTGTGGAAGCAGGTGTAACCGTGGTTGCCGGGACCGCCCGGCAGGGAATAATCGACGCGGTTAAAGCCATGCTGCACGGCCTGGAAAAGAATGATGCACCCGCGGCGGATAATCCTTTCGGTGACGGTTTGGCGGGTAAACGCATTGCCCGGTTCCTGTCTTCAAAAGAACGGGACGAGTTCGTATACGGTCCGTAAGATCTTCACGGAAATGAGAATATTCAAGGCCGGGTAGTGACCGGAAAAGAAGGAGGACTGACCCGTGGCCGTAATCATACCTCTTCTTGGTGCTGTTGTTTTCCTCATTAGCCTTTTTGCCATCGTGTTTCCGGGCTGTCTGCTCAAGCTTCTGAAGCACCTCACGATAACGACTCCGCTGCGTCTCGCCGCCGCCGTCCGGCTGGTACTTGGCGGCCTTTTCATTCACACCGCCGATTCGACACGATTTCCCCGGGTGATAAAAGTCATCGGAGTAGTGATCGTTGTTTCCGGCGTGATAGTGCTGCTGATAGGTAATAAATTTATACAGCGGAGACTCGATACGGTCCGAAAACTGGGGGTGGCGGTAATCAGGGCCGGCGGCCTCAGCGGTCTCTTTTTCGGCTGGTTCTTACTCTACGCCACCGAATGAAGGTCAGATCCCGGCTCTTCAGGGTCCGTCCTGTTTGGCTGCATCGATTATCTTGTCAGAGTGATCCACGTCCTTCAAGCGCTTGAGGACCGACGGGTAGTGCTCCGAGGCAGTATCGAAAAAATCAGGCAGCATTTCAACCGGCCGGTAATGCCGGGGGGGTACCAGGTAGATGAATCCGTCGAAGGCATCGCTGAATAACCATTTGGTGTCGTGAGCATTAGCGAAAATTGATGAATAGAAAAACGGCTGTACAAGCTGTCCTGGCGGTCCAGTTGTAAGGTCGAACCCGATGTTTTCCAGCCCCAGTCTCTTCACCGCCCGGTCGATGGCCCCGCCGGCGGGGCTGCGTTTGTGGTTCTCATTCCCTGCTATGCTCTCGGTTGTATTGAGAACGATAGAGTATGTCTTTCCGGGAAATGCCCGGTATACAAGCGACCCGGCGGAGTTTTTGGCGTAGACCGGCAAGTGGCAGGTGTGTTTGAGCCCCGCGTAGACGAGCACCCGCTCCCCGCGTTTAAGTATCTCGGAGACGAGTCTGAATACGGTTTCCTCCTTGATCCGGGAATCCGCTTTCTGGAGCGCTTCACCCCGCTGCTTCAGTTCGGTCAGTTCGGCCATGTGGGTCTGGGCCAGCTGGAAGAATTCATCCTGGTGCTGGGTATAGTACTGGTTGAGCTCGATCAAGGAGTCGAAGCGTCGACCCCACTTTTCAAATGTCTGCAACCAGGTCTTTTCCACCTCGGCATAGATGTCCGTCTCGTAATTGGCCAACCAGATAGTGACAGGCGGCTGGCTCTGCGGCCGGGTCCTGTTGATGTTCCATATTTCTTCGAACAGATCGTAATATTCCCGGTATCCCCAGCCGATGGGACGGTCCACCGACCGAAGAATACCGTAGATCAAAGCGCGGGACGATTCGTCGAGCTGCGGGGCGTTCAAAAATTGGTTCGCTGCAGGCTGGATATCGGATGAGCCGAATTCCAGAATGATATTGGTCACCCCGGCCTGGGAGTACACGGGTCCTACTACATCTTTGACGAAGGTGACCTGCTGGTGTATCCAGTGGTGCTCCCCTATCAGCACCACCGGGTACTCCCGGCATTTTTCGACGACGAACTGAACCGCCGGTACCGCGTTGGTCTTAATAAACACCTCAAGCGGATTGGTGGACGGTTCCTCAGCCGGACATACCCGGGATGCCAGCAGCAGGCAACAGAATAAGGCTAAAAAAGGAATACTCCTCGTTTTCATTTTTTATCCGGTGTGTCAGCCTTCGGCTCGTCAGCCGCAGGCTCGTAATCCGCAGGCTCGTAAGCCGCAGGCTCCTCACCTGCAGGTTCTTCAGTACCGCCCGTCTCTCGTTCCACGATGTAGTTGCCCATAACCAGGCAGTCAATTTCGCTTCGCTGGTAACACTTGATGGCGTCGTCGGGCGAGCAAACGATGGGCTCGCCCCGCCGGTTGAACGAGGTGTTGAGCACCATGGGCACCCCGGTGATCGCTTCAAACTCCTTGATGAGGTGCCAGTAGCGTGAATTGGCATTCTTGCTCACCGTCTGCACCCGGGCCGTCCCGTCCACGTGGGTGATAGCGGGAACCTCTGATTGCTTGTTTTCCAGCACCCGGGGAGCCTGCAGCATAAAGGGAGAAGCAACGGACATTTCGAAGTACTCGTGAGCCTTCTCAAGCAGAACCGAAGGCGCGTAAGGTCTGAACGGTTCGCGGTGTTTCACCTTCGAGTTAAGCATCTCTTTCATGTCCGGATTGCGGGGATCGGCCAGGATGGAGCGGTTGCCCAGCGCCCGGGGGCCGAACTCACAGCGTCCCTGGAACCAGCCCACGATCTCGCCGGCGGCGATCTTCTCTGCCACCACGCAGTACAGCTCGGGGCAGTTGATTTGTCTGAGCTCCAGGTTGGCGTTGATAAGGGAGCGTCGGATCTGCTCGCTCAGGTAGTCGGGCCCCAGGTAGGCGTGCAGCATCACCTCGTTGCGCGGGTACCCCGAAAGCGTGTTGTAGACGTACATGGCCGCCCCTAAAGCCCCGCCGGCGTCACCGGCGGCGGGCTGCACGAAGATATCCGTGAAGGGTGTCTCTTCGAGTATTCGGGTGTTGGCCACGCAGTTGAGAAATACTCCCCCGGCCAGGCACAATTTGTCGAGACCCGTTACATCGTGCAGGTGCCGGGCCATATCCACCAGGATGTCCTCGGTGAAGCGCTGGAGGCTGGCGGCGATATCGCAATGCCGCTGGTTGATTTCAGCTTCCGGCTCCCTGGGCGGGCCGAAGAGGTCCACGAACTTCTCGCTGTACATCCTGGTTCCCTTATTGAAACCGAAATAGCTGTGGTCCATCCGGAAACTGCCGTCGGGCTTTATCTCCACCATCTTTTTGAACATGTCCAGGCAGATGGGCTTGCCGTAACTGGCCAGCCCCATCACCTTGCCTTCGCCCCTGAGCGCCTGGAATCCCAGGAAGGTGGTGACAGCCGCGTACAGCAGGCCGAGAGAGTCGGGGTAGTGGATCTCCTTGAGCACATCGATTTCGATTCCTTTGCCCCGGGCGTAACTGGCGGTGGCGTACTCCCCCACCCCGTCCACCACCAGGATGGCCGCCTCGGGAAACGGCGACACCAGAAAGGTGCTGGCCGCGTGGGACAGATGATGTTTGACGAACAGCACCTTTCCCACATACCCCACATCTTTCTTTATCTTCATGGGCAGGATGAGGCGTTCCTCGAGCCACGGCGGCATGGTGTCCAGGAAGTTCTTCAGGGAAAACGGCCAGGAGCGCAGGTGCTCCATGATCACCCGGGCGAACTTGAGAAACGGCTTCTCGTAGAATCCCACCAAATCTATGTCGTAGACGCTGATCTTTCCCGCCTGCAGGCAGTAGTTGACGGCGTTGATGGGAAAGGCGGGGGAGTTCTTATCGCGGGTGAACCGCTCCTCCTGGGCCGCCGCCACCACCTTGCCGTCGCGGACCAGGCAGACCGCCGCGTCGTGATAATAACAGGATATTCCCAGTACGTTCATGGTTACCTCACCTATCTGTTCCTATCAATAATTCACTATTTAATCCACGATTAGTTATCCACGTATATTTCATTAACGTCGGCATCAGGCCGGCGCTTCTCATCACACCCCGGCGTAGATAAACGATATAATCACGGAAGGGCCGATGTAGTACACTATAAACGCCAGAAACGCCAGCATGATGAGGACCGGCGCCAGCAGGTACATCTTGTGCCGCCGGATCATGTACCACATTTCTTTCAGGATGAAGCCGACCTTCTGGAACATCTCCTTTATGGCTTCGAATATCCTGCCCATCCGCGTATCTCCTAACAATCACGTTCATTTGCCGTGCCCGGTCCGGGCCGCTGAAGCAGCCCGGGCCAATCCGCTTACGACTCCCGTTCGCACTCCTCCATGCTGGCCTCGTAACCTTCGGCTTCCAGCCAGTACGAGTTATCAACCGGTCCAGCCGGTACCAGCCGCCGGCGGCTGAACAGGTAGACCAGCGGATAGGTAAGACCGAGTCCGATAATGTACAGCAGCACCAGGCAGATGAAGATCAATATCTTCTGCACAAACTTGACGATGACGCCGGTAACACGTTTGAGTGTTTCCATCATTGAGCCTCTTTCTTGCCCTTATTCCGATGGGATTCCGGCGTTTAAACCGGCCTCCCGGATGATTGTTTCAGCCACGGCCTTAGCCACCAGCAGGTTACCCCGGGCGGTGCAGTGGCCGAAATCCCCGCCGAACCGGTCTTTAAATACCTCTTCGTACGGCTCGCCGGCGAGGATCTTTTTAAAATTCTGCTCGTTGTCCACAAACATAATGCCTTCAGATCGGCGGGATTCATAATCAGCGACCGGGTCGCCGGCGTCAAACAACTCCCGCAGCGGCTTTAGCGGGCGCACGGGATACTGGACGATCACCAGCTTGATCCCACGCTCCCGGGCGGCACGGGACATCACGTCGAAATTGTGCCGGGTGGCCGGGTTGGTATACATGTTCTCGGGAGGGCTGAACTGCTCTTCGCCGCTGGTCAGGTGGTGCCAGATGAGACGCATGACCTTGTAGGACTTGAGCTTCTTGAACAGGGCCGAGTCCTGCCCAGAAATACCCCGGTAGAACAAGACACCTGCTTCGTTGATTCCGGTCATCATGACCACGGCACGGGGCCGGTACTGCTCGATAAACTCCGCAAAATGTTCTGCCATGTAAGCGGTGTTCGCTTCCACCCGCCCCTTGTTGATCACGGTGTATTTCGAATCTCCGGAAGTTTCGTTGAGCACTTGTTCGAGCTGGCGGGGCCACGAATCCAGTCCCCCCAGGGCGGTCATTGAATCTCCCAGGCACAGCACACAAATAGTGTCTTTCTGTTTTAGCGCCGCCCGGTTGCGCCGGTCTTGCAGAGAATTGAACATAAAATAGCCGGCCCGGGTCACCAGCTCCATCAGCACCAGGCACAGGAAGATCCCGAACAAAACTGCTGCTATCTTCTGGGGTATACTGCCCTTCTGCGGGGAAGCCTCCCCATTTGACGGATAAGATCCGGATGTCACCTCATCGCTATCGTGCTGCATGCGTATCGTGTACCTTCCCTCTGGCAAATCCAATCATTCACAACGTATTCAGTTGTATCGCGAAGTCCTCCGGATTAGAAGAGACCGTAGATAAAAGGAATGAGAAACGAATCACCGAAGACCACCAGCAGCACCCCCACCAGGACAACGAAGATGACGATAGGCAGCAGCCAGAGCTTCTTGTTGTTTTTCAAGAAATTCCAGAAGTTCTTGATAAAACCCCTGCGCCCGGGCACCCCGCTATTCAGTGACATTATTTCCCTCCCAGTAGACAAACGTACACCGGTGCTGCCAGGATTCCGCCGCACCATCATCAGCCGTCATCCATATTACCTGAACCTGCCGGCACTTCCGCAACCTCGTGGTGGAAATTCTCAATTGATATGGACAGTCCGGACACCGCGTCCTATCGTGACCGGTCACATCACCTTACAACAACACACACAACCGCATTACCCGGATTACAGCCACCGTCTGATCCAGGATCTGAATCCGCCGGATGCGCGCACGATGGCCAGTGGCCCGTCATACCTCCTGGCGATGACCTCGGGTATCGACCGGCGCCCCACCCGGTACAGAAGCGGCACCCGGGTGTAGCCAAGGATAACCAGGTCATAATCTTCCGCTTCTTCGAGGATGGCCTTGACGATACCGCTTGAGCGGATGATCTTGGTGCTTATCTGCTCGGGATCCAGGCCGGTCTTTTCCAGGTTATCTTTTACGAATGCTTGAATGTCGAAGGGCCGGGGGCGGTCCGTCTCCACCTTCAAGGCTACGATCTCGGCATTCTTTTCCCCCAGTATCCCGGCGGTTTCAAGAGCGAACACCCCGTTGAGCTCAGCTGCCAGCGGCACCAGTATCCGCTTGAACTGGTGGAACCGGTAATCCTTGAGGATGATGGTGTCGCAAGGAGTCCTTTCCACCACGGCGTCAACGGTGCTGCCAAAGGTGAACATCCGGGAGCGAGGCTGCCCGTGCCACCCCATGAGCAGCAGGTCGGTGTTCCTCTCCCGTACGGCGCTCACGATACCCCGGGGGACCGCCCGGCAGTACCGCATGGTGGTGCTCACCGGGAAGGAAGGCTCCAGGTAGAGCCGGGCCTCCACGATAGCCTCGCGGCCTTCCATCATGTAGCGGTCCGCATCCGAGAGCGGCACCTGCTCGGGGACCTCCACCATGTTCAGCAGCCTTACCCCACCCTTCTTGGCGGCACAGAACCGATAGGCGGCCCGCACCAGGTTCAGGGCGTTGGCCGGGTCCACCACCGGCACCATGACCTTGTAGTCGCCTTCCACGAAGGTTTCCTTCTCCTCCAGCACCAGTATCTCGTCCTCGGTGGCCTTCACGTGGGTTATCCCGTACACCTTGTACAGGAACCAGCCCGAGAGTATCCAGGCCGGGGCGATGATCCAGGCGATCAGGCTCATGTGTACCAGCCACACCGCCAGCACGCACTGACAGATGATGGCCAGGATGGGAAACAACGGGAACAGCGGCATCAAAAATCCGTAATTGAGCTCGTCGCCCATGTTGCGGCGTATTTTTATCACGCAGACGTTCACCATGAAGAACAGGAACAAAAACATGATGCTGGCGCTGGAAGCCACATCAAGCGTCGGCAGGAACACCGCCACCACGATCAGCAGCACCCCGGTGAGCACCAGCGCCGACCAGGGGGTTTTCGTCTTTTCGGAGATCAGTGCGAAAAACGACGGCAGCATCCGGTCGCGTCCCAGGGCGTAGGCTGCCCGGGTGGCCGAGTACACCGTGGCGTTGAGCGCAGAGGTGGAGGCGAAGATCACCGCCAGGGTCAAAAGGAAGTTGCCGAAGGGCATCAGCTGTGCCACCGCCTCGCCAAAACCGCGCTCCTGGAACTGGGCGATCCACTCCCAGGGGACCAGGGTCTCTCCCAGTGTACCGCCTGGTGCGGCCACCGTTCTGACCAGATCGGGGCTGGCCTTGACCGCCACGATGGAGGCGAAGGCCACCAGCACGTAGGTCACCGTCACCAGGTAGACCGAGTAGAGCATGGCCTTTGGCAGGTTGCGCTTGGGGTCGACAGTCTCGTCACCGGCCTGGGCGATGACCTCGAAACCTTCAAAGGCCACGTAGGTGAACCCCATGGTGCCCAGAAGCGGCAGCCACTTGTTAGGCAGGAACGGCTCGAAGTTCTGCAGACGCTCGGGATTCTTCAGCGCCACCACGATACCCACCGCGCCGATCAGGAGCATGAAAACGGTCTGCCCCAGGGTGAAGAACGCTCCCACCTTGCCGGTCTCGGAGGCGCCGCGGTAGTTGATCCACAGGAAAAATACCGCCACCAGCAGGGCCGTCAGTTTTACCGTGACATTCGTGCTGAACGGCACCCACTGAAGCAGCCCCAGGGTCTGAAGGTACCGGATGGTGTAGATAGCGAAGGTGATGGCGTACATGCTTCCCGCCACCGATGAGGCGAACCACTCCATCCACCCGGCGACGAAGCTGGTGCCCCGTCCGAAGCCCACCCGGGCGAAATTATAGGCGCCGCCGGCACGGGGGATGGCGGAACTCAACTCAGCGTACGACATAGCCGAGAAAATGGCGATAACGCCGTTTAAGGCAAAGGTCAGCAGCACCCCGCCGGGCCCCACGTGGGCGATGGAGGTGCCGATACCCAGGAACACCCCGGCGCCGATCATCATCCCCACACCCATCATGGTGACGTGCATCAGGGTGAGATCGCGGGACAGCTCCGATTTCAGATGGGGATCGCTGCTCATTTCTTCAGCTCTTTCTGGATCTCACGCGCCGAGTGCAGGTCCTTGTCGGCGATCATATCGATGGTGTGCCGGCTCCACAGCG
The DNA here is from genome assembly GCA_964432985.1 of uncultured bacterium. GTDB lineage: Bacteria > Muiribacteriota > CAYSPT01 > CAYSPT01 > CAYSPT01 > CAYSPT01. Next base: position 49,955 of record CAYSPT010000003.1, read on the forward strand.
TGAGCCAGGTCACGGTGCTCAGAGAGAAGAAAATGAGAATAGTCCCTATTAATATATCAGCCATATACTCTATTCCCTAATTCGTTGTGCAGTTTGGCCGGTACCGTCATTGTCCGGATTTACCGGACAATCCACATAAGTCATGCGCCGATCCTCCGATCAAGTAGGAAGACATACTTGATCAGCGAATCTATTTTTCATGCCATATTTATATAATAAACAGTCGCATACTATAATCTATAAGCGGATTTTCGTCAAGATACGGCACGGAGGACAGAGCGAGCGCGCTTGAACAGAGCGGGCGTACCTGACCGTGCGCACCTGACCTGGTTAGGTGAAAACTCAAGCATGGATATTTAAGATTCAGGGCAGGGGTGCCTGGCTACAGGTTGTATCAGATTTGAGACAATTGTACCAAATCTGATACAACCCTATGAAGGAGACCCCAGGCTCCTGCCTTACCGCCGTTCAAGCGCCTCCAGGCGCGACATTATCTCGGCGTTCCGGGCTTTGAGGGTCTCGATCTCGGAATCCTTCTGTGCCTTGAGTTCCTTGACGGCTTCGATCAGGATAGCGGACATCCGGCCGTAGTCGATACTGCGGGCGTCCTCGCCGTTTTCCTCCCAGAGCACCAGCTCCGGTACCACGACCCCCACCTCCTCGGCGATACACCCGATGTCTTCCTTGCCGTCATTCTTCCAGGTGTACCGGACACCCCGGAGGTCCATCACCTGCTGAAGGGCGTGATCGAGGCTCTGGATATTATCCTTCCAGCGCCGCGAACTGTAGGTGGTCCAGGCATCAGCGATGGGATCAGTGGCGGAGCTCTGCACTACAGTGAGAATATTGTTCGCGGTGGTGGTACCGATACCGACGTTGCCGCCGGATACATTCAGAGCGGTGGTCGTCCCCTGCCCGTTGACACCGAAGTAATCGTTGGCTCCATCCCACCAGATATTGGCTTTGATCGTGCCGTTTTCATACAGGTCGTAAAACGTTGAAGAGCCGTCGGGGCAATCGATCCTCATACCAGTGGTGCCCGAACCGTAGATATGGAGTTTGTCGCCGGGGCTGTAGGTGCCGATACCGACGTTGCCGGAAGTATCGATGGTCAACCGTGCCGCGCCGGCGGTTTCATCGAAGATATTGAGTTTTCCGGCACCGATAGAACTCAATTGTCCTATACTGCTGATAGCCCAGCTATGGCCGTTCGTAGAAGTGTTCTTCAACCTGATATCCGTGGCGTTCGTGTTGTCGCTTTCAACCTGCAGCTTTACCGCCCCCGCGTCACCCGGGCCGATGGATAGGTTGCCCGAACCGTTTAGCTTCATCCACTGGGTGACGGTGGAGCCGCTTATATCGCCGAAGATCATGCCTCCGTTGGCGCCGCCTTTATGGTTGAGTATCCAGGACTGCCCCCCACTGCTGCGGTTCCACTGCAGGTGCAGGCCCTGCCCGCTGTTGGGAAGCGAGGAGACATCGCTGGTGAAATTCCTGGAATGCAGGCCGGAGCCGAAACTGCCAAGCCCATTGACATCAAGCTTTGCCGCCGGGCTG
>CAYSPT010000003.1:51611-54354 GCA_964432985.1 uncultured bacterium
GCGGTCTTGAAGTGAAAGCTGTTGTCTCCCGTAAGGCCTACTTCGCCCCGCAGAGCGCCCGCGTCTCGGAAGATCACACTGGCAATGCCGGCAGTGGCCGTCTTACCGATGTACACCCTGCTGGAGTTGGCCGCGCTGGTGAAGTTGCTGTACGATCCGGCTTCGAAGGCATGGGTGGTGCCAAGAACATGCAGCTTGGTTCCCGGAGCGGAAGTGCCGATACCGACGCTGCCGTTGAAAGCCAGCACATCGCTGTTGAAATCGCCGTATATCAAGGAGGAATCCTTGTCAGCAGCCGTGTTGTGGATATACAGCTTGTTGGAGCCGGTTTCAGACCATCCCGCTTGATTCCCGATCATGACATTACCGGAGCCCGAGACATTATTGAATCCGGCATCATAGCCGATCAAGGTATTTTCCACACCGTCCGCTGTCTTATTGCCTGCACCATAACCTACAGCCGTGTTTTTATATCCAGTGCTGTTTGTATACAAGGTAGCGCCACCCACGGCCACATTTAGATATCCCGTCGTAGTGGAATACAATGCCGAGAGCCCAACCGCGGTATTCCTGTGCCCTTCCGTGTTGCTATAGAGAGCTCCCTTTCCAAGACCGGTGTTCCAGTAACCCGTCGTGGTGGAGCCAAGCGACGCGAAGCCGACAGCGGTGTTGAACTCTCCCGTTGTGAACGCATCAAGCGACGAGTTGCCAACGGCGGTATTGCCCGTGCTGGTACCGGTAAAGTTGCCGGCGTATTCGCCGACGAAGGTATTCTGCGTACCGTAATTGTGGGCAAACCGGTTCGAGCCGAGCTGTATCACCCCGGCGGATGATGACGCGGTTGTGGGGAGCACCAGGTTGCCGCTCAAACCGATATTCCCGGCCACGTCGAGCGCTTGTCCCGGCGACGTCGAGCCGATACCAACGCTGCCGGCGTTGTCCACGTAGAGGGTGCCGCCGTCGATGTTCAGGTCGGCGGTGTTGGTGTCCAGGTCGATGGTGGTGGTGGCGTCCAAGGTCAGGGCGTCGGACACCTTGCTGAAGTCGATGGAGTCGTCGGCCAGGCTGGACACCGAAAGGTCGGTCAAGCCCGAGCCGCTGCCGGTGACGACACCGTCTTTCAAAAGCACGCCGTCGATGGTGACCCCGGCGGCGGCGGTCTTTTCACTGATGGTGTCGGAGGAAACCGAGGTGAATGTCCCGGCGCCGGCGCTGCTGCCGCCGATGGTTGCCCCGTCGATGGCGCCGCCGTCGATGTCGACGCTGTCGGCGCCCTGGGTAGCGATGGTGCCCAAACCCAGGGAGGTGCGGCCGGTGGCGGGGGTGAGCCCGGTGGCGCCGCCGTCCCACTTGAGCCGGTCGGTGTAGGCGGTATCCCAGTTGGAGGAGCCAGCCACTTTCGACGCCGTCAACTCACCGTCGGCCAGGTCCTGCAGGTCGGCGTCGAGACGGGCGTTGTCAACCGTACCGGAAGCCAGGTTGCTGGCGTTGAGCGAAGTCAGGGCCGATCCGTCAAGAGAAGCGAAATAGGTGGACGATATCCCGGCGATCTTGCCGTCGCCGTTGATCAGGTCGACGTTCCCGCTGCCGAACTGGGCGGCGCCCTGCACGTCCAGCAGGGCGGCGGGAGTTTCGGTGCCGATACCCACGTTGCCGGTGTTGGCCACGGTCAATCTTGTGGTTGTTCTCGTTTGCAGCGAAATCACACCGGTACCGTTTGAAACGCTGTCGGCCCCGATGGTGGTGGATCCTTCATTGATAACACCACCCGAGCTGCCGAGACCGGTCAATCCCGAACCGTCACCCACGAAAGCCGTGGCCGTGACCGTGCCCACGACATCCAGGGCCGTGGTCGGGCTGGCGGAGCCGATACCGACGTTACCGCTGTTCAGCATAACAACCTTGTTGGTGCCGCCTGAATCCTTGAGCGCAATACCACCGGTACCGCCATAGAAGCCCAATACAGTCGACTGGTACCGGATACTACCGGCGGCGAAACCAGGGCTCAGCTCTATTATGTTGCCGCCTACCTTGACAATTCCAGTGGTGGCGATGTTGCCCACAACATCGAGCGCGTCGGCGGGACTGAGCGAGCCGATACCCACGTTGCCGGCAGCGGTTACGAAAACCGGTGTATTTCCATCAGAATTGCTTAGGTTGAACCCGCCGCTGTCGCTTCCGAAGTACCAGGTTTTGGGCCCGGCGTCGGATTCGGTCAGGGCGATAACGGGATTGGTGTGCTCGATGTGCAGAATGTTGGTGGGGCTGCTGGTGCCGATACCTACCAGTCCTGCATTGTCTACGATCAGCGCGTCGGCGGGATCACTGTCGGCGGCGTCCAGGCTGCTCGAGCTTATTCCTGAAACGCTGATTGTCGTTCCTTCGATCGTTATACCGGTTCCGGCGGTGTAGGTCGTATCGGTATCTTCGCCGGGAATGCCCAGAGCGGTGATGTCGCTCTTGGCGATGGAAAGCTTCGAAAACGCGATGGCAGCATCGGTGGCTACATCGGCGTCGGCAATGGTGCCATCGGTGATGTTTATAGAGGTGACCGCCGTCAGGTAGCCGTTGTCGGCTACGTAGGTATCCACGTCGTTTTCGCTCAAGGTCGTGTCCTCACCGGGAATACCCAGGTCGGTGATGTCGGTCTTGACAATATTCAGCTTCGAAAACGCAATGGCCGCATTTGTGGCTACATCGGCGTCGGCAATGGTGCCATCGGTGATGTTTATAGAGGTGACCG
>CAYSPT010000003.1:54454-88324 GCA_964432985.1 uncultured bacterium
TGGCAATGGCAAGCTTGCTGAACGCTATAGCAGCGTCGGTGGCCACGTCGGCGTCAGCGATGGTCCCGTCGGTGATGTCGGTAGACGTCACCGCCGTCAGGTAATTGTTGTTGGAAACGAAGTTATCCACCTCGGTCTCGCTCAAGGTCGTGTCCGACCCCGGGATACCCAGGCCGGTGATGTCGGTCTTGGCAATGGCAAGCTTGCTGAACGCTATAGCAGCGTCGGTGGCCACGTCGGCGTCGGCGATGGTCCCGTCGGTGATGTCGGTAGACGTGACCGCCGTCAGATAGTTGTTGTTGGAGACGAAGTTATCCACCTCGGTCTCGCTCAGGGTCGTGTCCGACCCCGGGATACCCAGGCCGGTGATATCGGTCTTGGCGATACTAAGCTTGCTGAAGGCGATGGCAGCATCGGTGGCCACGTCGGCGTCGGTAATGGTGCCGTCGGTGATGTCGTTGGACGTGACCGACGTTAGATAGTTGTTGTTGGAGACAAAGTTATCGACCTCGGTCTCGCTCAAGGTCGTGTCCGACCCCGGGATACCCAGGTCGGTGATGTCGGTTTTCGTGACAGTCAACTTGCTGAACGGGATATCGTTGTCGGCCACGGTCAGCTTGGAATATGGGATGTCGCCGGTGCCGATGCTCAGCTTCGAATAAGCGATGGCGGCGTCGGTGGCCACATCGGTGTCGGCGATGGTACCGTCGGTGATTTTAGCCGAGGTAATTGAGTTGTCACCTATCTCCGCAGCTGCAACGTTGGTCAATTGGGAGCCGTCTCCGACGAACGAGCCTGCGGTAACCGAGCCGGTGGTGACAAGATCCTGAGCGCCGAAATCGGGGCTGACTTTAGATCCGCTTATTCCGGCCAGATAATCGTCGGCGATGGCATCGCCCTGCCAGGTGCCGGAGGTGACGGTGCCGCTTTCGTTCACCTTGAAGGTGGCCGAGCCCACGGTCAGGGCGGCGTCCGGCGCGGTGGTCCCGATGCCCACGTATCCCGTGGTGTCGTCAACCACGAAGGGTAGGCCTCCCGACGGCTGCACGTGCAGGGTGCCTTCGGGCGCTACGGTACCGATACCGACGTTGCCGCCGGATGAGTTTATAGCGGTGGTGGTCGCCGCCGAGTTGATGCCCAGGTAATCACTGGTGCCATCCCAATAGATATTACCCTTGTGCGTACCGGCTTCATAGAAGTCAATATACGAGTGCGTGCCGCTGCCGGCGTCAATGGCGATGCCCGCGTACGCCGACGCATTGTCGATATCAAGCTTGGCGCGGGGGCCGGTGGTGCCGAGACCGATGTTACCGTCAGGATCGATGGTCAAACGCGATGCACCGGCGGTTTCATCGAAGATGTTGAACTTTCCGGCCCCGAAGCCGTTATTTTGCCCCAGGCTGCTGATCGCCCAGCTACGGCCGTTCGTAGAGGTGTTCTTCAACCTGATATCCGTGGCGCTCGTGCTGTCGCTTTCAACCTGCAGTTTCACCATCCCCGCGTCACCCGGGCCGATGGAAACATTACCCAAACCGTTTATCTTCATCCACTGGGTGACGGTGGAGCCGCTTATATCGCCGAAGATGAAACCTCCGTTGGCACTGCCCTTATTGTTCAGAATCCAGGACTGCCCCCCGCTGATGCGGTTCCACTGCAGGTGCAGGCCCTGGCCGCCGTAGGGAAGCGAGGATACATCGCTGGTGAAATTTCTGGAATGCACGCCGGAGGAGAAACTGCCAAGCCCGTTGACATCAAGCTTCGCTACCGCGCTGGTGGTGCCGATACCGACGTTGCCGCCGCCCTGGTTCAACACGGTATCGGTTCCCATCCCGTTGATGCCCAGGTAATCACTTGCCCCTTCCCACCAGATATTGCCCTTGATGGTGCCGTCTTCCTTGAAGTCGATAAAGGAATTATGGCTGTCGCCTGCGTCCAGGATGATGCCTTCGCTCTCCGGGCCGGCAATGTGCAGGCTGCTTGCCGGCGCCGTGGTGCCGATACCGATGTTGCCCATGGCGGCGATGAGGTTGGTCTGCTCTTCTTCGTCTACCGTCCCGTCGTCGGCGACTTTGAGGTGCTCCGCGGTGTTGAAGTCGGTGTTCCCGTGCCGGTCCTTCACCCTCACTCCGAAGATGTAGCGCTCGCCGGCGGTCAAACCGTTCACCAGGTAGCCCAGGTCCGCTTTGACGCCCTCGTACAATTCCTCCGCACCCTCCGTTACTTCCACCGGGCTGTTGCTGGACCAGTCGTCCGAATCCCACTGGCCGGCCGCGGCGTGGTAGACGATGTAGGTGAGCGGTCCGGACACGTCCAGGGCCTGTCCGAACTCCACCGCCACGTTGTGCCCCGCCTGGTTATCGAAATCGAAAGCGGTGACCACGCCGGCAGTGCTCTCCCATACGGGGGGTTTTTCGTCGGTCATGGTCTGATCGGCGGTGGCCGCCTGGGTCGTCCACACGGTGACATCGGACTTCTCCTCGTCATCGTCGATGAGATCGTGACTGAACCTCAGGGTATAGGTACCGGCGGGCACACCTTCGATGACGTAGTTTCCATCCGGGTCGGTGACGGCGAAATGGGCGGTATCGTTCACCCGAACCAGCACGTCCCCGATGGGCTGGCTGTCCGCCGCGTCGGTCACGGTGCCGGTGATCCGCCCGCCGGTCGATACCTCCAGCTGCACCGTACCCACACTGGATGCCAGCCCGGCGGAGATGTAGACGCTGGAGGAATAGTCCTGGGTCACGTAGCCCTCGTGAACAAACCGTACGCTGTAGCTTCCCACGGCTACCTCTCTGATGGTGAAGCTGCCGTTGACGTCGGTGTACCCGATGTAATCGGTCCCCTTGACCAGCACGAAGGTCCCGGTGTGGTCGGATTCCCCCGCGAGCCTGATGATCCCTGTCAGGTCACCGGTGGGGGTCAGGTAGAAATTAAGCTCGTTGGATGCCGTGGGCGACACCGTGGCCCGGCTCTGGGCCTTATAGCCGCCCTTCTTCGCTTCCACGAAGTAGTCGCCTTCCTTGAGGTCGGTCAGCACGTATACGCCTTCGGCGTCGGTCATGGTGGCGTAGGAGTCGCCGGTAAGGTTTTCGGTGGCCTGGAGCGTTTTTAAAAATCCGTACTTGCCGGCGGGACGCGCCGCCAGCACCCGGGCCTGCCTGGCCGACACGCTGTCCTCGACCCGGGTGGCTATTACCCGGGCATTGTCCGGCGATATACCGTCGGGAAAAGCAACTTTACCCGTCAGGGTATATCCCGAAAGCGTCACCATGGAACCGGACCCGCCGGAAGAGCTGCCGCCTGCGGTATTACCGCCGCCACCGCCGCAGCCGCACAGTGTCACCAGAAGAGCGCCGAGTACTGCCAGAGTCACGAAAAACCTGTTTCTGCCTGCCTTGTTCATACCACTTCCACCTCCGTTAAGTATTCTTGTGTGAAGGAATATTCGGGTGGTACTACCCCGGGGGAAACGCTACATCCTATACTCCATTAAATAAGAGCTTATTAAATTATAAGAAAAGTCTACATCATAAGCGGTAAAAAAAATAGCTTTTCATTGACAATAATTATCATATTCATATATGGTAGAATTGGTTTTTTTCTACCCAAAAAAAATCGCCATTTTCAGCTTGAATGGAGCGTAAAAATGAACGTTTTAGTGAAAAACAAGTATATCTCAATTTTGATGTTAATCTGCGTCTTGCTAAGCGTATTTTTTCTCTCGCACAAACCGGCCATGGCGCAGCGGCGCGTAGCTCTCACCGTTACCGCCCAGGTGATGGACCTGGACGGACGGGGGGTCCAGAACGATGCCCGGATTACCGTTCGCGACCCGAACGGGAGACCTGTCAATAGAGCGTCGGTCAGTGTAAACAGACGCAGATATAATACTAACGCTCAGGGAGTCGCGAATACTGTAGATCACCCGTATGGGAGAACATACAAGGCGGTAGTCACCGTAAGGTTAAACCGCAACACCACCGGCCATGGTGAAACAAGCTTCACCATAGAAAAACCAAAACCCTTCCAGATCACCGCCACCGTCATCGACAGCGACCGTGACGGCCAGCAGAACGATGTCCAGGTATCAGTCCTTGACGGCAACGGGAAGCCTGTCGCCGCGCAGCTCAATGTGAACGGTAAAGCCGCCGGGAAAACCGATTCCCGGGGACGCGGTTATCTTAGGAACTACGCGCCGGGAAACTATAGACTATACGCCAAAGCCAGGACAGGAACGGGCAGTACGAACTTCACGGTGGAAAAGACGGAGGTCACCATTACCCTCTCAGCCAGGTTAGGAGACAATGATGGCCGGGGCGGCCGAAACGACCTCCGGGTCACCGTCACCCCCTCCATACGAATAAGGATGGAGGCCTCTATCACGGTCGGGGGCCGTGCCGTCGGGACCACCAGCAACAGGCAGCTTTACCTTCCCAACCTGCCTCCGGGGTCACACACGATCGAAGCTTCAGCGAACATCCGCGGGCGAACGATCACCGCCAGCACCTCGGTGGATATTGAAGAACTCCCTACGATTTCTGTCTCTGCCCTGCTCCAGGACAGCGACGGGAAGGACGGACAGAACGATGTCGCGGTAACCGTCACGTTCGATAACGGTAACCCCGTGCCGCAAGCCATCATAAATCTTAACGGCAAGGCCGTGGGCAGAGCCGGTGATGACGGCACGTTTTCCCTGCTCAACCTGTCGCCGGGCTCACAGAGAATCATCGCCTTTCACAAATACGGCAGGACCATTCTGCGAGGACAAAGTACGGTGGAAATCGAAAAGCCAGAAATCAGCGTAACGACCATGCTTGCCGACATCGACGGCAGAGGCGGACTGAACGATCTCCAGATCGCTGTCAAGGACAGCAACGGTAAGCCCGTACCGGGTGCCCATATCTATGTGGGGAGGCGGGTTGCCGACATGACCAATGCCCAGGGAGAATCGCGTTATCTCAACCTGTATCACGGTACGTACGCTGTTATCGCTTCTAAGAAGTACGGAAGGGTAACGGTCAGGGGAGAGACTTCACTAACCATCGAAGCACCGTCCAAACAATTGGCCGCTGCCATTGAACAACGGACCACCGGGGAAGGGCTCAACATCACGACCATACTCCAGGCCCTGGATTCCGACCGCTGGCGGAACGATCTCTCCATCACCGTCGCGGACAACAACGGCCGGAGTGTCCCCATAACTTTACTAAGGATCAATGGAAGATTTTTCCGGACCGACGATTCCGGCAAGTATTTAGCGCGGAACCTGAAGCCCGGGGATCATAAGATATCCGCCGAAGCCACCGTCGACGAAACGCGTTACACAACCAGCACCAGCGTGACCGTAGCCTCGCGTACGGAAGACAGGGCATCGCAGACAAGCGGCAGAAACATAAGCCAGATACGGAGCTCCCTGGTGTCGATGTATCAAAGCCTTCTCAAAAGAGACCCGACCCCCAGCGAGATTAACCATTACACCATCCAGATAACGCAAAACGTCATGACACTCGGACAGGTCCGGCAGGCTATCATCAACTCAGCCGAATACAAGCAACAGCAAGCGCAACGAGAGCAGACCGCGAAGAAATCCACCCGGGAAAAGCAGCAGACCTCGTCGGAGGTTGGGATCAGCGTCACTGCCCTGGTCGTGGACAGTGACGGCACCGGCGGCCAGAACGATCTGCAAATAACCGTTACGTACATGAACGGGGCGCCCATGCCCCGGGCGGCGGTCCGGATCAACGGCTCCTCCGCCGGAACAACCGACGCCCAGGGAGGACTGGTCAGGCTCAACCAGCCGCCGGGGGACTACGGAATCGTCGCCTACGGACGGGTCGGCAGGACCGTGGTCAAGAGCAGCGCCTCGGCAACCATCCTGTCCCCCGACCAGCAGCAGCAAACCGGCACACAAACAGCTGAAAAGCCGCCGCAGCCGGAAACCAAAACACAACCTGAACAAAAGCCGCCGCAGCGGCAGAAACCGCCGGCAGCACCCGGCGGCGGACGGCGGCCCGAACGACAGACCGGAGCCAGACCCGAAAAGCCGGCACAACCTGCCGAACAGCGAAAAACCCCGTCGGAACCGGCAATCACCGTCACGGTCCTGGTGCAGGACAATGACACCAAGGGCGGCCAGAACGACCTGCAGATAACGGTCATGAACCAGCTCGGCCGGCCCGTGCCGAAAGCCGCCATCAGGGTGGACGGCCGCTCCGCCGGTGTAACCGACTCCCAGGGAATCCTGCTCTACAACAACCTGGCGCCGGGCACCCACCGGGTCGGCGCCTACGGGCGGGTCGGCAGGACCGTCCTCAAGAGCAACACCACGGCCACCGTCCTGTCCCCGCAACAGCAGCGGCGGCAGCAGATAGCCGAGAGGGAAAAAGCGCAGAAACAGCGGCAGGAAGAAGCGCGTAAGAAAAGGGAAGAACAGGAAAAGGCCAGGGCCCAGCGGCAGGAAGAAGCGCGCAAGAAGCAGGAGGAGCAGCGGAAAGCCGCCGAAGAGAAGAGACGCCGGGAGTTGGAGGAGCAGAGAAAGAAATCAGCCGATGCCGCTATCACCGTCAACGCCATGCTCCAGGCCATGGACGCCGACAGGTGGCGCAACGATATCGTCATCAGCGTAACCGACAATAACGGCAAAGCGGTACCCGGCGCCGATCTCGTTGTCGGACGCAGACGGGGGAAGACGAATCCAAACGGCAAGTACGTACTCAAGAACCAGCGGCCCGGGAAATACACCATAACCGCATCCGCCACCATCGAGCGGCGGGGAGTCCGGGATCGAACCGACGTGGAGATCCTGTCACCAAGGGACGACAGGACCGCGCGGAATCAGGAAATGGCCGAGCGGCGCAAGCAGCGGGAAAAGGAGCGGCAGAAGCAGCAGGAAGAAGAGCGGCGGCAGCAAGCAGAGGAGCAGCGACGGCAGCAAGAAGAAGAGAGAAAGAAAAGGATGGCGGAGAAACTGCAGCAACAGCCCGGGAAACGGCCGCAGATGCCGCCGGTCAAACCCGGTCTCCCCGGTGACACCATCCCGCCGGTAGTGGTCCTCTCCCCCATCACCGCCATAGACATCGGCGGGCAGATCCTCATCACCGCGCCGCCGGAAGGCGTCCCCATCTATGAGCCGGGAACCCAGAAACTGGAAGGCACCGTGATTGGCGCCGTGAGCGGCCAGAAAGCGGACATCTACCTGAACGGCACCCGGGTCAGCACCGTGGATGTCGCCGGCGGTTCGTTCAGCTCCACCGTCAACCTGACCTGTGACCGAAAAGAGCACGCCGTGGAAATGAAGTCCGTCATCCCGGCGGCGTCCTCGGTAACGGTCACCGGCTCCATTACCGATAACCAGGGCCCCCTGGAGTACAGCCTGCTGGTCAACGGCCAAATCGTGCTGCAACAGAAGACCACCCAGACCAGCGTCACCATCAGCCAGGAGGTCGCCATCAACAAGGGCGCGTCCAACACCATCATCCTCACCGCCCGTGACGGCAGGAAGAATCCCGGCGCCGCCAAGCTGGAGTACGAGGCCCCGGCTGACAAGACCATCACCCAGAAGCACACCATCCAGATGGACAGCGAGCCGCCCATCATCGTCAACATCTTCCCCCAGAGCGGCGACACCATCGACGAGAACTATCCCCAGTTTGAGACTACTTCCGCCGACGGTGGGACCATGAACATCTCCGGGACCATCATCGACATCAACGCCGACACCACCACCGGGTACGTGGACGTGGAGGTCAACGGTCTCACCGACTACCGGTTCAAGATCGAGGGCAGCGGCTCCTTCGCCGGCGATATTACAGTCAAGCCGGGGACCAACACCATTGTGGAAAAGACAAAGGATAAATGCGATAACGAGATGGTTGTGACCAAGAAGGTCACCATCGACATGGGAAAAAGCACCCTGTACGGGCGGGTACTGGACTCCGAAAGCGGCCAGGGCGTGGAAGGGGCCATGATCCAGGCCATCGGGCAAAGCGGAGTCTACCAGGGCCGGTCGGGCTCGGACGGACGTTTCACTATCCGCGACCTTCCCAATGGCGAGTACTCGGTGATCATCGACCGGGACGACTACGTGCGCGGGGTGGAGACCAGCGTCACGGTGCCCAACTACGGCCCCGTGTCAACCGAGGTGACCCCCACCAGCGTTACGCCCAACATGAGCGTTACGCCCAACATGGATTATTAAGGACTGGCCCTTACCGCTGCTCAAGCGCCTCCAGGCGGGACACGATCTCGGTGATCCTCGACAGAGTTGACATTGCTTTATTTTTTCGGCTATAATGCAATCAGATTGTAATATAGCCGATAAAGGTGTTCTATGTACATCACTCGCACTCTCGAATCCAGCGTAGAAGACGCTTCTCAGCAATTTCCCGTGCTCCTGGTAACCGGCGCCAGGCAGGTCGGGAAAACAACGCTTTTAAGGCACCTGGCTAAGGACACTCGAACGTACGTATCCCTCGATGATCCGATGGTCCTGGAGGTAGCCAAAGAAGATCCCGCCCTTTTTTTCCAGAAATATCCGCCTCCCCTTTTCATTGATGAAATCCAGTATGCACCCGGTCTGCTGCCCTATATCAAAATGCGGGTGGACAGTGCCCGTCAACCGGGACAGTTCTGGTTGACAGGGTCACAGCAGTTCCACATGATGAAAGGAGTATCAGAATCCCTCGCAGGCCGCGTCTGTATCTTCCAGCTGATGGGTTTCTCCCGAAGAGAGTTGGCCGGGCAGAGCCAGGAATCACGTCCGTTCCTGCCACTGCCCGGGACGGTAGAAGAACGCTTTAAAACCGGGGGGAAACTGCTCCTCCGGGATCTCTACCGGCTGATCTGGAAAGGGTCGTTTCCAGTAATCGCCCTCGATGATGTTTCGAACTGGCAATGGTTCTACAGTTCCTATGTCAGCACGTATTTGCAGCGGGATATCCACGATCTGGCCAGAGTCGGCGATGAGATGGCTTTTTTACGCTTTATGAGAGCCGCCGCGGCCCGGACCGGGCAGCTGCTGAACCTGGCGGAACTGGCGCGCGATGCCGACATAGCGCAGAATACCGCTAAAAGCTGGCTTTCGATTCTGCTCGCTTCGGGAGTCGCCTACCTGCTGGAACCGTACCACACGAATGTAACCAAGCGCCTGGTCAAAGCGCCTAAACTCTATTTTCTTGACACCGGATTGTGCGCTTATCTGACCGAATGGTTCACCCCGGAAACGCTCGAAGCCGGAGCCATGTCCGGAGCGATACTGGAAACATGGATTATTTCGGAGCTTCTGAAAGGTTACCGTCACCATGGACGCCAGGCCCCGTTCTATTATTACCGGGACAGGGATAAAAAAGAAATAGACCTTCTTATTATCCAGGACGGGACGGTTTATCCGCTGGAGATAAAGAAAACGGCCTCACCGGGCAAACGGGATATCAGGCACTTCCGGCTTCTTGAAAAGCTGACACTCCCCACAGGTCCGGGTGGAGTAATATGCCTGGCAGAGCAGTCACTGCCGCTCAATTCCTCGAATATGTCTATTCCCGTAGCGATTATCTAACCCGGGCAATGACTCAATTGTTTTGTGTAATTCGCATGTTTAACTTACGATTTACACAGAACCAAGTTACCGGCTCTCCAGGTCGTAGATGATCGACCTGAGATCATCCAGTTCCGAGCGCAGGAACTCCACCTCGGTGCGGAGTTCGTCGATCTCTTCGGTCTGCTTCTTGTCAAGCTCTTTGATGGCGTTTACCAGTACCGGAACCAGCTGCGTGTTATGTATTCCCGGGCTGACTCCCTGCCCTTCCGCCAGCTCGGGGATGAGCTGTTTCACCTCTCGGGGGATAAAACCAAACCGGCGCCGGGCACCGGGGTTGTCCTTGTCAATGTAGGTAACGGGACGCAGCCTGAGAATTTCACGCAGCCCGTAGCCCGTCAATTCATGTCCGTCATTCTTGACTGCCTGGATCTGCTTGAGATCCGCGGCTTGGAGCAAGGACGCAGCACAAACACCCATGAAGACCGTCATTCCGATTACTATGGTTAGCACCCTGCTACGTTTGATTTCTTTCATTTATTCTTCCTCCTTCAACACGGCCAGATTTCGGAAAACCACTTTGTTTGACATAACCTTACTATTGCATTATATGATGATTTCATGCTGCTCATGTCAAACCCAACCTGGATACATGGACAGAAGAGGAGGACAGCATGCCCGTCTTTTTTCAGAAAAACCACCCGGTCGCCCTTAGTATTCTTCTGTATTTGCTACTACTTATGTGCCATATTCCACATCAAGCCTTCGCTCAAGAGGAGCAAAAGCCCGAGGAACAGCCTGAAGCTCAACCAGAAACAAAACCGGACGCACTGCTTGAAGTCATTCAAAAGTGGAGGAGTAATCGTCCACCTGAAGAACCGACTGCAGTACCTGCTATCAAGGTTAGAGCGAGGCCAAAAGCCAATGATGAAGACGGCTGGCGCAACGATATCCTGGTTGTGGTCTCGGACAGGAACGGAAACCGAATTCCCGAGGCTCTGGTTACAATTGGACGTGACAGCTTTACCGCGGATGCCGACGGTACCGTGCTGGCTCCCGACCGGCGGCCGGGGCAATACGTGGTGACGGCCACGGCATCTCTAAACAACACAGTGGAAAAAGCTGTTGCGTATATCACTATTTACCTTCAGAAGCAGGATAAAAGGAAACAGGACTGGGAACGTGCTCAATTGCCGCCCGATTTTGACTGGGAGCAGTATGTAAAGAACCACCTCGACTTGCAAAAAGCAGGGATAAATACGGAGAGGCTGGCCACAAGCCATTATGTGCGGTATGGCCGGAGAGAAGGGCGTACCTACCTGTCGCCGGAAGCGGAGGCAGTGGATGCGGTGGAGTCTCCATCAAAGGTCGAGCTTCCTCCCGATTTCGACTGGGAACAGTACGTCGAAAACTATCCCGATTTGCAGAAGGCCGGCATAGACACTGAAGAGGAAGCCATCAGCCATTATGCCAGCCACGGTATAAATGAGAACCGGTCATACAAACCGCTCAAGACCGAAGATTGATCACTATAAGCACGCCCCACCACTTGGTCGGTAATTTGACGAAATAAAATGTATTCCCGGTTAAAACACCAGTTTCATATCGATGTGGTCGATCCCGGCGTCGAGGTAGATTTCGCCTTCAATGATTTCATTATGAAAATGGTACGCCTTTTGCTCATGTCAGTGGCTACCATGAAAAAAAACAGCCATTAAACAATACACGCCGGCCGACCACCAATCAGCCAACTATGCCGGAATCTTCCGTACGTTCTTCGACGAGTTTTGCTCTGTATGGAATGACAGGTTCGGGAAACGGTACTGTTTCCACAACGAATGGGCCGAACACACAGTAAGGGAATTCATGAAGTGTGGGGACGCCCGATACGGATTTGCCCACCTTCAGTGCCCAGATTGCTCTGCCTCCCATCTGGTCCCGTTTACCTGTAAATGAAAGATCTGCCTGCCCTGCGGGGAAAAGCGGAAGCACGCCTGGGTGGAAGGTCTTCTCCGTCGACCCGCTTCTCTGTTCGGAGTGCGGGAAAAATATGGTCTTAAAAAAAATCTACACCGAAAAGAATGAGATAACATCATTTCTACATTACTACAAAAAGCGATGTACCCAAGTACACTCTCTCGATGTAAGCCGTCCGCCGCCGCTCCTGGCTGCTGCATAGGCACTTGATCCAGTTTTCCACATATACGGTTGATACACACTCCTGCCCCAAATCTGGCCTGATGTCCCTCATTTACCCCGAATTCCACCATTGTTTTGACCGCCGGGCACCATGATTGTATCATGATCCCGGTAAGACAGCCGCGATGACAAATCACGGATTGTTTATCAAGGGGAAACTGAGCGAAATTGTATCGAAATGGGACAGTGTAGCTGGTCACTGTCTCATAAAGTGAATAATGTCAACCAAAACAGCGCGAGTGAAGACGCGCTCCGCGGCCGCCGCGAAAAGCGGCTTCCAAGGAGTTATGATAATATTATGAGATTATGCCGGAGCCGGAATTGCCGAGCTCCGCGGGAGGTGGATCCATGAGCAGGTTTATCAAAAGAATATCTAAGAATATGGGGCTGCCGGCGGGCACCCTGGTCCACATCGGGGATAAGCCTGACCAGGAAGCCCTGATTACCGTTTTCGACTACGATGAATCGAGCTGCACCGAGTTGCATCCGGAAAGCGCTGATGAGTGCCTGAGGTTCAAGGCTACACCCACAGTAACCTGGATCAACATCGACGGGGTCCACGATGTTGAGCTGATAGCGCAGCTGGGAAAACTCTTCGGTATCCACCCGCTGAGCCTGGAGGACAGTGTGAATACCGGCCAGCGCCCTAAGTTCGAGGAATTTGAGACCTACCTCTGCGTGGTTCTCAAGATGCTTTACTACGATCCCGACTCGGAAAATGTGTGCTCGGAACAGTTGGGCTTCATGGTCGGCGACACCTTCGTGCTGTCGTTCCAGGAGCGGAAAGGGGACGTGTTCGACTCCGTCAGGGAACGGATCAGGAGCGATAGGGGACGCATCCGGAAAATGGGCGCCGACTACCTCCTGTACGTCCTGATCGACGCCATCGTCGACAACTATTTCATCATCCTGGAGCGGTTCGGAGACAGGTTAGAGGAACTGGAAGAGGTTCTCCTGGCCGACCCGAATCCGGCCACGCTGCGGGAGATCCACGGTCTCAAGCGCGAGCTTTTGTTCATGCGCCGGGCGGTGTGGCCTCTGCGGGAAGTGATCGGGGGGCTGCAGCGATTGGAATCGAGCCTCATACGGGACACGACCCTGATGTTTCTCCGTGACGTATACGACCATACCATCCAGGTCATCGACACCGTGGAGACCTTCCGGGATATGGTTTCCGGGATGCTGGACATCTATCTCTCCAGCGTCAGCAACCGGATGAACGAGGTCATGAAGGTGCTGACCATCATTGCCACCATCTTCATCCCCATCACCTTTATCGCGGGGATATACGGGATGAACTTCAAGTACATGCCCGAGCTTGAGTGGCCTTTCGGCTACGCCCTGGTGTGGGGAGTCATCCTGGCGGTGACAGCAACCATGGTGGTGTTCTTCAAGAAAAAGGACTGGTTCTGAGAAGTCAGCAAGATAAAAACGCTGCTTTCCCCTGCCCAATAGCTTTGTGAGTATTTGTTTAGATTTTATGTTAGACTCAAGACTTGATAGAATGAGGAAGGAAGCAGCGCCGCCGGAAACGGCCTCCGGGGAGTTTCAACAAGAGCAAACGGCTCCAAAGGAGTCAAAGCCCGAAGAAGAAGCCAACAACCACTATGTCAACCACGGGATAAATGAAAAGCGGCGGTATTCCCGATCAAAACACTAGTTTCATATCGATGTGGTCGATCCCGGCGTCGAGGTAGATTTCGCCATATTCGATAAACCCGAGTTTGTTATAGAATTCCACGGCGTGACACTGTGAAGACAGCCAAACCGATTGCAGCCCTGATTCCCTGGCCATGGCGATGAACCGCTGCATGACCGTAGTGCCTATTCCCTGCCCTCTATAGGCTTTGAGCACCGCTATCCGCCCGATATGGCCATCGGACAGCATGCGCCCGGTACCCACGGGGGTATCGCCGTCAAAAACCAGTATGTGACGGGCTTCTTCATCCAGCCCGTCCACTTCTTCTTCCTCCGGCACCTTCTGCTCGTGCACGAACACATCGTATCGCACCGCGTAAACCATCTCGCGGAACCGGGAGAATTCCGAAACGCTGACTTCTGTTAATCGCATAGTTTTTTTTTTACCACCAAACATCCTTACTAATTGCGGTGATTCTTCAACGATCAAGGAGCTTTTTCAGTACATACGCCCACCGTCCGGACATGACCGCAGGACGGCCTCTAAACCGGTCCACGACTGTCATTCCCATGGATTCGTAGAACGGGACGGGAGCCTTGCCGAAGGCTGATGTTGTCAGCTCTTCATACCCTGCCCCGTTGACGATTTCCTCGGCGGCGGCGAACAGCTGCCGGCCGATTCCTTTATGGTGATGATCCGGATGGACATACAGTTTGGCAATATCGTTTTCTTTGACTGCCACCACTCCGGCCACAACATCACCGTCGCCCGCCACTAGGTACTGCTGGCTGACCATTTCATCCCGGACGGTATCAACCGAACCCCGCTTCTCGATCAGGAACTCCAGCTCAGCAGAGTTTAAACCATCCCGCTCACCCATCCAGCGGTAACAGGCGCAGAGAAGATTGCTGACCCGCTTGATGTCCTCTTCACTCATTTCACGAATGTGCATTGTTCAATATGCACCTTTCCTTGTTTCCTGGCCAAAAAAGTGACAGCCAACTGCTTCTTCAGAATTGAGCCGTAACATGCATCTTTCGGATTAAAAGTACTTACATAACAAGTAGCCCTTGCCACAGTCAAACGTGACATTATTAAAGCCGACTCCTTCTTGAATGACTTTGAATTCAAGCGATGTATGCAGATCGATAGATGTACGGTTCTGTGAGCTTACCATGGAGTATACTTCAGAAGCGTCTTTGTTTTTGAGCCAATCGAATCTGGCCCGCGCAAGACCGCTGCCGATTCCCATTCTTCTGAAATCTTTCCGGATAATCATTCCCATCAGGTACCATCCAACGGGAGATGGATACGGTGATGGCGACTTTTCCGGATCATACCGCGCCACGCGGCCGAACCCGATCACTTCATTATCTTTGACCGCCACAAACAGGGCAAAGTCATCGCCGAATCCGCTGTCTTCAAGTTGCTTTTGGGCTTTTTCAAAGTAGTCGTCAAAAGGACCACCTTCCCGTTCGGCCGTAAGTGCTGCTATTACTTCAGCGTCGCCGGGAACAGCCAACCTGTACGTCACCCCGGCCGCGGCCTGCCTGCCTGCGATATTCTTCCTGCCAACAATATCAGGTTCGTATTGTTCATATTTGCTCATATTAGTTAGCTATCATAGAGGTTGCTGAAATACTTGCCCTTACGGGAACGGTATACCTGTTCAGGGGTTGTACCAGATTTGGCTCAATTGTATCAAATCTGGTACAACCCCACAAGCGAGCATATATCTGTCTTCCCGACTCATCTGGAGTGCACGCTCCGTAGTATAGGCAGTAAAACAACTTGCTTTTTCAGATTAACATTCATCTCGAAACTGTCAGCGTATTCCGGTACAATACTAATGTAGATAGCTAATAAGAATAGTTTAATCAGAGAGAGGTCATGACATCCCAATGCAACACTCTGAAAGAAATCTTCCTCGTACATTGAGCGTGGTAACGGCAGTCATCCTGCTGATGACCTGCGCCATTTCATTTGCTTCCACCGATTTTCTGGAGCTCATTCGCAAAGGAGAGCAACCCGGTGAAGCCGCCGTTGAAGAAGTTACTGCTGAAGATCAAGAATTATCCCGAGATGAAAAAACCTCCCGGGCTGTGCAAAAAGATCCTGCCGACACTGAAATACTCACTTTATCCGAACGTTTGCAAATCTTCACCCGTTCCATTAACAGCTGGCTGCATGAGCTGCGATCCAGTTCGCTTTTCAAAGCCATGTTGTCTCCCTTTACTCTTCTAAAACAGCAGCAAAAAACAGTCGGGCACCAGATAAAGAAGCTGCGCCGCAGCCTGTCAGGCAGGAAAAAAGACCAGCGCAGAGGCCGGATACGCCCCCTTTTCCCGCCACGCCGGCGACGGCCGGACACACCCGACATCCCCGACGATGTTCCCGATATACCCGAAGAACCGGACAAGCCGGATACGCCGACGGTCCGGACAGGAATCGTCACCGCGCCGGTGGGGCTCAACGTGAGAAGCGGTCCCGGAATAGATAACTCGTGCATTACTGCTCTGCATGGGGGTACACGGGTAGTCGTACTCGAAGAGGGAACCGATCCGGACGGTCAGACCTGGTACAGGGTCAGGTTCCCGGGAGGAGAAGGATGGGTTTCGGGTAAGTACCTCGATGTGCAGGACGGCCGGACGGATGAACCTCCTGCCCCCGATGATCCCGGCCAGCCCCCCTTCACCGGGCAGAACGCCACCAGGTGGACCGAAGCGGAAAAACAGGAGATCATTTCCCGGGCCGAAGCCATTTCACAGCGCTGCCGGGAGAACCCCGGTACCAACCCTACCGAAGAGGAGCTCCATCTGCTGGTCGAAGCCGTTGAAATCCAGACCGGTGTGCCTTCGCAGCTGCTGAAAGTGCTCATCTTCGGCGAAAGTATCGCCACCGCCTACACAGACCGCGTGCCGCGGCAGTTCGTCGATCCGAAAATGGGACCCGGTATCGCCGACCGAGCCACCTGGGCGAGAGACCTGCTGGGCGTGGACCTGCCGGTGCTGATCGGTGACGACCGGGAGTTCAATTCCAACACCTTCGGGTTAGGGATCTCCCAGGTCACCTCCGACATCGACCGGATCAAGCGCGCCCTGGCCGGGGAGAACAACGGCATGGCCCGGGTACTGGGAGGAGGTTCTCCCGGCACCTGGTGGAAGGGAGACACGGTGGAGATGGACGTCAGGCAGGCCATGACCGATCCCTACTACAACATCATGGTCCTGGCCAGGCTCATCCAGCACAAGCACGGTATCTACACCGATCCCGACCGCCCCCAGGGTCCCATTTCGTGGATGCCCAGGAACCCGCAAACTCCGGAGGATTGGGCGCTTATCGCATCCACGGTTTCAACGTATGGGGGTTATGGTCCGGGGGGAGGAGCGACTAAACGAATTCTCGACCGGATGACCGACCCGGAAGCCGACGCCTACCAGTTCGCCAACATTGAGCCAACGTTATAATCGGACGCCTACCAGTTCGCCAACACCGAACCAACACTATGATTTATAGGATTCATGCTGGAGAGCACGCTTTACTACTCGGTAACGAGGCTGCTTTCAGTTTGAATCCAGCATATAATTGGATAACAATAAGGTGTTTGTTGGAAGGAACATAGGCTTTCGAGATGACAGGATGTCAGCGAATATATTTATAACATGAAAGAAGTGACGATATCTAAGTGACAGAACACTTTATTGAGATGACAGTGTCGGAGAGTTGGGCAACAGCTGTTGTCGAAGTGAAGCAAGCAAGAAGCTGTTGTTCGAGCCAGGAAGGCGAGTCTTCACACAGGATGTGTGCGCGTACAGGATGTACGCGATTGCGTAACGAGACCTACAGCTGTCCAACTCGTAGACTAGTCATCGAAAGGAAGTGTTCTGTCACTATAGCGGTTACTTCTTTTTCTTAAGCTTGCGCAGCCGCTCGATAAGCGCTTCCACCCGCTGGCGCTGCGGATCATCCTCGGGCAGGAGCCGCTCGACCTTGACATACTCCTTAAGCGCCTTCGACAGGTCTTCCTGGCGGGTGGCCAGGTAGGCCAGGCCGAAATGGACCTCCACGGTGTCTTCTCCCATGGAAAGAGCTTGCTCCAGGTCAGCAACAGCATTATCCAGCTCGCCCAGCGCCTGGTAGGCCGCCGAGCGGTTGATGAATAGCTGCGGAAGAAACGGGTTGGTGTCAACCGCTTCATTGAACTGTTTCATGGCCTCAGATGATTTCCCAAGCCTGAGCAGGGCAACGCCCAGGTCGTTGAGCAGTTCCGCGTCGCCGGCCAGAAGCCCGGCCGCCTTCTCCAGTTGTTTGCGGGCATCTTCGGGACGGCCCATCTCGAGGAATTTTTTCCCGGCCAGGTGCGCGTCACGAGCGTCATCCAGGGACAGGGCGCCCTGTGGAGGGGGCTTGAGCCCATGTACGGTACACCAGATCATACCATCGCCGGAGAGATGATACTTGCCGCTCGAAGGGCAGGCCGGCACTGCTGGCAGCAGTCCATCTTCCACTAATTTGCGCATATCCAGGTCGGACGGGGCTTCATTAAGTGCCCGTTTGGCCGCCAACACGTCGTCGGGAAGCGGATCGAAAAATCCGGAAGAGGTTTCGTCCCAGGAACTCTTCCGGGCGGCGAAAATATATCCCTGCCCTTCCAGGGCCGCCTGGACCTGGTTCTGGTTCACCAGGCACTCCAGTGTCCGGTCAACCATACTCTTTTCTGCCTCAGAGATAGTTGTGTAACGAATAATCTTTGAAATCAGGCTGAGCTCGTTTTTTTCCTTCGTGGCATCTCCTGTGCGCCGGGCGAGCATGAGCAGCTTCAAACGGCCCCCGAGGAGACGTGTGTCGAGTTCACAAGCCTCTTCATAGAGGCTGGCTGCTTCATCCCAGGCGCTCTGGCCGAGCTTTTCTTCCGCCTGCTTGACCAGTTCCCCCGCCTTGGTGGCCAGTACCTCATCATCCAGGGTAAATTTGAGCTTTTCCCTGGTCTCCTCCAGCGCTTCCCGGGCAATAACCAAACCGGGATTGTAGAGAAGAGCTTTTTCAAAACACTCGATGGCCTTTTTCAAGGTCCCCGCGTCCTCAGACCGTTTGAGGTACATCCCCCGTTGAGCCCACCTGGTGGCGTTTTCCTTTTCCACCGGTGTCGGAACCCGGTCCATGTCGAGCTCCTTGCGGATGTCCTTAATCAGTGCCCGTATCTTCAGGTTATCGGGATCGAAGTCTATGGCTTTTTCCAGGCATTGGTACGCTTTGAGAGGTTCATGACGCACGTTGAGGAAATATTTGGCGTTTTGATACCAGTGGTAGGCTTTTTCCTTCTCGAGGGTAGTAAAACCGGACAGGAGAACGATGGATAAAGAACAGACAAGCAGCACCACTGCTGTTCTCAGATAGGTCTGTAAGCGCCGTTTCAGTACCATTCTCCTTCAGCCAATTTTTTGGGCCGCTCTCCTACCGCCAGCAGCAATATGTAGAGATTGCCTTTACGGTTGATGGTAAACCGGATACGATCCTCCCTGGTTACTTCACTAAGCACCTTGTCCAAGTCGCCTGTTTCGTTGATGTCGGTTTCGTCGTTGTACATGTCGGTGATACTGGTAACGACATCGCCTATTCTGACCTTTGATTTTTCAGCCGGGCTGTTGACGGCCACGTCCTTGACCAGCAGTCCATTTTTGCTGTCCAGTTTGTACTCTTCCTGCAATTTTCGGTCAATGAGAGTCACCTGAATTCCGAACCACGGCTTTTTCGCAGCCAGGCTCATATCCTCTTCCTCTTCTTCATCGAGGCCTTTTTCCCTCTTCATTTCCTCTTTGCCTATCTCGGTATCCAGCCCCAACTCATCCGGGATATCCAGCTCATCCTCTTCCGCTTTTTCTTCTATCTTTTGGCTGACGGAAACCGTCGTCTTGGTGCCCCTGATTTCTTTGAGTATCTGCATGAGCTGTGTGGTTATATCATTATGCTTGTCCCAGCTCTGTTCAACCTTGTACACACTGTCCTCGACCTTGACCTGTTCATACCGCTCATCAGGGGGAAGGTTGGTCAGGTGGGTAGTGCCGAAAGCATCTTCGTACTCAAATACCTCACCGAACGCCGCAGAGCACATCACAGCAAGACATCCTGCGCAAATTACAAGGGAAAAATACCGGTTCAACGTGAATTTCACTGTGTATCACCCCATCTGCTGTTCACCGCTTGTCACACCGGATCCACAGCATTTCTTGAATTTTTTGCCGCTTCCACACGGACAGGGAGCATTTTTTGATACCTTTTTTACTTTCTTCATCGTCCCCTGCCCCCCTCGTGACGGCCCCAATTTGGGTTGCTCGGGAGCCTGCGAAGGAGTCTTTCCGCGTCCAAAAACCAGGTTTTTCAAGACTTTTTCTTCTCTTTTCCGTTCAACCGGGGTTTGAACACGAAACATCCTTTCGATTATCTCCTCTTTTATATAATCGATCATTGCCTCGAAAAGTTGAAATCCTTCTATCTTAAATTCTATTAAAGGGTCTCTTTGCCCATAGGCTCGAAGACCGATACCCTCTTCCAGGTTGTCCATTCCCATCAGGTGCTCTTTCCAGCGATGATCGACCACTCCCAGGACGATATACTTCTCGATATCCCGCATCCGCTCCGGTCCAAACTCGCGGGTTTTGCGGTCATATACCTCCAGCGCCTGCTGCAAGACCATTTCCCGTATAGCGTCCCGCTCTTTGCTGGCAATCTCTTCCGCTTCGAGATGAAGCATGAAGAAATGGTTCAACCGGGCGGCCAAACGGTCGAAATCCCACTGGTCATATCCAATCTCCTGGTTCATGTACAATTCCAGGTTGTCCTCGAGCACTTCTTCGATCATGGCCACGATGCTGTCCCGCAGGTCCTTGTCAAACAGTACTTTGCGGCGCTGATTGTAAATTACTTCCCGCTGGTGGTTCATCACGTCGTCGTATTCGAGTACGTGCTTACGGATGCTGAAGTTGCGCTCTTCTACCCGTTTCTGGGCATGTTCGATGGCCCTGGTCACCATGGTGTGCTCGATGGGGACGCCTTCTTCCATCCCCATACGCTCCATGAGACCGGAAATCCGGTCGGACCCGAAGAGACGCATCAGATCGTCTTCAAGCGACAGGAAGAACCGGCTGGAACCAGGATCACCCTGGCGCCCCGAACGGCCCCTGAGTTGATTATCGATTCGCCGCGACTCATGACGTTCGGTGCCGATGATATGCAGACCGCAGGGGACATCCTGGCGGCATTCGTTCATTTTTTCATTTTTAGAACACGACGGGCAGTCTTCACGGCACCCCAGACAACAAAGCCGCCTTTTACCATCCGGAGAAAAACACTTGATGACATTAGACCCAAGGATGATGTCGGTTCCCCGCCCAGCCATGTTGGTGGCGATAGTTACCGCGCCGTCCTGGCCGGCTTCAGAAATTATCTGGGCTTCTTTCTCGTGGTACTTGGCGTTGAGAACATTACACTTTACCCCCCGGCTGCGAAGCATCTTGCCGAGCAATTCCGATTTCTCGATGGATACGGTACCCACCAGGACCGGTTGCTTCCTTTCGTGGTAATAGCTTATTTCATCGGCTACGGCGTTGTATTTCTCAGGCTCCGTGCGATAGATGACATCTGAGCAGTCGATCCGCACCATAGGTTCATTAGTAGGAACTACCACCACACCCAGCCCATATATATGGGTAAACTCCTTGGCCTCGGTGGCCGCGGTCCCGGTCATTCCGGCCAGTTTCCGGTACATCCTGAAATAATTCTGCAGCGTGATGGTGGCCAGGGTTTGGTTCTCCTGCTCGATCTTGACCCCTTCTTTGGCCTCGATGGCCTGGTGAAGACCCTGACTGTAACGGCGACCCAGCATGAGACGGCCGGTAAAATCGTCGACGATGATAACCTGGCCGTCCTTGACCACGTACTGGTAGTCACGCTTGAACAGGTTGAGTGCCTTGAGCGCCTGGAGCAGATGATGTGAGATTTCAGTGTTGCGGGCATCGTACAGGTTTTCGATACCGAGCATCTTCTCCACCCGGGAGATGCCCCCCTCGGTCAGCGTCACCGTTCGGGCCTTTTCGTCCACCTCGTAATCCGACTCCTTACGAAGCTTGCGCACCAGGCCGGCAAACTTGTAGTACAGGTTGGTCGGTTTGTCAGCCGGGCCGCTGATGATCAGGGGAGTCCTGGCTTCGTCGATAAGAATGGAGTCCACTTCGTCTACTATTGCGTAATGCAGGTCACGTTGAACTAATTGTTCTTTTGAAAAAGCCATATTGTCACGGAGATAATCGAATCCGAACTCGTTGTTCGTACCATAAATGATGTCCGCTTCATACGCCTCGCGGCGTGTGATGGGCTTCAGATGACGGATTTTCTCATCCAGCGGTTTGGCATCATAGTAGTTGGGATCGTACAGGAAGGCCGATTCATGGGCGATAGCCGCCACCCTCATGCCCAGGAAATGGTATATCGGCCCCATCCAGCCGGCATCCCTTTTGGCCAGGTAGTCATTTACGGTTACCAGGTGAACACCCCGTCCGGCCAGGGAGTTGAGATACACTGGCATAGTGGCGGCCAGCGTCTTACCTTCACCGGTTTTCATCTCCGCTATATTGCCCTCGTGAAGAACGAGACCACCGATTACCTGGACATCGAACGAGCGGTACCGAAGGGTTTTCCGGTCCAAAGACCGTACCCGGCGGTAGAAATCAGCTTCCAGGAATATTTCTTTGTCGCTGTCAGACATTTTAAACTGGCGTTTCAAATCGGCTGTTTGGCTGGCCAGTTCCTTGTCTTCAAGGGCAGCTATTTCTTCGTCCGTCAGATCAATTATTTTCCACAACCCGAGCCGCCGATCGGCCACTTCACGGGCAACGGCGAAAGCTTCCGGAAGAATTTCCTCGATGACCTTCCGCTCCGCTTCCCAGAGAACAGCTTCACGCTCATCCTGGTCTTCGATCTCATCACCGTCAGACAGGATGCTGCGGCGTGCTTCATCGAGACGTTTCTTGAACCGGTCGGTCAGGGCTCTGAGATCCCGATCGGAACATTCAGACATCTGTTCGGAATAGTTATTTACCTCTTTTACGATAATCCAGAGGCGTTCTAACTCACGTTCATTTTGACTTTTAAACAACTTTTTTAGAAATTGAATCACGGGAATTTCTCCAGTTCGAACTCTATGTGTTCCGGACTCAAATATGCAATGTCATCCTTGATGCAGCGTCAAAGCATCCTTCGTGACATAAAGGACAGTCAAGCAGTCTCCTCGATAGTGGTTATAAGATCGAGTACTGCCTTCTCGTCCTTTGCTTTCAGTAACGATTCACGGAATTCTTCTTTTCTGAGTATGCGGGAAAGGCGGGCCAGAGCTTTTAAGTAAATGGGCCCGGCGTCATTCGGGGCAGCCAGCAGAAAAATAAGCTTTACCGGCTGGTCGTCAAGAGCATCAAAGTCAACACCCTTTGAAGAGCGGCCAAAAGAAATAGCCACGCTCTTGATGGCATCCGTCTTACCGTGCGGTATGGCGATTCCCTTGCCAATTCCGGTTGATCCCATTCTCTCTCGTTCCAGTACCAGGTCGAGATACGCTTGTTTGTCGAGAACCTTGTTTTCCTTGACCAGAAGATCGACCAGTTCATCGATTGCTTCTACTTTGGTCGATGCTGACAATTCAAGCAGGATAAGGCCTTCTGACAGAAGGGCACTGAGATTCATAAACGGGAGTCCCCTCTCAAAACTCGGGCTCGATCAGCCCAAAATTGCCGTCATGACGTTTGTACAGAACGTTGACCTGCCTGGTTTCTGCATTTGAAAACACCAGAAAATCCTGTTTCAGATGATCTAATTCCAGGGCCGCGTCATCTATAAACATGGGTTTCATTGAAAATCCCCTCGTTCTGACGATGCGAGGCTGGCCTTCATCGGTAGAAACTACCGTGTGACGGGCTTCAAATTCGGGCATGGCCGCAACGGCTTCAAGACGCACTCTGGTGTGCTTTTTGTCCATTATTTTCTCTTTATAACGCCTGAGCTGTTTATCAAGTTTTTCGGACAGCTCGTCGATAGCTGCATACATGTCCTCGGACTCGGCATGGGCCCTGAATACTATGCCATTGGCCCAAACCGTTGCTTCAGCCACATTACGACGTTCTCTTTCTTTGTTTGGAACAACGGACAGAACAACATCCATCTCGATGATATGGTCGAAATATTTACGTACCCTGCTGAGCTTGCTTTCAGCGTACTCTTTCAAAGACTTGGTCAGCTGCATATGCTTGCCGGATATGACAAACTGCATTCATTCTCACTTCCTTCTCACACTGCAAAATGTTCAACGATGACCATAATACACGATTTCCCCTGCATTTGCCATTACCAAACATTTGCTATTACCAAACATTTGCTATTACCAAACTTTTTCATCAGCAAGTTGATAAACCCGAATAATTCGGGTTAGAACGACGGGATAAGTAGTTTCTGTCCCGGTCTCAGCTTGTTCTTGTTCTTGTTCTTTATGTGGTTGGCTTTGAGAATATCGGATATGCTGACTCTGTATTTGCGCCCGATCTCCCAGAGAGTGTCTCCTTTTTTCACGGTATGCACTTTTTTTGGGGGAGGCTCCTTTATTTTCGGAGGAGCTGTCATGATGGTGCCCGGGGCAGAATTAGCATTGGCCACCACCTCGAACCTCCGGCTGACATAGGCTTCAATCCCCGCTCCCAGAGCTGTCGCCAGCTTTTTTTTGAAAGAAGAACTTTTCAGAAGACGTTCCTCTTTGCGGTTGGTGATGAACGCCAGCTCGATCAAGACTGACGGAAACATCATGGACTTGAGCACGGCAAAACCGGCCTGCCGTACCCCTCTGTCAACCGTTTCAACTGAACTTTTCAGGTTCTTGAGCATAACGGAGGCTAAAAGACCTGATTCATTGATCATAGCAGTTTGTTTCATCTGCACGACAATACCGAATACCACGTCCTGGTGGCTCGATTCGTACTCTCCGGCAATCATGTCGGCGGCATTTTCCTTTTCGGCCAAAAGTGTGGCCGCCTCGTCGGTGGCTCCTTCCAGCGAGAGGATGAAAACAGAAGTACCGGCCGCACGCCGGTTCTTGGACGCGTTGGTGTGCAGGCTGATGAACAAGCTGGCTCCATGCTGCTCCGCGATTTTCATTCTTTCTCTGAGGGTTACATAGTAATCCCCCACCCGGGTGAGCACCGGCTTGACCTTGCCACGCTCACAAAGATACTTCTCCAGGTACCTGGCTACGTCAAGAACAGCGTCCTTTTCCTTTATCTTGGTAGGTCCCAATGCTCCTGGGTCCATCCCTCCATGACCGGGATCGATCACCACGACAGGAATGGTTTCTTTCGCACGTTTCTGGATGGCTTCAGAATCGAGAAGATGGAACACCTCTTCAGGGCTCGGTACCTGAGCGCCTTCCACCTTGATAACAACCCTCGGCGGACGATCCTGGTAAGGTGAAATCTGATAGACGTTTGCTTCGGCGCTGTTTTTTAGATGTACCGTCACCCGCACGGTATCAAGAATTCGTTGTTTAATGATGAAACTGGTTACAATTCCGCTATCAACGGTAACATCCCGTTTTTCCGATTCAAATTGAGCGCCCCTGAGGTCCACACAAAACGTAGCTGAATCTTCGGAAGCAACATTTTCAATTTTAACGGGCGTGGACATATCCAGCACTATTCTCACATGTGACGGAGCTTTCCACACTTTGATATTCTCAACCAGCGAAACTCCGCTGCTGGGACTCCCCGCATTTATGAAAATAACCATCAATAAGCACGAAATATAGAATCGATCGAGCCTGATTACTGATGGGTTTAACCTGCTTGCTGAATAGAGAGCAAAACGTATTATCATAGAAAAATTCCAATTATTCCGTACAACGCGGTAGCTTCGCGAAAGATTATTATAGCAGAGGTCTAAATAGCGGTCAACACGTGGAAAAACAGTGAAAGCTCTTGTATTTACAGGTGATAACCCGCTTTCTATTGAGCTGCCGTCACTGCTGCTCAGAAACAGGAGCTTTATTCATAACCATGTGTACCATGTCAAGCAGGCGTTTCCAGGTAAGTGCCGTAAAAACCAGGAGAAAGACAACCACAAACACCAGCGAAGTGCCGATAAGTGCTGCCACAGAAAAAGGCAGTACCTCAAAAAGCCATATGCCGACATGGTTAGAAGCCCAGGCAGACAGCGCTGATGCGGCAACCAGGGAGAGTAAGAATACGGGCACGTTTTCAAGTGAGCTGCGGCCAAGACGAAACACGAGCGCACACAGTAGAAAAAGAGCCAGCACGAAGGAGCCTACCGTCGTTCCCAGTGGCACACCCACCAGACCCTGGCGGCTAAGCCCTATCCACTGACTGACGCCCAATATGGCAAATCCGCCCAGAGCCGTTGACAGCTGGAATCGGGAAGAATAACATAATTGCATGGTCCTGAGAAGAACGGGAAGTACCGCCATGGCTATAATTCCGGGGGCATACCGCATGAGCATTGCGGCCATAAGACCCTGCTCGGCTTCCACCAGCACTCCCCAGCCATACATTGTTTGAATCACCTCATGCCTGAACGTCAGGATAAACAGCGCTGACGGTACGGACAAAGCCAATGACAGCTGAATCCCCAGCCCCATTAGCCGGGCCAGGTTCCTTCCCCCTTCCTTCAAACGGCTCCTCACCATGAACGGCAATAAAATCACCGTGGTTACCGTTCCTGCAATACCGAGAAAAGGAGTTATCGGAAGATACGAAAGAACTATCGTGGTTACTGTGCCAAAAGCATGTGAAGGCACCGTGGACAGACCAGTGGAAGACAGCGTTGAGAACACTCGTTCAGTGATGAGATGCATGTTTCTTAAGGCAAACACCACCAGCGGAGACCCGGCGAAAATAAACACAGAGTAAAAACCTTTGAAAAACGGACGTGAACGTTGTATGTCTACACTAAGCCGCAACAGCGCAGTCAACAATACGGCAAATCGGATGATAACTCCGGTCATTAATGCGACAGGGAGTACCGCAACACCACACGGTTGTATAAGGAACACCGACAGCAGAACGGTGATGGCTGGAATAATTCTTGACAGGACCGGCAGAAACCGTGAGCCAAACGAGGTGAGAGCGGTAGACAACACTGCCCCGGCCCCAACCAGAGGAAGAATAGCACCGATAACTCGAACTGCTTCTACAGTATCCGGTACGGCGTTAGGTGAAAATCCCGGCCAGAGAAGACGGCACACCACGTGGGGAAAAAAAAGAAAAGGAACGGACAGCGCAACGAGGGCCAGGCCAAGTCCGGACATGACCTGCCACAACACGTTACCGGTGTTCCGGCTGCGGCGGTACTGCATACTCAGAAGAGGGATAAGAGAAACCGCAGCGGTGGCACCGACTGCAATTTCAACCACAGTCGGCACGATGAGAGTGATGAAGAAAATATCGAGATGGGCAGAGAGACCAAGTTTTGCACCAAGAATAACATCCCGGGCGAACTGCACGAGGAAGACCAGTATTCCAGCAAACATTATACTATCAAACTTTCTATACTTCTATTCGAGCTTAAACTGGGTTGAGGTATTTAACCATCACCACCTCCGTTCCCCTTCCAGGTGCGTTACGGTAATAGACTTCATCCATAAAATTCTCCATCATGAATATCCCGCGCCCACGGTATCTGAAAAGATGGTCTGCACGCTCCGGACAATATGAAGGCAATTCCTCACGGTCAAAGCCCTGCCCCTCATCTCTTACAGTAATGTGCAGTTTCTCCATGTCCTGCTCGATTCGAAGCTCGATTACCCCGTCTTCCCGGAGGTTGTATCCGTGCTCAATAGAATTGTTCAAGGCCTCAACGACAGAACTGACCAGTTCTATACTTTCTTCTTCACCCAAACCAACCATCTCGGACACTTTACTCAGTATATTGGCAGCCATTTTTACGAATTCGAATTTACTCGGGAATCGTATCTCTATCCGGTCCACGTTCTGTTCGTGCCCCCCTTTCTCCTGCCGGCCAAAGCGGAGACATTACTTAAATTCACGTATTAACTTGAAAACTACAGTTGGCTTCGCCATTAACGAGAATACCAGTGTTATTGCCCGTAAACAAACATCTGAATCCCAGAAGCCAATGTCTATAGTTATCCACAAAGTTTTCCACAGTATCCACAGTTATATCGATTCACATCACCATAAAAAGCATGTTGTCACGTAAAATGGGGGCTTTGTCCGATGCGTATTTTTACACACTGCCGTAATTCAAAGTCTCCCATACCTCAGGTTTCAAGGTTTATAGTTATCAACAGAGTTTTCAACAGTATCCACAGTTCCTTCAACAGCAGGAACAATTATAACACACCTTGCAGTGCCAATCTACCATGTAACAGACTCTCTTGCGCCCAGTGTATCTCCATGCTAGAATAGGCGGACTATGGCAAATAAATCCACTAAAAGTATGTATGCGGTTGTCCTCCTGCTGGTGCTGATGCTAGCATCTTCGGCCCATGGACAATACACCATTGAGATACCTCAACTACAAGCTTCACTCGCCGTTCAAAACCTGGAAAACGCTGTTTCGCATCTTGCCGATGGAAGTGTTGAACGGGCCAAAGAACTGCTGCGGGCACACCTGTCCACCTTTGAAGAACTTGTCCCGACCGCCCGGATACTGCTTGGGTATCTGTACGTTTTGCACGGAAGCGAAGTAGAACGAGCTATCAACGTTTTCGAAGATGTACTCGATCAGCACCAGGAATACCCTGAAATCATGGCGGCGGCGTATACAGGTCTCGGACTGGCACATATCCACCTCAAGGCACTTCCTGAAAAAACAGTCAGGTATTTTCAGAAAGTGTCCGAGCTGCCATTTAACCATTTCTACAACATAGCGCTCCTTACCAAGTCCGAAGCGCTCGTATTTCAGCGACGGTACAGGGAATCCGTCGAAGAACTTGCTTCGGTCAGTTCTTTTACCCCGGGACTCGAACGTCATCCCGGGTTGTACGGCACATCGGACGAAGCCCATTTTGAAATGGCCCGGATACGGCAGTACTGGTTGCGCGATTATGAGGGCGCTTTGGAACTCTACCAGAAAGTAGTACAGAAATTTCCCGATAGCATACTGGCGGACTGGAGCAAGTTGTCAGTTGGCATAGTCAATGAAATATTGGGGAACTCTCTCGGAGCACGACTGGCTTATGAAAAGCACCAGAAACTGTATACTGCCTCACTGGCCCGACGGAACTCCATTCGATATCTGGAAAGAGTAAAGGCAAAAAGTGCTTCAAAAACACTGTTTCTCGATCTGGAAGAAGAAGAACGTAATGTCCGGAACGAGTATCGTGAATCAGTTTCCGTTTTTCACTCGGGACCGAGTACATCCGTCGATTATATTAAAAGTATCGACCGGCTGAAAAAGCTGATTGTCACGTATCCCGCCAATCCCGAAGCAGCCAGGGCCCTCAATAAAATTGCACTTATCCAGCACTTTTTTTTGCACGAGCGCCATCGGGCCCGGGAGGCCTGGAATTTGATACTCACGAAATACCCGGGTACACGTACCGATCATCTGGCCGCTTTTTTTCTGGCTCTTACCACTGAAAGCAATCACCATTCAATCCAGAAAGCAATTGCCGCCTACGATCATTTTACAACTTATTATCCCCAGAGCCCCTTAATCGGACCAGCCAGGCTGCGCACAGCCATACTCAGGCTTCAGATCCCGGGACAGGAGAGGGAAACCGTTCAGGCTCTCGAAGAATGCGCCAATACCATGACAGATTTTGCACCAGTGGCTAATTTCCTTGCCGGTCTGCTCATTCATTTCAGAATCGGGGACCGGATAAGCGCCCTGCCCTACTATCAGGCCATCATCGAAAACTATTTTAACTCCGGTTTTGCCGATGAAGCTCTGTTCCTCATCGGCTGTGCCACCATGGAAGAATACATAATCAGGGACGCACCGCAATACAAGGAGCAGGCTTTGAAAACGTTCGAAGAACTGGAACACAGCCATCCAAACAGCCCGTATCTGGCGGATACCGAACGAATAAAAGATATGATTTCGAAGAAAGAAGAGATAGAAGATCTGCCCGTGCTGGAGACTCTACCGGCGGACCACATCGATCAGCCATTTATTCAAGAGGACGCTCTTATTGAAGGGGACGCTCTTATTCAAGAGGACGCTCTTATTGAAGGGGACGCTTCCGGGGAAGACCAGCCTTCCGAGGATATTCCTCCGGTGTTCCTGCCAACTTTTGAATTACAAGAAGGTTCCGATTTTTAAACACTGTACCGATATGAACCGTAACAGTATCCAGAAGACGACCTCCCAGAATACCTGCCACCCGGGAGATGGAATCCATGTTCAAACTATCGACGGAACCGCAAAAGTGAATTGCCTTTCCACCTGTTCTCACCAGCGGGAGCGTGTATTCGAGACTCTCTTGCACACTGGAAACCGCTCTGACGAGCGCACAATCATACTGCTCCCGGTTATCAGGCTGGCGCCCAAAATCTTCCGCCCTGGATCTGATCACACGGGTGGTCTTAAGCGATAATAACCGAAGTGTAGAGCGGAGAAAGGCACAGGACCGCTGACGGGAATCGAGAAGTGTCAGGCGCATTTCAGGAAAAGCAAACTTTAATGGAAGACCGGGTAAACCGGCACCGGTACCTACATCTACCACATTGAGATTGGAAAAATCAGCCACTGCCAGAACCGCCGTAAGAGAATCCAGCAGGTGATGAATTTCTATTTCCCGCGGGGAAAGGTGTGACACCAACCCCGCAGCCACCCCACGCGTCAAAAGACGATCTTTGAAGAAGTAAAATAACTCGAGCCGGTCACCTTCAAGATTTAAACCAAGCTCTTTGGCAAGAAGGACTAGATCTTCCACCGTTTACTTCTTCTTGTGACGGTTGGCTTTACGTTTTTTCTTACGTTTGTGGGTCTTTATTTTATTTAGTTTTCTTTTTCTGCCTGACGGCACGCCCGTACACCTCCTCGGGTTGTACTGCTACGATGGGGCTAACCTAATTCTGTTCTCTATTATGCCGCTTTTTTGCTTCTCGTGACTGGTTTTTCCGCTTATTGGATATGACTACCTTACGGTGAGGTTCTTCGCCCTTGCTGTAGGTAACTATGTCATTATCGTCCTTCAAGGCTACGTGAATCGCCCGGCGTTCATACGACCGCATGGGCTCGAGTTCCACTTTTTTACCTTTGCTTTTCACGGTAGAGGCCAGTTTTCCGGCCAATTCCTGCAGTGCCTGCTCTCTGTTCTGCCTGTATCCGGCTACGTTAAACCGCACACGCAGCCGCTCCCGGGCTTTCTTGTTTATCATGACATTAAGCAGGTGCTGGATGGCATTGAGCGTCTGCCCACGCCGGCCGATGAGGATACCGACATCATCGCCATTTACTTCCACAGTCAGGGTCTTCCCCCGGCGTTCAAATGCAATGTCGGCTTCCACTTCGGAAAGTTCAATTATCTTATCGATAAACTCTCTAGCTTCTCCAATTGAGGGACAAAGGATCTTGACACGGACCCGGGTCGGGCGGCCGCCTATCAACCCCAGAAATCCTTCTCGTCCTTCATCCAGAACCTCAACTTCATATTCCTCGTTTTCACCCGGGCAAAGCTGATCAAGGGCCTGCTTAACCGCCTCGTCTTTGTTTCTCCCTTCAGCTTCAATTTCTCGAAGAGCATTCTCCACTATGTTCACCTCTTTTGCTTTCCCATATTGCAAGCAGGATGTCAGCTTTTTTTCTTTTTTCTGCGCCGGCGCTTCTTTTTAGCCGGAGGAGTTCCTTCTGACGGAGCAGCACCATTCCCGGGTTTTTCCGATGCTGCAGCCGCTTCATTATCAGCTGAGTTTTTCTCTTCCTGTTTTGATTCAACAGATGCGTTCTGTGCTTCCGTTTTGACCACGGGAGTGGGATTTATCCTGGTGTTGATTACATATTGTTGACCAACCTGGAGCAGGTTGGAAATAAACCAGTATAAAACCACGCCTGAAGGCAGACTGTAGGAAAACACGAACATCATAACGGGAAAGAAAGCCATCATCTTAGCTTGCTGAGGATTGGTATTCATTTGTTTTTGCTGCAACCAGGCAGTAGCAGCCGTGACTACAGGCAACAATGGTATTTTAATCAACTGTCCGAACAGGGTAAAACTCCTGTCCGGAAGACTCAGATCGAGTATCCACAAAAACCCGCTGCCTTTGAGCTCTATACAGTTTCTCAAAGCCCAGAACAGGGCAAATAATATTGGTATCTGGACAAAAGCGGGGAGACACCCGCCCAAGGGATTCACCTGTTTTTCCTTGTACAGGCGTATCGTTTCCTGGTTCATTCTTTGCGGATCACTCTTGTATTTGCTTCGAATAGCATTCATTTCGGGTTGTATAGTCTGCATCTTGGCCATGTTCTGGGCCTGTTTGATAGTAAGAGGGAGAAGGATTATTTTAATCATGACGGTGAGGAGAATGATAGACAGTCCCCAGTTGTTGGTCCACCGGTGACACATCTTGAGCGCCCGCAAAATGTGAGGGACAATCCTCCCTGTCGGCCGCAGGCAGTGAAGTATTTCCGTTAACCGCTCTACCTCTTTTGGCCCGATAAAAGCCTTGAAAACAAACGATATTTCCTCACCCGAAGAAATCTCGAAATCCGGCAGGCGCACGCCGGCCAGAATATCCCGCTTGGCTTCAGGCGCACGCCAGAGAGCCAGTTGCATCTGCTGCAAAGGCTCTAGTGGTTCGAACACCGCCGCGTAGTAACTGTCTTTTATGCCGATAAGAGAACTGGGAGGCCCGGTGATAACCAGTTCTCCCTCTTTCCCGGGTTTTTTATCATCAAATTCTCCCTCTTCAAGCATACCGGGTTTGTCATCAATTGGCTGTTGAGAACCCAGGCCCGGAAACCAACCGAATACAAAGGCACCCTGCGCCTTTTCCTGCCCATCCGGACAGTTAAAGGTTAGAGAAAAATCAAACAGGTATTTTCCCTGGTGGAAACGATAGGTTTTTGTAACTTCAACAGACTGCGGGGTACCGCCAAGCTTGAGAGAACCATCTTTGCCTTTCAGAAAATGTTGTTGAATAACGTAGGAAAACGTTAGAGACGCTTCGTTTTCATCATATGAGGTTTCAACGGAATATCCCGACTGCTCCGGCAACAAAGCCTCAACCAGCCCTTGTTGTCCCGGCTGGTCCGCCGACATCAGTGAAAGACATAAAGGGCCCGGTTTAACAGGATTTCTTACCAGGTCGAGGTTATACCTCTTCTGTTTTAATATGAAGCTTTTTATTCCTCCACCCGCCAGGGAGAATGTTATGTCGAAAAGATCAGATTTGAGATAGACCTCATCGTCAACTTCCTGGATTTCAAACGCACAGCTTGAGGAAGGTAGAAGAGCAAAGCAGGCCGCTAAAATAACAATTACATAAGCAAGATTCTTTTTTACATATATCATTTTTATCCATACTTCCATAATTACTGTTGAAGCCTGTTCAGCGAAGCGGGTCCAGCCCGCCAGGTGAAAATGGATGACACCTCAGGAGCCTGTGAACAGATCTGAGTGCACCCTTCACAAATCCATACTTGTGCAAAGCTTCAAGAGCATACTCGGAGCACGTCGGCGTAAATCTGCAGCGTGCCGGAAATAAAGGACTTATATAGTTCCTGTATCCCTTGATAACCAGCGCTGCCATCCCGGCCGGTGTCCAGGAAAAGGTCATTTCAAAAGCCTTTCCACTAACCTCGTAAATTCCCTCTTGATATCCTGGAAATCAGCACAAACAATTGGTTTTCTGGCTACGATTACCATACTAACTGCGGGCGGACTATCCGAAACCCACCTGCGGACAATGTCCCGCAGTCTTCTTCGGACCTTGTTTATGGAGACGTGCGTGCCTACTCGCCGTGACACAGTCAAACCATATTTGAATTCGCAGCCTGGATCAGGCAAGAGGTAGACAGTGAAGAAGCGAGAACGGGCTTTCCGCCCCTGAGAATATACTCGTCGAAACTCACCTTGCGTCCGAAGTGTAGGCAGTCTCATAATAGTAAGCTAAACAGCCAGGCGAGTTCTTCCTTTTCGCCTTCTGGCTGCGATTACCCGTCGTCCCCCGCGAGTCCGCATTCTCACCAGAAAACCATGCGTTTTTTGCCGTTTTCTCTTTTTCGGTTGATACGTCCTTTTCATATCAAATCACCAGTTCCGTCAAAGTGGTGGAATATTATCGTTGTTACAGAAAGCATAATGAATCCACACAACAATTCATTACAGTCAGCAATGAACAGTGAGGGCACATTATAACATGTTGGTTACCACCTGTAAAGCATTATGAATGGGCTAAACAGTAATTGACGCTTCTCATATCCCAACTTGTCTTGTAGTGCACCCGAATGGGCTAAACAGTAATTGACGCTTCTCATATCC
>CAYSPT010000003.1:88424-138102 GCA_964432985.1 uncultured bacterium
CGAAGGGGCTATGCAGGTGCCAGCGACATACTTACCACCTGAGACGTTAAGCTTTGACAGCATTTTTCACCGATGATATAATTGGTTTAAGCTCGGTCAGCTAATACAGGAAAAGAGCTAATTCACGGGACTGGGGGCAGTAGAAAACCCATGTCATACGATCTTGAAAAAATTCAAAAACTCCTTATCTCGGACAATACTGATGAGCAGGGAAAAGCCCTCAAGGCTCTTACTACAATGGATGATGAACCCACGTTCACATTCATGCTGAAGTCAATCGGCAAGGTTGATGACGAGATAAAAAGGAAATTATTTAATCTTATTCACAACAACAAGTTCGCCAATAAAATGCCTGTTATGGTCGAGCACCTCCTGGAGGGACCACCGTATTTGAAGAACTACCAGGACTATTTCAACCAGCCGGGTCTGATCAAGAAGTATGTGGAACTTATGCAAGAGTCTACAAAAATAGATGATAATGTGGATGAAACCGTTATCTATTTGAAATTTTTGACAATTCTCGGAAATGAGGGAATTGGCGAAACCATTTCGCAAATGGTTTCATCCGATGAGCAGAAAATCAAGCTTGCCGCCCTCGACACACTTGACAAACTCAATTATCCGCAACTGGCAAACACTCTGCTTATCGCTTATAAGAAGGACGACGATGAAATAGCCCAGAAAGTGCTGGAAATACTCAAAGGCAAGGACATGTTCAAAGAATCCACCTCCCTGCTCCACTCTATATTCGAGAAAAGCGAAGAAATACAGAAGATAACCGTTGATTTTTTCAACGATGTGGATCGGGACGAAATGAAAAAATACCTCGGTGGGGCCCTTCGTAAAGAAGAAGAGCTCAAGGAAAAAGTACTTGCTCTGTTCGTAGAGATGGGAGCGGAAGGTCTTGCCGCGGATGTAGACGAAGCCTCCATGGAAGAAGAGGACAAACTCCGTCGCGAGGAAGTTTTGCTCTTACTGAGCAACGTGTTTCTTTCACGTTTTAATCTCTCGAAAATACTCGCCCAAGTCTACAACATAATGGAAGCCCGTGACGGGGTTCAGGCTGTAAACATTCTTAAAACTAAAAAAGTAGACATGATCATTACCGATAAGAATCTCCCTAATATGACCATAAGCGAACTGGTAAAAAATGTACGGGCCTTTTCCCCCACTATACCTATTACTGTTTTCTTCTCAAACCTTTCCGACCAGGAAAAGGATGAAGTGCGGCAGCTGGGTATAAACCATTTTATTATTCTGCCCTTCCATCACGATGAAGTGCATCAAACGGTGGCCCAGGCATTGGAGACATGTAAAAAATCAACGAAGATGGACAAATTCCTCAAAGCGTACGAACGGGGAGAAACCATCTTCAGAGAGGGCGAGCGCGGAGAATGCTGTTATCTCATCCAGGCGGGGAGGGTCCGCATTCTCAGTGAAAGGACCAGTGGAAAACCGTTGATTCTAGCCGATTTGTCCACCGGAGACATGTTTGGCGAGATGTCCTTGATCACTAATTTGCCCCGGTCAGCTTCAGCCATCGCGGCGGACGATACGGTCCTGGTAGTTGTGGGTAAAGACAATTTCGACGCTATGATCCATCAAAGTCCCGATTTTGCCAAGAAATTGATTCTGGTGTGTATCGAACGTATTAGACGCAACGGAGACCAGATAAAGAAGCTTTACGACGGATTTGAAGATATTTATCGAATGATAAACGGGATAGTTTCTTCACTGGGAGAAGTCTAATATGGCAAAGATAGCCGTTGAAGTCAAGGCAGCACTTTTTTCCGGGACACCGCCCGAGCAGATAAAAGCCCTTGACATCATTGGAAAGCAGGAAAACGACGAAGGATATCATATACTGGTCCAGGCGCTCTTCACTCCCGGTATCGCCGTCAAGAAACAGATATGCAACCTTTTCTGCAACATGAAAGATAAGCTTCTTCTTCAGATCTGGCAGGAGGAACTGACCAGGATCAGTAAGGAGATACTGGAAGAGGTACAGGAGGTTTTCAGATCATCGGACTTCACCGAAAAATTTATTGAACAAGGGCTTTCCTATTTCAATGAGCAGGATAAGATACTCAACATCATAGGAATCTCCAGGATTTTGTCAATCCTCGGAAAAAAACAGCCCACTCTTGATTACCTAAGAAGGATGCTCACCCACCGCACTGAAAATGTCAAACTGGCCGCTATCGACGGATTTGCCCGGGTCGGCGATAAATCGTGCATCAACAATCTCCTGTACGCAGTGAAAGCATACGGAGAGCGTGTGGGCATGAAGTCACTGGACCTCATTGCTGGCTTTAAAGAAGATACCACGATACTGCCGTTGATGTACGCTATTTCAAGCACCAACGCCATTGTGTCCGACCAGATAATAAAAACACTTACCAGTTATGGAAAAGAAAAAGTAAAAGCCTTGATGGTCAAGCACGCCACTCCGGATGACAAACCACTTCTCAAAAACGCCATCCTGGTGTGCGAGAAAATGGGGGACAGGGCACTGGCTGAGAACCTGATGCGGATGTACCGGGACGAGGCCCAGACAATTTCAACCGGGAAAAAGATTCTGCTTGCGTCCGATGTTTATCTTTCTCGTTTGCAAATAGAAAAGATTCTCAAAGATAAATATGAAATAAAAGAAACCACTAGCGGGCCCCAGGTACTGAAAGAGCTCTCAAAATCCATCCCATCACTTGTCATTATAGATAAGAATCTGCCCGGGTTGTCCGGCATCGAAGTAATCCAGCACATCAGAAGTAAAACTAAAAATCTTCCGGTGCTCGTGTTTTTCAGCCACATAAACAAAATCGAAAAATCAAAATTGAGCGATCTTGGCGTGTCCGGATACCTGCTTAAGCCGTTTGACGATCAGGAAGTAAAAAAAGCGGTGATCAGAGCCATAGACGAGTGCCACAAAGAGGAGTCGCTGGACAAGTTCGCCAACTCTTTCAAACCGGGACAGACTATCTTTAATGAGGGAGACCAGGGGAGCGCCTGTTTCATTATCAAGACGGGGCACGTCAGGATAATAAAGAAACTACCCAACGGTCGTGATATGATTTTGGCGGAGCTTGTCCCGGGAGATCTTTTCGGGGAGATGGCGCTGATCGAATCAGCAGCACGCTCGGCGGGAGCCATGGCAACGGAAAACACGACACTCATCGCCGTTGGGAAAGAAAACTTCGAGTTAATGGTCCGTCAGAAACCCGAGTTTGCCATGAAGCTCATTGAAATTTTCTCCGATCGTCTCAGGAAGAGCAACGAGACCATAAGAAATCTGCTTGCACGCGAGCAGGCAGCTTACTAATTTCAATTATCTGAATAGGATTCTGAGCGGACTCCTTACTTTTCCACAATGCAGTATTACTGCTTAACTTACTAAGTAACTTAGTAGTAGTATATAGTAGGCCCCGGTATAGTGTTGAAAAGGCACTAGAACCAGCTTCGTTACCGGATAAACACTGTTGAAAGTTTTTTGAAAACACCGACACATTTATCCAAAACACCCCCAAAAAAACCACCTGATCAAGTTATCCACAAATAGTGGTAAGTTATCCACAAGTTATCCACGGACTTGTCCAAAATGTTTTACTTGTATGGGTAAGGGAGCATCTGTTATGTTGAGGGCGCACGACTGATAGAGGCGGTGAAACAATGCAGCAGGATATCTGGACCAGGTTCCTCAAGCTGGCTGAGGGCGAGGTCGATGACGAGCAGTTCAGGGGGATGGCCAAGCAAACTAAATTAGTGGAAGCCAATGAAGAGGTAATCATCGTTGGCGTAACCAGCAAGTTCGTCAAGGATAAGCTTGAAGAAAGATACAGAGAGTTATTCGAAGTACTTATCGAGAGAATAACCGGCAGATTCAGGAGAGTGGAGTTCACCATTGTCAGTCGCAAGAAAAAAGCTGACAAACAAAGAGAGTGGAGCGGTTCTCCCCGGCTGACCGGGTATCTCAATCCAAAGTACACATTTGACAGTTTTGTGGTGGGCAAAAGCAATGAATTTGCGTATGCCGCCGCTGAATCGGTAGCAAAAAATCCGGGGACAAGGTATAACCCCCTCTTCCTGTACGGGGGAGTAGGTTTGGGAAAGACCCATTTGATGCAGGCAGTTGGACATCACGGACTTGAGTCCAAAAAGGACGCCAGCATTGCGTATATTTCCTCCGAACGGTTCACCAATGAACTGATCACTTCCCTGCGGGAGAAAAACACCGAAAGCTTCAGAAAGAAGTATAGAAAAGTGGACCTGCTCCTGGTGGATGATGTGCAGTTTTTCTCCAGGAAGGAAAGCACCCAGGAAGAATTTTTTCATACCTTCAACGAGTTGTTTATCGGTGGTAAGCAAATCGTTCTGTCCAGCGACCGGCCGCCCAAGGACATGGAAGACCTGGAGGAGCGGTTGGTTTCCAGGTTTGCCAGTGGGCTGGTGGCCGACATTCAAAAGCCTGATGTCGAGCTGAGAATAGCTATTCTCAACAAGGTTGCCGCTTCTTTTGAAAACAAGATTCCGGACGAAGTCATCATATACGTGGCCGAGAAGATCACGGATAACATTCGAGATCTGGAAGCAGCCCTGACCCAGATAGCAGTCAAGGCGTCGCTGAGTAAATGGGGAATTATCACGCCTCAGAAAGCGGAAGAAGTTTTGAAAAACCTTGGTGCGTTCAACTCCGGTCGGATAACAATTGACAGAGTCCAGAAAACGGTCGCCGATTTCTACGGGATCTCGCTCCAGGACATGAAATCCAAAAAGCGGAAGGGTACCATTGTATTTCCCAGGCAGGTTGCCATGTATCTGTCCAGAGAACTCACTGACAGTTCGCTGGAATCCATCGGTTTAGCGTATGGCGGACGGGATCATTCCACCGTTCACCATGCTCAGGATAAGATAGCCAACCGCATTGCGGAAAACTCCAGGCTCAAGGGGGAAATACAGGAAATCATCACTATGATGAAGTCCTGAGGCCCGGGATGGAACTCCACAGTATCCGCTTGAACAATTTCCGCAATTGGGAAACACTCCACCTTGATCTGAGTGGGAAAAACATCCTTATCGGCCCGAATGCCCAGGGGAAGTCAAATATTCTCGAAGCCATCTATCTTTTGAGCACCGGAAAATCGTTCCGGCAGGCAAGAGATACGGAAATGGTCCATTTTGACAACACTGCAGCCAGTGTATCCGGTTGTGTAGCCCATGAAACTGTCAAGCGGGAGTTGAGAATTACCCTGCAGAAGCGTGGGCGAAAGTCGGCGTTCGTCGATGGTAAACGCCTCCGTAGAATTACTGATCTGCTGTCGCATTTTCAGGTGGTGATTTTCTCTCCTGAAAACATAGCTCTTGTTCAGGGCAGTCCTGAACACCGGCGAAATTATCTCGACATTCAAATTGCCCGGCGTGATCCGATGTACATGGAAACGCTGGTTAACTATGGCCGGATTTGCTCTCAGCGAAAAGCCGTTCTCAAAGAAGGAAAAGAGAACCGCATTTCTCTCGATAGGCTGGATCCCTGGACAGATCAACTCATCAAATCGGGAACGTCGATAGTGCAACGCCGCTTGGCGATACTGCCCGATCTGGAGCGGATTGCCCGGGAGGTGCATCGGGATGTGACCGGTGGTGTGGAAAATCTCGGAATGTATTATGAAAGTTCTCTTGCACTGCCGCCCGACCCGGATGGCGAAATGATCAGAAATACGATGGAATATAAGCTTTCAGAACTCCATTCGGCAGAGTTGGCCACGTGCCGGAACCTGGTTGGACCCCATCGTGACGATCTCAAACTGATGCTCAATGAGCTTGACGTGCGGAGGTTTGGCTCCCAGGGGCAGAAGCGTTCAGTAGCGGTAGGGTTGAAGGTCACCGAAGTCCGGCTCTTATGGCAGTCTACCGGATATCCGCCGCTTCTGCTCATGGATGATGTTTTTTCCGAACTCGATGTGATACGTTCACAGGGAATCTTCGATCTGCTTTCCCGGGGGCCTCAGCTTTTTCTTACCACAACCAACGCCGAGAAAATACCCGGGAACCTGGGAACCGAAGCAGCAATATTCCATATTGAGGACGGAAAGGTAGTGAAGAAATAATGGAAATTATTGCAGCGACCATAAAAAAAATTATGAAGCGGCCGCGGTTGCACGCCGGTGTTAAGAAATGGAAAACACGTCTTCTCTGGGAAGATGCAGTGGGATCGGAGATTGCCGGCCATTCTGATGTTGTCGGTTTCAAAAATGGGCGAATGACTGTTATCGTTCCGTCAGGACCCTGGGCTCAGGAACTGACAATCAACAGAGATGAAATTATGAATATTCTCAACGAGTTGGCCCGGCAGGCTGGGGGAGAGATGGTGCAGGAGCTGGTTTTCAAGGTAGGAAGAGTCCGGACAGGCTGTCCGGATGATGATAACAATGGCCTGGTGGAGAATACTTCCGGAAATTTTTCTGAATATCCTGTTGTTGCAGCACCTTTTAGTGATTTGAACCTTGATGAAATCGGCAACATAGAGGATAATAGTTCTATAATTAGATATTTACGCCGGATAGCCGCACACGAGATCGAAAAACGTGAAATAATTCGCACTGCCGGAGGACGCCAGTGCACAGCTTGCGGTGTGTGGTACAGCGGTAAAGATGACGTGTGTCTTTATTGTAAGTTGGTCGACAAAGTCGACCAAACATGATTTGACGGAGTCAATCAAACATGGTCAGACAAAGTCGACCAAACATGATTTGATGGAGTCAAAAAATAATCCGGGCAGTTCATTAAATATTCGCAGCG
The DNA here is from genome assembly GCA_964432985.1 of uncultured bacterium. Taxonomy (GTDB): domain Bacteria; phylum Muiribacteriota; class CAYSPT01; order CAYSPT01; family CAYSPT01; genus CAYSPT01. The sequence continues at coordinate 95,217 of CAYSPT010000003.1, forward strand.
AGGTGGCCGTATAAAGTGTTTATTCATATCGGGTCCGGTGATGTGATGCACAGTGACCGGATAATAGCTATCTTTGATTTCCCTAAGATGGTGGAATCGAAAGAAAATAAAAACATACTTGAGAAGGTCAAGAAGGGACATGCCGTCGAAGGAGTTTCTCCAAAGGTGGCTAAGTCGCTTATAATAGCTGATAGTGGTATAATGCATCTCTCTCTGGTAGCCACAGGTACGCTCAAAAAGAGGGTTCAATCCGAGCGGAAAAGGTGTACCGGGAAGTAAGAGCGGATCACAAGATCCGGCGGATTAAGATCCGGTAGAAGAAGGACGTGGATGGGATGAGCAGCGAACAACAGGACAAATACAGTGCCGATAGTATTCTGGTGCTTGAAGGACTGGAAGCAGTCCGCAAGAGACCCGGGATGTATGTTGGCAGTACGGGATCTCGGGGTCTTCACCATCTCGTGTATGAAGTTGTGGACAATGCAATTGATGAAGCACTGGCCGGATTTTGCAAAAGCGTAGAAGTAATACTGCGACCGGACGGATCGGTCACGGTTGTTGATGATGGCCGGGGCATACCGGTGGATCATCATGAACGGGAGAACATGTCTGCGCTGACGGTTGTCATGACTAAACTGCACGCCGGCGGCAAATTCGATAACCAGAGCTACAAAGTTTCAGGCGGCACCCACGGTGTAGGCGTATCGGTGGTAAATGCCCTATCAAAGTGGCTTGAAGTCAAGGTTTACCGGGACGGTAATATTTATTATCAAAAGTTCAAAAAAGGTCTGCCACGGAGTGAAATGAAGGTTGTCGATTCCACTTCCCGTACCGGTACCGAAGTCAGTTTCTTGCCGGATCCGACTATATTTGAGGAAACAGAATACAGTTTCGATATACTCTCGAAGCGTTTACGGGAGTTGGCCTTCCTCAACCGGGGAATCACTATTGAAATTCTCGATGAGTCAAAGGGAAAACGCCACATATTTCAGTACGAGGGCGGAATCGCCTCGTTTGTCGAGCACATTAATCACAACAAAGTACCGCTTCATTCGACCCCCATTTACTTTCACAAGCTGCATGATGGGATCGATGTTGAGATTGCCATGCAATACAACGATTCATACCAGGAAAGCATATTTTCTTTTGCCAATAACATCAATACAGTGGAGGGCGGTACTCACCTTTCCGGTTTCAAGGCCGGCTTGACCAGAACGCTCAACCAGTTCAAGGATGAATCACCGCATTTCAAGGATACCAAGATAAAGCTTTCCGGAGACGATTGCCGGGAAGGTCTGGCTGCGGTTATCAGTGTGAAGATACCTGAACCCCAGTTCGAGGGGCAGACAAAAACTAAATTGGGCAACACCAAGGTCCGTACCATCGTAGAAAGCGTTGTAAACGAGCAGCTGCGAATTGTCCTGGACGAGACGCCGAAGATGGCTAAACGGGTCATTGAAAAATCGCTCTCGGCCATGCGTGCCCGGGCCGCTGCCCGGAAAGCCAGGGAGTTGACCAGAAGAAAATCCGCCCTGGAAACATCGCAGCTCCCGGGTAAACTGGCCGATTGCTCCATGACCGACCCGGCTGCCTGCGAAATCTACCTGGTGGAGGGCGACTCCGCCGGCGGGAGCGCCAAACAGGGCAGGGACCGCCGGTTTCAGGCTATCCTCCCTTTGCGGGGCAAGATTCTCAACGTTATGAAAGCCCGTCTGGAAAAAATTCTGGGTAACGAGGAGATAAGGACCATCATCACCGCCATCGGAACCGGTGTCGGGGAGGATTTCAACATCAAGAAAGCCCGGTACACCCGAATCATCATCATGTGCGATGCCGATGTGGACGGAGCGCACATAAGGACCCTGCTGCTGACCTTCTTTTTCCGGTATATGCCCGAACTTCTCTACGAAGGATATATTTACATTGCCCAGCCTCCACTGTACCGGGTAAAGGTAAAGAGGAAGGAAACTTATATCTACAAAGATCAAGATCTTCAGCAGCACTTGAAAAAGATAGGTGACGTGAAATACGGCATCCAGCGATATAAAGGTCTCGGTGAAATGAATCCCGATCAGTTGTGGAAAACCACCATGGACCCGGAGAAACGGGTTATTCTGAAGGTCAGGATGGAAGATGCCGTGGAAGCCGACGACATATTCACCACGCTGATGGGCGATCAGGTGGAGCCCCGCCGGCAATTCATCGAACAGCACGCGCACAAGGTGAGAAATCTTGATATTTAAGATGTAGTTGGAAAGGAAGCAGCAAGCAGATGGACGATACGAGTAAATCATTTGCAGCCCATGTCATACCGGTTGATATCGAAGACGAAGTACAGTCTTCGTTTATCGACTATGCCATGAGCGTTATTGTGATGCGAGCCCTGCCTGATGTCAGAGACGGTCTCAAACCTGTTCATCGGCGGATACTCTACGCTATGCGGGACCTGGGACTTACGCCCAACCGGCCTCACAGGAAAAGCGCCCGCGTGGTCGGTGAGGTTCTTGGTAAATACCATCCCCACGGCGATACCGCCGTGTACGACTCCCTGGTCCGAATGGCGCAGGATTTTTCCATGCGCTATCCGCTCACCGACGGTCACGGCAACTTCGGTTCGGTTGACGGCGACAACGCAGCAGCCATGCGGTATACCGAGATCAGGCTGGAAAAGCTCAGCATGGAACTGTTGGCCGATATCGAAAAAGAGACCGTGGACATGAGGGACAACTTCGACGGAAGTTTCCAGGAGCCATCGGTTCTTCCTACCAGGGTACCTAATCTCTTGATAAACGGCTCCAGCGGTATAGCCGTAGGTATGGCCACCAATATTCCGCCGCACAACATGAGTGAAGTGATCAATGGGTTGGTTCACCTGATCGATAATCCCGAGGCGGACTATGAGGATCTCATGAAATTCATACCGGGCCCTGATTTTCCCACCAGGGGCTTGATATACGGTGCTGAAGGCATCAAGGAAGCTTACCGGACCGGACGGGGGAAGATACGGGTTCGGGCCCGGGCAAAAATCGAGCACGACAAGCGGGCCAGGATTGTCATAACAGAGTTGCCTTTCATGGTCAACAAGGCTCAGTTAGTAGGAAAGATTGCCGAACTGGTCAACCAGAAGAAACTCCGGGATGTGGCCGATCTTCGGGATGAGTCGGACCGTGACGGGATTCGCGTGGTCGTCGATTTAAAGATGGCGTCTACTCCCGAAATAGTGCTCAACCAGCTCTACAAGCACACCACCATGGAGACCACCTTCGGGATGATCATGCTGTCACTGGTGGACCAGCGTCCCCATGTTCTCACGCTGAAAGAAATGCTTAACTATTTTCTTGAACACCGGCGGGAAGTGGTGCGCCGGCGGACCGAATTCGATTTGGCTAAGGCAGAAGCCCGGGCGCATGTAGTAGAAGGTTTATTGATCGCGCTTGACAATATCGATAGGGTAATTGAGATCATCAAGAAATCTGAAAATCCCGACGCTGCCCGCGCAACTCTCATGAAGGAAATGAAACTGTCCGAGATCCAGGCCCAGGCCATTCTTCAGATGCGGCTTCAGACCTTGACCGGCCTGGAAACCGACAAGCTGAAAGAAGAACTGGCCGAGTTGAAGAAGATTATCGCCGAACTCAAGGCTATACTTGACTCGGCGGAACTGATGGACCAGGTAATCAAGGATGAGCTAAAGGAAATTAAAAAGAAGTATGGTGACAAGCGCCGTACAGAGATAGTCGGGGAGATCGTTGAATTCAACCTTGAAGACCTGATCCCCAACGAGGAGATGGCCGTTATCGTCACCCGCGACGGATATGTGAAGCGAATGCGGCTGTCTACCTACCGCTCACAGGCCCGCGGAGGCAAAGGGGTGGTGGCTAGCAAGCAGAAGGAAGCGGACATCGTCAAGCACCTCTTCGTGTCTATGAACCACGATTACATGCTATTCTTCTCCGATAGGGGAATGGTGTACTCGCTAAAGATTTACGAGATTCCCGAAGGCACCCGGCAGAGCAAGGGCCGTCCAATTATCAACCTGGTTGATGTCAAGACAGGGGAGAAAATCACCGCCATGATCCCGGTGCGGGAGTTTCCCGAAGACCGGTATCTTGTCATGGCAACGTGCAAGGGTATTGCCAAAAAGACAAAACTGTCCGATTATTCATCAGTTGCCCGGTATAAGCAGCGGGGGATAATCGGAATCAAACTTCGTGAAGATGATCACATGCTCGGTATCCACCAGACTGATGGCACCAGTGAACTGCTGCTTAGTACCAAACATGGCCGATGTCTGAAGTTTCACGAGAACGATGTAAGGACAGTTGGCAGAGCCTCCATCGGCGTCATTGGGATCAGACTCAAGGACGATGATGAAGTAGTAGACCTTGCTATGGCAGAACCGGGCACCAGTATGCTTACCGTTACCGAAAAGGGATATGGAAAACGGACGGCAGTTGAGGAATATCCCATCCGGCGCCGGGGAGGGGTAGGGGTCATCGATATCCGGACCACGCCCCGAAACGGTATGGTGGTCGGGGTGAGAAGCGTGACTGATGGCGACCAGTGCCTGTTGATTACCCAGAACGGCATGGTGATACGAATCCTCGTCAAGAGCATCAGTATCATATCCCGGAGGACCATGGGAGTCAGACTTATCAGGCTGAACAAGCAGGACAGGGTAGTCACATTTGAGAAAATTGAAATAGAAAAAGATGAAGTGGAAGAAGATCAGTAAACGGAGAATGGTTCTATGAGACGCCTTTTTTCCAGGGAGTTTGTTCTCATCCTGTTTCTCGTGCTGTTTACCTTTGCTTATTCGGCTTACCGCATGCAGAAACTATCCATAGAGAGGATGACCATGGAGGAAGAGGCACTTAAACGGGAAAACGCTTTGAAAGAAGAGAAATTACGAAAGCTGGTTAAGGTCCGTGATGACCTAAAAAGTGATCACGGTATAGAAAGGCAATCCCGGGAGCGACTGAGAATGGTCAAACCAGGTGAGATATTGGTCATACCTCTCGAGAAGGAAGGGGAATAAACGCAGTGAGTGATTCCAGCATCGGACTTAAAGATTCCAGCATCGGACTTAAAGATTCCAGCATCGGACTTAAAGATTCCAGGATTGGTATTGGAGTTATCGGGGCGGGTTACTGGGGTCCCAATCTTATAAGGAACTTCCATGAAATAGAAAATTCACGAGTTTTATGGGTGGCAGATTTATCGAAAAGCAATCTGGAAAAATTTTCCCGACGGTATCCACAGGTGAAAACAACCAGTGATTACCAGGAAGTTCTGGCGGATGAAAATGTTCGTGCTGTCGTGGTGGCAACACCAGCGGTAACACATTTTAAAATCGCGAAAGCAGCATTGGAAGCGGGAAAAGACGTCCTGGTCGAAAAACCGTTGACCTGTTCCGTGGAAGACAGCGAAGCGCTGGTGGCTCTGGCCCGTGAGCGGGACCTCATTCTCATGGTAGGGCACCTGATGGTGTATCATCCGGCCATTCAGTTTATCAAGTCGCTGATCGAGAAAAACGAGCTTGGGCGTATCTACTACCTGTATTCTACCAGGGTCAACCTCGGAAAGGTCCGGACAGAGGAAAACACGCTCTGGAACTTCGCTCCGCACGATGTCTCTATGATACTGTACCTGCTGGGGATTGCTCCCGAGAAGGTCAGTGCCAGCGGCGCCGCTTATCTGCAGAAAGGGATAGAAGACGTAGCGTTCATGACATTGCATTTTCCCGATCAGATACTGGCTCACTGCCATGTCAGCTGGTTGGACCCGCACAAGGTGCGGCGGTTGACCGTTGTGGGAGACAAGAAAATGGTGGTATTCGACGATACCGCCGGCGCCGAGGTACGTATCTACGACAAAGGAGTCGACAAGGTCCAGACATACGAGACCTACGGAGAATCCTTGACTATTCGCAGCGGCGATATCAATATTCCCCGCCTGCCTGCTCGTGAGCCCCTGAAAGAGGAGTGCAGCCACTTCCTGTCCTGCGTCAAGGACCGTAAGAAGCCCTTGACCGACGGCATCAGCGGCCTGGAAGTCCTCAAGGTACTGGTGGGAGCGGACACGTCCATTCACGGCAAAGGTGAGCCGGTGCAGCTCAACTCCAAACCCAAGGTCATGGAGGCCGGTTAATACAGCTTACATTGTATTTTGGCCTCGTGGAGGAGGCGGCGCGCCAATCCCTTGACAAACTCAATCTGCTCGGTGGTGAGGTCGGCCTCGCCCTGGAGGTAGTCGTGCAGCCGCGGGTCCAATTCGAATTCCTCGCCCTCTTTGCGCATTTCGTACATAACCTTGAGAATACCCCAGAACGCCGGTTCCATCTGTCCACCATCGATCCCATTCTCAAATAGAGCCCTCTTGATCCGCCCAAGCGTCTCGTCGCCAATCCCGATCTTGTTGAAGTGCTCCTTGATCCCAGCGTTACGACCATCCTTATACTTCTTCTTAACGGCAATAATCATGGTTTCAGCGTCTTCGGCGGTCAAACTGCCTGCTTCGACCTGGGCCTGGAGGTTATGCCAGACTTTCCACAGGTAGGCGTCGGTACTGGATTCGGTCTGGGCCTGGAGGTTATACCAGGCTTTCCACAGGTAGGCGTCAGTTCTGGATTCGGCCTGGGCTTGGAGGTTATACCAGGCTTTCCACAGGTAGGCGTCAGTTCTGGATTCGGCCTGGGCATACTTCTGTTTTTTAAGGGCAAGTATCTGGGCTGCAGCATCCTCGGCGGACATGGTTCCCGCTTTGACTTCAGCCAGAAGCTTGTCCCACACCTTTTCGCAATACGAATCGCTTCTGGTAGTGTGGTCTTGTGCATATGCCAGGCCGAGAGGGAACACTAAAACGAACCCAAAAAGAATCAATGCCTGCAACTTACGTGAGCTCGTGCGTCTGTGTTTTTGAGATACTACCATGTTAATTATCCTTAACAAATATTAAGATCCAAACAGTGCCCGTAGCAGCCCAAACAGTGTCAGGGGCAGCCAAGGATGGATGGGATCATAGGGTGCACCAGGAAACGCATTATGGCCATTATCAGAATTATGGCCATTATGTTGAAGGCTATCCCGGCCTTGACCATGTCCTGGACCTTTATTTCCTCGTAGGCGAACACGATGGCGTTTGGAGGTGTCGCCACCGGCAGCATAAAGGCCGCCGAAGCGGAAAGAGCCACCGGGATGGTCAACAGCAGCGGCGTCATGCCCAGTCCCACGGCGATAGCTCCCATGATTGGCAAAAAAGTGGCGGTGGTGGCGGTGTTGGACGTCAATTCGGTCAGGAACACCACCGTTACAGTCACCGCCAGGATGACGGGCCAGATGGACACTCCCGTCTCTCCCCCAATCAGGTTACCGATGATTTGCGCCAGCCCCGTTGATTTGAATGCCCCTGCCAGGGCCAGCCCGCCGCCGAAGAGGAACAGCACTCCAAAGGGGACCTTTCTGGCCGATTTCCAGTCCAGAACGAACTCTTTCCGCTGAAGCGATGCGGGGAGCACGAACAGCAGGCTTGCGGCCACCATGGCCACCGTGGTGTCGGTAAATTTCACCCCCGACAGGCTCACCAGCCACTTGCGGAAGATCCAGCTCAACGCGGTCAGTACAAAGACCACCATCACGGTCTTTTCGGGCCCGCTCATTATTCCCATAGCATCAAGTTCGCTTTTTATCATATCCTTTGCCTGGTCGAACTTTACGTTTTTCAGGGGAAACGCGAACCGTGTCATCCAGAACCACCCCGCCGGCAGCATGATGATAACGAACGGAACACCAATCAACATCCAGCTGGCAAAAGTGAGCGTGTAATCGTACGTCTCAGCCAGAAATCCCGCCAGCAGGGCATTGGGCGGCGTACCTACCAGGGTGCCTACACCGCCGATGGAGGCTCCGTAGGCGATTCCCAGCATCAGGGCCACTCCGAAGTTACGCATGCCGGATGTGTTTTCGGCCGTTCCGGCGAGGAACTGTATCAGGGAGAGCCCTACGGCAAACATCATGATGGTGGTGGCGGTATTTGAAATCCACATGGACAGAAAGGCGGTGGCCAGCATGAAACTGCCGATGATAGCCCGGGGACTGGTACCTAGCACATTGACGATGGAAAGTGCTATCCGCCGGTGAAGCCCCCACCGCTGCATGGAAGCGGCCAGCAGGAACCCGCCCAGAAATAGGAATATCAGGGGATGCGCATAGCTGGCAGTCACCGGTTTTTGCTGGGCTATTCCCAAAAGCGGCATGAAGGGGATGGGCAGCAGGGCGGTGGCCGGAATCGGCACTACTTCCGTTATCCACCAGACGATCATCCACAGGGTGAGCCCGATGAGCCGCCAGGCCGGAATATCAAGGGCGCTGGTGGGGGGGGCGGAAAAGACAGTGATTAACGTCAGTAACGGTCCTCCCAGGAGAGCGAGACCGCTCAAGAAGGTAAATCGACCGGTAGTGCCGGGAGGTGCTGTTTCCGTCATCAAAATCCTCCTGTATCCATGGTGATCCGTATTTACAATGCGTACTGGCTCTGGATGTAATGACAGCCGCGGCTGTCCCGTGATTCCAGGGCCGCGTTGGTGATGGCTAAAGCGGTCTGCACACCGTTTCGCAGCTCCACCACGTCCTTGGTCAACCTGGCCCGCTGGTAGAAGTGCTCTACTTCCGACTGCAGGTGCCGCAGGATGGTCCTGGCCCGCATCAGCCGCGGCCTGGTCCTGATAAGGCCGACGTAGTTCCACATGGTGTGCTTTATCGTCAGCCAGTCCTGGGCGATCAGGGCCGGATCGGAATCTTCAGTCTCCGAGACCCAACTGTGGATATTGGGGAAATAGGTGTTTGCCTCGTTTTCATCAGCGGCATCGTTTCCGGCGGTGAATCCCCAGGTCACCGCTTCAAGCAGAGACGTGCTGGCCAGACGGTTGGCTCCGTGGATACCCGTGCAGGCAACTTCTCCCACCGCGTAGAGCCGCTGTAAGGACGTGCGGCCGCAGAGGTTCGCGCCGATGCCTCCGCAGCTGTAGTGGGCGGCCGGGACCACGGGTATCGCTTCTCTGGTGATATCTATCCCCAACTCGATACAGCGTGTGTAAATCTGGTGAAACCTGTTTTTCAACCAGGTGGAATCTTTGTGGGTTATGTCAAGGAAAACACAGGGATGGTCGGTATCCAGCATGGCCTGGTGGATACCGCGGGCAACCACGTCACGGGGAGCGAGGGAACCGAGTTCGTGATACTGTTTCATAAACTCCTTACGGTTCTTGTCTACGAGCAACGCTCCTTCTCCCCGCATGGATTCGGATATCAAGAACCGGCCCGACTCGTGAAAAAGGGTAGTCGGATGAAACTGGATGTACTGGAGATTGAAGCACCGGGCACCGGCGCGCCAGGCCATGGCGATACCGTCTCCCCTGGACTCGGCTGGGTTGCTGGAATGAAGGAAAATCTGCCCCAGTCCCCCGGTGGCCAGTATGGTAGAGCGGGCGAAGACCGGAGCAATGGCCCCGGTGGAGCAATCGAGAACCAGAGCCCCGAAGCACGCTGGCTTCATGTAAATGTCGGTGGACTGCCGCGAGTGATGAGAAAGAGTAAGGAGGTCCAGGGCCATGTGGTTTACCTTGCAGGTAATGTTCGGGTGCGCCTGTAAAAGATCAATGACCGCTTTCTGGATCTCACGGCCGGTTTCGTCGCGGCAGTGGATTATCCGTGGTTCGGAATGGGCCGCTTCGGCGGTGAGATCGAGGCTGTCCGGCCCTTTCCGGTCGAATCCGACCTGTAGCCGCTCGATGAGGATCTTTTCCACCAGTTCCGGGCCCAGTTTGCACAGTTGCTGCACTGCGGGTCCCCAGCAGTGACCGTCGCCGGCGGTCAAGATATCCAGTTTGAGTTTTTCCGGTGAATCACTGTTGCCCTTGAAGATTATGCCTCCCTGCGCGTGAGGAGTATTACCGCTCTCAAGAGACGGGGTTTTAGTCATCAACATGACCTTTTGCCCCCTGTCGGCAGCTGTGATGGCGGTAATTGCTCCGGCCAGACCCGATCCTATCACCAGTACGTCCGTGTTTATCACGTTAAGAACTCCATTCGAATTTTTGCGCCTTTCACGCTGTGGGTGAGCGCACCGATGGAAATGGCATCGATTCCTGTGGTGAGATAGCCGTCCATCGACTCGAAGGTTATCCCTCCGGACGCTTCGATGAATATCTCCTCTCCGCCGGGATGAGACCGGATCAGTGCCACTGCCTGCTGGACCTGTGCAGGGCTCATGTTATCGAGCAGAAAACCGTCAACACCGGCTGTGAGCCCTTCGTGGATTTGCTCAAAGGTGTCGACTTCGAGTTCCACCGGCAGCTTGAAATCTTTCGACTTGATAGAAGCGATCGCCTTTATTACACCTCCGGCTGCTTTGAGATGGTTATCCTTGATCAATATTCCGCTTGAAAGGTCCAGGCGGTGGTTGTGCCCGCCACCGGATGCCACGGCGTATTTTTCCAGTATCCTGAGTCCCGGTGTGGTTTTTCGCGTGTCGAGAATCTTCACCCCGTGCGGTGCAGCTTTATCAACGTAGGTGCTGGTGGCGGTGGCTATGCCGCACAACCTCTGCAGCAGGTTCAACATAACCCGCTCTCTGCTCAGAATAGTCCTGGCCGGACCGCTGACCGTACCGATCACTGTTCCCGGTCGGATTCGCTGACCGTCATGCACCTCGATCGTAGTTTTACAGGGCAGGGGAAAACAGTGTACCAAAACCTTTTCTCCGGCAAACACCATTGTTTCTTCCGCCTGTATCTGGCCAGTGGTCGATGTGTCGTCGGGAATGGTCCCCAGGGTTGTTTTGTCACCGTCGGGTATGTCTTCAATAAGAAATTGCTCGATTTTCTCTCTGAGATATACTTCCGAAATTTCAGACATTTGAGGATACGTAATCATCGTGAAAGCCCAATCGTAATCATTGTGAAAGCCCAATCGTAATCATCGTGAAAGCCCAATCGTAATCATCGTGAAAGCCCAATCGTAGTCATCAGAACACCGCACCCTTTCCACCATTATTATAACCGTATAGACAGTTAATTGACAGGAATTGTACCGGACTGTAGAATGAACCCGGTTAAACCCGAAAAATGCAGTAGAAAACAACCGCTTTTTCCGGGCTGATAATTCGAATGGCCCACAGTCAGGATAAGAATGAAAAAGGTGATAGTATGAAACTTACCTGGTTCGGACACTCAACCTTCAAGATCGATACGGGTAACGAGATAATCTATGTCGACCCGGTACGGACGAACAAGCTTCTGTCACTGGATTTCGATTCCCGGGAAGCGGCTGACTACGTTCTTGTTACCCACAATCATTGGGACCACTGTGATCCGGAGGCAATCGTCATGGTGTTGAAGGACAGCACGCAGTTCATTGTTCCGGAAGAGGTAATGGGGATTCTGGTAAGCGGGTTCACGTTCCACCTGGAAGATCTGAACGAACTCGGTACCATCATGCAGCGGGTGATAGTGGTGGAACCGGGTAATCAGGGAGCGGCAGGGACCTGTTCGGTAACGGTATTCAAGGCTTCCGAGGGAGTAAGTTTTCTGGTGACAGGTGATCGGAGTATATTATTTATGGGAGATTCAACCCTGTCCGACGAGATGTTATCGGCAGGTCCCGACTTTGTTATCTTTCCGTACTATGCTTTCGGTGAAGCCGGCGAAGTGGATAAAATGTCGAAATTTCCCGAAACCACCAGGATAGGGATATGTCATTACCACACTCAAAAAAACGGCATGCCTAACTATTATGTGGAGAAAAATGCAATCTACGAGCCCCTGGCGTCCTGCTTGCGGCCGCTTATGCTGGAAAAAAACAAAGCTGTTGAACTGTGATACGCGTAATATGAATCCTTCGCAGATAAACTGCTGCGGTTTGAAAATGACCTTTCACCTTTATTTACTGCTCATACTGTTCCTGGCGATCGGCGGAGTATCTGCCGAATCCGGATTTCCCCGGGCCGTATGGATTTGGGGAAAAGACGCTTCCCTTCTTCTGTCCGATCCGGTTTTCCGGGTCCGGTCACTCAGGTTTCTGTCTGATAAGAATGTCACTACCATCTATCTGCACGCCGGTGACCTTTCAAAAGACAACGTTCTCGGCGAGAAATCCATCAGGTACAGGACCCTGATTACCAGGATGCACCGGCTCGGTTTCACGGTGTACGCTCTCATCGGTTCGGCTCCTCTAAAAACACATGAATTCATCCTCCCGGAAAACCGCCGGGAAGTGTTGGATCTATTCGCAGGAATTCTGAAGTACAACGACACCGATGAGCCAATGGCCTGGTTTGACGGGATCAACATTGATATTGAGCCATACCGTTTGAAAGACTGGAAAAAGCGCCGGGACCTCAGGGCGGTCCAGTACCTTGATCTGTCAGCCGAGTTCATGGCCATGAAAGAGCAGTCAGGCTGCCTCATACCGGTCGGTCCGGCCATTCCATTCTGGTTCGATTCATTTGATATAGAGTGGAATGGGCAGGCTAAACCTTTTCACCGGCACGTGCAGGACATCTATGATTATGTCGCCATTATGGATTACCGTGACGCCGCCGGCGGCCGAGACGGGATCATCTGCCACGCCCTGAATGAAATGATGTATGCGGAACAAAAGGGCCGCACGGTGATCATTGGCGTGGAAACGAAACACTCGGAGACTGGAAAAATCACCTTTTTCGACGAGAACGAAGCGCGGCTCGAAGAGGAACTCGGGTGGGTGGAAAAGACATTCAGCCGGTACCGGGCTTTCGGCGGCTTCGCCATCCACCACCTCACCACCTACCGCGACCTGGTCAACCGCTCTAAAGAAGACTGAAAACCGCTTCATCATCACCCTTTAATCCCTGATTAAACAATGCTCCAGGTAGTTGACAATTAATGGTTTTTTCTGCTATAATCGACACGCTTGGCAGCACTCAGCATTTGGCATATGCATTATCAGAGCATATCCAATATAGGGAGAGATGGCCGAGTTGGCTGAAGGCGCTCGCCTGCTAAGCGAGTGTGGGGGCACAAACTTCCACCGTGGGTTCGAATCCCACTCTCTCCGCTGAAAAAATCGCGCGCCCGTGGCTCAACTGGACAGAGTATCGGACTACGGATCCGAGGGTTGCAGGTTCGAATCCTGCCGGGCGTGTTGAATTGGGCGGTGCACGAAGTTCACGAAACCTTCATGAGAGAAGCCCTTCGGGAGGCGCACGAGGCACTCGGCCGGGACGAGGTTCCGGTGGGTGCCGTGCTGGTTCAGGACGGTGAGATAATCGCCAGGGGACGGAACCGTACCAGGGAACGTTCCGATCCCACTGCTCATGCCGAGATGGAGATTATTCGCTCGGCCTCGGCGGAAGCGGGGGATTGGCGGTTGACCGAATCGACCCTCTATGTCACTCTGGAGCCCTGCGTTATGTGCGTGGGCGCCATACTGGCAGCCCGGATACCGAGCCTGATCTTTGGTTCTCCCGAAACCCGGTGGGACCAGGACATAACGAGGATGCTTCTCTGTGAGGGACGGTTCAATCACACCGTAACGGTGATTGGCGGGATTCTAGAAAAAGAGACCAGGGAACTTCTGGACCGTTTTTTCAAGCGACTCAGGAAAAAGTAGAGGAGAGATGGCGGAGTCCGGTTGAACGCGCCCGATTCGAAATCGGGTAGGCCGGTTAAGCCCGGCCTCGGGGGTTCGAATCCCTCTCTCTCCGCTTAAAACTGGTGTAAATCCGGAGAGGTGCCGGAGTGGCCGAACGGGCTCGATTGGAAATCGAGTGTACGGGCATAAACCTGTACCGAGGGTTCGAATCCCTCCCTCTCCGTGCGGGATATGAAATTGAGATAGTAGCCGTGCTAGGCGGGGAGCTAGCGGTGCCCTGTAACCCGCAAACCGCTACAGCGGGGCTGAATTCCCAGCTGAGATGTAGTCTTTCAGGGCTGGCCTGGAGTTACTGGTGTTGAAGGCCGGGTCCTGCGCGGCGGAGGCTTGTGAATCCCGTCAGGTCCGGGAGGAAGCAGCGGTAAACAAGTTACTCCGGGTGCCGCAGGGGTGCCTGACCGGAGCTGGTGCTTCAGGTATCGCCTGGGGGTTCTTCATCGAGGCTGGGTGCACGGTTACTATCCTCAATAATTTGTCCCGGTAATGACTGTGCCCCGGATAGGATTGACAGATATGGATGCTCCGCTCTGCCTATATCGAAAGTATCGCCCAAAGCGCTTTTCTGAAGTTGTTGGCCAGACTATTGTAAAAAATACTCTTCTGAATGCTGTTCGCACCACTCAGTTCAGCCACGCCTATCTTTTCTCGGGCCCCCGCGGTACCGGAAAAACAACCGCCGCCCGTTTGCTTGGAAAAGCGTTGAACTGTCTCTCCCATGACGACGGCGAACCCTGCTGCCACTGCGAAAACTGCCTGGCCGTGGACGAGGGATCGTTTCTCGATCTTATCGAGATTGATGCTGCTTCCAACAGTTTGATAGATGATATCCGTAATCTCAGAGAAAAGGTTCAGTATGTTCCGGTCCGCGGACGGTACAAAGTGTATATCATTGATGAAGCTCATCAGCTTCGCGGTGCTGCTGCTCACGCTTTCTTAAAAACCCTTGAAGAACCTCCGGCACATGTTATTTTCGTGCTTGCTACCACGGAACCCCACAAGTTCCTCGAAACCATACTCTCCCGGTGCCAGCGGTTTGATTTCAAGCGAATCGGTGTAGCGGACATTATCGGGCGCCTCCGGTTCATAGCCGACACCGAAAAAATAGATGTTTCCGATGAGTGTCTGCGGCTCATCGCCCGTGCCGCCGAAGGCGGTATGCGTGACGCGATAAGTCTCATGGACCAGGTGGAGTCTTTTGAAGGAGGACGTATCTCGCCGGAAACTCTCGAGGAACTGCTCGGCACGGTCAGGGAAGACGTTTGCACTGAAATTGTCCGATGTCTGATCATGGGAGACAGGGAAGGAGTCCTGGCACTGGGCGATCGGCTCATGGTGTCGGGGCGGGATCCCTATCAGCTCGTGCTGGCTTTGACCGAACACGTCAGGGGAATGATCCGGGCACAGCTGGGAGTGGGAACGGTAGACGTTTTCCCGCGGCAGGATGCACCCGTGTCTCTGACGGTACAGGATCTCACCGATATGATGAACGCTTTTTTCGTCTGCCTCCGCACCATGCGTCTCACAGGCGAAGAAAGTATCGCGCTTGACCTGCTGTTCCTAGACTTGATCGATAAACGGCAGTTTTCCCTAAAGCCCCAACAGTCTCCGGTAAGGCCCCAACAGTCTCCGGAAAAAAATCCGGAGCAAAAACGAGCTTCGCGCTCTACCCCGGTGCCAGACAGGCCTCCGGCTCCCGCTGCGGAAGCAGTTACTCCTTCTACCCGCAAACCGGTAGTTGAGCCGACTGCCGAACCGATAATTGAGCCGGTGATCGAACCGGATGTCAAAACAGCAGTCAAACCGGTAGTCATGCCGGTGGTTGAAGAAACTGCGTCGCCCCCGCGGGCGCCGCTGACCAGGCCTGCAAAGCTGACCAGACCCGAGAAAAAGGCAGCATTCGTTGAGCCGCCGGTGGAACCGCCGGTGGAGCAGATGACGGCCCCATCGTTCCCGATGGAGAAGGAATTGGACGGGGCTGCCGTAAAGAAGAAACGTTTTGCAAAAAAGGTCACAAAACCCAAAGCAGAAAAACCGGCACCGAGTGTACAGGCGGTTATTGGTGAAGGGGAAACGGCGATCCTCGAGTTGTCACAGAAACAGTCTTCCGAAAAGCAAAAAGAGCCGCTGGAAGAGGTTCCGGAAAAGAAAAAGAAAAACCTTCTAACACAGGTTATGGATGAGCTCAAAGCCCGGGACAAGATGAGGATACACGCGTTGCTGAAAGAAGCTATCGGCATGAACGTCGAAGATCAGACGGTTCGGGTCTATTTCTTTAAAAAGTATTCGTTTCACATGGATACGTTACGGGAAAACTCCAAGCGGCTCGTACTGGAAGAGGTAGTGGGAAAAATACTGGGTGGCAGTTTCCGGGTCGAACCAACGGAGCACGAAGCGGACACGGATAGTGCAGCACCTCAAAAGCAGGCGGAAGTAAATAAGACTATCGTGGACCATCCGACGGTGAAAAAGGTCCTGGAAATATTCGGCGGAGAGATCGTCGAATAGAGGAGGATGTTACATGGGAAAAGGTAAGTTCAGAGGTATGGGCGGTATGGGCGGCGGTATGGGGGATATTCTCAAGCAGGCTCGTATGGTCCAGGATCGGATGCAGAAAACACAGGAAGAACTGGGTAGTAAAGTCGTCGAAGGTTCCGCTGGCGGCGGCATCGTTCAGGTAAAAGCAAACGGCAAACAGGAAGTGCTCTCGATTACAATCGACCCCGCCGCGATTACAGACCTGCTTTCTCTTTCCGATGACGTGGAAATCGAGGCGGATGATGTTGAAATGCTTGCCGACATGGTGCTGTGCGCTGTGCGGGACGCGCTTGCGAAATCCCAGGATATGGCTTCTCGCGAGTTGTCGCAGGTGACCGGTGGTATGCTGCCTCCCGGAATGTTCTAGCAACAGCAGCAGTAGAGATGTAAGCGAGGCAACGGTGCATTATCCCCGCGAGATCTATCCTCTCAGTTTCCGGCTGGCCGTGGAACATCTTTCCCGACTGCCCACTATCGGGCGTAAAACAGCTATTAAACTCGCTTTGAAGCTGCTTAGCTGGCCTGAGGAAGACGTACAGGCTCTGTCCAGGTCTCTCGACGAGCTGAAAGAAAACGTCATGTTCTGCCGCTCTTGTCACTTTTTCAGCGAAGAAGAACTGTGCTCCCTGTGTTCTGATCATTCCCGGGACACCACGCTTATGTGCGTTGTTGAGAAGCCCCAGGATGTCGTCAATATCGAGTCAACGGGCCGGTACCGGGGGTTATATCACGTGCTGGGCGGTCTTATCTCACCACTCGATGGAATAGGGCCTGAGAACCTTACCATGGGTACCCTGGCCTCCCGCTGCGGCGCGGATCAAAATGTTCGGGAAGTGATTCTGGCGGTGAGCCCTACCGTTGAAGGCGAAACCACGGTACTGTACATCGGCCGTATGCTCGCGGAAAAAGGTGTCAAGGTGACCAGGCTTGCCTCGGGATTGCCTGCCGGGGGAGATATTGAGTATACCGATCAATTGACCCTGGGGAGAGCATTTGATGGAAGACTCTCCTTGTAACCCGCGAAGTGCAAGCACTTGTTTCACTCGGCCGATCAGGATACTTTATTTCACCCAATATGCGTATCCCGATTCCTGCGCTCCGGCGGTACGCAGTTCCGATTTTTCACAGCAATGGACGAACCACGGATTTGATGTCAGAATAGTATCATCGGTTCCAGGGCATACTGCCGGGGTCGCTCCACCGGGATACCAGCCGCGATCCTTTTCTTCAGAATTATTACATTCCTCAGGATTACTAAATCCTTCAGGATTACCAAATCCTTCAGGATTACTAAATCCTTCAGGATTACTAAAAGGTGTGCGTATCATGAGATGTCCCGCTCACCCGGTAAAAAGCCGTTCCATGGCGCGGATGATGCTGGGTGAATTGGAGCTCATGACCGGGGCTGCCTGTCTTGCCGCCAGGTTGGTCGTGCGCTGGCGTCCCGACATAGTGTTGCTCACCGTCCCCCAATTTTCCATGCT
This sequence comes from uncultured bacterium, assembly GCA_964432985.1. Lineage (GTDB taxonomy): Bacteria > Muiribacteriota > CAYSPT01 > CAYSPT01 > CAYSPT01 > CAYSPT01. Next base: position 112,924 of record CAYSPT010000003.1, read on the forward strand.
TATTCCCGCCCTGGCGGCCGCCGGAATTGCCCACGCTCCACTTGTTCTGGAAATCCGTGATATCTGGCCGGACGAGCTCATCCCTCTCGGTTTTCCCGCCTGGGGGCCGCTGCCTGCCCTTCTTACGTTTCTCATGTCCACCGCTTTGCGCTGCGCTTCCAGGGTCGTGACCGTGACTGAAGGGTTCAAGACCCATTTCGAGTCAAAGGGAGTTCCCGGGCAAAAAATAACGGTAATTCCCCATGGGGCTGATTGCAGTGTTTTCCGGCCGTTACCCGTTAACAACTGGTTCAGAAACGAGCACGGATGGGGAGAAAATGAGTTTGTCTTCCTGTATGCCGGGAACATGGGAAGGGCCCAGGGACTTGATTCCCTGCTGGAAGCAGTCGCGCTGTTTCCCCGATGTGTGAAAACCGTCCTGGTGGGCAACGGCTGCATGAGGGATCGCCTGGAAGACATCATATACCATCACGCACGGGACCGGGCAGTGGTTATTGACTCCCTGCCGCACAGTTGTATGCCCTGGGTCTACGCTTCGGCGGACACATGCCTGGTACCCCTGCGGCGGGCGCCTATTTTGAAACGGACCGTTCCTTCCAAATTGTGTGAAGTTATGGCTTGCGGCCGACCGGTGGTTGCCTCGCTGGATGGTGAAGCAGCCGAGCTAGTGCGGCGCGCTTCGGCGGGAGTGGTGGTGGAAACGGAGAGTCCGGGGGCCCTGGCACAGGCTGTAACCGAACTGGCATCTTACCCCAAAGAACGTCTGGACATGTTCGGACAGTCTGGCCGGACATTTGCCGAACGGCATTTCGACCGTCGTAAACACGCCCTTGAATATGAGCGGTTATTTCGTGAGGTTACAGCGGGTTAGATAGTAAACCGCTCGTGATTCAAACGCATCATTTCGTCTAGAATCAGGTCCGGCTGAAAAATGCTTTATCATCCGGGAATGTGCTTATTTCAACAGTATGCCTGCTTTCACCTGATAACATGGATGGCGTTCCGTCGTATTGGCAGGAGAATATTTGATAGACATGCTCCAGTGATGTTAGAATCGTGAGAGTAGTGATACTCTTAAAAAGAAATGGCTGATATTGATGAAGAACCGGCGGCGGATGTATTTGATCGATAAGCAGTACCAGGTGCGGTTTTCCCTGGTTATGCTGGTTCTGGTGGTGGTTTCCCAGTTCGTTTTTATCTGGTACGGTTCGGCCATCACCCGTTACTCGCTTAACAAGTACCTGCCCGGCGACCACGCGGTCAAGGTCTGGAAATCCATCAAGGGACAGCTCTGGGAAGACCATCGCAGCAAGCTTATCCTGCTTCTGGCGGTGGATATGGTGCTAGCCGCCTTTGCCGGGCTGGTCATTTCGCACCAGATGGCGGGACCATCATTGTCGCTTACGCGGAAGCTGGAGCAATTCAAAGACGGTGACCTGTCGGTTTCTTTCTCAGTCAGAAAGGGCGACAGCCTGAAGAACATCGCCGCCGGTTTGAATGCTACGGTGCACATTTACCGTAACCGGGTCAGGGAGCTCAAGCGCCTGATGGAGATTGCCCGGAAGGACAGCGAGGCCCTTACTCCTGAAGGGCAGGATGCTTTGCGGGAGGTCATCCGTATTCTTGGAACCATGAAGACCGATTGATTATTACCGGTGGTGGGGAGTGACGTGATATGCAGGCGCAGAGCACTATTGGCGGCAGGCGGCGGGCACGGTATATTCCGCCTATGGTCAAAGCCCAGATGCTGTTCGGAGGATTTTTCAGCCAGTTCGGCTGGTTGTTTTTCGGTTTGACCCTGGTATTCCTCTGGGTGGCCGGTGTCCATATAGACTTTAGTTCTGTGTATCATTTCCGCGGGGATACCGAAATTACTCAAGGTGTCGTAACCCGAATCGAGACTACGGGTATGACCGGTCCTTCGAGCAGCAGAAGCAGGGGAAGCCGGGGCACCCCGATTTACCGCTATTATTATACCTACAGTACCCCCGACAACATAGAATATCAGGGCGTGTCATACATCACCGGACGCATGGCAAAGGAGAACGAGCAGGTCCCGGTCGAGTACCGGGAAGACAGACCGTCTATTTCACGAATAGAAGGGATGCGGCGGGACATATTCGAATGGTATCTCGGCTTTTTCTTCATCCTTCCACTGGTTGGAGTCATTTTTATCGTGGTTGGTCTCACCCAGGGAGCCAGAGCAGTCAGGCTGCTCACGTACGGACAGCCGAGTCTGGCGGTCCTGGTGTCTAAAACTCCCACCAGCACCAGGATAAACAACCGGCGGGTATACAAGTTTACCTTTAAGTTTAACGATCCCTCCGGCCGTCAGTTCGAAGCGGTTGCCAAAACCCACAAACCCGAGCAGATGGAACTCGATGATCAGGCCCGCGCCGCAATTCTCTATAATCCGTCACATCCCTCGGACGCTGTGGTGCTCTGCTGCCTGTCCGGGTCGCCGTATATCGATCCCCGGGGGCATGTCCGGATGAAAAGTACTAAATTTCCCGGCTGGGTGGTATTGATTGTACCGTTGGCTGTTGTCATTGGACACAGCACGTATGCGTACATCAAATACTTTGCTCGCTAGCGGTAAGATGGTCAGTCTCTGTCCTTTCTCCTCTCTAAGGATGGTATAATACATCTGCCATGATCGGATTACAGGAACGAAAAACCGCTGCTTTGCTCTATGGAACCCTGCAGCGTATCATCTCCAGCGGGGTGCCTATCGAACGTGGTTTCGATCTTATCGCCACCGGCAGTTATCCCTGGAAAATCAAGAAGGCTGCTCAACGGATGCGGCAGGGTGTGGCCAGTGGGATGTCGATTCACGAGGTTTTTCAGCGTGAAGGAACAACCTTCCGGCCCTACGAGGTGGAGATTATCGGCGCCGCCTGCGAAAGCGGACGGCTGGACGAGTGCCTGGGATACCTGGCCAGGGCCGCGGAGCAGGAAGCCTCCCTGAAAAGCAGCGTTATCCGGGCACTGGCATATCCCGTCCTGGTCCTGACAGCTTCTGTTTTCATCATGCCCGCTCCCACCTATTTCACCGATGGGCTGGCAGCGTATATAATGGAAGTCATCATGGCTGGAGCAATTTTTTTAGGTATTCCTCTCGGGCTGTTTTTCCTTATAAAAATGACCCGGTCCGGCGCATTGTGGCCGACGTTCAGCCATATATTTCACAACATTCCCTTCGTTGGAAGGCTCCCTCGTAAGATTGCCCTGACCAGGTTTTTGCATACCTTTGCCGCCATGTACTCTTCCGGGGTCCCGGTGGCGCGATGCGTGGAAACAGCCGCCAGAACCATGGACTATCCTCCCATCAGCCGGCATATCCTCAGACATATCTCCCGCATCGAAGCCGGCGACCAGCTTTCTGCGGTGTTGATGCAAGTGCCGGATTTTCCCCGGGAAACGGTGGAAATGATCATAGTAGGTGAAGAATCGGGGACCGTCAGTGAAAATGTCGACCGCTGCGCTACTTTTATGGAGCAGGACGTGGCACATACACTGGGTGTCGTTACGGCCATTATCGGACCGCTCGTGCTGATGATCGTGGGAGCGGTAATAGCGTTTCGTATTTTCGGTGCTATGCAGATGTCCTTTATGAACTTACCAGATATCGACGGCTAATCCGGCCGCTGTCTCGAAGTGCGCGCAGCGCAATTAGCACTCCGGGATCGCAAACTTGACTCTTTCCTTGCTTAACCAATATAATATATCCCCATACTATCTCTTAAGAAGGGGGACCGGCGTTGCAGGATACCGAATCCCAAACAAGATTTCTCGTCTATCTCATCGGCGGAGCCATGCTGGCGGGAGTCATCGTGCTCGGTCTCTTTCCCAATTATCGGTTTGAGCATAATCTGGAGACGAACAAGGATTACTACCCGGAGGGAGTAAAATTTAAAACCCCTTACGGTGCCACCCGGGAACAGGCGCAGCAGACGCCGTTGACAGGTAAAAAAAATAAGCCAGGATCAAAGAAACAACCTGAACAAGCGAAACAGCCAGAGAAGCCGCCTGAACAAGCGAAACAGATTAATGGTGAGAAATGAAAGATAACGACCAGGAACCGGGTCTCATCCACCGGATTATCATGAAGTTGATGGAAATCATGCCCTTCGCGGCCGGATTCCTGGTGGTGGGGATAGGTATCCGCTCAACGATCGATTCTCCCCACAAATATACCCCGGCCATATGGGCCGCCTGCTGCGTGCTCTTCGTTCTTTTCATCGGGCAGGTGCTGAAACTGCGCTGGCGGCGGACGCTGTGGTATGACCTGGATAAGATCACCCTCATCCTGTTCGTCCTCATGCTCGGGTACGGCCTCTACGGTGATCAGCTGGCGGCTACCCAGGGTGTGGGCGTGGAACGGCATATCGCTCACTTCAAGGACATGAATCCCTGGGAAGAGACGGTGCTCTGGGGAACGGTGGTGCGCGACCCCGACATCCGCGAAGGAAAAACCTACCTGGCGGTCAAACCGAATCAGATTCAGAAGCTGGCCAAGCGAGGACGGCGCGGGGCCACCATCAAGGGCGGGGCGGAACCCATCGAGGAAGGGCAGGTATGGGTAACGGTCAAACCCGAGATAGGGTACAAGTACTACAAGCTTGAGTACGGGACGAAAGTTAAACTGCGGGGCAACCTGTCCATGCCCGCCGCGGCTACCAATCCCAATTTTTTCGACTACAAGAAGTTTCTCAGAAACCAGGGCTACTCAGCCACCATGACCATCAACCGGCCGGACATGATAAAGATTACCGGGCAGGAAGAGCAGAATTTTCTCTTCAAGTTCTCACTGGGTGTCAAGCAGAAGTTCCTCAACCTGATAAAGAGAACCATGCCGTATCCTGAATCCGCTTTCCTGGGGGGTGTCCAGCTTGGTCTCAGGGGAGGTGTGTCCGCAGAAGTGCAGGACGATTTCCGCTCCTCGGGTGTGTCTCACGTCCTGGCGGTGTCCGGCCTGCACGTGACTATCATCACCGGCATGTTCTGGGCTATTTTCTTCCTGCTGCGGGTCCCGTCCAAAATAAGCGTTCCGATCATCGTTTTCTTTCTCCTGGTGTTTACCGTCATTACCGGCTGCCGGCCTTCCACGTCCCGGGCGGCCATGATGAACAGCCTGGCCCTGCTGCTCATGGTGTATTCGGGGGCTACTCTGAAATCGTCTATTGTCTTCGGTGTGTCCGTTGCTGCGATGGTGGTCCTGACTAATCCGTACCTCGGAGGAGCGCTGGTAGCGTTCGATCCCGGGTTTACCCTGTCGTTTGTGGCTATTGTCACCCTGGCCTTGCTGACCGAGCCGGTGACCGAGTTTCTGGACCGGCATCTCAACGGGATACCGCTGTGGCTGTTCTTTGGAGGAATCGCTATCTGGGCGGTGGTGGTGACCGTCATACCGTCGCTGGTGTACACGATGAAGTTCCACATACTGGTGCTCATCAGCACGGCGGGGTTGATAATGGCTGCCACGTATTTTCAGGAAATGCCGGAAGCCGCCGGGATCATGAAACCGCTTTCATCCGGACGGCTCGGATTCATATCCAAGACGCGGTTCACGGATATGCCTGATTTTCTCAAGAGCTTCATCGGAGCTCAGGGGGCTATCCTTCTGGGGATGATGTGGCCGCTATCGGCCTATTACTTCCAGAGAATATCCCTGTCCGCACCTTTTGCCAACCTGATTGCCATCCCGCTTATCGGGATCATCGTTCAGATCGGTATGATTGCCAGTCTCCTGGGCGTGATACCCGTGATCGGTCCCTGGTTCGCCCTCATGCTCAACGCTTTCAACTGGGCGCTGGTCAAGTTGTTTTTGTTCATGGCACATTTTTTCGCCGTCCTTTTCGAGTACCCGTGGGTGCCTAAACCGACCTTGCTGCAGCTCACCCTGTATTACCTGGCCCTGCTGGTTTTCATCAAGCGCGAGGGCATAGGTATCTTCTTCATCGATCAGCTGTCGGCGCTGAAGTCGGGGATGTCCTCGTTCTCCCGGCGTTTTTTCGCGGGGATAAAGCTCGGAGTGGTGGCTGTACTCGTCCTGGTGGTGGTACCTGTGTCTCTCATCGCGTCCCGTGAAACCCTGGTGAAGATGACGTTTCTGGACGTGGGCCTGGGCGACGGCGCAATAATTCAGATCCCGGGTCAGAACGCAGTGGTGATCGATGCCGGTGACCTCAATATCAGGTTCGATCCTAAAACCAAGGAAAAAATGGTCTTCAGCTCGGGGGAAAGAGTCGTTTTCCCGGTTCTTCTGGGCAAACGCATCAATAAAATAGATATAGTTATGAGCTCACCCGTGCTTCCCTGTGCCGGCGGGCTTCGCGCGCTGGTGGAGCGGCACGGAAAGGAAATCAGCGTCGGGAAGTTCATTACCGGAATACCGCTGTCACCTGAGGATGCCGCGCTGCCCGATGAGGAGTTCATGCGTAAGCTGGGGGGAGAATCACTGGCTCGACAAGTAAAAAAGGACATGGCCACACAGGATATGTGTGAAAACCTCAAGGCCATCCTGACGGTGGTGAAGGAGAGAGGGATTGAATTCGTGCGTGTGGGCGGGGGAGATGTGCTTCAGTACGGTTCCTGCCGCCTGGAGTTCCATCAGGCTAAAGATGAAGATCTCTCTTTCGAAGACAAATCGCTGGCGGTGAGGATTGTTCACGATAAGGTATCGGTCCTGTGCACGGGGTACCTGGGAGAAATGGGAGAGCAGGATCTGTTGGAGACCCAGGGTGAGAAGCTTCGCAGCGACATCATCCAGGTGCCGGCAAACGGAGCAAAGGACTCGTCATCCGAGGAGTTCGTCCAGGCAGTTGCCCCGAAGTGCGCTGTGCTGCAGTTCGGGTACAACCGCGAGAAGAAGGCGTTGCAGTTCGAGTGGGACCGTACCACCAGCAAACGCTATATAAAACTCGGCGTCAAGGTCCTGGTCACCGACAGGAACAACCATGGGGCGGTAGAGATAGAGTCGGACGGGACCGTTCCCCGGGTGAACACGCTTCTGAGAGGAAAAGTACTTTAGAGGAAGTGGTAGGCATGATGAAGCTTGCAGTGGTGTTGCTTCTTGTTCTGAACGTGGCGTGCGGTTTTGTTCTCACGTCGTACCGGCCCGGGCAAGAGGTGTTGGATGAAAACACCTCCTGGGACGACACTCTGTATAGAATGACGAAACTACCGCGTGAAGTTCCGGACACCACCGTCCTTGACCCACTGGTAAAAGGCGAACTGCTCGCGCCTGAAGGGGAAAAACGGGAAGCAAGTGCCTTCGAGCTGCACGACGCTGAAAAAGGAGTCGCGACCGGCAAGATCAATATAAACACGGCTACGGCCAAAGAGTTGATGACTCTGCCGCGCATTGGCAAAGGCTCGGCGGAAAAAATCATAAAATTCCGTGAAGAGCACGATGGATTCAAGACCATCGTGGAGATAACGCAGGTCCCCCGGATCGGTAAATCAGCCTTTGAAGGTTTCAGGGACATGATCACGGTAAGCGGCACCTCAACCGCTGCCGCCACTGCTGCCGCACCCGACCCGGCTGACGGCACCTCGTCTGCTTCGCCGCCTGACGCCACGGCTGTTGTTGCAGCGGCTCCCGCGGCTGGAGAAGAATCATCCTCCGGTAAGATAAACCTGAACACGGCTTCGGTGAAACAGTTGATGACGCTTCCGCGGATAGGGAAGGGCACCGCCGAAAAGATCATCAGGTACCGTGACGAGCACGGCGGGTTCAAGACGGTGGATGAATTGAGCAATGTATCGCGTATCGGGACGAAGATGGTAGATAAACTGCGGCCCCTGGTGACCGTTGGGGCCAGCACCGTGACCGTTGGGGCCAGCACCGTGATCGTTGGGGCCAGCACCGTGACCGTTGGGGGCGCTTCCGCTGTCCCGACAGCTGACACACCGGCCGTAGACGCCCCGGCAACTGACCAACCGGTCTCGGCGGAACCTGTGAAACCGCCGCCTGACGCAGCGGTCCCGGCTGCGGGCAAGCTCGACTTGAACACCGCCACCGTGGAGCAGTTGATGACGCTTCCCAGGGTAGGGAAGGGCACCGCTGAAAAGATAATCAAGTACCGTGACGAGCAGGGTGGATTCAAAACGGTTGATGACCTGGTCAATGTCCCGCGTATGGGTCAGAAAACGGTGGACAACCTGCGTGCCTTTATCACGGTGGGCGGCGGTACCGTTTTAACCCCAACGGGCGCTGATACGGTGGTTGACAAACCGGTTGTCGAAGAACCCCCCGCTGTTGAACCTGCAAAAACACCGCCCGCCCCGGCCCCCGCGGTTCCGGCTACGGGTAAGATCAATCTAAACATCGCCACCGTGGAACAGTTGATGACACTTCCCAGAGTGGGGAAGGGCACTGCGGAAAAGATCATAAAATACCGCCAGGAGCACGGCGGGTTCAAGACGGTGGATGACCTGGCCAATGTCCCGCGCATGGGCCCGAAAACAGTGGATAATCTGCGTGAATTTATCACAGTGAGCGGTGGTGCCTCTTCGACCACGGTGGTGAAACAACCTCAGGCACCTGCTGCTCCGGCACCCGCCACCCCGGCAACGGGAAAGATAAATCTGAACACCGCCACGGTGGAGCAGTTGATGACGCTTCCCAGGGTGGGGCAGGGTACCGCTGAGAAAATAGTCAAATACCGCCAGGAGCATGGCGGATTCAAAACGGTTGATGACCTGGTCAATGTCCCGCGTATGGGTAAGAAAACGGTGGACAACCTGCGTGCATTTATCACGGTGGGCGGGGCTTCCGCTGCCCCCTCGACTCCGGCAGTGAAAAAAGCGCCGGCGGGTGGTACATCGGGTAAGATAAACCTGAATACCGCCACCACCGAGGAGCTTCAGCAGCTTCCCTGGGTTGGACCCGGCGCCGCGGCGAAGATCATCGAGTACCGCACCTTGCACGGAAAGTACACATCAGTCCAGGATCTGCTCAAGATTAAAGGATTTTCACAGACGGCCCTCGATGCAATAAAAAATCTGGTTGTAACGGAATAAGGGAGAAAAGTAATAATGGCAGCAGGAAAAAACGGTGTAGACGATTACGCAGATCTGTATGATCTTTTCGAAAGCGAAGGAGAAGAAGAAACTGCCGTACCGGTCAGGAGAAATTTCTCTGTTTTTGCTTATATCGCCGTGATCCTGTGCACGTCCTTCGCGCTGCTGGCCGGCGTCGCCGTCATCGATTTTAAAAGCGGTGATCTGGCGGTGGGCGCCCCGGCCGAAGACGCTCCACCCTACCTGGTGGTGACGTTTCTGGACGTGGGGCAGGGTGATGCCATATTCATCCGCACGCCGGACAACTACACTGTTTTGATCGATGCTGGTGAGCGCGGCAACGAGTACTCCCCGTTCGATGCCGGAAAAGAAGTGGTCCTCCCGTATCTCAAGAAAAACGGCATAAAAAAACTGGATACGGTGGTCATGACCCACGCTCATTCCGACCACGTGGGCGGCCTCTTGCAGGTACTGGATAACATAAAGGTGGGGGAGGTCCTGGAACCGGCGGAACCGTATTCATCAGGAACGTACAAGACATTTGTAAGAAAAATAAAGAAAAAGAAAATCAAGTACCGCCCGGTGACGAAAGAAGGCTTCGAGCCGGTTCAGAAATGGGGAAACCAGGTGTTCGCCCAGGTGTTGTACCCCCCTCGTCTGGCTATGGGTACCGATTCGGATACCAACAACAACTCGGTAGTCATCTATTTGCGGTACGGGACCACCACCTTTCTGTTCACCGGGGACGTAGAGACCGAGGGTGAATGGGAGTTGACCCGGTACGGTAAGGACATTGCAAATTGCACGGTGATGAAGATCCCTCATCACGGGTCCGACACCTCCAGCAGCCCCCGGTTCATGAAGCTGGTCAAACCCCGCTGGGGTGTAATCATGGTAGCCAGGGGTAACAAGTTCGGGCTGCCTGCACCCAAGATATGTGAAGAGTACGTTGAGATGGGTACTAAACTTCTGCGTACGGACTACAACGGCACCGTTACCTTCGTGAGCAATGGCTCGGAAGTTCGGGTGTTCAAGGAAAGAGGCTGAACGAGGATGGGGCGCTACTACAAACCTAAGACGCCTAAGCCGGTGCTGGTAACTCCCCCTGATGTGTCACAGTTCGCATACTGTGCCGTGAAGTGGAAATACTGGCGTTCCACCTGGAGCATGTCCGTGGGACAGCTAAAAAAAATTATAGGCGAACTCGAGGAGAAGGCCGCGTTATCTCCCCGGGAAAGCAGAGATTTGAAAATGTACCAGGTAGTGCTGGCACAAAAGACGGGTAAACAGAGCGGTGCCGCCTCCGGTTCCGGCCGGGTGGTGCAGGAGGTTGATCCGGCCGCCAAGTTCCTGTTTGTCCTGGGAGCGACCTGCGCCGCCGTAGCGCTGGTGGCGTTGTTGTAGCGGTCCGAAAGGAGCGGTTGATTCAGGATGGTAACATTTGCGGTAATCATGGGAATCCTGGCTGTTGTTTTCATCGCTCTGGCCGGTATCCGCGTTATGCGTGCGTCGGGTGGGGGGAGTACGGTTACTTCTGCTCCCCTGACACTGCCCGGCGGTCTCCGTCCGGGTGATGACACCGTTCTTAAGAAAAAACTGGGCAACGCGCTTCTTCTCGGCCGGCCTGACGGTATGGTCAAAGTTGATGGAGCCCCCACACCGGTAAAACGGATGTCCCTGGCCACCGGCAGCAAATTGACTCGGGAAGATGTGGCTGAAGCGGGGCGTTTTGAGTTGGGAACCTGTGCCCTGCTGATGGAAGATAAGCGGGGTCAGCGTCCCCACAAGGGAATAGTCATGTCCGCCGGGCAGCAGCACGAAGTTGGTATTTCCAAGGCGGATATCGATGCGGTAAAGGACCTCGTTGAAACCATTGCCTGGAGCAAAGTCACCAAAAAGAACATTCGCCGGAGTCATTCCAAGCTGGAGAAATGCCAGCGGTGTGAATTCTACGCCGGTTGTGAACAGAGGTTGTAACCCATCGGGTTTGATAACCCATCGGATTTATGAAAGGAGCAAACAGTACATGGCAGGCACTGATAACAATAATAACAATGTGCGGGAAATTTTAAAGAAACTACCAAAGGTGGACCTTCACGTGCACCTTGACGGTTCCCTGCGGGTGCAGACCATATGGGACCTGGCCCAGCGGGTGAACCATCCGCTGCCGGCATCATCTCCCGAGGAACTGGCCTCGAAAGTCCAGGTGTCTCCCGATTGTCAGAGCCTGTTGGATTTTTTGGGTACTTTCGAAGTCTTTTACCCACTGCTCATGGACTGGTACGCCATGAACCGCCTGGCCTACGAGTTTTGCGAAGATATGGCCCAGGAGAACGCCCGTTATGTGGAAGTACGGTTCGCCCCGGTGCTGCAGGTGGCGGAAGGATATGCCATGCGGGATGTGGTGGTGAGTGTTCTTGAAGGACTGGAAAAAGGGTGCCGTGATTTCGGTGTGGATATACAGATCATTCTGTGCTGCTACCGCACCGAGTCTCCCGAAAGTTCCATCGAAACCGTGAAGCTGGCCAAAGAGTTTCTCGGTAAAGGTGTGGTGGCAATCGATCTGGCCGGCAACGAAGCCGTGGCTGCCGCCCCTCACGGTAAAGCATTTGAACTGGCCATGAGTGAAGGGATTCCCATAACCATCCACGCCGGAGAGGCCGGCACTTCGGAGAACATCAAGGAAGCCCTGAAAAACCTGGGTGCGGCCAGGATCGGGCACGGTGTTCATTTGAAGGATGACCCCGAGCTCATGAAAGAAATCATCGAGCGGCAGATACCGCTTGAGATGTGCCTGACGTCCAATGTTCAGACCCAGGTGGTGGACGGTTTCTCGTCTCACCCTTTCCCCGACTATTACCGCCAGGGCGTGTACGTGACGCTGAATTCCGACGATCCGGGAGTTTCCAATACCACCCTGTCGCGGGAACTCTGGCTGGCGCACAAGCACTACGGTTTGAACGTGGAGCAAATCGCGGGCATCGTCCTCAAGGGCCTCGAGGCCGCGTTCGTACCGGAAGAAAAGAAGCAGCAACTGGTCAAATCGTATACCGGTGAGTTTAAAACTCTTGGAATCGATGTGTAGATAATACGTCCCACCCACCCTCTGGATGGTAAGTGTGGAAAGGATGTAGAAATGACAGAAATAAATAAAGAACCAGGTAGAAAGGTGATACAACATGCGTGACGAAGCGAAAATCGGTGTTATCGGCGGCAGCGGCGTCTATGAGATGGAAAAATTGCAGAATCCGAAGTTTTTCAAGATGTCCACTCCTTTCGGGGAACCTTCTGACGACATCCTGGTGGGTACCATTGGTGATCGGCAAGTAGCCTTCGTGCCCCGTCACGGGCGCGGTCACCGGTTCTTTCCAGCCGAGGTCAATTACCGGGCCAATATCTATGCTCTGAAAGAGCTGGGTGTCGAGCATCTCCTGGCTTTCAGCGCGGTGGGGAGCATGAAAGAGGAGCTGCGTCCGCGGGATTTTGTCCTTCCCGACCAGCTTTTTGACCGCACCAAGGACCGGCCGTCCACCTTTTATGGAAACGGCATCGTGGTCCATGTTGGATTTGCCGATCCCTACTGTCCGGACCTGTCCAAAGTGGTTCACCAGGCATGCGGCGAACTCGGTATTACCTCCCACCTGGGCGGGACCTACGTCTGTATCAACGGGCCGCAATTTTCAACCAGGGCCGAGTCCAGGATATACCGGCAGTGGGGGGTGGACGTCATTGGCATGACCAACCTGCAGGAAGCAAAACTGGCCCGTGAAGCCGAGTTGTGCTTCACCTGTGTAGCCCTGGTGACCGACTACGACGTATGGCATGAGAGCGAAGAAGACGTATCTGTGGAAGCAGTAATCGCAAATCTCGTGGCCAACTCTGAAAACGTAAAACGGCTGGTGGAAAAAGTAATTCCGATGATTCCCCTGAAGCGCGGCTGTAAATGCGGGCAGGCGCTTCAGAACGCTATCATGACGGTACCTGATAAAATACCGCCCGAAACTAGGCGGGCGGTAGATTTATTGATAGGGAAATACTTGTAGAACGAAGTCTGGATAGAATTTAGCTTTCGCAATTGAAAGGCGGTAAGACATAAGTATTTATGAATGATAGAACTGTAGATTTGGCCATTATTGGTTATGTGACTCGCGATGAAATTGTTAATGTAGACCGGGAAGGAAAACGGGTAGCGTATATCAGCAACGGGGGTGTTGCCTCGTATTTTGCCCTGGCTGCCGCCGCCCTGAGAGAACAAACCGGAATCGTTTCTCTGGTCGGTCCCGATTTCAATGAAAAGCTGTTTGACTCCCTGCGGGTGAATCCGGGAATCGATCTCGAAGGAATTTGTGACGAGGCGCCGGTTACCTACGAGATTTTTGTTCTTATCAAATACGACGGTGACAACTTCGGGGTCAGGATGAACAAGATAGGCAACATTCTGCCCCGACATCTGCCGAAATCGTATCTCGAGGCCAGGGGAATTCATATCGGACCACTGGTGGGAGAGGTCCCGGTAGAGACGGTGAAAGCTATTCGTGAGCGCTCCGACGCGGTGATCTGTCTCGATGCCCAGGGTTATGTAAGAAACTGCCAGGACATCAACCTGGTAGCGCCGGAGATGTTCGACTGGTACAAAGACCTCGGCGCCACCGACGAAGAAATTACCATGTGGAAAGAACGGCAGTACGAGGTGGATAACCCGGGTCCCTGGCGGGACATGGAGCAGTTCATCCCGCATATGGACATTCTCAAGATGAACAACTACGAGATCTGCCAGATGACCGGCAAGGATGATCATCTGCAGGCCCTGGCAGACCTGGAAACTACGGTGAAGCATTTGAACCCCAACCTGGTCGTGGTGGTGACCCTCGGCGGTGAGGGCAGCATTATCTGTTACGGTGATGCATCGGATAGGCAGATAGTTTCCCTGCCCACCATATCCACGGATGTGGTGGATACCATCGGCGGCGGCGACACCTATGCCGCTGGGTTCCTGGCCGAGTACAGCCGGTCCCGCGACGCGGTGGAAGCGGGTCGCTATGCCGCCGCGGCCGCTTCGCTAGTGTGCGAAGTGGAGGGACCACTCAAGGTTGCTCCCCGGGAAGCGGTTGAGCAGAAAATACAACTGGCCCGTAAAGAACTGGAACCACAGCCGCTGAAGGTCCCAGGTCTGGACTAAGCCGGCAGAAGCTTCAGAGAGTATCATACCGGTTGCATGTGAGTATAATTCGGTGCTTCGGCGCCCTATCGTTTAGTATAGAAAGGTGAGGTGAGTGACACATGGGATTTGATGTGCCCAGTGTGGTGTCAATTGGCAGAATTAATCACGACATGATTTATATCGAGCAGAAAAACGACGGAGAATACCGTATTGCCGAAAGTCTGGGAGGGCCGGCAGCCTATGCCGGACTGGCCGCCGCCGCCCAGGGCGAGCAGGTGGGACTGGTTTCTTTTGCCGCCAAAGAGCTTCTCCATGAAGCAATGTACAAGGCCCTCGGCAGCAACGACGGTATCAACCTGGACGGTGTCAAGTTTATCTACGACCGTATGCCCGATCTCAAGGTATGGTACCCGAACAACGACCGGAAACTGACCATCGGTATGATCTGGGATGACAACCCTGAAATTACCCTGGACATGTTCCCCAGCCAGTACCTGAAATCAAATGCTTTTCTGTTCATGCCTATGATTACCGAGATACCAGCCGAGGTAGTGCGGAAGGTCAAAGAAGCAAAATCGTCGGCTGTCATCATGATGGATATCCAGGGTAACCTGCGGTTTCTCAAAGATCCCAAGGGTCTCCCCGCGGAAGAGTGGGCGGGTGTCCCCGGCGAACTGGTCAAGGACTGGACATCACGTGAAGGGGCTCAGCGGGTTGTCTACGAAGCTCCCGTAGGTCTGGATGAGCTGCTCAGGGACCTGGATATTCTAAAGGTCAACGAAGCTGAACTGGCGGTCCTGACCGGGCTGCCGGTGGAAGGTGAAGACGAAGCGCTGATCGAAAGTGTCCGTAAAGCGGTGAAAGTTCTCTCGGAGCGGGCGGAAGGGGTGGACCACGGGTCCCTCATCATCGCCGTGACCCTGGGTAAGTTCGGGTGCTATATGGACTTTCAGGATGACGGCGCTCGACGGGGTGAATTTCTGTCGGCCATCCCGCCGCGGGTTGACAATATCAATCCCACCGGCGCCGGCGACACGTTCTCCATATCGTTTCTCAACGAGTATCGCAGAAGCAAGGACGTAGTACATTCCGCGCGTTATGCCACCGCCGCCTCGTCACTGGCGGTGGAAACAGACGGGCCGACCCTGTGCCCGTCCCGGGAAGCAATTCTCAACCGGGTGGCCGAACACTACGAACCGAATTATTCGGTTTCAGGAAGGTAAGGAGTAAATACAATGGAACAGATAGTAAACTCGGGCTGGCTGGAAGTCATTGCCGGCTGCATGTTCGGCGGAAAATCCGAAGAGCTCATCAAGAGAATGAAACGGGTGCAGTACGCCGGGAAGAAATACCAGATATTTCACCCGCAGGTAGACAAGCGGTACAGTGAAGATCATGTGGTTTCACATGACAAGACGCAGTTGAAATCGACTTCGGTAGATGAAAAGAACCCGCTGGTGATTCTCGATTTGGTGGAAGAAGACACCGAAGTGGTCGGTGTGGATGAAGTGCAGTTCTTCGGCGATGAAATAATCGAGGTGGTCAACAAGCTGGCCGACCGCGGCAAGCGCGTCATCGTGGCTGGTCTCGACACCGATTTCCTGGCCCAGCCTTTTGGCCCCGCCCCGGCGCTCA
This sequence comes from uncultured bacterium, assembly GCA_964432985.1. Lineage (GTDB taxonomy): Bacteria > Muiribacteriota > CAYSPT01 > CAYSPT01 > CAYSPT01 > CAYSPT01. The sequence continues at coordinate 128,747 of CAYSPT010000003.1, forward strand.
TGGCCACCGCCGATTTTGTGACCAAGGTCCACGCTATCTGCGTCAAGTGCGGTAATCCCGCCAGCAAGTCCATGCGGACCGTCCAAAGCGACGAGAAGGTGCTCATCGGAGCGGAAGACGCGTATATACCGGTTTGTCGCAGATGCTTCAAACAAGCCGATGCTACACCACAAGGAGGAAAATAATTATGCGACCCTATGACATCATTATCAAAAAACGAAACGGGGGCACCCTGACGGCAGAAGAGATCAGGTTCATGATCAACGGACTCACCGAAGGCAGCATCCCGGATTATCAGATAGCCGCCTTCATGATGGCAGTTTATTTCAAAGATATGAACGATGAGGAAACGGCGGTTCTGGTGGAAACCATGATGAAGTCCGGGAAGATCATCGACATGTCCGAAATCCCGGAAACCAAGGTGGACAAACATTCCACCGGAGGTGTGGGGGACAAGGTGTCCCTGGTGCTGGCACCCCTGGTAGCCGCCTGGGATGTTCCGGTGCCCATGATGAGCGGCCGCGGGCTGGGGCACACCGGCGGAACTCTGGATAAGCTCGAGTCGTTCGACGGATACCGCTGGAGCTTGTCGGAAGAAGAATACAAAAAACAGGTGGCGGACATCAAGGTGGCCATCATCGGACAGACCAAAGATATCGCTCCCGCCGACGGCATGATGTATGCTCTCAGGGATGTCACGGCTACAGTAGACTCGATACCTCTTATAACCGGCAGCATCATGAGCAAGAAACTGGCTGCCGGCCCCGACGCGTTAATCATGGATGTCAAGACCGGTAAGGGCGCCTTCATGCAAACGGTGGAAGAGGCTTTACGCCTGGCCCGCTCCATGGTAGGAATCGGTATCCCCATGGGCCGCACCGTGGAAGCGCTGATCACCGACATGGACCAGCCCCTGGGCTGTGCCGTGGGTAATGCCCTGGAGATGCGGGAAACCATCGAATCCCTGCGCGGTGAGGGACCGGAAGATCTCATGGAAGTCACCAGGTACCTCGGTGGCCGTATGCTGGTCATGGCCGGCAAGGCTTCCTCCTGGGAAGAGGGCCGCAGGATGATCGACGAGAAGGTCCAAAGCGGCGAAGGCCTGGAGAAATTCCGGCAGATGATCGCCGCCCAGGGTGGCTCTACAGCATCATTCGACGACATCTCGGCTTTGCCGACCGCACCGGTCATCGTAGAGATAACATCTCCGAAAGCCGGGTATATCCGGGGCATCAACGCACTGCAGGTTGGTGTGGCCGCCTGTTCTCTGGGCGCCGGCCGTGTGTCTCAGGACTCCATCATCGACCTGGCGGTGGGCTTTATTATGCGCGCCAAAGTAGGCAACAAGGTAGAGGTGGGCACCCCGCTGGGTATCATCCATGCAAATTCTGAAGAGTCGGCCGATAAAGCGCGGGAGATGTTCCTGGAAGCCTTCGAATTCGGTGATGAGGCTCCCGAGTCCAGACCGCTTATCTTCAAGCACCTGGCGGAGGGAACGGTTCATGATTTGAACATCCCCAATCCGACATTTAAACCTGGTGTGCGAACCCTAGAGGCATAATCCTTTAGGATTCATAATCCTTTAGGATTCAAAATCCTTTAGGATTCATAATCCTTTAGAATTCGCCCTCTAGGTTTTTAGGAGTAAGACAGTTTCGGGAAAATCCGGATAATATTTGAACAGTCCATGCTAAGAACGAAGGTGCAATGGTGAACGGTATTCGGCCGGGAAGAAAAGGCTTCACCCTGGTGGAGCTCATGGTAGTCGTGGGTATCATCGGTTTGCTAGTGTCAATAGCTATCTATGGATACGCGGCGATTAAAAGAAGGGTTGCCAGGAAGGCGTGCCAGATGAACATGCGCAAAATCTACGAGGCAACCCAGTGGCTGCTCACCGAGGAGACTATTTCTACGGATGAGAATATCATGGTCCATACGCTGCTGGACCGCGGCTACCTGAAACCTCCCCGGCCGAGATGCAAGTTACATAAAGGCACGTCGGGCTTTTATGCCATTGAGGAGAAATCCGACGGCAGGATTATCGTCAAGTGCGTCAACATCGGCGGAGAAGCCCATGGGACGTTCAACTTTGGTGATGACAATGATAGTGGTGGCGGCAGCGGTGGCAACGGCGGCGGCGATGATGGCGGTGGTGACGGGGGCGGGGAAGAGTAACCCGATTTGAATTAATCGGGTAGTAACCCGATTTGAATTAATCGGGTAGTAACCCGATTTGAATTAACCGGGTTTAAAGTGCGGTCAGGACTCCAGTATGAGACTGCCAAACAGGCTTATCCTGGTGCTTTCCTCTCGTTTTCTATCCCGGAGAAATGACAGAATGTAATGCATTAAACCATAGCTTATGGTTATGGTAATGATGACAAAAGGAATATCCGTGCCCATCACGTTTGTTTCCTTTCTGTTCTCTTATCTACAGGAATACGTGGGCTGCAGCCAGCATCATGACCAGTCCTGAGAACTTGATCAGGCCGGTTATCGCGTTGTTGTGTAGTATATTTTCCATCTTTTTACTTCTCCTCCCGCAACTGTGTGTTCTTGGCTCCAATAATTAGAATTACTTGGGCTAGTAACAATATCGGTAAGGAGAAGGTACGTCTTTAGCCTTTTACAGCAACAGAAAGGACGCGAAAGGCACTATTCGGACAGGGGGCCGACTTTAATGCTTTTCAAACCGCAGATTTTGGCTGTTTTTGTAGCCAGATACTGGGTGTAATCCTCGATGTTCAGCCTGTTGACGCGATTGAACTTGCTCATGGGGAAATGAGGATGATTCTGCGGATAGGCCACGGCGCAGTCCTGTGCAACCACACTGTCTACCTGTCCCAGTTCGTCGGATAACAGCGTAAGGTCGATTTGGGACTCGGAGGAGTTCAAACGCTTGATGGCTATGTTGAACGAGCTCTTGCACAGGTACAGGTAATCGGCCCCTTTCTTCTTGCGGACATAGGTGGCTATCAGCGGCAGGAGCACCTTGGGCTCTCCCTTCTCCCGGTCGGTGAACGGAACGAGCATGACGGCAATATTTACTTTTCCCCCTTTGATCTTTCCAACCAGTCCGCCTTCCTGCGAGCTGAGCGTAATCATCCTTCCTCCGGCCAGGGCACGGTTCAGCGTCGCTTCCTGGTGGGGAGAATACGGTTTGTTCGGTACTTCCCTGATGGCCGTGACCTTCAGTTGTGATGCCTGCTCGATGCGTTTCCCCACATAATCGAGGTACGGGATGAACAGGATGTCGTTGACGAACTGAAACGTCTTTCGAGGAAACGTGGGATGCTTGCTCGGTGAAAGCGCCACGGCGAAATCCCTGCGGGCATCGTCCTCACTTCCGAGGAGATCAACCATCTTTCCCAGGTCGATGACGTCCGGAGTGCCCGGTGATTTCCGGATGGAGAGTCCGGAACTACCGCGGCAGAAAAAGAAGTAATCCGCATCGTAACGGGTGGTGAGATGACGTATGGCCAGGGGGAAGGTCATTCTCCCCCCGGTAGGCGCCAGCGCCGCCAGGACTCTTACCTTCCCCTTCGAGTTGCCGCCGGGTCGCTCGAGCGTTATCTCCATCAAAGACGCTTCCAGTTCGGCTGTTTCAATGGTGAGGGTTTCTGCCAGCCCGGGCCGCGACGGTTCCGATACCGAAAAGAGGTCCATGTCCAGGTGATCGCTGAGCCGGTTCCCCAGGTAATCGGTGTACAGGGGAAAATTAAGATCGTTGATCCTGGCCATTGTCTGGGCGGGAAACAGGGGATTGGCACCGGGTTTACAGGTGGCCGCGGCGGCGTGACCGCCGTCAGACTTCGAACCTACGAACTGGGACCACATGGAGAGATCAAGCGGCAGCTCCCGCTCGGTGAACTTGCGCATGGTCATGAGAGACGAGCCGTAGCAGTAAAAGAAATAGTCGAAGGTGTACTTGGTCTTCAGGTAGTTGATGGCGGAAGCCACATTGATCTTGGTCTCGCCGGCTCTCACGTCGGTGAAGGGCGACAACACGGCCATGACACGCAGCGAGTTTTCCGGCCGGTCCGCGTACAGCCGCTTGATGTAGGCATCACGCCGCTGGGGGTTACGGATCAAGAACGAGAACGTCTTTTTTAACGAGCCCATAAATCCCAGGTTCTGTCCGTAATCGCCGCCGGGAGGCGGTTTGATCAGGTGGATGAGCTCCATGCATTTCTCGGTCCGCGGAAGCACCTGTTCCAGACCGTCCTCGTAGCGGTGAACCAGCGGCAGCCACTCGGTTGCCAGCAGATTGTTGAGGTCTTTTAACGATGTGATCCGGGCCAGGCGCCTGACCATGGCTATCTTGCTGTACCCGGACCCGATCAGCTTCGAGATATTGATGGCGTCGTCATTTTCTTCCAGGTGCAGGTCCTGGACGTGGGCCAGATACTTCAGGTGGGCCAACCCGTCATTGTCGGGTGCCTTGCCCTCGATCATCTGCTCGTAGATCAGGTCGGCGCCGCATTTTGCATGCCCCGGCGGCTCTTCCTGTCCCCGGGGCAGGGCGTGAATCTTGATGTGATCGATCAAACCCTCGTCCTTCAGGCGGTTCAACATGTCCAGGATGACCGGTGTGTAGGGGTGGTGGTCGTCGATCCGGCGGATGAACACATCGTGCCTGGCCAGCAATCTGAAGTCGCCTTCCACCAGCTTGAGACCCACCAGCTGCGCCCGGTCCACGTCCGGCGGTTCCTCGTTGGCGACATCGTCTTCGTCGGTCTCGGACGCTTCTTCGGGCTCCTCAACATCCGGTGGATAGTTCACCGTGTTGATGTCATCATAGGTAGCCTGGCAGAGAAAGTCGGTCTGGTCGCCGATAATGGCCACCTGGACCGAGCCTGAAGCATCTGTGGGGATAGTTACGCTGGCAGAGCCAGTGCTTACCGCATCTGCCCCAACATGGTCGGTAGGAATGGTAACGGTGGCAGCACCCGCGGTGCCGTTCGCGCCCGCTGCCAGCAGGGCACTTCCCTTCAGCACTTTGACGGTGATGTCAATTCCTTCCACCGGCCGGCCGTTTGACTCTTCACACAACATCAGCGAGAGAACATTCGTATCGCCGCCGGGGCTGTCATCGGCCGCCAGCCAGTTCTTAAACGCCTCTTTAAACTTAAGCAGCGCCGATTCCAGCGGTGCGGCCACCGTGTCGACGCCTTCCAGCCCTTCTTTAAAAGCCTGGACTTCATCTATCGTTGCTTCGATCATGAACTGGATCTTGTCGCGGGCTTCGATGATGGGCGGATGACGGGACGGATTGACCAGCGACACGAGCCCGGTCAGGGAGCCGATCACAGCCATGCTCTCCATGAGGACGGAGAACAGGTCCAGGCGCATTCCCATGATGAATCCGTTCCGTCCCAGGTCGCGGATGACGGCCAGTGTTTCTTTATCTGTCACACCCTTGAAAAAAGAGTCGAGAGCCTGGTCGAGTTCGGTCAGGGCTTCGTCTATCCCCTTTTTGAGCTCGTTGAGCTTTTCACCTGCCAGCAGCGAGAGGATGTCCACCAGGTAATCCTCGCGGTTCATGGTGGTCTCCACCGCCACATCGGAACCCTGCTCGGTAAGCTGGACTTCGACGTCGAGCAGCGTCTTGAGCACTTCGAGGAAAGCCGAGTAGAACTTGATGTCTTTGGTTCCCGAATCTGCCCCCAGCACCTTGTTACCGCTTTTCAGCACGTTGTTGGCCAGGTCCTTGGCGTCGGTGCTCAACCTGGTAGCGGTCTTCACCGCCAGGGAGCGGATTTCGTTCATGTGCTCGAAACAACCGGCCCGGGCGGTCACTTCGGCCCGGTCTTCCATTATCAACAGATAGAGCCGGGGCGCCATAGCGTCGATAGGAAAATCAGGCATGTAAATGTCGCAGCCCTGGTGCACTGCCAGGTGAGCAATGCCGTTACCGTAGTTTACGAAATCAAACTCGTAATCCTCGCCGTAAATGGGCTCACGGCCGTGGTTTTTATTGAAGTCGTCCAGAACCCAGGCCCCGTAGAAAGCATTGGAACCGATGGTGTCGAGATCGCCGCCGCCTTCCGCTCCGAACCCGTCCTTGACGCCCTTGCCGTGGATGATGAATATCTTTTTTCGCAGGAGTAGCGCAGCTCCTTTCACGGGTACATCGTGATCCTCTGCACCCGGGCTGAACCGCTGATATTGTAGCACCGGCGGCGATTAACTGTCAATCCGACGCTTTCCTGTCATTCTTCTCGTTTATGGCTGCTACTCCCAACATCTTGCCCATCATCGTTCTGTGCAGGCGTAGCAGCTCTCAAACTTTCTATTAGGTTTACCGGATTGACTATGTTCTCAAGCGTATAGCGCTTTCCTTCGTGATCGAAGGTGGTGTAGTCTCCGGTTTCGAGGGCCGTTTCCCAAAATATATCCGGCGTGATGTCGGGCTTGACCTGGCAGGCCAGCACGTAGAGGCCGGCGATGTAGGGGATGGACCAACTCCACCCACCGTCCCGGTAAAAAACGTAATCCCGCTCCCCGGTGGGCGCGGCGATGCAGCGCGAGTCCATGGGAACCATCAGGGTGGGATTAAGCCGCTTGCGTTTGAAGTTCTGCGTATGCATATGTTTGTAGAAGTTGTCTGCCCACCACAAACCCGGTCGGTACGACGCGACCGTATCAGGATCGGCCAGAGGGTGCCGTCCGAGTCCGTGGAACCGGAATCCGTAGGTTTCAAAAAGAGAAGAAGAAACGACAAAAATGTTTTCCTGTTTAGCTTTCTCAACGGACCGCTGTACATCCAAGTATCCTTGCTGAAAGAGCCAGTCCCATCCCACCGACATGGATATGACCCTGATACGGCGTTCTTCGGGAAGGTCCCTGTTTATCTCCAGCACCCTGTCGATGGCTCTGGCCAGCCAGCTCATTTCCCAGATGGTCTCGCCGTGTCCTCGGGAACTGAGATGTGTTTCGGCAATATAGTACAGGGTTGCCTCCGGGGCCACCCCGACGGTTTTTCCCACGGCGATGGAGGCCACCGCCGGTCCGTGCATCTGTGCCCTGGGAGAAAAGCAATGCAGCTCTTCGTAGCATGCTAAGCGGTCACGGTACTCCACGTGGTCCACCAGCAGCGCCTGATCGATGATGGCGATTGAAATACCCTTACCCGTTATTCCCTGCCGATGAAGATCCCGCAGGCCGAGGCCCGGGTTTTTGCCGAGCTCCATTATCGTTGCCGGATCGAACGTATCAGGCAGCGCCTTGGGCCAGCGCGTGGAAGAATCGAAATCGGAATGTAACAGATCTTCGGCCCGGCCAGCGAGATCGAGAGCATTCAGATCGTATCCTTTCAGGTCGACTTCCGTGTTGGTGTAGACGGACGGATCATAGGAAGGGACGCTATCGAGCGGCCCTTTGAACCCATCCTGGGAGAGGGGTTTTCGTCCGATGACGGATTCCGTCCACGGCTTTCCCACGGTATCCAGGCGGAAAAACAGGTAATCCTGCGTGCCGGTCCGCTGCCCGGGGTCGCTGGGCAGGAAGTATAATCCGGCGATGTGTATCCCTCGTGTTTTCTCCAGAGGGACCTGGAACGTAAACGAGCTCCAGCCCCGGCGGATAGGCCTGTCTTGAAAGTTAATCTGCAGGCGGTGATCGGCATAAATGTCGTAAAAAGCGAGCATCCGGTCCTGATCGCTGAAACACACCAGGGTGAATTCAAAGGCGTCGTCAAGTTTTTTCCCAAGCAGTCGATGGACATTGAATCCTTTGCTCTCGATCTGGTTTTGAAACGCGATGGCATCCCTGTACTGCTGGAGTGCTGTGCGGACCGTAATGGATAAGATGGAAATCACCACCGCTGCTGCCACGGCGATACATATCGTCTGAAAAATTGTTTTCCTCATGATGGAACCCTTACCCTGTCAAACCGACTGCTGTAATTTGCATTATAATAGAATGTAAGAAGAAACCCCCAGAAAGTCGGTTGCTTTCTGTCAAACTTGTGGAAAAGGCATACTTGACTTCTTTTTCACGGTTTCCGGAGAGATGAGGAATCGAGGTGATCCGGTGGAGCACGATGGCGAAATCATTACCGTGCATTACCGCGCCCGGGGCCGGGTCCAACGGATCATGTTCAGGCAGACAATGATCCGGGCTGCCTTGAAACGGGGACTTGAGGCCGGTGTCTCAAATAACCCGAGGCGGCGTGACATCGTTTACATCGCCTTGAAAGGAACCGCCGAACGCATTAAAGACATGGTAGAGTGGTTGACTTCCGGGAAGGATTTGAACAACTGGGGTTCGCGGGTGGATGCCCTCGAAGAGGAGCAAACCTCCCGGCTCCTGGATGATTACCAGGTAAACACCAATAACGTAAACGATTTCAACTGGAACCCGAACATCGTCATGTATTTATAATGAACCCAGGAAAAACTTTGCTTTTAACCTCCTCTTCAATTGACTGTGTTTTGCTATTTTTTGTGCTACCGAGTATTTGCTCACGGCCTTCATGTTATCTCAAGCAGGAAGTATTGGAAGTAGGAGGGTCAGGCTTGACTTTTGGATTTTAGCGGTTTACACTATCGCTTCATTGCGCAAGGCGATACGAGGAACAATCATGAGCAACAATGACAGTAGCACCACAAAAGAATGAAAATGAATAGCTCAATTCATAATTTAAACGCAGATAGAGGGCTTGGCCCGTTCAAGAAGTTTCTTTGGATCCTTTTGAATCAAATTAATAACAACTACTTTCCAAATAAATCAGAAGATTTATCTATGATGAGCTTTTGCCCTGAAATAGATGAAGAAGATTGGGAAAAAATCGAAAGTAAATCTTCACCATCCAGAGCACTCTCCGACCTATTCTGGCTCAAACTGGATTGGAAAGCTGTTAAATCAGAAATCGGAAGTATCAATATTTTCGATGCTGGAGCAGGAAAAGGAGGATATGCATTAAAACTCAATGATTTTGCAGAAGGCATTACTACCTATTTTGGAGTGGACCTATCGAAACACGAGGAATGGGATAATCTTATACGCGATAATGAATTCATCACGCTAATGCAGCAAAACTCAAATGTCATATTGGATATTATTCCTTATGAAACTAATTTCTTCATGAGTCAATCTGCAATTGAGCACTTTGAACATGATTTGCTTTACTTCAAGCAAATACGAAGCTTTATTGACAAAAAAAATAGCAATACAATTCAAATTCACTTGTTTCCTTCTGCTGCTTGTTTAAAGCTTTTTAGATGGCACGGAGTCAGGCAATATACTCCACGAACTGTTGCAACAATTGTACGGTTGTTTGATTCTCCAAACACCTATTCAGTACTTTTCAAAATTGGTGGAGAGAATTGTAATAACTTGCATTATCAGTTTAT
>CAYSPT010000004.1:0-4443 GCA_964432985.1 uncultured bacterium
TCTCGTTTGACATGCTGCCGGTAGTGTCAAAAACAAACACTACATCACACGCGGCCCGGCCTGATTCCGATACGGGAACCACGGTAAACGTGTCAACTTCACGGGAATCTTCCATCAGGATAAAATTCTCGTGTTTGAGGTTTCTCGCCGGGTTTCCACTGCCGTCCGTTACCGTTACCAGGACTGACAGGTCAGGAAATGAACTCATATCAACCTGAGAAACGTTGACTTCATATGACGACTGAGCCGAAGCGCCTGCCAGGCAATACGGTCCCATTAGGAGAAAGCAGGTGGTAAGCACCAGGAAGAGGAGAGATACTACTGCACCGGATGAACCGCTTATTCGAGAACGGGTCTGCTTTTCCCGGAACATCAGTCGCGTGGCTCCCAATTGAATAACATCTCCGTCAAACAGGATTTTTTCACCCACCGATTGCTTATTGACCAGCACTTCCGGGGCATCTTCACCCCGGTACAGTGTGTACGAACCATCGGAATCACGCCTCAGGTCGGCGTGCCTCAGGGCAACCTGCCTGTCATCTCCAAGGCGAATATCGGCGGAAGAACTCCGTCCGACCTTTACTTCGGCTCGGTCGAGAGCATATTCACTTCCTTCTCCCTTGCCCGTTAATTGCACCAGCCAGCTTTTCTTCATGATCTCTTCGACCAGGCCTACGGCGTAACCGATAGCGCCGCCCAGAAGTAAAAATCCCACAAATTTGCCCCACACGCCGGCAAATCTCAATAGGTCGGTGACCAGGAACAGCAAAAGACCTCCTACGATCCCGCCGAGAGCACCACCTACCGCTCCGCGTTTCAAACGCGAGAAAGAGAAAGACGCCAGCCCATAGGAAACACCTATGAGAGCACCCGCCAGCGCCCAGGCGGCACACCGCCCGATTAGTCCTCCGCCGACTGCCCCGAAAAATATCTCGGACACCACCAGGCCCAATCCGCCGCCGCAACCCCCGATAACCGCTCCTATCAGCAGCGCCTGCAGCGCCCGGCCGGCGCGGTGGAGCGTGAGCCAGTCAAACGCCGAAATATAAGCTCCGCAGCACAAGCCCAGAGCTGCTCCTTCTACCGCCACAACGGCATATGCGCTGGAGAAGTAATAGCCGAAATACGCTCCCAGGCCAAACCCGCCCAAACCGGCCAGTCCGCCAGCAAGACCGGTAAAAAATACTTTTCTAAGTCTCATCGAGTCCGACCTCCTCGGTTTACCGGATCATTCACTGAGCCTGATTACCAGAAACGTATCCCCGAGACGGATGGTATCCCGGTCTCTCAAGGGAATTCTGGTCCCGCTTCCCGACACCATGGTACCATTTACATACGTTCCATTGGTGGGTTCCCGCTGGTTAATCCAATCCCAACCTTCGAGGCTGAAACCAGCGTCATTCTCCCGATATACCCTGGCATGATACCTCGAAATCGTCGGGTCCGTAGGTAATTCAACATCATTACCACCAATCATCCGGCCAATTTTCGTCACGTCACCGTTAATAGTGAATACTTGTCCTTCCATGGAACCTTTTTCAACATACAGTTCCCAGGCCGCATCGGCGTCCTGGCCGACCCGTGCCCCGCAATATACGCAAAAGTAATCATCAGAACGAAGCGAGCGGCTGCATTTTTTACACTCCGACAGAATCTGCTTACCGCAAGAAATACAGAACCGGTCGGTGGCGGCGACCCCGCCTCCACAATACGGGCATAGAGCGCCGGCTCGTCCACCATCACCCCCTGATGGTACATCGTCCTGCCGGAAGCTTTCAACAGAACCGTCATCCTGTTGCAGCCGTTTCAACACTTCATGCATATCCGGCGGACGATTTGCAGGCTCCTTCTGAAGCATGTGCATGATGAGCTTGTCCAGGTGGGCAGGCAGACCAGGGTGCAGCGTTCCCGGCGCAGCAGGGTTATTCATCACTATCTCGATCATCACCTGGCCGGGCAGTGTGCCGGTAAATGGTTTCTGGCCCGTCACCATTTCGTAAAACACCGTTCCGAGTGAGAAAATATCAGAGGTTTTTTCGACGTTGCGGGTCTCGCCGCGGACCTGCTCCGGCGACATGTACCACACGGATCCCATCACGACACCCAGGGCGGTCCGGCGCTCGCGGTTGAGGAAACATGCAATCCCGAAATCAGTCAACTTGGCCTGCTTGCTTGCGTCATCAATGAGGATGTTCGACGGTTTCACATCCCGGTGTATAACGCATTGCCGGTGGGCGTATGCCAGAGCGGACGCGATTTCTGAAATGACCGACACGGATCGCTTAAGCGGCATGGAACGACCCTTATCCAGAATCTGGTCCAACCCTTTTCCCTTGACGTATTCCATGGCGAAGTAGAAGGTGGCCCGTTTGCTGCGGTAGGCAAAGTCCACGATCAAATAGTCGCTCTGATCACGCGACAGGACGGTGGTTCCGGTCCCGGCATAGTCCGTTTGGGCCCCATCGCAATCTATTTGGGCCCCAACATAGTCCAACGCTTCCCGGTCGTTGGAGGTGAGCTTTCTGCCGTTCGCAGTGTTTTCAACAAAAAGGTATTTCTCCCCGTAACAGGCGCCCAGGCCGACACTTTCCACGATGTTACGATGATGCAGCGAGAGTTCCGCCTCATTTTTAAACCGGTGAAAGGACTCGTCGGCTTCGGACGGGCTGATCATGGAAAACTGCAGCTCCTTGATTGCCACCGTCCTGTTCCCGCCGATTTCCTCTGCTTGATAAACCCCGCCCTGACCACCTTCTCCTATCTTGGTAAGGACTTTGAACCGGTCGAACAGACAATCATTCATCGCCCGGAGGATTCACCTCCTCACATCCGGTCCGTATCCGGCCGTATACGGCAATCACCCTGTGAACAAGAGATTCGGTGGGACCTGCATACGAACTGTGTTTTCAAGAGACCCGAGAGACGGATTTTTCTTCGTGTCACACACTTCCGTTTCCAGTATAACAACCGACACGTTGTCCTTTCCGCCTGCTTCGAGAGCCAACCTTACCAGTGTGGCGGCAGTTTCACGGACACCATCTTCCGTTAAATCATTTTTTTTCAAAACGCTGGCTATATCGTGGTCGGACACCATACCATTCAGGCCGTCGGTACACAGCAGCAAGATATCGTCAGACACCAGAGCAAATGAACCTGTATCGACATTCAGTAAATCGTCGGCACCGACCGACCTGGTGATCAGGTTTCTGTTTGGATGAGTTCTCGCCTGCGCGGAAGTGATTTTTCCCTGGCGAACGAGATCGGCTACATAGGAATGGTCTTGCGTAATCTGCTGAAGTTCGCCAGACCTGAACAGGTAGAGACGGGAATCTCCCACCGATGCCCAGTAGGCGGTACCGTTGAAAGTGAGCAGGATTACCGCTGTGGTGCCCATGCCGGTGAGGTCCGGTTCCTCAAGCGCACGGGTGTAAATGACATCGTTTGCTTCCTGTACCGCATCCGCCATTTTTCCCGGTATATTTTCGGGTAACGGCGGCGCGCCTTCGCGAATCCCTAGAAGTTCCCCGGTGAGAAAACGGATGATATTTTTCACTGCCAGGCTGCTGGCCAGATCTCCGGCGGCGGCCCCCCCCATACCGTCGGCTACCACAGCCAGGTAGTACTCTATTGCCTGGTGGCAGATATCACTGTCCCACCGGCTGATACGGGTGGCATAAACAGAGTCCTCATTGTGGGAGCGGACGAGGCCTGTATCAGTCAAACTGCTGATTTTCATGGGATAAACTCCGCGCACGCTCAATTACTTAGCACGCTCAAATACTTAGCACGCTTGAATACTTAGCACGCTCAAATACTTAGCACGCTTGAATACTTAGCACAGCCCGAATACTTAGTTCCCCAGCGCAGTCATCAGTACTTCAAGACGTGGCAATTCCGGTGGAGTTCGGCTGGTCTACAGGTCGAACTTGAATGTGTTTGACCCGATGAAGATGATGTCTCCAGGACTGAGACGGTACCGTTTGATCTTGATCAATGTTCCGTTGGTGCTGTCCAGGTCCTCGATAAAGTACTCACCGTCCGCCAGTTCCACCTTTGCATGGTTTGATGAAGTATACCCGTCCTCGGGAAACGAAATCGTGTTTGTCTCCAACCGGCCGATGGTCAGCGGTTCACTTTCCGCAACCGGGTAGCTTTTAATTTCATCATCATTCTGCAGCAGTATCAAGCGAGGGCCTTTCACTACTTCTTCATCCGGTTTCTTCAGGGCCGGAGCTTCCTCCCGGGGTTGGCCGCAACCAGGGCAGAATTTCTCATCACCAGTAAACATCTTCTGGCAGCCAGCGCACACATCGGAAACCTCGGTAGACACCTTTTCAGGTGCTTCGGCTTCCGGGGATGATTCCTGAGGCTCTTCGGCCTCCACAACCGGTTCTTCTACCGGGACAATTTCCGATGGTACCTTATTCGGCTCGTTGGCTTCCG
>CAYSPT010000004.1:4543-9134 GCA_964432985.1 uncultured bacterium
TCTTCAGCGAATATCCCGGCCATCTGCTGGAGATCACCGATAAAATAGTGATTACCGCCGCTAACACTGCTGATATCCGCCAGTATCTCTTCATCATAATCCTCGCCGACACCCAGTGTAGTTACAGCAACGCCATCATCTTTCATCCCTCTGGCGAGATCCCGCAGAGCCTCATCATCGGTGATACCCTCGGTGGCTTCCCCGTCCGACAGAAGCAAGATCCGGTTGACTCTGGAAGGATCGGAATACGCCGCAATTTGCTCGCGGCTGATCGAAAGTGCCCCGTGCATGTTGGTGGCGCCTTTGGGTCTGATCTGCGCTATACTGTTTTTAATAACTTGCTTGTCATCAACCTGACAGGCCGGGACGAGCACGTTGACCTGGCTGCCAAAATCCACCACCGACACCACATCGCCAGAATCCATCTTGTCGACGATGAATCCGGCAGCTTCTTTGACGAACTCCAGTTTGCCGGCTTCCTGCATGGAAGCCGACCGGTCCACTGCCAGGACCAGGTTGACCGGTGAACGACGGCCCTCGACCCTGGAACGGGTGTTGAGGTCCACCAGCAGTTTAATCTTGCTCATGGACGACGAAAGTGCGTAGAGATTGCTCAACTGACAGGAAACTCCCAGCAGTTCAGGCATACAACATGACTCCTTCCTCGTTACGATCACCGAGAATTGATAAGGATTTCAAGGGCTTTAAGTTCCTTGATAATCAACTGTCGCTCGAGTTCATCCTCGACGCTGTCAGCTTTTTCCTTCAGATGCTTTATCAGGTAAATAATCGCTTTGGCGTCTCCCGGTTTGATTTTCTTGATCTCTTTCAGCCAACCGATCTTCTCGTCCGCCGATTTACTGCCAACATAGTACTTCCAGTACACTGTCCACAAATTGTGCTTGGCGGTTTTGCTGGTCGGGTCGTACTTGAGCGCCTTTGTGTAGTAACGATATTTGTCGGCCAGCACGGTGGCGGACAACCCCGCCTTAATGAAGACCTCGGCTATCATCGAACGGACTTTGTCAGATTCCTTCAACTCCAGCGCTTTTTCGTACAGCTTGATCTTCGGAACAAGCCCTTCGGTGGTTACAGCCCGCGTCAAGTAGATCTCGACCAGCATATCGACCGCTTCTGCATTACGGCTGAAACCAAGGGCTTCCAGGAGCAACCTTTCCTTTTCCATCACATCCTGCGCATGTCTGGCTTTTTCGACGATGGTACGCGCCAGGCGCTGGGCCGTTTCGGAATCCTTCCCTCCACTTCCAACGCGGCTTTTGAGATCGTCGATCAGCTTATCGATGCTGCCCGACTGCTGGTAGAGATCGGTCAACATGCGCTGGATATCCTGGTCCTCGGGGATCTGCTCCTTCAGTTTTTCCAGGTGGGTGACGGCCTCGTCAACGCCCTCACCGGATATCTTGACCTTCTGGTACAGGGCCCATCCCAGTGATGTGGGAATCACGTTATCTTCCGATTCGCCGGCCTTCTTGAGAGCGTCTATCGTCTCGTCCAGAATTTCCGGGGCCTGGAAAAATGTATCCTCAGGAGTCGATTTCCGTCCTTCCACCAACGCCAGTCCCAGGGCCCTGAAGTGCTCCTCGGGAGTGCCCTCCTTCTTGATGGATTTCCGAAGCTCCTCCACCGCCTGCTGGTACTGCTTTTTCTCCAGTGAATCTGCCCCCAGCAGATAGTACATCTTGTGTGACAGCTGCTTTTCGGGAGGCAATTGTCCGAGCAGTTCCCGGGCGGTCTCGAACTTGCCCAGACGGACGTATGACTGGGCCATGTAGAGGAAGACGTCCGGCCGCTGTTCGGGCGTGAGATCCCCTGCACCCTTGTTCAGGAAGACCAGCCCCTGGGTGTACCGTTCGACGAGAATCGACTCCTTTTCGCCGGCGAGTTCGTCCTCTGACGCCCATTTCATATACACCAGGCCGAGCTCCAGGTTGGCCTGCACGTTGTCTGGCTGCGCCTCCAGCAGCTTCTCGAAAAACTTGATGGATGGGATGTAGAACTCTATCTGGGCGTACCCTTTACCGATACGTTCCAGGACTTCGTAATCTTCCGGGTAGTACTTAATCAGTTTTTCGTATTCCTTGAGCGCGTCCTGAATCTGGCCCCGCTTTTCCAGGCATTCACCCAGCAGGAGCCGGCAGGAGAAATCCTTTTCATCGTATGTCTCCAGGGCGTAGATCAGGTGGCCGGTGGCGTCGGCCAATTTGCCGTTTTTAATATAGTCTCTGACCGTCTGCTCGGCTTCACGCATTTTCCTGGTGTTGAATTCTTCCTTTGTTTCACCGGGTTGGATGACCTGTGAGGATCCGGTATCGGGTGTTTCTCCCCCGTCGGTAGATCCCGGAGCGGGCTTTTTCGGTGTGAAAAGCACCACGATACCGACGATCAGGATGATGGCCGCCGCGGCCATCAGGGCATAGTGAATCCAGCTGAAGCCGGCGGCGAGGCTCTGCCTGGCGGTGTCCGGCAGGTCCGGAGCTTCACGGCCGATCGCGGCAGCCACCGCCCGGGCAAATTCAGCTACTGACTGGTACCGGTCTAGTTTTTTGCGGCTGATGGCTTTTAACATGACTGGTTCAAGCGCTTCGGGAATGCTCGAGTTCACCGACCGCGGCGGAACCGGCTTCTGGGTGAGGACCTTCATGAGCAGGTCTTTGACGTTATTAGCGGGAAACGGAATGTCGTGGGTCAACATCTCGTAGAGCATAATCCCCATGGAGTAAACGTCGGAGCGGGCATCTACCTGGTCGCCCTTGATCTGTTCAGGGGCCATGTACTTCGGCGTGCCGGCGCTGCCCTGGTCCTCCTCCGAAGTTCCCTCTCCGGTGGCGATACCGAAGTCGGTGATATTGAGGTGCCCATCCACTGAGAACATCAGGTTGGCCGGTTTAAGGTCACGGTGAATAATCCCGTTTTTGTGGATGAAAGCGAGTCCCTGGCAGGCCTCGAAGAAGAGGTCGAACGATTCACTCATATCGGGCCGGCTTTTACCGTGGAGCTTGTCAAAGAGGTCGCCCCCGGGTAGATACTCCATGACGATGTAATTGAGGTTGCCTACCTTGCCCGCACCGTACACGTAGGCGACGTTCGGGTTCTGGCCCAGGGAGCTTGATATTTTCGCTTCGGCTTGAAACCTTTTTACATATTTCTCATCGTGACTGTACCGCTTGTGCAGGACCTTGAAAGCCACATCTTTTTGCAGGGCCCGCAGCTTGGCTCGATACACGATTCCCATGGCACCGCGGCCAATTTCTTCCAGAATATCGTACTTGTCGTCAACTGTCTGGCCAATCAACTCTTCCACATTGACCAAGCCGTTCACCTCATTTCAGGACCGGCTCTTAAGAGAACACGCGGTTTTCTATTCCCAGCGAATCTGCGACAGTGTTTCCCCCAGTTGTTCGCTCATACCTACAAATTTTTTAATACCGAGTATCCTGGCCGCTTCTTTAAACTCAGTCAGCTGCTCGCGAATAGTATCCAGGACGAACTTATTGGTCTTGTCCCAATACTCGAACTGCTGGAGTTTTTCCCTTAATTCTTTTACCAGCAGCTCCCGTTTCTCCAGGAGCTGCGCATTGTCCTCGATAACTTTGTCCTTTTCCCTGAAAATAACTTTTACCTTATCAAAACGGACATTCTGCTCATTCAGTTTACCCTGGAGATCTTCCAGCCTTTCTTTTAACTGGCGCATCTCCTCGAGCAGACCGTCTTTTTCGCGCACCTGTTGATCGAGCTCTTCACGCAGTCTGTCACACTGTTTTGAAATCTCATCAGAGGAGGCAAGAGCTTCCTGGAGAGAGACAATTTCCTGACGGGCCTGCTGAAGCTCTTCCTGCATACGAAGCCGTTCAACACGCTGCTGATCCATTTCCTGGGAGCATGACTCTTTGGCGTGTTCAACTTCAACCTTTGTCTGCTCCTCACGTGAATATAATGAAAGACGAAGCTCTTCCACTTCCACTTCACTTTTCTCTTTTTCAGCTTTGACAGCTTCCAACTGCTCTGTCAGCTCACGGGTCCGGTTCTTCACTTCGATGGATTCAGCCTGCAGAGATGTAAGTTCTTTTCTCGTGGTATCGAGCTGCACTTTGAAGGTGGCGCTTCTATTTTTAGCTGTTTCCAGCTGGCTTTCCAGCTTCTGCACCCGGGTCGACCACTCGTCTTCACGGACCTTCCACTGGCTTTCGAGCTGAACACCGCTCATCAAACGGGAACGGAGTTCCTCCACTTCCTTTTCCATAGTCTGGATGCGGGTATTCTTATCCTGGTGTTCACGGGTGAGCTCAGTCACCCGCTCCTGTTCTGACTCGAGACGAGATCTGAGATCTGTACATTCGTAACGTGATTCTTTTAGATCATTGCCCAGGGCGCTGCATCGTTCCTCGATGCTCATTACAACGGTTTGGGCTGTGTTGTCGGATTGGGTAACCTGGGCCGGTTGATCAGCCCCCATCAAACCATCGGTTTGGGCCGGAGGTTCAGGCAACTGGGACTGATCGTCGGTGGCCTGGGCAGGGGATTCGGTTTGAGCCGGAGGTTCAGGTAACCGGGACTGATCGTCGGTGGCCTG
>CAYSPT010000004.1:9234-45673 GCA_964432985.1 uncultured bacterium
GGGATTCGGTTTGAGCCGGAGGTTCAGGTAACCGGGACTGATCGTCGGTGGCCTGGGCAGGGGATTCGGTTTGAGCCGGAGGTTCAGGTAACCGGGACTGATCGTCGGTGGCCTGCTCAACTTCGTTGTGGGGTGGTCCGGACATCTGTTCCATGTCCTAGTGCCCTCTCATTCCTTTGATTCCTTACTTATTGGGTTCCTTTTGGGTCCTCAGAAGTAGTTTCTACTGCATCACTACGAAATCCTATATTCTTGGGTTCATCATCTTTAATTTTAATTTCCCCATGGTTAGATTCAAAAGTTTCGATGCTGCGTTTCAGATTATTGAAGAAATATTTTGCATTGCGTGGATGCATGATGACACGCGATACTACTTTCCCCTTCGTGCTCTGGGGAATGACCCTGGCAAAATCAAGAATAAATTCGGTTTCCGAATAACTGATGCCCTGAATATTACTGTAAACGCCGGTAGCAATAGTATGATCGATGGCAAGATCGAACGTAACTGGTTTACGAGTCATAAAATCAACCTTTCACAAGGGCCCGGTAAAAGCGTCATAAGCCAGAAATAAAGACCGTTCGGGGACACTTCGCCCAGACCCGGCCAATTGTAACATGAGGAAGGTATGGTGTCAAGATAAGCTGGCGCTGAAGCGCAGGCTCTTCAGAGCAGGCTCTTCAGAGCGGGCGTGCGTTGCAGATTTACCAGTTAACGTTTATTACATGCCTATGCTAATTACCAGCTAATGCTGTTGACGGTGCCACTGGAGAGGCTGAATACCATGATCGACGCGAGGAAACGGGTGTTGATCAAGCTCTGGTTCCAGTCGATGGACCAGATATAGACATCCTTTCCCGTGACCATGGCAATCAGGTTACCGTCGGGGGACCAGGCAAACGATTTAACAAGTAGCTGGGAATTGGAAAACACCTCAACGGCGCTTTCCTGCCCCCCTACCGGCACTTTGTAAATATTGCCGCCAGAGACAAAACCCACCATTTGCCCGGCGGGATGCCAGGCAGGTGATGTACATATCCTGTCATCTACCAGCACTCTCACATCAGTCACCGGATGCTTGGCCCGGCTGTTGGTTACCGCCAGATGCCCGCTCGCATCAATAAAAGCGATCAAGTCGGTGTGAGGAGACCAGACAGGAGCCGTACCCTGAATAGGGTTACCCTCGGCTCCGAGCAAAGACGTTCGTCCTTCGATCAACGAATAGACGTGGAGTGATGCCTTGCCCTGGTGACTTTCTACCAGTACCAGGCTGTCACCGTCAGGTGACGGTGATGGGTAATCTCCGGTAAGATTAAGTTCTTGTCCGGTATCCCAGGAGGCCGATTTAAGAATTCTCCGTTCCCCTCCCAGAGTCTCGATGACAATTCCCGCGCCATCCGTTGTATTCGTTTGATACACAACAGAATATCCGCGCTTGAACCACCGGGGAATATTTCCTTTACCAAAATTAGCTGACATACCGGTATCTTTCGAGCTCGCCGAGCCGCGGATCGCTTGTTGCACGATGACATTTTGTCCCGCCTGTAATACCAGGCTTCCCGGATTGCGGTACAGCTGCCTGATCGTGTTCTCTGTAGTCGGGGGAGCTTCAATCTCTCCCGGCTGCAGCCGCTGGGGAGTTGACATCCCGGAGGAGTAATCTTTCAAGGGAACGAAGCAATACACATAGTAACGGTCGATCCAGTACTTGTGTCCCCACGGCGTATCGGGTACCTCCAGCGCCATCTCGGTCTGCAGCTGGCTGAGACTGGTCGGATACCGGCCGCCATGCCTGATGGCATAATTGTCGAGACTGAGACTCAGGCTGTTCATGTCCTGCCGTGCCTTAACCATTCGTGCTTCAGGCGTCAGACCGGAATATTGGGTGATGGCGAACCCGACCAGAATTGAAATGACCGTAATGACAATCATTATTTCAACCAGGGTAAAGCCGCGTGTTTTGCCTCTATAGTTCAACGTTACGTTTCCTATTCCGCCCAGACTATCGTCTCAACATCCCCCACAACGATACCATCTTCCATACCTCCGGCACTTAAATAGTGAATCTGGTAAGTGCTGGTCGGACGTTCCACATCAAATACAACAATCGAATTATCCCGCCGTACGGCTGCCAGGAGATTCCCGTCGGGGGACCAGGCCGGCTGGTATACTTTTTCAGAATACTTGTCCGTAAATTTTTCAGGGCCCCGGTTTGCTTTCGTAACAAGCGGATTCGCGGGATTTACTCCTTTTATAGCACTCCACCCCAGTATCCATATGTCACCGCTGTTTTCAAACGCAATCTGCGAACCGTCGGGGGACCAGGCAGGATCACTTCCGCCGGCTCCCGAAAGCTGCCAGCGCTTCAACCGGCCGGAGGGTTCCTGGATAATGTGGACCTGGTTATTCCCCACACACGCCAGGACATCGCTGGTTGGAGACCAGGTAGGGGAGTCAAACCCTTTCGTGTCCGGGATAAGTATTTCCGTGCCTTTCAGCCCGGCTGTAACATAGATTCCCTCCGAGGCTACATACGCCAGATATGTCCCGGACCGGTTTATTGCAGGTGACGATCCCCTGAGATCCAGGGAATTGAACATGGACTCAGTCGGTGCACCGCTGAACGTAAACACTTCTTTTATCGTACCGGGTGAGCCCGTAGCATAGAGAAGCCGGCTGCCTTGTTCGCGCCAGGAAGGACAGTCCGGTGAATTATCCTGCAACGGTACCCTGGCGGGAGGGTCAGTGTCTGGCATGGGTTTCAAGGTGTACAGTCCCTTGCCTTGCCTGCCGTACCCTTTGGAAGAAGAAATCAGCATCAGACCGGGATTCCTGAAAGCCGCCCGGAGCACTCTTTTTTGCTTGGCGGAGGTTTCAGCTGCAGGAACAATGCAAAAGATGAAATAGCTGTCCATCTGGTACATATCTCCCCAGGGAGTCGTGGGAGGCACATTCTTGATGATCCCTCTCAAGTCCAGAATAGACCGGGGATATACTCCCTGGTTTATGACCGAGTATTTCCTGACGGCTTCCTTGAGAGCATCGAGGTCCTGACGGGCTTTCACTATTTTTGCATCACTGGTGACATCCATGTAGTGCGGTATGGCAAAACTTACCAGTATCCCCAGAATCGTGATAACTATAAACAGTTCGATGAGTGAAAAGCCGCGTCTGATATAGAAATCGATCAAAACTTCATCCAACCTGCCTTCCATCTAAAGTCTATCACATGCACGTTAAGCGCGCAAACGCGACGCGTAAACGCATTGATCTCAGTGTTGGTTGTCCGCAGAATACCGCTCCTGTATAATACCATTTACGCACAAACGTAAGCGGGCGATTTTCCATCGTTATCCGACCGTGCTGACAAAGCAGCAAATGAGGAAGAGTTTGGAAGGAGATTTAAGCGTATGCTCTGCATCAATGCCAACAGGGCCCGCGGGAACTCATTGGTGAAGTTTATATTACTGGTGCTGATTGTGGGCGGCGGGTATTACGGTTATATGTACTATGAGAAGTACAAACAGAAGCAGGAAGAGAATAAGCAAACCGCTTTGAAGGACATGGAACTGATCATGACCGTTGTGGACAAGTTTGCCGAAGATATGGGCCGGTACCCGAAAAGCATGGAGGACCTGAGTCGCGGGCAGTACTCCGAAGAACTGCCGCAGCCGATGAAAACCCCCTGGAATGGCGATTATTTCATCCGGGACGGATTTATCGAATGCTTTATCGACAACCTGCAAGCCCAGCCGCTGACACGCAAGTTTCAGGGTGATCTCAAGTGGAACGTAGCTTATGTAGCAGAAGGTCTACCCACGGAGAGCCAGCCTCGCTGGAAAAAGTACGGCGGCGCAAAGTTTTCCGTGAAAGACGATTTTCTTTTAATCGAAGACCGGAGCCGTTCGGAGTATGTGTCATTCTGGATGCTGGAACCGCATTGGCAGCCCCGGTCACATAAAGGATACACCATAGAAACTGAGCTCAAGACCAGCCCTCATAATGACTCAGACATATCCATCCGGATCATGGACGGGCGCTATCATTCAACGGTGTCATTCTACCCGAATTACATCTCGTTCTGCCGGGGTGACGACAACGAGAAAAGACGTATTAATTTTAACACCTATCAAAATTTTCACACGTATAGAATAAATGTTAGCAACAATGATATGAAGCTCTTTATCGATGGTGCGGAACGCGAAGATGTCAAAGGATTCCATTCCCGGGGGACATCGAAAAGGATGATCGGTTTCGGCGCCGACGTTAAAGGAAACGGAAAAGCGACCGGATTTGTTAAGTACCTCAATTTCTGTCTGGAAGGGACATTCAGACCTTGAACACACTGCATATGTCAGTCGTACGAAGGACACCGGGTATCACCGTTTGCCTGTTCCTAATCTTTCTGATTCCCTGTCACACTCTGGGAGCCGAAGTTTTGAAAGACCAGGGAGAATCCGGAATAGATACTACCGCCCCGGCCACGAAACTCCGCCAGGGGGCTTCACCCTCGGTTAAGACCAGTTATTTCCTCCTGCGCAAAGAAGGAGAGGTTTACGGTTTTTCGAGTCTAACCAGGATACAGAGGGAAGAAAACATAGTACAAAACCACCTGGAATCGGTCATCCTCTTTTCATGCCTGGGTGATGACCCCGACTCCCACTACATCGCCAACGAGTTGTATTCCTCCATTGAAGACCGTCCTCTCACCTACGAAGTCATGGTCAATTACGGAAACCGCTCGAAAAACCTGGTTTGTTCGTTTCCCAAAGAGGGAGAAGCCCACGTCAGCGGCCAGTCCAGGGAAGCGAAAAGAAAAAAGGTCCTCCACATTCCCAAGAAGTTCATTATCTTTGATAATAACCTGTTCGGGCAGTTCGAGTTGATTTTCGATCGCTTGCCGACACGAATAGGGGATTTTAGTATCCCTGTTTTCGTACCTCAGATAGCCAATATGCGACGGTTTACAGCTCAGTTTGCAGGAGAACGTAATATTTCTATAATGGGAAAGAGAGAGCGTGCCGCTCTTTATTTCTGCCGATTGGCCCCGCTCATATTCAAAGTGTGGGTTGCCGCCGACGGACGGCTCCTGAGAGTGGAAATTCCTTTTATGGATGTGTTGGTCGAACGGGTTGACAGGGATTTCGTCCGGGCTTTCCAAACCTGTAATGTTCCTGGAATAAACCGGGGAGCAGCACACGCGACGCTTCTCTTCCCGGTACGATTTGAATCGGCCACAGTGGCCGTCAAGCTTTCCGCAGCCTCCATCTCTTTTCCCAAACGGCTACTTAATCGTCCCGGCCAAATGTTTTCAGGAAATGTTTCCCACACTTCACTGGAAGGAATTTTCCAATTAACCAGTGTTTCCGGAACCGGTGATACCACGCATAAAGCGAATACGGCCGCCTCAGTCGGCACCGAAGTGGCGCTGCCAGTGCACCTGGCAGCACAGCCAGGTATCGAATCGGATAGTCCCGAGATAATCGATACAGCCGGAGCTATCATCTCCGAAGATGAAAACAGTGATCACAGGGCCAGTTCCATCACCCGGTGGGTTTCGGACAATATACAATGGGAGCAGGGACCCGAACAGGCTTTACGGACACTTCACCGCCGCCGAGGTCCATCGCGAGGGTTTGCCAATTTGACGGTGGCTCTGCTCAGAGCGGCCGGGATTCCAGCCAGACTGTCACACGGTCTGGCATACTTTCCCAATGAAACCGGATTTTTTTGCTGGCACACCTGGGTGGAGTACTTCAGCTCAGACAGCCGGTGGCACGCCTGTGATCCGTTTTTTGATGAGTTTGGGGGAGTGGACCGTCTGCATATCACGATTCCACCGGTGGAAGACTTGCAGGGAATTACCGCCGAGATTCTCAATCTAACCCCGCACCCGGTCGGTGACGACCCCCGCCCGATACCTCAACGTGCGTTCACCCCTCCGCCGTCCGAATCAACGTATTACGCCATGAAGGTCGGTGATGTTATGTACGGGTATCTGCACTCCGAGCTGACAGAAGACACCGAAACAGCACTTCCTCCCGGGGCGACACAGTACTTGTCGCACATTTTTGTCGATTCCAAAGAATTGGGATACGACAACATGGTCCAGAAAAACAACTCCATAATCCTGGATGCAAACGGGACCATTTTGGCCTATCGCAGCGCTGGACGTTACATCTCCAAAATGGGTGTCCTGGACGATTTCTTCGACTGCCGTATCCGCTCCGGATTCGTCGAGCACGTGAACTACACCCGCCCCGAGGACAAAAGCAAAAAAATTGAAAGTATCGATGACCTGGTGCCGGTAACCAAACAGATACCCTGTTTCGGTGCGCCGTTCATATATGGGGAAGACATGGTTGACCAATGGACACTACTGTTCAGAAAAACCGATTTATCAAAGCTCACCTGGGCGGAAATCCCCATATACATTCCGGAAATAAAGAAAGTGTTGGTCTTCGATATTTTTGGGAAAGACCAGGAAACCATTGAAGACACAGAATGCAAGATCGTCGAAATTCCCCTGATCGATCTGAAGCTGTGGGTATCATTCGAAGGAAGTGTACTGAGAGCCGAGATTAAAAGTCAGCGTGCCATCATTACCAAAGCAGGTCCGGAGGTGCTGGAAATAAAAGCCGACGAGTCAAGCCTCGGGCCGATTCCGGAATAAGCGCCGTCTATCAACGGCGGGCGTGATCTACCAGCGACGAGCTTTGTGGGGTTCCTGCTTCATGAGGGAAAAATCGTAGATAAGCTTTTCTGTCAAATAATATCCGCAGTTCAGGCAAAACCTGGTTTTCGATCCGTTTTTGTGACCACAGCAGGGGCAGTACATGTGGTCATCACCTCCCATTTATATGTCGACCAAAACCAGCTGCGGCTTTAGGGAGCAGCCGCAATATTCCCGCTAAAGCGGGTACGCTAAAGCGGGTACGCTAAAGCGGGTGCGCTAAAGCGGGTGCGCTAAAGCGGGTGCGCTAAAGCGGGTACGCTACTCGATGAAATCCCTTAAACTAATAGTCCCCTTGAATTCACGAAGTTTCTTTAAAGCCCTGCTTTGAATCTGCCGTACCCGTTCCCGGGTTACCCCCATTGACCGGCCGATCTCGTCCAGCGTTTTAGGAACGCCATCCTCCAACCCGAACCTCAACTTGAGCACCAGCGATTCTTTAGGGGAGAGATGGGACAGTATGTGGCGGATCTGCTGGGCCAGGGCGATACGGAACACGACCTCTTCGGGGAGCTCTGCGTACTCGTCGATCAGAACGTCCCCCAGGGTTCCCTCGTCTTTCTCACCGATTTCCTTGTCGAGAGATACAGGCTCCTGCAGATGGGTCAGTATCTCTTCCACCTTTACCGCCGGAATCCCGGTTTCTTTCTCGATCTCCCTGGCGCTGGGCTGGCGGTTGTGCTTTTGACGCAGGTCGCGGATGGCCCTGACAATTCTGTTTGCCATTTCTCCTATATACGATGGCAGGCGAATCGTCCGGGACTGGTTGGCGATGGCCCTGCGTATTGCCTGGGTAATCCACCAGGCGGCGTATGTGGAAAACTGGTATCCCATCCGGTAATCGAACTTGCCCACCGATTTGATCAGGCCGATATTACCTTCCTGGATCAGATCGAGAAACAGCAGTCCGCGATTGGTGAAACGTTTGGCGATGTTCACTACGAGCAGCAGATTGACTTCCACCATCTCGTCCCGGGCCTGTTTATCTCCCTGCTCGATCCGCCTGGCCAGCTCCAGGCGTTTTTCCTGAGTGGAAGAAGGCACCCTCCCCAGCTCGGAAAGGTAAAGCTGCACGAGATTCTCGGCAGCCTCCACGGGGGGAATAGGGCCTGATTTTTTGGACTCAGGAGGATGTTCCTCCACAACCTTGACGCCTTTTTTGCTCAAGGTATTGACAATATCCTGAAACCGGTCCGATTCGATCTCTTCCAGTGACAGTTGATCGAAGATTTCTTCGTATGTTACATAACCGGTGCTACGGCTCTTAGCGGAAAGCCGTTTTACGATCTGTTCGGACCAGTGGTTAGTTTCTTTACTCATAATTTACACCGGCCATATTATAGCACACCATTCTATATAAATAATCCTAATAATTCACGTAACATTCGTCGCAAGGGAATGAAAAAGGGCTGCGCCGAAGCGCAGCCCCTTTTGTTTTTCAACTCAGTCCACAGACTTTAGTCTGCAGTTACTTCTTCACAGACTGGGCTATCTTCTCGTAGTTCTCCTTGGCTGATTTGTAGTCACGGTAAGCCTGCTGTGCCTCAGGAGTGTCACCCAAACCGCGGGACATCAGGTCGGTGAGCTTGTTGTAAGCAGCTATGTAATCCTGGTAGGCCTTGGAAGCTTCGCGAGCGGTCACGTTTTTATTATCGGTCACTTCCTTCTGCTTGGAGATATCCTGCTGCCTGCTTCCGCTCTTGCCGGAATACAGCCACGCGTTGGATCCGCCTTTTTTGCGACCGAATACGTTCTCGCCGATCCAGTTGGCAGCGGCGCCGCCAACGAATGCGCCGACCATACCACCGATTACCGTGCCGACGCCCGGGCAGATAGCGCTGCCGATGATAGCGCCGATGGTGGAACCAACAGCCTGTCCACCTACCTCGACCGGATCGATCTGGGCCAGTGCGTCACCGAAGCTGAACTTGCCCTGACGGGTTCCTGCTGCCAGGTTGCCACCCAGGTGAGCACCCATCACACCACCGAGAGCCGGCATGAAGGCACCAACGATGGGGCCGACCACGGGCACTGCTCCGAGCAGGCCCTGTGCCAGGCTGCCGGCTGCGCAACCGAGGGCACCACCGATGTAGGCACCGGCGAACTCGCGCCGGAGAACCGAACCAATAGTGTTCTGGAAGGTAAGAGGCTCACCCTTGGCGATGGCCCGCAGGGTGTTGACACCGATGACCAGACCAGCGGCCAGGCCGACGTTCCTCCAGGCAGCTTTTCCCCTGAAATCGAGGGTCTGCTTCACGACGCCGCCTGCGTTAGTTTTGCCGGTGGCGTATCCCTTCTTGAGGTTGGCCTTGAAGTTACTGACTCCGGTGCCGACCTTACCCTTGATGGCAGCGACCTTGCCCACCGGGTTCTTGGCGGCCTGCTTGTTGATGAGCTTGGTGGCTTCAGCCTTGCTGATAGCACCCCGGCGACCCTTCATGTGGTATCCACCGCGTGCGTCCTTGGTGATTCCCAGGGTCTTCATAGCCTGAGTCTGGCTGGCGGCACTGGGGCCCTTGGCAGCGGCGGCCTTGGCGGCAGCGGCCTTGCTGGCAGCGGTGGGCTTCTTCGGCTCGATGGCTTTGCCCAGCCTCTGAACACCTTTGCCCATGCGGGACCGCAGGCGCTGGGTGTAGCTCATACCCCGCTCGGCCCTGGGGACCGTGGTGGTCTTGTTGTACCAGGTCTTCACCCGGCCGGGAACCTTGCCGGCTGCCTTCGGGACGGTCTTCAGCTTGGGAACAACCGTCTTTGCAGTGTTTACCACGTTCTTCGGCAGGTTCTTGGCGGCGGTCATGCCGTGCTCCACCTTGGGCACCAGGTAGCCCTTGTTAAATTCAACGGATTTCATATAGACAAAGGGAGCGGGTACCTGAATGACATCGTCATGCTGCGCCAGCACCTGGCTGACATCACCCAGTAAAACCGTTCCAACAAACACCAGAGCAAGTATCATCGATGTGATCCTGCTCGTCCTGCTTCTCATCAAACTCTCCATTTCATTCACTTCCTTTCAAAATTTTCACTTCTTAAATATCTTCCTTTAGTCGTTAATGGGGAATCGAATATCACTGTATCCTGACTGCCCCCTCCCTTCTTTATCGGGTCTAGTTTTCCAGACAAATGAAAAGGCCCCTCGGATAATCCGAAAGGCCTTATAACCTGGTTTAACTTATACCTGCGTGTTCAGTTTTTAAAGAACGTTCCTGCCGCTCTGTACTCATTATAGGAGTGCATCAAAACTTTGTCAAGGAAAATTTTCTACTCCTCGGACACAGAACCCTTGTCACGCCTGCCGTTTGGCGTGATTATCGGAGCGGGAACCCGTTTTTCGTCGCCGAAATTTTTGTTCAGCATTTCCAGATACATTTCATACCCGCCGCTCTTTACATCGGCCCCGTCCTGTATGATGGTGGTGTCGTATTTCTCCCGCCCGTCTCTCGTCCTGATAGTGCCGACCTTCCAGTCATAGGGAGTCGTGGGAGCCCGTCGGGTAACGTACCTGCCCTGGTACTCCTGCCAGCCGGACTCTTTGGCATCCTTCAGCCAGGCGACATACTCCGCCCGGGAGATTCTACCTTCCATGAAGTCCCTGTACTTCTGGGCTGCTTCCCCGGAGACACTTGCCATAAAGGTGTTGCGGCACATGATATCGTACATCGCTTCTGCGTCAGCCGGGTACTCGGTCAAAAACGCCCGTTCGAAATCCTCCATGGTTTCCGGGCGGTGTTTCTGAAACACGGTCCCGATCTTGATCCACGGATCCTGCAAACCGCTGTCGGATTTCATCATGTCCCAGAAAATGGAAGCGATGACACCCTCGGTGGCCATCATCTCCGAATGACTCTTGAGCTCACCGCTGTCCTCGTTGAACGCAAAATCACCGGCGTCAATGGATACTATCTTCGATTCATCGCCTGAAAAATACGGTCCGGTAAACTCTGCCCAGCCTTCGATCATGGCCAGCCCCGGATCGGTAACTTTTCCCCGCCAATGGGATTTTCCCAGGTAGTCAGACTGGGGGAAATTTTCCGCGCCTTCGTACAGCACTCCCATCATGCAGTGTCCCAGCTCGTGGGCCAGGGAACGAACCTGTCTGGTAATGTTACCACTTTGCATGGTGGGAGAGTTGACGGCAACATGAACCAGAGGAACATCGGGCATGGGCTGCCGGTCTCCCCGTCCGTCGGCAAGTTCAAAACCGCGTACGCTGGCAGAATTGACCTCCCCGGTGGAATCGATAACGAAATAAGCGGGATGAATGGGGGTGCTGTTACGCACCACCGCTATCTCTTCCTCGCTGAGCCCGGCGGCACGCAGCTCCTGCAGGTCACGTTCCTGTTTCTCTACCTGGACCCGGTGAAAGGTATCAACCGCGTTCTGGATACCCGGATCACCCTTGATAAACCCGTACAGATCGGCTGCCGCTGGATCATCCAGTGAAACCTCACGGCATATGGGCTGGCCGCTGTCGGATTTTCCAATTTCCATGAGTATGACGAATTCGCTTGGTGCACTCACTCCCAGAACGGGACAATACCCGGCCTGTGCAAGCACAACGATCAGCGTGAGAAGGACCACACCTGCCCTGGACCAGAATTTTTCGTTGAATCTCACTCCGATCGCCTCCTTTACTTTCCTAACCCTAATAATTCACAAACCATTTTGCCGCGTCTCGCTGCAAACATCTGTGAATTCTTTAGGTTATTAATAAATAAAGCCCACCTGCTCAGAGGCGGGCCTCATATCACAATTATACACTTATACCGTCTCATATACACTTATACTGTCTCAAGAGAATTATACTTACCACATTGGAGTATGTCAATTAATTAACCCGGAGAATTCACGAATGTTCGTGGCGAGGGGGGGGGCTCGCGGCAAGCGAGCCCAGGTAAATGGCCGCAGATACAAAGCGCGTGCAGGAAAATACACAGAGTCGTACCCAGGCGAGTTAAAGCCATTTTACTTGCTTAGAGTATAATGGTAACCTATAATTAACCCGAATAATTCACAAACGTTCGTAGCGAGGCGAAGAATTATGGAAGATATTAGAGAAATTTTGGTCATGTCCATCAACCGCAAGAGTTTCGAGACTCTCTCGGAAAAAGGATACATTAACCTGGATCCGGGACGGACCCTTCCTTTCTGCCTGTACATTGCGTTCCACGAAGTTGACAACCAGGGGCAGATCAGATACCTGGCCAGAATTATTCGGGAGGATATCATCGACCGGGACGGAGAGGAAATCACCCGCGTCCACCTGGGGAAGATGGTACCGATTCCGTACCTCCTCACCCTGACCGACAGAAAAGGACTCTGGGAATTGACCACGTTCGAGAAGCTTCTCGTCGCTTCAGACGTCGACGAGCTCTTTGCCGAGCCCGAAGGGGGAGAACTCATGTATGTCAAACTCTCTCCAGAATTCCATGACGAGTTCAACCTGCCCGAACTCGTACCTATCTACGGTCTCGATCCGGAAGCTCTCAAATCACGCGGCTCTATTCCCATGGACGCCCTGGTAAAGGGAATGGAGCGTATTCTTGTTATCGAACCCAATCACATTCATCGCGACCGTTTCCGGTCCTTTCTGGCAAAAGCTTTTATCGGCATGGGCGTCAGTCTTGCTATGGAAGAAAGATACGACGAAGCGGTGTGGCAGCTGCGTAAAGCGTTGAAACTCGAGCCCGCAAACGCCGAAGCCAGGTTCCACCTGGCCAATGTTTTTTTCGATTCCGACGAACCCGAAAAAGCCCTGCTCGAATACAGGGAGAGTATCCGCCGTGATCCCGATTCATCACGAGCCAGGACCTACATGGGTATCGCCCTGGCCAGCCTGGGAAGGTACCAGGAAGCCCTGGACGAATGGAAGAAAGTTATCGTCCTCAAACACGACGAGAATGAGGATCTCGACACCTTCGTGCTGGTGAACATGGGGAAAGCCAATCTCAACCTGGACCGTTTTTCTGAAGCCGAGCGCTTGTTTAAACAAGCAATACAAATCGATCCGGAGAACATCCAGGCACGTAACCACCTT
Organism: uncultured bacterium; assembly: GCA_964432985.1. GTDB lineage: Bacteria > Muiribacteriota > CAYSPT01 > CAYSPT01 > CAYSPT01 > CAYSPT01. The sequence continues at coordinate 22,003 of CAYSPT010000004.1, forward strand.
GGAATCACGCTGGCCAACCTGGGGAAACTGCAGCAAGCGATCGATATCTGGTACGGGATCATGGGGCATCAGGAAAAAGACTCTTTTCTTTTCTTCAACCTGGGACGGGCACTGTACAACCTCGGCAACTACCGGAAGGCCATCTACTTTATGACCATGGCCGAGCAGAGCATTGAAGAACCGGAAGTCCAGGCAGCTATCCCTCTGATTATCGAATCGGCCACGGTCAAAGCAAAGCAGGCCGCCGAAGCCTCCATCAAGTCTTCCTGGAGAAAACAGAACTTCGAAAAGTATTTCAGAGAAAAATTCGGTCTCGAAGTGATCGGATATACAGCCGATGTGCGCCGGAAAATGTCACCTCAACTTCTCGAGGAATTGTTGACTGAGCTGGGCGAAATCATGCTGGACCTGATGAGGTGTGTTGTTTTTTCCCCCGGTAAAGATGCGCCAGACGTCACCTTCGACCAGGAATCCGGGCGTCTTGAGTTCACCGGCCGAATTACTGCTGAAAACACACCAGAATTACACCAGCGGACACACAAACTGCTTGTACACAGCATATCTCCCAAGCAGGCCGGTACCGCCAGTACCAAAAAACAACAGAGAGGGCATGAAAGAAACAAGCACGCCGCCGCTATGGAGAAACTCAAGCAGCGGATAATCAAGAATCCTTCGGACGAATGGGCCCACTACAACCTGGGAGCCGTACTGGTCCAGCAAAACGAATTGGATGAAGCACTCAAATGCTTTGAGAAGGCGGTTTCACTCAATTCCAACAACGCCATGGCACTCCACGCCCTCGGGTTGATCCACTCCAGGCTCGGCAATCTCGAAGAAGCCATAAAAGCGTTTCAACAAGCTATTATCGCGGTCCCTGACTCTAATCTTACCGAAGCCTATGAACGCTGGGGATACAAAGATTCATTGGCTTACTTCGACCTGGGCGACGTGCTGATGAAAAAACAGATGTACGATGAAGCCATTGTTTCTTTCAGAAAAGGACTTGAAGTCGACGCGTCCGTTCCCCTGGCGCATTACCAGATAGGAATTAGCCTGTTGATGAAGGAACTGTACAACGAAGCAGCCGAATCATTCCGTAATGCCATTTTGCTAAACTCCGGGTTTTCGCCGGCATACAACCGGCTCGGCCTGGCGTTGATGCGGCTCGAAAAGTTCGATGAGGCCCGCGACTCCTATAATCAAGCGCTTGAGCTCAACCCGGGAGACGTAGAGTCACTGTTTTTCCTGGGGCAGATTGCCCTTATCAATAAAGATTCCGATAAAGCCACCCATCTATTGCAGAAAGTTATCGATTTGGCTCCCGATACCAGGTACGCGACTAAAGCCCGCCAGATTCTTGACAAGATCGACAGGCGGTAATCCCTGATGGAACCCCGTTTTCTTGCCGACAAACCGCGCTGCATAGCGGACAAACCGCGCTTCATAGCGGATAGTATGCTGGGGACACTGGCAAAATGGCTGAGAGCCCTGGGATTCGATACGGTCTTCGAAGCCACAGCTCACGATTCAGCGCTTCTGCGGCAGGCGGGGAAGGAAGGGAGGATCCTGCTTACGTGCGATCGTGAACTGGCCGGCAGAGGTGGTGAACTGACCAGACTTATTGCCTTTGAATCACTGGAAAAACAACTGGCAGCAGTCCTGCGGGGAGTTCCTGTATCGGACCTTGACTCCCGTGTTTCCCGATGCCTGTGCTGTAATGGAGAACTCGACACCGTTGACAAAGAGCAATGCCGTCTCCAGGTCCCCGATTACGTCTTTGCTACACACGATTTTTTTATACGGTGTTTACGATGTGATAGGATCTATTGGGAAGGGACGCACGTTGAAGGAATACGGAAGCGTTTGAAAAAACTCCGCCAATATCTTATGCTGACTCTACCTGCTGATCGGGTTAAAATAATTTGAGGGGAATCGAGGCTATGAATACGGAATGGCCGACGACCGCCAAAGGTATTACGATCAAAGGAATTACGCTTATCGAGCTTATGATCATAATGACCATCATGATCACCCTTACCGGGATAGCCATTGGGTCGTACTATTTTTATGTAGACAAGGCCCGCCAGGTCAAAGCACAGGACTATCTCAAGGAAATAGGAGAGGCTCTTCAACGTTTCTATGAGAAAAATGGGATTTTTCCCAACAATCTGCAGGAACTGGTACACGCAGGATATATCAAAGAGGTCCCGCTTAGTCCCTGGGGCACTAATTTCTATATGGACACCGGTGAAGGATACATTTACGTAGCTGACAAGGCAGGCGTATCGCTGGATGAGATGAAAAGCGGAGCGGCTGGGAAAGCAGGGACCGAAGTTCACATATATAAACGCCGGTACAAAACAACCGTGTTTGACGGTACGTTCCGCGGAACACAACTTGATGAGCGGTACTGGGAAACGTCCACATCAAGAAGGTTCAATATCACTATCGACAGAGCCATTTATATCCACGAGAAAAACAGCATAGCCAAGATTCCCTACAAGGAACCACTGCCGGACAGATGCGACATTATCACATCCATTGAGGTTCCGGCTATGGACGGCTGTGAAGCAGGGATCGACTGCGGAGTCGAGATAATTAAGGTGCATGACAATGGTCTGTTCAAGTACGAAATAGATGGAAAGAAAACAACAATAGTCGGGCGGGACGAAAAAACCCCTATCGACTTTATTCCTCAGGGACGAGATTTCATCCGGATTATCAAAGATGGCGACAGGGCTGAAGTGCGGCTTAAAATAGAATCGGTACATGACGATTACGTCATTTTATCCCCTGATGAATCCGGGATTACCGACCAGATCACTCTCACCGGAAGAACGGCAAACGCCAATCGGCCGGTCATCATTCACAGTTTCAAGATAGTTCGCAAGTACTGACGCTGCCAGCGAATATTACCGGTACGCTTGTGAGTTGTCAGACTCCGGTTTTCAATGCGGTCCGGTACCAGTCAACCGTTTTATTTACCCCGTCAGACAAACTCCAGGTGGGTGTAAATCCCAAAAACTCGCCCGCCCGTTCAATTGAAGCAGATGAGAATTTTATGTCACCCACCCTGGGCTCCCGGTACTCCGGTTGTCTTTTGCTGCCGACCTGTTGCTGCACCACCCGGAGGAGATGATTAATGGAAACACTCGTACCGGTGGCAACATTGACAACCTCTCCACGAAAGATCCGGTCACAGTCCAGCAGCAACATGTTGGCCCGCGCCACATCGTCCACGTAGGTAAAATCACGTGTCTGTTGCCCGTCCCCGAACACAATCGGACCATCGCCGCCGAGACAGGCATCGATAAATTTCGGAACCACGGCTGCGTACGGTGAGAGAGGGTCCTGCCGCGGGCCGAACACGTTGAAATATCTCAGGCAAATCGTGCTTATGGGAAAGAGAGTGGCAAACACACGGCAGAAGTACTCAGCAGCGACCTTCGAGACAGCGTAGGGAGAAAGTGGGTCGAGAGCGTGTTCTTCTTTTACCGGAAGATCACTGGCATTGCCGTACACCGAAGCGCTGGAAGCGAGCACTACCAGGCGAACACCGGCTTTCCTCGAGACATCGAGTACGCGAACCGTGCCTTCCACGTTGACCCGTGCGGTAGCCGCCGGTTCTTTCACGGATTGGGGCACCGGGGTAACTGCCGCCAGGTGATACACCACCTCTACATCCCGTACCGCTTCTTCCACCGCAGCACACTCACATATGTCTCCCCGGAGCAGTTCTATGGACCCGAGCACCGCTTCGAGGTTCTCCATCCGTCCGGATGAAAAATCATCAAGTACCCGGACATCAGTTCCCCGGGTAACCAGCGCTTCCACCAGATTCGATCCGATAAAACCCGCACCTCCGGTGACCAGTACCGTCGTCACAGCCGCGTTCCCTTCTGCATTGAGGAGAATTATTGCAATTTAATAAGGCAGATTATTATAACCTAAAGGCAGATTATTATAACCTAAAAGCAGATTATTATAATCTATGGGACATATAAATCAGCTTAATATAGCATTGTATGCGAAGTTAAGTTAAATTTCAACCAGACCCGGATAATTGATAGGCCTGTTTTTGTGTGATAGTATGTTCGTTTAAACAAGGATTCCAAACGAGCATATGAGAAGAGGGCAACGGGGACTTTGAAACTTTCCACCACCGTTCGAGCCTATCTCAGGTATATAAAACACCTGACTTTTAAACGGGCCAAAGCCAGGGTTCGCCGGTATGTCTGGAATACCATCGGAAACAGGCTGGCTAATCCCTGGAGTGTCCCGTTTGTAGACGATGTTTATTTTCTTAAATTCCTCGACTATAACCACTTCAACCTGTTCTCGGTCAAGCGCGCTGCTGATGAAGATAACTGGAACAGGGTCAAGTCAGCCTACCTGGAGTACAGGCAAGAGTGCGAACTGTCGCAGCGGCATCCGGCAGGCAGACACACCCCCATGGAATCCATCGGGAAATTTACCGAACTGGCCCATCACTGTCACACCCATCTTCCCGTGGAGTGTACCGACCTGCTCGTACGCGCCGAAGAGCTGCTCAATCACCGGTTCCGTTTCCTGGGAGAACCTCCGGTGGACCTCGGTGCCGGACCGGGTTGGCTGGACGGTCAGAGCGACAGCGCCCTGTGGAGGCACCACCTTCACTCACTGGAATTTCTCCCCCTTCTCTGCCGGGCTTACCACCTGACCGGTGAAGACCGGTACGTCAGGGGAGTGGAAGACCTGCTTTCCAGCTGGTCCGATTCCTGTGGATATCCCGAGGGGGATTTCTGGAATCCGCACACCACCGCCTTGAGGTGCAGTGCCCTGGTTGAGACCTATTCGCTGCTTCTTCCGCTCAATGATCTTCCTCACCAGCTCCACTGGCAGCTGGGGCAGGAAATTCTTCAGCAATATCTCTTCTTGAAGAAACATCCGGAACACGACCTTGGGTACAATCATCTCATAGCGGAGTACAAGGCCATGCTCATGACCCGTCTCGCATTCCCGGAATGGAAGCTCTCTCCCTCCCTTTCCGTTCTGTTCGAAGAGTTCATGAAGGCCGTCAGACAGCAGGTCCTTCCCGACGGCGGACACGCCGAGAGATCACTGTTCTACCACCTGGCCGTGGCCCGGGACTTGCTGGAACTGCTGGTGTGGATCGGGGACAGGGACGACCTTTTAGGCCTGGATGAACTGAGGACTATTCTGGCTTCAATGGTTCGCTTTCTGGCTGCGTTTGTTACTCCGAACGGATCGATGGTCCCACTCGGTGACGGATTTGAAGGGTATCCCCTCACCGCAAAAGAGTTCTGTTCCGCCGCCGCAGCCCTGATGCAATGCCCCGAATTGAACCGGTTTGACGAGCACACCCTTTACCGCCTGTGGCTGCTTGGCACAGATACGCCTGAAGAGCAGACCACGCAGGACAAGGACCGCCGCCACCGGGCAGGAGATGATCAACAACATAGCAGCCGGAACACGTTTCATAGCTTTCCCGATACCGGGTATTGGGTGACACAGACCGGGCAGGGAACGAATTGGGAAGTGCTGACATGGGATTGCGGAGCGCCGGGACCGGAGGATAATCCCGGACACGCCCACACCGACGCGCTGTCTGTTTACCTGGAAACGGAAGAAGGACCGCTTCTGGCAGACACCGGAACGTTCACGTACAACCCGGGACAGTGGAGGGACTATTTTCGGGGTACCGCTGCTCACAACACCGCCCGGGTCGACCTGGCGGACCAGGCATTGCTGTGGAAATCGTTCCGGCTGGCCACGGATTACAGCGCTTCGGCTGACATGGTCTGGTCCAATCCCTTTTTCATTCTTCTCGCCGGACACCACAGCGGGTATGAACGTCTCAAAAAACCGGTGACCCATTCACGAACGCTGGTGTATCTGCCGGGCGAAGCCCTGGTAATCAGCGATTTTTTCCAGGGTACCGGCTCCCATACCTATGAGCTTTTCTACCACACCTGTCTGAACGATCTCGACACGGCGGACAGCACGGCGGTCCCGTTTCCGGGAGTGGTGATCTCGGATATTCCCGTGAGAAGCAGCCATCTTCTGGCATCTCAGGTTCCCCCGGGTGGCTGGGTCTCGCCGGGGTGGAACGATAAGCGCCCTGCGGCGACCCACACATTTACCACTACCACTGACGGACCCTGCTGCCTGGTGACGTATTTCAACCTGTGTGCCGCGGAAAAAGCCTATGAAGTCAACCGCCTCGACATATCCGAGATACGTGACGGAACCGCTTCGGATTCCAAATTGCCGTACCGCGACGCCTGGGCATTGTACCTGAAACGACCCGAAGACCTCGTGCATATCTTCATCCGTCCGGCGGCGTTAAAGAATGACAGTTTAGTCTCGTATTCCCCGGTAACCTTTGGTGGAATTGAGACAGATGCCGGTTATGTAATGGTGCGGAAAAATATCGGCAGCCGGACATTGTATTTCGCCGGAAACGCTGTCTCCTGCATTTCCGATTCGGGTATCCCTTTCATGGAATCAAACCACAAACTCAAGAAAGTCTATGGGCAGGTGCATGACGAGACAGTTATTTTTGATGTCGAACCAGAAGCGGAAACGCTCTATTCCGGCCAGGTCAAACTTTTCGCGCCATACGGCAAAACGCTCATTCTCAACGGAAAAGAGCATCCCTGTACCAGAACGGGCGAGTACCTTACATTTACTTTCATCCCCGCTTCCGCCCACCCCAGTGAAGACAGCAGCCAGCATGACGACGACCACCAAACACAACCATAAGAAGAAGTTTATCACCCAACCGGTATTTCCCCGGTACGTAAAGATTCTCGGAGTACGGGTGCACGACGTCACCGCCCATACCGCGCTGGACTGGATGATGCGATTTGTCGAATCAGGTATCCCGCACCAGGTAGTCACTCCCTCAAGCCTGGTCCTGGAACTGGCCACCAGGGACCCGGACTTCAAGAAAATACTCAATTCCGCGGCCCTTTCTCTGCCTGATGGGGCCGGTCTGCTATGGGCCTCCAGGTTTCTCGGAGCACGGCTGCAAGCCCGAACCACCGGAGTCGACTTGATTATTCCCCTGGCCAGAGAACTGGCAGCCCGCAATCGTTCGGTGTTTCTTCTCGGAGGCGCGCCGGGAGTGGCCGAACAGGCAGCAGCTAGAATCAAGCAATGTGTCGAATCCCTGGAAATAAAAGGGATGCACCATGGGTATTTCCAGGATGATCCGCAGGAAGAAGAAAAGCTGATCTCTGAGCTGCTTACCACCAGGCAGCCCGATGTTCTCATGGTCGCCATGGGAGTTCCCCAGCAAGAGAAATGGATCGCCGCCAATCTGCGCAGGCTCGGCGTGCCTTTGTGTATCGGCGTGGGAGGTTCTTTTGACGTTCTGGCCGGGAACGTGGCACGCTCACCGGCGTTGTTTAGAAAAATCGGTCTGGAATGGCTCTACCGCGCTCTGCGCGAACCGCACCGCTTCATCAGACTGGCACGGCTGCCCCGGTTTGTCGCGCTGGTGCTCAGGGAACGGTTGTCGAGAGACCGGGAATAGGGAAGCACCATGGACAGACAACGCTGGATTCCGTTATTCATTGTCTGCGTGGCACTTGTTTACGCCGCCGGGTGTGGACAGCACCGTTACGTATCAATATCCCCTATCGATTCCGACTCCGTTGTCCTGGCGTTCGGCGACAGCCTGACCTCCGGTTCGGGAGCCAGGGACGGCAAACCCTACCCCGCCGTTTTACAGGAACTGCTGGGCTGCACGATAATTAACGCCGGGGTACCGGGAGAAACCACCGCCGAGGGGCTCCGGCGTCTTCCCGGAGTTCTGAAAAAACACCAACCAACACTGGTCATCCTGTGCCACGGCGGAAACGACATTCTGCAGCGTAATAAACCCGAAAACGTTACCGCCAACCTGAAACTGATGGTAGAAACCATCAAGAAGCAGGGCGCGGATATCGTGCTGGTAGGGGTGCCCCGGCCGAAATTCACGATAATCCCACCAGACCTTCGCCCGGTTATGGCCAAGCGGTACAAAACCATCGCAGCCGAATACCTGCTGCCGCTGGAGGAGCACGCCCTGGAGGAAATTCTGGGTAATACAGAGCTCAAAAGCGATCAGATTCATCCCAACGCCAGGGGGTACCGCCAGCTGGCGGAAGCCATCTTACTCCTGATCACCAAAGCACAGGAGAAGTAAAACACGAATCTCGTCCGACTGGTCGATTGTGTTCAGGAAGGACGTCCTGAAGAGTTTGTAACCGACTGGTTCATCGCTGCGCTGTTTGTATCGACTGCGGCGTTCATAGCTGCGCATTATGTAATGAAGAGCATTATAGATTCAGAAACAGTTATTGACAAAAGTCCGTCTGTCCTCTAAGATGGTTACCCTTCAGTAGAGAAATTGTTAACCATTCAATTCCCTGAATCACACGAGCGAAAGGAGTTTGATCAATGGGAGAAATATCATCAGAAAAGGAATATCACGTAGCACTGGGAAAAGGTGATATCGGACGATATGTTATTCTGCCCGGTGACCCTGGACGGGTAGGCAAGATAGCAGAATATTTTGATACAGCAGAAAAAGTCGCGCAGAATCGTGAATATGTTACCTACACGGGAACCGTAGACGGAATCAAGGTTTCAGCCACGTCCACAGGCATCGGCTGCCCCTCCACTGCCATCTGTATCGAGGAGCTCATCAAGTGCGGAGCCGACACATTCATTCGCGTAGGCACCGCCGGCTCGCTTCAGCGAGAGGTAGCCCTCGGAGACGTGTGCGTTACCACCGGCGCCGTGAGACTGGAAGGCACCAGCCGCCAGTACATTCCCATAGAGTATCCGGCGGTACCCGACCTGGACGTCACCGTGGCTCTCAGGGACGCTGCCAAGAATCTCGGCGTACCGTATCACGTGGGCATATCTCACTGCAAAGACGCCTTCTATACCGAAGGAGCGGTGGGAGACCCCCTGGAAGAGTACAATAAGCAGCTGTGGACCGCCTGGGAGCGAGGCAACGTGCTGTCGACCTCTATGGAGTCGGCGGCACTGTTCGTAGTCTCTTCCATCCGGAAAGTGTACTCCGGCGAAGTTCTGGCAATCATCGGACTCACCTACGACGATGCCCCAATTGTTAAAAAAGTCGGAGTAGAAGAGGCCATCAAGGTGGCTATCGAAGCAATTAAACTGCTGGAGAAACGTCGAAACGGCTGACAACCGGATCAAGATAACAAAATAACCGGTCCCGACACCACGTCAGGACCGGTTTTTATTTTACCCGGAAATATATCTAATCCGGTCAAGGCGGCGAACCGTACTCTTCCGTTACCGCGATGTCCTCGTCAGACACAACGCCTGCAGGCGGTTCCCCTACCTGCTCCAGGATATCCTTCAGCAGTTCGGCACAATTTTGATACCGGTGAACGGGATCTTTCTCCAGGCACCGGGCTGCCAGCTGTTCCAGCCAGGCGGGCACTCCCGGAGCCATGTTTCCTAAAGCCGGTGGCTCCTCTTCCACGTGCTGCTGCGTGACATTTTTCCCGATGAACGGCCGACGGCCGGCAATCATTTCAAACACGATAACACCCAGAGAGTAGATATCCGACCGTGCGTCAACCGCTTTTCCCATGGTCTGTTCAGGAGACATGTAGTCCGGTGTGCCCATCATGGCACCCTCGTGTGTCACAGTACTCATGCTGAGTATTTTTGCCAACCCGAAATCAAGGATTTTTACTGTATCATCCCTGGTAATCATTATGTTTTCCGGTTTCAGGTCCCGGTGGATAATGCTCTGTGTATGTGCATACTCCAGTGCCCGGGCGATCTGTACCATGTATTTGTGGACCCGTTTAGGTGAAAATCTCCCCCGTTTTTCAAGCATTTCCCGCATATTCAAGCCGCGTATAAGCTCCATGACCAGGTAGGGGCTGTCAGGGTTTTCAATGCTCAGAACACGGCCAATATTTGGATGTGTTATTTTCAGCGACACGCCCGCTTCCTTTATGAAACGCCGGCAGATTTCCGGGTCCTTCCGGTACCTGAAGTCGATGACCTTGACGGCCACTTCCCGCTCCTTGTCAGTGTCCCAACCGGCAAACACCACTCCCATGCCGCCCCGGCCGAGCAGGTTGATCTTCTGGTACCTGGCGTCGATAATCAGGCGCTCCGCAGCGGATTCCCAATCACCTTTACCACCCAGTTCCTGGAGTTTTTCAGCCAATCCGTGATACGAAGGCTCCAATTTTCTCACCGTCTTGAAGAAAACAAAGGCTTGATCTATGTCTGCCTGCTGCTGGCATATTTCTCCAGCCTGAAACAGTTTCCCGGCACGGTCCGACTCGTCGGGAAAGGCTTCCTTGAAATCAGTCTCCCTGAGAAGCTGACAGGCAATATCGTCAAACCCGAGCTGTAAGAATCCTCTCGCCATCAGAAAACGTCCCTGCTCCCGTACGCAATGAGATCCAGGCGAGCTGTCCTGCAGAAGCGCTATGGCATCCACCGTCGATCCCTGTTTCATGAGCAGTTTCGCTTCCCTAAGAAGCGCTTCAGGATCGCTAAGACCTGTTTCCAGGTCTTTAAGACCTGTTTCCAGGTCTTTTAGTTCTTCAGACATTGCCCATCCTTTCCCTCCACGGCAGGCTGGTCACTCGCCGACCGTCCGGCCGTAAACTGCCTGCCGAAGTTCCTGCCGTGTGCCGCCCATTTTGAGATATGTTCTGTAATAATCATCCGCTTTGCGAGCGTCACCCAGCCCGGCATAGCATTTTCCGAGCTTAATGTAGAATTCCTTGTCCTGCTTCTTCATCTCCAGTACCCTCAAGTACAGTCCCGATGCTTCTTTGAACCCGCCGCGCCCCAACATGTTGTCGGCCAGCGCTTCGAACGCCGTAATAGTCAGGGGATCCAACCGTTCGTCTTGAAATTCGTGCGCCCGGACTTTGGCAATTGTTGCTATAGCAACCCTGTAGTCCCCCCGTTTGTTTGCGTTTTGGGCGCTCTGTATAAGCGTTTCACCGAGCATGGGCTTTACGTCTTCCCACCGGTGGCCCGCGTCAACCAGGCTCTGCAGCAAAGGCAGCGTCTGTTCGGGCTCTCCTTTTTTAAACACCAGTCGGGCTAACTCGAAGCGGGCTTCATGACAGTCAGGGTTGTCCTCCAGGGCTTTGAGAAACGAAGAGGCGGCTTCATCAGGCGCCTGTGCTTTGAGAAATTCCACCCCCTGGTAATAATACCTGCCCAGATCACCTTGCTCCGTTTCCATCATCAGAGTACCCGCCGGGGTCTCCCGGTCGATCTGTCGCTTGTATATGACAACCAGGGCGGTAATAGAACCGAGCAGCACACAAACCAGAATGAACAGCCTGAGAGGGTGGTACTTCCTGTCTTTCAACTTCCTAGCCGTCCGCAAGGCCCCTACTTCTTCGCTGAAAGCGAGCGTCTGCAGGAATTCCTTCATGTCGGAGAGAGGCTCTCCCTTCACTCCCGCCGCCCGTTCACACCCGCGCTTCACCGATGAGTCGGCATCCACAGTATCCCCCGCGTACCGAAGTACCAGCTCCCCGAGATCGGACAGGTCGCTTTCCTTGTTCTTTTTAGCCTCGGGAAAAGCAATGAGCCCCAGCTTAAATGTTCCCTGCCCGTCGGTGAAAATCTCCGTCTCGTTCAGGGCGCCGTGCACGACGTTGTGCTTGTGCAGCCAGGCGAGAGCCTGCCCGATACTGACCGTCAGCGTCCACATGGTTTCGTTCCAATTGGAGATATTGGGTATGCGGCGTTCGGAAATACGGTACCAGTCCGCTCCTTCCGTGACTATGAATACAGCATCTTCTTCGTTGATGACTTCGTACACCTGCAGGATCGAAGCGTGAGTATCCCCGATAGCGGCGGTCAATCTTTTTTGATAGCGGCTCATCCAGGGCCAGGGAGGGACATCGCTGATCATCTTTTTATCGGGCAGGTCTTCGTAGGACAATTTGAACACCCTGACCTCACACTCCCGCGTGCTGTCCAGTGCCTTGAACTCCTCGAAGACGTCCCGTGTTCCGCAGTTTTTCGGCTTCTTGAACCTGGCCGGCAGAACCCCGGCAACATCGATGATGTCCTCCACCGCCACCGTTTCACCAAAATCCTCACCGTCCCGTACTTCGCCGTCTGTCCGCTCCGCCTCGCGTTTCTCGTATCCCAGGTAACGGTATCCCCGCTTTTTTTCCGAGCGCAGATCCTGCAGCACTGCGTGCCAGCTCTGGTACCGCCTGGCCGGGAGCTTCTCCAGGCATCTCATGACCACCTCCTCCATAAAGGCGGGCAAGGTCTGTTTGACCGAAACGGGAAAACGCGGTTCATCGGAGATGTGCCGGTACCGGATGTCCCCGTCCGGAAATGGTTTTAAACCGCTCAGAAGTTCGAACAAGGTGACCCCGAAGGAGTAGATGTCGCTGCGGACATCGGTGGGTTCGCCTTTCAGCTGTTCGGGGGACATGTAATAGATGGTACCGGCGATAGTGCCTTCATCCACCTTGAGGCTGCCCCTGACTTCTGCCAGGCCGAAATCCATGACTTTCACCTGGCCGGTAGAGGTGAGCATGATGTTGTCGGGCTTCAGGTCACGATGCACGATTCCCTTGGACTGGGCATAGTGAAGAGCCATGGTCACCTGGGTAGCGATATACTTGACCTGCGTGGCAGGCAATGAGCTCTTTTTAATGAGAATAGACCGCAGATTCTCTCCATCCAGGTACTCCAGGACCATGTAGGGATAGGTTCCCCGGTGAACCCGGTAAACTTTGAGTACGTTGGGATGCGAGAGGACCTGCATGGTAGCCGCTTCGCGCATAAAACGGTCCACCGTCCGGGCATCCCCCTGCCTGAATGCCGAAATTACCTTGATGGCTACCGTTTCCCCCTGGATGGTGTCAAAAGCGCGATAAACCGCTCCCATTCCTCCCCGGCCCAGCAGCTTGATGTTCTTGAATGTTGGCGGTATGACCGATATCTCGTCTACTTTCTCACGAGAAACGTCCTGATCTTCACCAGAGACCTCTTGCATCAGGGACTGCGCACGTTTCAACGCGTTCTGGTAGAGAATCCTTTCCTTGATGGTGATCTTGAAGTGTTTCAGCGCCTGGTCGGGCATCCCGATAGTTTCGTACAGCCTCCCCATGCGGTACCCTGACTCCGCCAGGTCTTCACGCGTAAAAGAGTACTTTTCCAACCTGATCTCATCGAGTTTTTCATATGCCATGACCGACAGACCGCTTTCGGCCAGGGCTTCCGCAGTAGTGATGACCGTCTGTACTCCCAGCAGGTCATTTTCAACCGGTACCCTTTTCAGCGCTCCCAGGGCCGATGAGGTTTGACCTGTGAGGAGGTAGAGGGTACCGATTCTGAGCCCCTGCTGCCGGGTCCGGTTCTCGAAAGGAATGTTCCTGAGCAGTTCGGCTTCGCCCTTGAGATTACCAGTCAGGCGGCAGCCTTCCAGAATGGTGGAAAACTGCTCGTCGTTTTCCGAGACGTACCCGTGCTTGCGCCAGTGGTCCAGTACCCGGGCAGCGGCGTCGGAATCTTCCTGGACGAGATGTTCCAATTCGGTGAGCGACTCTTCGAAATTGTTCACGTTGAACGCGAGGGTAGCTACGATTTCACGAACTTCCAGATCGTCCGGGACCGCAAACGCAACCGTTCTGAAATGTTTCAGCGCCTTGACTACCTTGCCTTGGCTGAGATACAACTCGGCCAGCTTGCGGTGCCCATAGGTGTTGAGATCGTCTTTCTCTACCAGCCGAAGCAACGCCTGTTCATCAACCTGTTCTGCGCTCATGGTGCCGTGGACCTCCGTTAGACACATCACCGTCCGGGGTGACTGCAATATCTATTATAACCACACTTCCATTTACATGTCATGCGGAACTGATGTACACTCACCTCGAGTGAAGCCGAGGTGCACTCACTCGGAAAGGAGATTATTCCATGATTATTGCACAACCATACGGTACAGCCGGTTCGAAGCACCGGCTGATCAGACCCGTTTTAACTGCCGTTATTTTCATGATGGTAACCGCCGTTATTCCCGTCAGTACTCCCGCCCAGACAATATCCCCTTGTTTCGGCCCGGACGGCGGACTTCATCCCCGGAACCGGTACCGTCCGGCCGCCGGTACCGCCCTCACGGAAACGGCGCCGCGGTCCGCGGCCCCCACCATGGACAGGGCTTTTATCCAATGGCTTGACCGGGTTGAAGACACGGGAGAAATCAAACTGGCAATATACAGTTTTTCTTCGGAGAAACTTCTCGAAGCCCTGATCCGCACAGCTTGGCGCGGTGTAAGGATCAAGCTCCTGATGGACGGAACCAGTGCATGGAAGAAAGACCAGATAGACACCATCATGGCACGCCTGGAGGCAATGCGATTGGAGGCAGCACGGCTGAATACTGAAGTACCGGATTTCCACCTGTCAGTCATCACCCGGGACCGTATGATCAAGCACTTCAGGTTCCTGACCATACCTACCGGTAATGATGAGAATCCGAAGATCATCACCGGTTCTATGCACGAAAAGTTTGGAGTAGCAGCCATGAAGCGGGGGCAGGTACCGTCAACCGCCTTCATGGGCTCGGCCAATTTTACTAATTCTTCCAACGATGTGTACTGTGAAAACAGGATATTTTTCTCGGATATGCCATCGGTGGGTGCGCGATTCGACCGGGAGTTCGCCCGCCTCTGGAACCTCTACGGCGTCCCCCGGTTTGGTGCCTGTCCTCCCGAAGAGAAGCGCGTTACCCTGGATTACGGTCACGGTAGTCCACCCGTGTTCTTTAATCCCAATCGTACAGCGGAAAACTCCGCGGAAGAAATTGATCCGGGGGCGGCGGTACGACCCGACATGGAGCAGATCATCGTGCAGCACCTGGACATGTCGGAGAAAGGCTGCGGAACGGTAGATGTGCCCTCCTCGGTAGATATGGCCTACTCGATAGATGCGGCGCTGTTCAGCTTCACCAGGCAAACGCTGGCGGACCGGCTGCTGCAGATAGCCGCCAGCCATCCGCACGTACAAGTCAGGGTACTCCTGGACCAGCACCAGCTTGGACGGCCAGGAGAAAAGCACGCCCTTATGGGTCTTTACCTGGAGCGGGAATCCTGTCGCAGGCGGCTGCACAACATCCAGCTGCACTACTTCTGGAAATCAAATGCGTTTTCCTATTACGAGGACAGGGACCTGGTTAAGCTCGATTACCGGCGCGAGGTAAAAATGCACCACAAGTTCGCACTGATCAACAACCGGTTTCTTCTCTCGGGAAGTTACAACTGGACCGAGTCGGCCGCACTGAGAAACTTCGAAAATTTCGTGGTATTCGACTCGTTCCTCGACGGCCAGGAGGAAGCTGTGCGCAGGTTCAGAGACGAGTTTGATGCCATGTGGTACTCCACCGTTCCGCGCTCCGTCCCGGGAGCGACAGCCAGGGCGCTTCGTAAGCTCATCGGTGAGGCCCTCACCGATCCGATCTGCCGACAGATACGGAACGCGGCGGAAGCGAGCAATGGCCTGCACTTAAACAGCCCGGCCATGGTCGGAACCTTCAATCCCGACACACTGTTTCCGGCATTAGTCAAACTGATAATGGCCGATCTGGTGGTACTTAGAGCCTCGGATCACGGGTTGCAGATAATTCTCCGGGACTAAGGGCAAGAGTACTACGTTAACGTTTCTTTGCCACGATTTCCTTCAGGGTATTCTTTTGGGCGAAGAGGACACTAGTGCTTACTGTCCACAACTTCCTTCAGGATATTCTTTTGGGCGAAGAGGACACTAGTGCTTACTGTCCACAACTTCCTTCAGGATATTCTCAGCAAAGTACGAGCTGCGCACCAACGGTGCCGAAGCGACCGACGAAAAACCCAACCGCTGCGCTTCATACTTAATTTCAGCAAACTCGGCCGGGTGCAGGTAGCGGATCACCGGGACATGATTCCTGGTCGGTTGCAGGTACTGCCCCAGAGTAAGGGCATCACATCCCGTTTTCACCAGGTCCTTCATGACTTCCAGCATCTCCAGCCTGGTTTCACCAAGACCGAGCATGAGACCGGATTTGACGGGCAAGTGGGTCGTTACCTGCTTGACATGAGTCAGTAGTTTGAGCGATCGGCCGTAATCGGCCTCCGGCCTCACCTTATTATACAGGGCTGGAATAGTCTCCACATTGTGCGCAATAAGGTCGGGCCTGGATTCGATGACCGTGTCAACAGCTTTCAGGTCACCGAGAAAGTCAGGGATAAGCACTTCTATGGAGCACGAAGGGACCAGCTTTTTTATTTCCCTGACAGTTTCCGCATAGTGCCCCGCGCCGCCATCGGTTAAATCATCCCGAGTAACGGAAGTAATCACGATGTAGCGGAGCTTCAGTTCCCGGACCACCTCAGCCACCCGTTTCGGTTCATTCTTATCCAGGGGTTCCACCGGCCCGCTGGTGACACCGCAGAACATGCAGCTCCGAGTACATTGTTCTCCCATAATCAACGCTGTCACGATACCGCCGGAAAAACAACCGCCCATGTTGGGACACAAGGCTTCACGGCACACGGTCCTGATCCTTTTTCGACGCAGCAGTTCTCTTGTCTCCCAGTAGGTTTTGTTACAGGGATACAGCGGTGCCCTGATCCAGTTGGGATGCTTCCTGGTGGGTGCTATGACCGGTTTCCCCCTTACCATGCCAATGATTAAAACGAATAATTAGGATTCTAGAATCGGATATTCCTGCCAATCTGCTGATCGAAAGCGATTACGAGCGGACGGTCGGTCGCTTTGAACCGATACGAATCAGCTCCCGGATTGAGCACGATCCGGTCGTGCCCGTCCTGTCGTGTTTCCACCCCGAGCAGGATCACCCGGTTCGGAAGCAGCAGCCGGTGCACTTCACGGAAGGTTTTCCCCTCGGCACCGCCGGGAAGAGCTATTTTGTAGACCTCGTTTCCCCTCTCGAAGGTCAGCAGTTCGTCAAAAACCCTGGTTATTCCGGGGTTCATGATGACCTGGGAGAGCAACCGCTCGGAGAACTCGGCGGCGCAAATCACCTCGTCGACGCTGGTGTAGGTAAAGTTTGAAACAGATGCCGGATCGCACACTTCGACAATGGTGTAGACACTGGGATTGAGCGCCTCGATAGCCAGGGCAATCAGGATACTGCGGGCGTCGCACTGTTCCCGGCCGCACTCCTGTTCGGCAAGAATGATGGCCGTAGTGGCATCTTTGACCGCCGCCCGGGTAAGGACGTCCTCGGCGGTGGGGCTTCCCTGCACGAAGAAGACGTCCCGAAACTCGTCGTCATCCGGGAAAATTACCCTGGACACAGCATCACTGACAACCACGATAGGGGTTTTCCTAATCACCTCCGGCGAGTGAAGCTCCCTGATAATATTGTCCGCCTTGTCATTCCAACCGAAGATGACGGTGTGTTCCACCAGTTTAATTCGTTTCATGCCCTGTCCCGACAGGATGCTTTCCTCTATCAGAACCGAGGCGATGGTACCGGTGAGCAAACCGATGATACCGACACCGATCACCATGATGACCACCGACACGCATTTTCCTGAGGTGGTCTTCGGAGTGTACTCCTCCACACCGGACATGGTGTAGACCACCGTACGCCACAGAGAATCAGCCAGGGTCCAGTCCGGCTCTACGAAGGCCATGAGGGCGCTTCCGAGAATCCATACAGATACCGTGAAAAAGAAAATTTTTGCAAACCGGTTGCCGGTGAAGAAAACCGCCAGACGGCGGTGACGGGAGAAGAGTTCATGGCGATACTGGGAAATCTTGATTATCCGGAACACCCTGAGCAGTTTCAGAACACGAATCGTGCCTGGACCGAAGACCCGGGTCACCCTGGTCATGGCCAGGCACGGGAAAATAGCCAGGAGATCGATTATGGCTGGGAAGCTGCACATGTACGTCACCCTGTCTTCTGCCATCCACACCTTGACCACATACTCGATAACAAATATCAGGATAATGGCAAGCTCGAACTTCTCCGTCCACGGCGGTAGTTTTCCCAGGCTGACCTCGGCAATGAGAAGCCCGGCCAGAATCAGGATGAGTACCAGGAAAACGTACTCGTACAGTTGTTTGAGCCGTCGTTTATTCATGGTTACCTCGCAGAGGAGGACTCCCGCCGCTCCCGGGTTTCCGGCTGAAGATACCTTTCCGGGACTGGGGCTCCTCCCTGGCCATAACCAGGAGAGCGTCTCCCCGGGACAGGATGAAAGAAGGCGGCGGATTGATCACCGCCGGCCGGTCTTCGCTCAGAAGATCTTCCAGGTCCTTGCGCTCGAACAGGCTTTTCTGCTTCTGGAGACCGTGCCGGTTGCTGATAATCCCCACAGAGATAATCTCGTGATCGAGAAATATGTCGCTGATTTCCTCAAAACTCTTACCGTAGCCTTCTTTACCCACGGGGAGTCGGTAGATCTCCTGCCCCTCTTCCTGGAAGGTAAAGAGCTCAAGGAAGAACCACGAAAGACCGTGGCTCATGGCCGCCTGGGACAAAAGCTTGACCGAGAGCTCATCGGTGGAAACCATCTCATCGGCCCGGGAGCGTTTGAAATGAATCAGGTTATCGGGAGACACAACCTCAACCAGGGTGTGCACGTCGGGATTGAGCCGTTTGACCGCTAGATTGGTCAATATGGCGCCGGCATCCGGCTCCAGTTCCCTGGACCGGTCGGCCAGGATGAGCACCCGTGACGCGGACTCCACCCCGGCGGCCACCAGGGCATCGCGGGAAAAACTGCACCCTTTTACCAGGTGTACGTTCTTGAACCGGAAGATCTCTTCTTCTTCCACTGTCATACTGACGACAACAATGGGCAGGTGCTCCTTGACAACCGGCGAACGCAGCTCACCGATCACCACCGGTGCGCTGTTGCTCCAGCCGCAGATAAGTATGTGACCTTTGTACACGTTTTCTTTTACTTCATGAGTTCCAGATATGTCTCCTCCGACACCGCTTTCACCTCATCGTGAATGCTGCGGCCGTGAGAGTCCATGGTGACGATGAGCGGAAGGTCCTCTATTTCCGCTTCCCAGAACGCTTCCGGCACACCGAATTTTTCGAGCATGTACACGTTGCGCACTTTCTTAATGGCGTTGGCAAGCACCGCTGCCGCGCCGCCGACGGCGGAAAAATAAACCGCACCGAGCTTCTGCATTGCTTCCAGGGTTCGTTTGTCCATACCGCCTTTGCCAATAGCCGCGCGCACACCGAAACGCTCGATGACCTCCGGAGTGAACAGGCTCAACCGGGCGCTGGTAGTGGGTCCGGCAGCCACGATCTCCCAGCCGTCGTCGATCTGGCGGACAACCGGCCCGCAGTGGTACAGGACAGCACCCTCCAGGGCGACAGGCGGGTCGCCTCCTTCGAGAAGATATTTATGAGCAGCGTCCCGGGCAGTGGTAATCACTCCGGAAAGCAGCACTTCATCCCCTGCCTTGAGTGAACGGACGGCTTCTTCGGTAAGTGGCGTGGAAAGTTTTTTCTTACTGGACATGGCGCACACCATCCTTTCCGTACAGGAGCGTAGCCCTCCGGCACGCCCAGCAGACGAAACACACGGCCACGAAGTACGAAGCCGGATGCCGGTGCAGCGAAGCAATCTTGACGCCCAGCACCCCGGTTTTGCCGCCGAGTCCCGCCGGGCCGATTTTGAGACTGTTCGCTTCGACCATGAGACGCTCTTCCAACTCCGCCAGCTCCGCAACGGGGTTGAGATCGTCCAGGTGTCTGAACAACTGGTGCTTGGCCATGCGGAATGTCTCATCCTGCAGTCCCCCGAAAGCGATCCCGGCGATGATAGGAGGGCACCCCTTGCCCTGGGCCTGGAAGACGGCATCGACGACGCAACGGCGTATTCCCTCCAGGTCTCTCCCAGCCTTCAAGGAAGCATCCGGGAGCTTGTAGATCTTACTTATGTTTTCCGAACCGCCGCCTTTGAGCATCAGCTCGAACTTCAACTCGTCACGGTCCCATTCCTCGAAGTGGATGATAGGGGCGTTTCGGCCTACGTTGTCACCCGAGTTTTTTCCGGTCAGCGTATCCACGGCATTGGGTCGCAGCGGAATGCTGGCCGTGGCCTCCCGGGTGGCCTCGATAACGAGTTTTTCAATGTGGCGAAGGGACACTCCCCGCGGAATGGTAACGTAGTGCACAGGTACTCCCGTGTCCTGGCAAATGGGCTTGCTCTTTTCCCGGGCCAACTTCGTGTTTTCCACGATCGTCGCCAGAGCTCCCGCGCCGATGCTGCCCTGTTCTTCTTTCGTCAAGCCCTGCTCCAGGGCTTCCGTAATGTCAGGGGGCAGTTGGGTAGCAGCCAGCCGGTACAGTTCCACCAACGCTGTTTTCAACTCCCGGTCGGATATCTTCAACCGGCCTGTACCCCCCATCCCCTCACACTTCATCATATCCTGCTCCATAATCGTTTCCTCCTCACCGGTAATTACACACGTATGATCAATTGAAATGCTTAATTCACATACGGCACGAGTGTATACTAAAAGAGCAGGATAATTCAACCGAACCTAATAATTGAATTAACTTCCTTCTTTCCACGCTTACAGAGCAGAGGGCGGGAACGTCAGATTCGAACGATGATAGGCAGGATAGTAGGCGTAGCGGCAATGAACGAGAAGATTCATAATCTGTACCAGTTTTAAATAAAAGGCCCGGTCCTCATGGACCGGGCCTTTTATTTAGATTATTGGTATCTAAACGCTACTTGCTGCACTTCTCCAGTTCGTTGAACCACCCCAGCATGAAGCCGCACGGGCTGGTCTTCTTTTCGGCGGATTTGCTGCTGCTGCCCAATCCGAACAACCGGGAGAAGAAATCCTTGATCCAGCCGAAGAAGGAGAATTTAGGTTTATCGGGAGGATCCTCGATGATATCGTCCGTCTCACCTTCCTTGGGCTCACCGGCGTTGTCCGGAACATCGAGTCCGTCTAGACTGATGGCTATTTTGGCTACCCAGCGGTCGCCCATGTCCCGCATCTCTTTGACCTTGATGGACATGGTGCCCTTCTTGTACTCGCCGCCTGTGAGGAAGAAGTTCTGCTTGCGGTTTTTACTCTTGGGAAGCCCGTGGGCCACCTTGATCAACTGTACATCGTCGTCGTCCACGTACGACATAAACACCGCCGCATTGGCCTTACTCGCTGTGCCATTCGGCCCCTTGAAGTACCCGACGAAATCCTTGTCGACCCGTTTGCGGTCGAACAGCTCCACCACGTAGTAGTCATCGTTGTTATACGTGTCCTCCGCCGGAATGAGCAAACCTACCGCTTCACCTTTTGAGGTGCGGGAGTCGAGCCAGATGGTCTTGTTCTGGGTGATTGTCTTGAGCCGGCCGCCTATCCAGTTCTTCTTTTTGCCGGTTCCGGAATAGGAGCGTTTCCGGGACAGAACGTACATGGACACTCCTTGAGATCCTACCTGATTCCCGGAAGCCATCAGGGCGTTGTAGCCGAGGTTACGATCGGGGAGGTTAGTGTAGGGATACAGATCGGGTAGTCCGAGCTGGTGGCCGAACTCGTGGTTGTAGGTGCCGGTGCTGACACCGACCGCCATGACGATGCCGCTGGCGTAGGAGCCGCTCACGGTACCATTTCGGTTGCTGTACCGAATACCCGATGGGCTGCCCGAAGTGGAGGCGGGCCAGAACTGGTCGCTTCCCCAACTATTGCCCCCGGAGCCGGGAACGATGTAGATAATGTGACGGTACTTGGAAACCGGAACATCAGACTTGAAAACAGACGGTAAAGCGGCCTTTTTCATCTGGTGGGCACCCTGCCAGGAGCTTCCCCAGTCGCCGCAGTCACGCATCCAGTTTCCGCCGCTGTCTTTTTTGTCACCGGAATACCTGCTGCGATTCACGTTCAGGTATACCGCGGGAGCCACGTCAAACGCCACCTCCGACATGGCGTCAGCGGCGTTGTAGGAGACGACCCTGTAATACTCTTTCATCTCGTTCATCTTGCGGGTAGCTACATCTACCGGGTCGCCGCTGAACTTATGAGACTTGAACTCCACGGGAATGACCAGGGTGGCGCCTTTCTTGCTGAATTCACCGCTGTGATCATCGTCACCTTCGTCAGCAGAACCGCAGTTGAAAGACCACCGGGTGCTTTCTTCGACTGACGGCGCGGCCATCGAGGTCTTGGCTTTGACCATCCAGATGTAGCGTCTTCCCATCCGCAGTTTCCCGGACTCGACCTTGATGGACGTACCGGCGGGAAACGACTGATAGACCAGGGCCGAGGAACCGGCATCCCAGATAGACACCTCGTAGACAAATGCCAGGGAAGCACTCGTCCAGCTCAGGTCGGGGGAGGTGGTGGTGATAACCGCCTCATTCTTCGGAGACCTGAGATCGAGTGCCATTGTCGCCGCGGGCACCACCACCGCGACCACAAAAAACGTTAAAAAGACGGCAGCTAATCTGCGTCTGTTCAAAACCCTCTCTCCTCTCAAAACATCTATATATTTTTTTCGTCCGGGGAAGTGGCCGCGATCGCAACCGTCGGTTACGACCGAGTACAGAAAACGCCCATCCAGACAGCTTTTCGAAGCCTTCAGATGGGCGCTTATAGACTTATATCACATACACCCGGATTTTATTGTCAAGTATTTTACTTAATTCTATTGTAGTCATGATCTCTACCTTTGTCAAGGAAATGCCACCAGCGCTTCAGATAAAAACACAATAGCATTCAAAGTTGGTACTTCTCGAAGAGGACGTAGGATTTCGAGACGGCAAGGATGCCGTCGAGAAAGACGGGACCTCTAGCGGAGCCGCCTCCAGGATGGATAGGCGGCGTGAGCGGTCCTCGAAGAGAAGTACCAACTTTCATCTGCACGCGCCGTGAGCGGTCCTTGTAGAGAAACGTTCAATTCCAGAGGATATGCCTGAATAGGCTCTGCTGAGACTGGTAAGAGAGCGATCTCCAATGGAGCTACTTCCAAACGGCGCGGACCAGTACCGGGCAAACCGGGTACACACGAAGCTTCGTACCGGCTTTCAGCACGACATCGTCTCCCTGTACCAGGATACCTCCCGCCAGCCCCAGTGGGCCGAGGGCGGCCAATCCTACCAGTGATGAGGCGGCCGCTATACTTTCCTTTTCGTCTAACCACTCATCCCTGGCTGGCAGTCCGAGCCGCACCGGAGTCCCGTCAACCGCGGGAACTGCTCCCAGGTGAAGTGATATTTTCCCGGAGCGGCCGAAGTTCCTGGCCCGACGCGCCTTTTTGACAGACCCCATACCCCGGGCGCCTTTCCGCACCACCACGGCTCCGTGGCAGACGATGGATTCCTCCAGGATAAATGAGAAGGTGTCCCCTGGAGCGGCGTTCCGGGAAGAAAGCGAAGCATCCAATTCAATCGAGACCGGTACCCGGTGTGACAGTACCACCAGTGGGCGCCTGAGCGACAAGGTGACCGAAACAGGGGCAGGAGTATCGTCATCGAACTGCTGCATGGCAGACAGTGCCCGTGCAGGCTGATTAGCGGGCAAAGAAAGGAGAGCCAGTACGACCATACCATGTAGAAGAAAACACTTGCAATTCGTACGAATCACCCTCACATGGCGGACAGCAGCCCGGTCCTATCAATACTTGAGATACGGCGTATCA
>CAYSPT010000004.1:45773-133888 GCA_964432985.1 uncultured bacterium
TATCAATACTTGAGATACGGCGTATCATTTTATGGATACGGCGTATCAATACTTGATACGAGCAATCAATACTTGATTCGGGCGGAGACAAAGTGCTGCTGTTCCTGGGGTTCGGCCAGGACACCGGATTTGTTATCATAATTGAACGCGTATTCGATCATGAACTGCGGTGTCAGTTCGGCGGCGAAACCCATGTTGAGATTTCCGTTCTTGGTCCCGAGACGGGCCACGAAGGTATCGTTGAGAAAAGCTTTTTCCAGACCGGCCCTGAACTCGGCCCCGCCGTCCCCGCGCCACCGCCATGACGTGTTTTCGCTGGTCAAATTGTAGCCGTCAACCATAATTCGGGTCGAGTCGGTCACCTTGATCAGCACTCCCAGGTTGAGCATCACCGGTGCAATGAACGGTCCGTCGACAAACACGTCATCCACCGTCATGCCGATATCGACCACGTCATTGAACTCGTAGAGAAGGCCCAATCCCAGGCTCAGTACGGTCCCGTGCTGTTGCCTGGTGCTGTGATTAGAGCTGATCAGCTTCGCACCTACGGAGAGCCTTGGCTCAGAGAGAATCTTTCTCCCCACGCCAAAGTAGAGGCTTTCCGAGTTGTAGTAATCGTCCAGGGTGTCGGTTTCCGCGAATATCCCGCCCAGGGCGTAATTAAAATACAGCTTTTCCTCATGGATCGGAGGTTTGAAATCCTGGGCCAGATACTCTTCGATAGAGTACTTGATCCGCCGCTCGTCACGGACAGCCTGGCCGGAAAAGGAGATCGAGTCGATGTTTTCCTTGTCACGGTCATTGGCCTTTATCATTACGCTCACAAACCGGTCTCCGGAGGGTATCTTGGACAGACCGGCGGGGTTGAAGAACACCCCGGAAGAATCGTCGGAGACAGCAGTGTAAGCCATGCCGATTCCCACCGGCCGGCCTCCGTACGCCAGGGTGCTTCCGGCAGAACAGAGCAAACCCAGAACACAAATCCCGACGGTCAGTATCGCGTTTACTTTTCTCATCATCATGATCAACTCCCTGCAGGTATGGTGTAACGATTATTACTGGTTTCTACCGTTTATTACCGGTTTCTACTTCTCTTTTAGCTGTTATTCTGCTCCTTCTCGTGGAAAAATACCGTGCTCAACCCCGGTGGGATTGATACATCTCACCCGGATGTCCCCCGTGTCCTCGCCGAAGACGACATAGCGCCCTCCAGAGGGACACGTAGGCTTTTCATCCAGGTATCCTTCGTATATGAGATCGAGCAGGGTTATATTGTCATCATCGGGATGATGGCGATAATAATTTACCGCCGAGCGGTGAATACCCAGCATATTTGCCACGCATTTTCCCGCGGGAGTATCGGAGAGAAGTTCCTCCGAGAACTCTCCCAGGTCCTTCACTACCCGGGCCGGCGAGGCTTCAGGAGGTTTTTCAATGGGCCGGACTTGCTCCGTACCCCGGTTAACTGTCCGTACCGGGACATCCTGTATCGAAGGAATGTCCCGTACCCCGGTTTCATGGCCGCTGCCCGAAACAGGGAGTCCCGTCAATGTTTTTTCCTCTTCTATAAGCGCCGGTTTTCTCTCGGCTTTGTATAAATGCTTGATGACCGCAAACTTGTTCTTCCGCGGATCGGGTTTCGACACATATTTTTCTAATGCCTTGTACTGCTCGAGCTGCCCATCGCCGTCCAGAAGATCGAGTACGTTGGGATTACCTCTGAAATCGGACCCGCCCCCGAACTCCATTTCCCCGGCAAAGGAAAATACTTCTTTGTTCATGAACGAGTACACCGACTCGCTGTCGGAATTTCCCAGCAGCAGGACCTGATATCCCCACCAGGGTTGAGGATTGCCTATCTCCTCTTTTGCCACCCTGGCGATGAAAGTCCGCTTTTTGATTTTTGGATACGAAGGGATGATGAGCTTCTTGCCGATGAACATGAATTCGATCTCTTCGGCTTTTTCTTTGACTCCCCGTAGCAGCGTTTCCCGCGTATGCGGGGATACCACCACTACCTGCTCCCAGGCGGAGGCGGGGTCGAAGGCCACGGCCCGGCCGGGCAGAGCGTCGGTACGTCCGGAAAACGGTGCGTGGTCCTTGTCTATATAGATGTCGAAAAGTTGGAGCACCCAGCCCCTGGACTGCCGGAACGAATCGTGCTCTTTCACGATGTTGCCATCGATGGTTATCCTGAACTCCACGCGGTCGCCCAGATCGAGTACTTCGAACTTCCTGATGTCGAAGGCCCCGTTGTTGTAGACAGGGTTTTTAGGGTAGACGTACCTCCCGGTGCCCTTGTCGTCGCCCTTGGGGTCGATATGCGAGAATATGACGTCGTCCGCCACGGCCAGTGCCGGCGTGAACACACCCGCCATCACGATGGCAGCCAGTACGGCCGCCGCTGCCGCCCACCGGCTGCGGCACGATTTATTGGATAATAAGAAGCGAATTGCCACTGTCATCCTCCCGGGCATTATTGGGATCTTTGATCGATGTCTTCACCAGGTCCTGACTGCTGTCCTGCCCCACCAGGTAGAACTTGTAGCTGACGTAACGCTCCACTGGAATAGGCCAGCTGCACGTCCAGATCTTGTCACCTTTTGTTTGATCAGGTGGAACGCCGTCGTCGTGGAACCTGAGCCAGTGCCACTCAAGATGATCTTTTTCCCAGTTATTGAAATCACCGTATACCTGTGCGTGATAGAGCCTGGTTATTCCCGTGTCCGTAAACGCATCGTCGGTTTCGCTGAAGGTGAAGGTGATGGTGTGCTCCGGAACCACCACACCGTGCTGAATGCAGCTACTCATAAACGGCGCCATCAGGACAACCACCACAAGGAGAAACAGGTACTCGCGCGCGCCCAAACCGGTTTTTACAGGACCGGCCTGAGCCGGGTTTTCACGATTCGCGTTCTTTATCGGTGCTCTCATACCCGCCTCCTTTCTAAAACTCTGTTTCCGCCGAGAAGAACACTTTCTTCTCGGTCTCCACCGAAGGATACCCGGCGTCTTCGCGGTAATCCTTGTTCCAGTCCACCGTGTCGCCGAATACCAGTTTGAGCTTGGTGGTGTCGGTGGCATCGTAGATCAGCTCGCCGTAAATGTTCTGGAACACTCCCCGGAAATCGGGATCGTCCCACCAGCCCTTGTTTTTCTTCCACCAGCCGGAAGCTTTCCCCTTGAGCCGGTCGGTGAATGCCCAGTCTAGCTCGCCGATCACCCAGTGGGACGAGTTGTCCAGATCGGTGTAGCTGGTGCAGTTGCGCCAGCGGCCCTTCATGATCCCGGAGAATGTGACGGCGTCCGAGAGATCGAACCGGTTCTCGAAGTGATACTCGTCTATGTGAAGCTCGGTGTTCCAGAAGCGGTCGCCTGCGCTTCCCAGGTAGGACGCATCCATATTAAGATTAGTAAATCCGTCCCGCTCAACGTGGTGCTCCACCACCAGCTTGGACCAGATAAACTCGGTTACATCGGCGGTGACCTCCCCCACGAACCCGTACCCGGTCTTCGATTTGCCGTGGAGGTTCTCGCTGTCGCCGTCCCGGTCCATGTACGTCTCCAGCCGGGTATTGACCGTATCGCGGATGGCCTTGCCGTTAAGCTCCAACTCGGCGTGCCCGGCTCCGGTCTCCTCGGCGTAGGCGTCTTTCTTGAAACGGAAGTAGGCCCTGGCGTCGCTGTTGCGGCTCAGGTCGGCCCACATCTGCAGCGAGTACATCTCGCCGTTGTAGTGGTCCGTCTCTTTCGGATTGTTAGGATCGGCCTCCCAGGCCTTCTGCTGTACGATACCCTCCACCTTGAAGTCTTTCTCGTCACCCTTGTTGTCATAGTCGTACTTGCCGGTATACCTGATGAACTGCTCACCCTGGCTCAGGATGCTGCTTGAGCCGCGGCCGTAGTTGCCGCCTCCCAGGTCGATAAACAGATCATAAGCGTCAATAGTTCTTACGCGGAACCGGTTACCATAGTTGTAGTAGTTCAGCGTGTGGGTGAATTCACCCAGGTTGTAGGACACGTCCATCTTGTGCCCCAGGTCCTTAAGAACACCCCGCCCTTCGATGCCGTCTTCGCTTCTCAGCACTTCGGTGCTCACGCTCAAGTCACCGAAGGTGCGGTTGCGGTAGCTGATGTCGGCGCAGGTCATTCGGTTGTAGTTGCCCGCGTTATGATAGTCCTTCATATACTCCACGAAAGTCCCCCCGAGGGTCAGATCGGAATCCCTGGTGTACTTCGACGGCAGGGTCCAGGTCAGCCGCCCGGCGGCGGTGTCGTAGTTCTCGTTGCGGTACCCGTCGGGGACGAACTCGCTTTCTGAACCTTTTTCCTCGGTGTACAGGGCCCCGAAATAGTTAATGTTCCCGAGAGAGCCCTGCATTTCCATTCCGAAGTCGGGAAAGTAAATCCACCATTTGGTGGTGGTGAGCCGGGTGGGATTTGTCAACGGAGTCAGTTTCTCTCCGGCGAATACCCGGAAGTTGACCGTGGGGTTGTCGAGGGTAAAGTGCGCTTTCTGCACCTGGACCCCCCGCTCGCTTCTCAGGTCGAACAGCTCCGGGTCCTGGTCGTCGGTCCATTCGGGGTAGTACTTGCGATCAAAATACCGGCCGTACACCCAGGCGTTGAGCTCCAGGTAGGTCTCCACATTTTCATAGGGATTTGCCAGCACTTTAAGAAACACATTCTGGTACAGGGGCCCGAAGCCCTGCTCATCGTCTGCGTCCATGGTGTCCTGGTGCTGGTCCCAGGGGTGATAAAGACTCCAGTGCTTGTTTTCATATTTCCTCGGATCGTCATAGGTGCTCTCACTGTCCTCGATAAAGCGCTGGGCAGCCGTATAGAACCCGAACACCTTCAGCTTGGGGCGCTCGGCCATCTTGTCTTCCACGGCCTTGATACGTTTCTCCACGTCGTCCATCCGGACTCCCAGCGAAGCCAGCTCGCCTTTAAACTCCTGGCTCAACCGGCCGAGCAGCTGTTCGTCCCCGGCGGGAACGACGCCCCCTTCCTGCTCGTAGGATTCAACTTTGTGCAGCATGCGGGCCAGGATGAGCGCCAGCTCATAGCGAGTCACTACCTTCCGGCCCTTGAAGGTACCATCCAGGTAACCGTCCATATACCCCTTCTCGGACAGCTCCTTGACGGCATCGAAGGCCCAGTGATCGGCCGGCAGGTCGGTAAAAGGATCAGCGGCCATGGCTGGAGCAGCCAGCACCACGACCAGCATGATCGCCGGAATCCACCTGCTGATAACTGTTTTCAACGTTGTTTTCACCTTCCTGAGACCGCGAACACACTACACGACGGTCCGATTCTCTCATAGTATCGGCGGCACACCTGAGCTCTTTTAACCAGTTGTCCATTTTTTTATGAGGCGTCTGACGTGTCTTGAGCAGATTGGTCGTTTGTCTGAAGGTCTCATGTCGCAGGCTTCGCAAACAGCCGTCTTGCGAAACACGCCAGTCGTGGCCCGCTTACGTGTTCTGGATTATGAAAAGCTGTGATATTATTATGTTCATGTTTTATAAGCATAGAGATATTCTGTCCAGATTATTCTGCCTTCTGTTGGGAATGCTGGTATTCGAAGCAGCGTTGTTTACTCCGGGCGCCGGCGCAGAGGAGGCAAGTTTGCAGAAGATCAGCGGAATTCTCAAGCTGGTCTCAGCCGTTTCCAAGCAGGAGCAGACCATCACGCGCCTCTCTGAGGTAATGGAGATTTACCCGGAGGGAGCAGAACCAAGTGTCGGTGTGGTCATCCGCACCTTCGGCCCCCTATGGGAACTGCGGGAGATGGGCATCACCCTGCGGTCAAATCACGGGAACGTAGCTACCGCCACCGTACCGCTTTCGCAGCTCGACGACATCGCCGCTCTGGACTCGGTCCAGAGCATCGAGCCATCCATGGTGCAGCGTGCTACACTGGACCTGAGCGTCCCCGAAACCGGGGCCGACACCGTCCACTCCGGTACACCTCCCTTCACCGGCCGGGGAGTGGTCGTCGGGGTCTGCGATACCGGAATAAACGTCAACCACGACGATTTCAAGGACGAAGCGGGAAAATCACGGATACTGTTCCTGTGGGACCAGCTGGTGGACCAGGAAGACATTCCCCCGGCTCCCCCAGCCGGGTACGATTACGGCATCGAGTACACTGCGGATGACATTGACAATGATAATTGCCCGCACATCGATTACGGCGCCCACGGCTCTCACGTGGCCGGCACAGCCGCTGGTAACGGCCTCTCAACCGGTGGAAAATACAAGGGGATGGCTCCCGACGCCGACATCATCTTCGTTGACTGCTTTTCCAAAGACGGGGGGGGAACCTCCGATGCTTTCTACCTGGACGGTATCGACTACATCCGCCGCAAGGCAGAGTCCATGGGGAAACCCTATGTCATCAACCTGAGCCTGGGGGGGATGTCCGGCCCGCACGACGGGACCACCAGCACCGAGATAGCCATCAACAACGATATCGACAGCGGCGCCACCATCGTCATCGCCGCCGGCAACTCCGGTAATGACAAGATACACGCCAAAGGGCGCCTCCTCACCGGGAGTCAGCTGGATTTCGAGTTCATGGTGGCCACCAACCAGACGCTGGTAGCCATGGACATCTGGTACGACGGCGACGATCAGATACAGATAACCATGTACGGCCCCACGGTGACGCTGTCAGGGGTCATTCCCGGCAACGGGGAGATGTCGGCCCAGACGGCCGATGCCAATGTTCTGGTGGGACGAGCCCATCCATCAGCCATGAACAACGACAACGAGTACGTCATCTATCTCCAGCCGCCCGAGGGCGGCGAGACCATCGCCACCAGGGACTGGAAACTGCGCTTCGAGCCGTATGAAGGCAATGCTCTTTCGGGCGGCGGCTGGGTGGATGCGTGGATCTACTCCGGGTACGCCGTTTTCTCCGACACCGACGACATATCTTACGATGGTACTCTCGGGATGCCGGCCACCGCCGAGCAGGCGATATCCATTGCCTCATACAACACGAAAACATCCTGGGACAGCAAGCAGGGACCCATGGATTTCGAAACCCTGGACTCGCTGTGGAACCTGGGCCTACCGCTTCCTATCCAGGTGCATGACAGGTCCTGGTTCAGCAGCCGCGGCCCCACCAGGGACGAGCGGTACGTCAAACCGGAACTATCAGCTCCTGGCTGTAATATCGCCGCCGCCCTGGCTCCGGAGGGTCATATGGAGAACCTCTTTGTCCTGGACGAGAATCCGGCCGACCAGCACCAGGTGATGTATGGCACCAGCATGGCCGCCCCCCACGTCACCGGGGGAATTGCCTTGCTGCTGCAGAAGAATCCAAAGCTGACACCCCGGCAAATCAAGGAAGCCCTGATCAATTCGGTCAAAACCGATGCCTATACCGGGGCTGTACCCAACACGCTGTACGGATATGGCAAAATGGACATCCCGGCGGCAATCGGCCTGGTGCCGCTACCGGAAGGGACCGATCCCTACGGTACTATCACCCTGGTGCCGGTATCATCTTCGCTGCACGCCGACGGTGACAGCTCCACCACCGTGGTGTCGGAAGTGATTACCGACGCCTCGGGAACCGCCGTTCCCGACGGGCACAAGATAACGGTTACCATCCTGTATGGGGATATCGACATACGGAAAGTGTACGCACAAACGTCGTCCAACGAACTGGAGCTCGTCTGCCAGGACGGAATAATATCCTTCGAGGTGGTGGCGGGAGACCTTCCCGGCAAAGCCAAATTGAAAGCCCAGAGCAACTACGGTAACGCTTTCGGGACTATGAACATGACGCTCACCACGCAGGGTTCCCTCAACACCGGAGATGAGATAATGCCGGAAGGGGTCAGGGCATGTTTCATCGCCTCCGCTGCTTTCTACAGCCCCCTGGCCCAGGAGGTAATCACGCTCAAACAGTTCAGGGACCGCTATCTGAAGACCAATTACCCGGGAAGTCTTTTCGTTTCATTGTATTACCGACGTATAGGTCCGCCCACGGCCAGGATTCTGAAAAACAATCCCACCGCCAGAAACCTGGCACAATCAGTGCTGCGTCCGGCGGTAGCCTACGCCAGGTGGTCCCTGTCCAGTTCTCCCGGAGAACGCTTCGGACTGGGTGCCATACTGCTGATCTGCCTGGCTTGCCTGATCAAGCACTACCGGGCCCGGATACCGGACAGACGACTCCCGGTGAAGGAGCGCCTGTCATGAGCCTGTCATGCGGTATAGTCGGGCTTCCCAACGTCGGCAAATCTACACTGTTTAACGCCCTTACCGGTGCCGGGGTGCCGGCCTCCAACTACCCGTTCTGTACCATCGACAGCCACACTGGTGTGGCGGCAGTGCAGGATGAGAGGCTCGCAACGCTCTCCCGGCTCATGCCTGAAAAACGGGTGGTACAGCCGGTAGTGACCTTTGTCGACATAGCCGGGCTGGTCAAGGGAGCTCACAGCGGAGAAGGTCTGGGTAACCGTTTTCTGGCAAAAATCAGGGAAGTGGACGCCATCCTGCACCTGGTACGGTGCTTCGATGATCCCAATGTGGTCCACACCACGACGTCGTTCGACCCGCTTGACGATATCGACACCGTCACCATTGAGCTGACCCTGGCCGACCTGGCGACACTGGACAAACGGCTGGAGAAGGTGACCCGTGCAGCCCGGGTGGGCGATAAGGCAGCGGTGGAGGAACAAACCTTCTTAGAGCAGGCGCGCGATTTGCTTGACCGGGGTTTGCCTATCAAAGGCAATCCATCCCTGAGTGATGATCCGCGTATTCAGGAACTTGGCGTCCTGTCAGGTAAGCCGGTCCTCTACGTGGCCAATGTTTCCGAAGACTCACTGCTGCAGTCTGAACCGGACCGGTACACCGCCTCGGTGAAAGCGTTCGCCGAACAATGCGCTGCCGGCTTTGCCGCTGTTTCTTCGAAAATAGAGGCGGAGATCGCGGAGCTCCCAGAGGAAGACCAGGAAGATTTCCTGCGCGAAATGGGTCTCACCGAAAGCGCGCTCAACCAGATCATCCGCATCACCAGAGAGCTGCTCGGGCTGATCACCTTTTACACTACTAACGAAACAGAAATAAGGGGATGGCTCCTCCCCGAAGGCTGCACCGCCAGCCAGGCGGCTGGAAAAATCCACACCGACATGGAACGGGGATTCATAAAGGCGGAGGTCATTGACCTGCACACCTTGTTTAGCCTGGGATCGCTGAAAAAAGTCAGGGAAACTGGGGCTGCCAGAATAGAAGGCCGGGACTACCCGGTCCGTGATGGTGATCTAATTACCATTAGATTTAAAGTCTGATCACAATACCTGCCGATACGTGTTAAGAGTCCCGACTATGATCATCCTGCGGATGCTTACATCCTCTCGGATGTTCTCATCCCTTGGATGTTTAACATCCTTTGGATGTTTAATTACCCTGGATCTATTGATTCAGATTAAATGCTATAGGTAAAAGCTTCTATAAAAGATGCGAGGTAACGACAATGCCTATGTTCACCGAAGAAACCGTAAGCCAGGT
Source organism: uncultured bacterium (assembly GCA_964432985.1). Classification (GTDB taxonomy): domain Bacteria; phylum Muiribacteriota; class CAYSPT01; order CAYSPT01; family CAYSPT01; genus CAYSPT01. The sequence continues at coordinate 55,308 of CAYSPT010000004.1, forward strand.
CTGGATGAAAATGGCCAGCATGAGCCCGGAAAAGACCCAGAAACTCCTTAAATATATGGATAAGCAGCAGCCGCACCTGTGTACGTTCCTCATGTCCACGGGACAGGACTACCTGAAGCAGGATGAACGCGAATTCCTGATACTGATGAGCCTGGTGATCTGGCAGATTTTTTCACATGGAACCACTCCTCTGGCAACCGTTTCGGAGCTGGAAATCGAAAAGGTGCAAAAAATCAACGAACCCATGTTCGAGCACCTGGAGAAACTTCCTGAAGAACGATTGATCAAGTTCTTAAGCGTTCTTCTCCAAAACTATCCCCAGAGAGAAATCCTCAAATACATCATTGATCCCCTGTTAAATACTGCGGACACAACACCTGTGATCAGACCGGAGAGCAGGGGAATCGCGCTGGTAACTTTGAAATCGGTTACCGATTGTCTGGACATTCAACTGCACAAAGAGGTACAACCGTCCTCCTGACCAACATTCAGTAACAAGGTCAGATCTCCGTCCTTTCTACACTCACAGAGTCGAGGGCGGCAACGTCAGTATGGAACGATGAAGGACATTAGTGTGGGCGTAACGGTAATGAACGAGAAGAGATCCCAAGCTTGCTGGTAACTTTCTACCAGGCCTGTAGGACACCATCCAGTAACAATGCCTAACAGTCCTCTCTTTCTAGACTCACTTATCAGAGGGTGGGTGGCCTGTGAATAATGCTAACAAGTAACTTTTGACATTCGTTTATCACTGCGTTATCATTACTACACAGGAGGATTCGCCACTATGACCATTGCCAACAATGAACCTATCAAGATATGGACCAGAGGTACTACCGTATGTGTCAGGCTGTTCGGTCAAATCGGCGACCGGACCGAACGTGACCAGATTCTCAAGGAGGAGCTCCAGGCAGCAACAAAAAAGGCACACATAAACCTGGTTCTTGACCTGGAACACGTCAATATGATTACAAGCTTCGGCATATCAATCCTCGAAAAGTATTTTCGACAGGTTATTCGCGAGGGCGGCACCATCAGGATGATCAACGTGGCTGAGCAGACATATCATTCTCTTGATATTATGGGTCTCATCAATGAGGCAACCATCGAACTGTCCGACGGAACTGTCCACAAACCGGCCTCTACCGTAGCCGGCACTTAAGCTGCTAATCTTCTTCTTTTTTTCTTTTAAACAGCGACTGGGTTGCCCTGGATATATTCGCATCCAGGAACTGGTCAAAATGCTCTTCCATTTTCAGACCGGACAGGCTGCAGTAACTCGGAAACTTGATATCAGCGCGCTGACACTGCACCACTACCGTTTCTTTGGAGTAACGGGACACATCCCGGACGATCCTGCATGATTGGAGTATCTTCATCAATTCTCCCATCTCCTGGGTCTGCTGCTTCTTGTAGGGGAGAAACTTTGCGGATGCATCCGGAGGCAGATCGAGACCCGGCAGGACCAGGTAAAACGCTACCAGAGCGCAGAGGGTATCCCCGACCTCCTTGCGGATGGCTTCATACACCGTTTCGGCTTCCTGGTACGCTTCAGACTCGCTCAGATAATCGATAATGATTTGCCGCTCCTGCTGCATTGCCTGGGTTCGGGCGCGACGCTCACAGTATTGTTTAATCATTGCAAACTTGTACTTTCGTCTGACGATTTCCGCCAGTTCGTGGACCGTCGCCATTCCCTGCCCTTTTTTCCTGGTCTGCGCGATTACCTGGTTATAATTTTTAACCAGAAGATCATAGATAACCTTCTGTTCGTTGGTCAAACGGCCGAAATGTGCGCTGAGACGCTGATTTCCCGGACTGAACAAGGCCTTACTGAACATCATGGAAGGTTCCAGGTACAACACGCTGACCCGGTCGGAATCCCAGAAAGCGTCAATGAATATTGTAAATATCCTGTTTTTCAAACTGGATTGTGCTGTTCCTTCAACAGTTTCCTGCTCACACAACGCCTTGAAAATGTTCTTCAGGGTTTCGTCCTCGAAGGTCAACCGTCGAAAATAGATACAGTCCATGACTTCTTCCTTGAAATCCATTTCGGGCATTGTTGCAGGGACACCTTTCCGCAACGAATCTTCGATGGGTGCCGTTATTTTAATATCAACCTGATCGGGAGTTTCAAGGCACTTGACCATAGTGCCAAGCTTCTTTATCGCGTATTCAAGCGTGCGGGAAAACCGCCGGGAAGCCTTTTCAAAAGCGTCCTCAAACTCTTTTCGAAGCGCTTCGGGGAAATTATCGAGGGTCTGACCGCGCAAGCCTTGACTGGCCCCCCCCCATCATGATTCCGCCGAGAGGAGCAAGCAGAGCCCCCGTCATCATGACGGACAGGTATCGGCGCAGCAACGGCTTTTTCTTCGTAAGTTGAAAATATCGTGACTCGATGAGGTATTCCTCATACGCTGCCACTTTTTTGGTGGTGGCAGTCACCATGATAGCCAGATCGATAGCGTCGTTTACCGTCTCCTGGTCATGTGCGCCGATTTTCTCCAGCAACCGGCCCAGTTTGTGCTCCTTGAGAAGCTCCATAAGTTGTTTTCTTCTCAACTCGAGCTTTTCAGGAGTCTGGCGGTCTTCATCGTCGACATATCCCTGGACCAGTGTTTCAATACGGGACCACACCTGTTTCGAAATAACATTCGATATCTGTTCGCTTTTCGATATGACGGTCTTTTCCGGTTCTTTCCCTTTGGGCGGCGTGCGTGACCACATGATCATGGAAACCACCTGCTTGCCCTTGAACGCTTTAACGATCGGTTCCAGGTGCCCTTTTGTCAGTGGTTCCGCCGGATTCCGGGGCAAATAACTGGTAATCTCCGCGCGCAAATCGAGACCGGTTCCCTCTTCGGGCCCGTGGCTGAAGATCCGGTCATAGGGATTCGCCTCCAGCTGCTTGAGTAACTGCTCAGGAGTCGAATGAAAGATTAACTTATCTTGTTCCAGCTTTTCCCCGTCCACCTATTAATGTCCCCCTTCAGACCGCAGAGCGGCAACCTTAGCACGGGCCGCGGTCACGGTATCATCAGGCACTCCCATGACTTGCAACATTGACGGGCGGGAGCTGAATCTATCGGAAAACGGCTCGCCAGGCAATGTCAGCACGCTGCCATACGCGTTCAGCGCGGAGCGTTTGTCCTCCAAATACCGTTCGTTGATCACGCCAATAAGATATTGGCAATCCCGCGCATACTGACTGCGCGGAAATAATTTCACGTACTCTTCCAGGTTATCAGCGGCGCCTCGTGCATCTTGAAGGCTTTCCAGCTTCAGTCCGGCCAGGCGAATGAGCACCTGACCGCGTACGGGCACGTTGGCCGCCATGGCTATCCACGACCTGGAACGGGATGGCTGCACGAGATACCGCTCGTACCACCCGGCCGCTTCCACCGGCTTGCCGAGCTTATCATACACTCCTCCAAGCCTGTAAACGGCACGCCGGGCTTCATCGCTGGCCGGGTAGCGCCGAACCAGCTCTTCGTAAAGGAGGGCTCCCTCCTGAAAACGGGCCTGTTCGCACAGGGCTTCCGCCTTTCTGAATGCATACCTGACCCTGGTCGATCTCAACCCGGAGCTGGTTACCAGCACGACAGATAGAACCAGAACCAGGCCGCACACGGCCAGCGATATTTTTTTCCGGCTCAGGTCCAATCTCCCGTCACCTTCTCCCCCGTTCCTTCCACTTCAACCAATGGTGTAATGGCTATAGCTATATAATAAATAAGAAGGTTACCTGTAATTTTACAATTCATTACTCGTGACAATCAACCGAAAAAAAGCGAGTTAGCACTCCTGCACCAGCTTCGCGTTCCTGCATCGACAAAGAGCATTCACTTACAACGCAATTACATTTGTAAGTGGTTTGTAAGTGGCCCAAATAATAAATTAGCCGTAAACTGTTAGTGAAGCACAAAGAAAGGAGTCACAAAAACGTGACCACACACAAGACCAAAATAGAGAGAAGGGGTTTGAAAATGAAAAAAAATAGAATTCTCTGGTCGGTAGTAGTAGCAGTATTTGTTGTTTGTTCCGGGATGAGCGCCTGGGCAACGGAAAGTGATATCGAGCTGGAAGGTTACAAGCTCATTAACGAGTACTGGAACATGCTGGAAGCTAAATATGTTCTGGAAGCATATCCGTTTAAGTCTCCGGAGATCGGTGACCTGGAGCGTGATTATGTGGTAAAGGCCAGGACCTACCGCAACAGCACCGAAGAGCTGGCCCGAGTGATCAGCAGCAAGATGAAGGACGGCGACGTGGACATGTTTAATAGCTTTTCAAGCTTTTATAAAACACATGAGCGTTTTCTGAAGCGCGCCCTCGACCCGGCAGTCAAGTCCCTGGTGGACAGGATCCAGTCCGACTCAATCAACGATTCGGGCAGCATGATCCGTTGCATCCCCGAGAAATACCGCAGCAACATCACGCAGGAGTACTTCCCCGGATACGGATACGCCGACCCCAAGTACATCTACCGTAAGGGCACCGAGGTGCGCAGGGAGCTGATGCACGCCTACTGGAAGACCGAGCAGGAAACCATCCAGACCACCAACTACATGGAAATGACCATTGCAGTGGAACTGATGGCCAGCCTGGAAGCCCAGGTAGATTTCCTCAAGATACTCAAGCTTTTCGAAATCGAGATCAACGGCAAGATCGTGGCCGCCGCCAAGGTGAGCTTCCAGGTCTCCAAGACCCTGGTTACCACGTGCCAGCGCAAGTACGAGCGCAACAAAGTCTGGTTCGAGCTCTACCACGCCAAGAAGGATTACTTCTGGGAACCGCAGTGGGAGAAGTGCGGAGAGACTTACGAGTTCTTCGAAGAACCCACCGGTGAAGAAGTCGTCATTGGGAGCGAAATACAGGATCCCCCTCCGATACCTCCCGCTGATAACAACGATGGCGAGTACGACGACGAGTACACCCGCCGCTTCACCTGGTAAGATCACAAGTAAGGTTCTCGCAGGGAGAGCCGGTGTAGACCAGCTCTTCCTGCAGGACCACCCAACCAGACATTATCTCTCAAAACACCACCTGTCAAAGAAGAAAAACTTCACTTAAAACAAATCGGCCCCCGGCAAGGAGATGGCACCAACCATGAAAACGAGAACCCTGATCACGACGCTCACCGCGGCAATACTGCTTATCACCATGGCAGCGGGCCTGAGAGCGGAAACATCCGGAGCGGTCCTCACGGACACGGTCCTTGAGGGGCACCAGATAATCAGGGCCTACTGGGAAAAACTCGATGCCTGGTACGCGGTGGAGGAATATCCTTATGAAGACTCTTCCGAGATCGGGCAGCTGGAGCAAACCTACGTGGAGAAAGCCCGTTCCTACCGGAACCGCTGTGAAGATTTCGCCCGGCAGGTGATCAGCACCATGAAACGGGACGACATAAAGCTTTTCTACGCCCTCTCGGCTTGCTACAAGAAACTGCACCGGTTGCAGAAGCGGGCCCTGGACCCGGTAGCGAGCATGATCGTCGAGCAGATTCAGGCCGATCTTTTAAACAATGACGGAACACTCATCGCGCTGATTCCCGAGGAGCACCAGGGCAATATCCTCCGGGAGTACTTCCCCGGCTACGGCTACAGCGATCCGCGCTACAAGCACCGCAAGGGGCGCGAAACCAAGCGCGAGTTTATCCAGGCTTTCTGGAAAACGGAAAAAGAAACCATCCAGAGCACGAACTACATGGAGATGACCATCGAAGCGTCTCTCCTTCCCCAGCTCGAGACTCAGGTCCAGTTCCTGAAAATACTCAAACTCTTCAACATAGAGATAAACGGTCAAATAGTCGCCGCCGCCAAGGTGAGCTTCCAGGTCACCAAGACCCTGGTGACCGAGTGCCGTGTGCGCTACGCCAAGAACAAAGTCTGGTTCGAGCTGTGGCGCAAGGACAAGCTGGATCTCTGGGGAAATACCTGGGAACTGTGCGGAGAAACCTACGAGTTCTTCGAAGAGCCCACGGGAGAAGAGATTGTTACCAGCACACGATTTTTAGAATAGGATTTTCAAACCCATCCTCTGTTAAAACATCTGAAGGATGTTTCACCATCAGGATGAAACATCATCGATGTTGCCCCGGCCCGGTGCAAGGCACCGGCAGCCGGGGTTTATTTTTTTTCCGCGAGTTCTTACAGACCGAGAAATTGAATGGACAGCCCGCACAGCAGTATTGTTCCCCCGGCCAGAGCGTGTGTATACCGCTCCAGCTTCGCCATGGGAATAAAGCTCATGCTATACCTCGAAAACAGTACGACACTCATCATGGTGGCAATAGTAACTGAACCAAAAATAGTGGCGACATACAACACGCTGTATAGATTGCTTTTCGCTGCCGGATACATCAACAACGGAATCAGCGGCTCACACGGTCCCAGGATGAAGATAGTAAAGAGCACCCATGGCGTAAGATTCCTGGTACTGCTTTCACTATGGGCGTGAACGTGCAGATCCTTATGACCGTGGGAATGCTCGTGCATAACCCCGTCGGAGTGGGCGTGCAGATGCCGGTGCGGCTTGTTCCTCACGGCCTGCCGTATCCCCCAAATGCAATAAACCAATCCGAAGGCAATGAGCGCCCAGGCAGCCAGATTGCCCCGACAGGATTCCACCGCTTCTAATCTAGTCACCGTGAGGCCGAAGGCGATCCCGATAAAACCGAGAAGGACCGAACTCAGGACATGACCGACACCGCAGAGAAACGTAATCAGAATCGTTTTGCGCAATGACCATTTGCCGGACTTCGACATGACAATGAAAGGGAGATAATGGTCCGGACCGAAGAGTGTGTGGAAAAAGCCTATCGAAGCCGCAGCCACTGCAAGAACCGGCACTTCATATGACATAATAGTTAGTCCCGCTCTAAAAATCCATATCAAATATGGTATTTTATCCTGCAATCACCGCAAGCATACAGCATCAGGTTCTGAAAAATCAAGGCTTTGCGGGACACGGTATCTCAGGCGGCGCCCACTCGGCGGAAGACCTTCATCATCTTTTGGTGGATCTGCTCCTCCGGTTCGGGCAGCTCGTCGAGAACGCCGATGTGCTTGCCGATGAGGTGCGCTTCGAGATACTGCTCCTCCGGGGTGATGTCCAGGTAGAAAAACCGCTCGGACGGAATCTCGCCGTTTTTCAGTTTTTCAAGCTGCTCCAGGAAGTCATGGCGAATCACGTCCGGGTGGTGCGTCCAACTCCGGACTGCCCGGTTGTTCACCAGGAGGATCTCCTGCCAGCGCACGAAATCATGGTTGTCGTAAACGGTGTGAAGGACATCGTAGCTATCCGCCAGACTGTCAAAACTGATCTCCGACTGCGGCCCCCGGTAGCGGTAGATCCTGGACTCAGGTTGCAGCTCTATCCGGATGGCCGAACACGTGTCTGATTTGATGGAAAACCGCATGGACCCAACCAGGGTATCCAGGCAGTGCAGGTAGGCGGGAATGAGACCCCCGGTGATGTCCATGGAGCTGGCGTGCGGAGTCAGCATGAGCCGGCCGCCGTGTTCTTTGGCGAAAGCAAGCTTCTCCTGCAAACGTTCCTGACTGAGGATATGGTAGAGGTACACTTTGGTCTCTCAGACTACGGAAATGACGTCGAACGTTCCCTTTTTTACCGGCCGCTACTTGCTTTGCTGATACCGGTCGTACCACATCCTGTATTCGTTGTAGGCTTCAACAACTTCCGGATCACCGGGATTTCTACCAGCTTCCAGCATCTCCAGGTACCGGCGGTGGGCCGCTTCGTACTGCTCTTTGGCAGAGACATCCGTCTTATCCTCGGCATCACGCAGGTCGCCCCGGGCGCCCCCGCCGCCTTTGCGGCCAAAGAACTTCATAATCAATGATGTGCCGAACACTCCGGCCACCGCGCCGAGCCCGGCACCTATCAGCACCGCCGGCATCATGGGAAACAACGCCGCACCGCCCAGAAGCACGGGGATACTGGCCAGTGCTCCAACCATGTAGCCGGCTGCCGCGCCGCCCACGGCGCCGAGCAAACCGGCGACGATTTTACTTCCGAGACCTTTTGTGCCTTTGAAAATCTTTTGTGCCAGCGCCGTACCGCCGTATCCGATTGCAGCCCCGATTCCAGCGGTTATCAGCACTGCAGGCAGCATGGGAAATAACGCGGCGCCGCCGAAGGCAAGAGGAAGACTGCCTACCAGACCTATAAGATAACCGATTCCAGCACCTGAGAGCGCTCCGACAATGGCCCCGCCGACCTTGCCGGCGGTACCGGCTTCAACCTGCGGAAGAACGGCAGCCGACATGAAAGCTACCATCACAGTAACTGCCAGAATTCTCCACTGTATTCCCTTCGAAAAACAAACGACCATGATTAGTACCTGCTTTCTATGATGTTTTGTATGATGTTTTGTATGATGCTTCTGAAATAAATCTCCGACAACACAAAAAGACCCCATGGCAAGGGCCTTATATTATTATGTTCTTATACCGCTGAATCTAGATTATTGTAGTAAGCAATTAGTAAAATGTCAACTTTATTTGCTTATTTGGTGGAAATCAATGTTTGCAGGATGATTATGCTATTACCGGTCCAACTGCCCGGCAATATACTCGTAGACATCAGGCGAACGGGAGATGTCGATATGGTTGAGCGGAAATGTTTTCGGATCCACGGTCCTGGCCCCGCGGCCCGTAAGCCCTTCCACATAGAGTGCGCTTTTTAGAAAGAGTACGCCGTCACTGACATCGGTAAGCTCCATGCCGCTGGGGGTGTGCCACTGCGGAAACATCACCTCTTCGTGCAGCACCGGATGGGTACCGGCAACGAGCACGGCATCGACACCGCCAGGCAGCCCGAGTTCATTGAGCAGTTGAATCAGGTTGCCACCGGCGTTGCGGGCAGCTTCCAGGCCTTCGGAATGGAGGTAATGCGAAACACCGCCCGAACGAAGGCACCGCATGGTGTAGTTGGCGTCCATGGTGTAGCTCATCGGCCCCACGGGAACACCACGTTCGCCCACGTCGTGAATCATCTGCAGCTGCCCGGGAAAGCAACCGGAGTGAATGTAGCTGTCGCCGGTGTCCTGCCAGGATCCCATGATGAACATTCTCCTGGCACCCACCGGAGCCGGAGTTCCCGAGGCCATGACATGCAGATTATAGCCGTAATACCTGAACGGCAGATCGAGCCCGCCTATGGGAGCCACCTGGAAAACGATTGTGCCGATGTCGTCCCGATACAGAGTAAGGTAGTCGAGTCCGTAATATTCACCGGCGCTTTCCACGTAGCACCGGGCGGCCATGGCTCCCTTGGAATAGGTGATAAGATCCACTTTGAAAGCCTGGTCGTCTTCCCGGCCAAGCAGAGCCCTGATACGGCTGATTGCATTGGCAACCTGTTCTCCCTGATGAAGATTGCATCCGTGGAAATGGCTGAATGAAATTCCAAACACGGCATGACCCCGCTGGGCCAGGTATTGCCCCAGACCGGTTCGAGTCAGGTGGTCCGGATGGGCCGTTGACAGCGGACGCGTGAAACGGCGTGTAGCGTCCTCGTTGGCGCCGTGAATCATCAAAATCGGATTGGGCTTCGTGCTCGAATTCCACCCCGGCATGGCATGCAGCAGGAACGTGCTCGAATGAGGCTCTTTGGTACCGAAGGCTGCTATCGTCTGCTGGTAAAACTGAACCAGCTTTGGATGAAACGGTTCTTCGGGAAACTGTGGATGCGGGTCGACATGCCGTTCTATGAAGGCCCATGGCTGGGCTTCTTCCCCATCCATGACATGGACAGGTTCTTCCGGGCGGAACAGCGATGTGGCTGACGCCGGAGCGGAGAAACACAGGAACAGGACGGCAATCAGCGCTATGATCTTCGTACTTGTATTTCGTATCCGCCCTTTTCGCACGTGCATCCGCTATAAACTGCCTTTCTTAGAATAATAATCTCTTTTGATAACAGTTAATTATAAGGATCAGCCGACAACCTGTCAAGAAAAATTGTGCATATGCAAAACAACTGCCCATTTTTTACATCTGCGAAAAACGAATGAGCTATGAGGCAAGAGAGCTGGATAAGAATAACGGCGCCCCCCCCGGTGAAAGAGAGGGCGCCGTTTGTGTGAAGATGTCGCTGCACTGCTTCTGATGGGTGAGAAAGCTTTACAGCGTTTTACTCTCAAGCGACTCGCGCCACTTTTTGAGGCCTTCAAGCCACAGCTGCCGGGTGTTCCTGGCGTTCTTCTCGTACTGGCTGAAAAAATCTGCCTGGTTTTTCAGGGCAAACTCCGTGTACTCGCGATAGTTGTCCATCTGCTGCCGGGCCATCTCGAACATCTCATCCTGCACCTTTATTCCCAGATCGATATACTCGTCCATAGCCTTGGTGGTAACCTCGTTGATCTCGTTCAGTTTAGCTCTCGTCTTTTCCATGATTCTTTCTCCTCCTTCTAATATGGTGGTGGTGGTTTCCTTTACGGTGTTCTTCTTCATCTTTCTTTTCCTCCTTTTTGCGTTTGCAAGTTTTCGGTTTACTCGGCGTCCAAGGGGCCGCCTTTGCTTTCACGCCCCAATCATAACACAGTTATTTTGCAAACGCAACATTTATTTTTGAAAAATGCAAAATAGATTCGCTTTGTTTGATTTATTCCTTTATTAATGGTATCTTTGAGGGGAAAGTTTTTTTCTGAAAGCGGTGATTTCAGCCATGTCGGACCGATTAATTATTCGCAAATACAAAAACCGGCGTTTCTACGACACGGAGCGTTCCTGCCACCTTACCAGGGACGATCTGCTCGATCTTGTCCTGGAGGGGCGGGATGTGCAGGTGCAAGAAGCCGGCAGCGACCGGGACGTCACCGTGGTGACCCTGCTGCAGATTCTCCTGTCCCGAAACGGCGATGTGCTCAATGATTCTATCCCGGCGGAACTCGTTCATTTGCTGGTCCGATCCAACGAGATGGTCCTGAAAAGCTTCTTCGGACAGTTTTTCCCCCTGGCGTCCCAGTTTCTCAAAGGGACCATACCTACCGCGTTTCCCCAACAGGGTGGGAGCGGCTTGATGTCACCAGCGGCGTTCATGAATCCCTGGATGAGTCTCTGGGGGCAGCAGCCCGAAGCCCGCGGAGTTGAAACCGAACCTGAAAACGAAGACCAGGGCGAGATAAGCAATCTTAAGAAGAAGCTGAGGGACCTGGCAGAGGAAATAGATCGCCTCGACAAGAAAAAATAAAGCAGCCTGTGTGAGGGTCCAACTGTACTATCTACAGGTCGCGCGCGCTCAGCCAGGCGGCTATATCGTCCCAGTAGAGGGTGGTGGGTTTGTTGCGGGGGTCCTTTCCCAGGGCTATTCCCAGGTGGCCCGTCTGGTAAGCGGTGACGGTGCAATCCGGATGGTCCTTGAGCAGTTCCCCCAGGGCAGTACACGATTTCACCGGTGAAACGTGATCGAAAGCCGCTGTTAAGGCAAATACCGGCATGGTCACATCCGAGAGATAGACCGTCCGGGAGCCGAGAGGCCAAGCCCGCTGTTTTACAAGCGAGTTACGCTGGTAACCATTCTTGATGATCTCACGGTAGACCTGTCCGGGAAACGGTATGTTCTCGGAGATCCAGATGTCCAGGGCGAAAAAGCTTTTTAAAAACTCGGGATCCTGGTGCTTCTTGTAGAGGGTCCTCAGCTGCTTGAGCTTGCCCGCCGGGACCAGCCAGGGGAAACTGCCGGCGAAGAAATCGGCGGTGATATTGCCCGACGTGTCAACCAGCTTGTCCACGTCGAAGTGCTCTTTCCTGGCCCACCAGCTCAACAGCCCCCGGTCTTCAAAATTGACCGGGGCCACCATGGGTAGCAGGCTTTTTACCCGGTGTCCCCCATCACAGGCGGCATACAGAAGCGACAACAGGCCTCCCAGGCAGTATCCCGCCAGCGAGACTCCGTCCGCTCCGGCCGTCTTCATGGTCCGGCGGACCGCCCGGGCCAGGTAGTTGTTGATATAGAAATCGAGGCTGTAGTGTTTCTGGCCCGGTGTCGGCAATCCCCATTCCAGCATGAAGACGTCGAGGCCCCGCTTAAGCAAGGCGGCGATGAAGCTCTCGCCTTTGAGCAAATCCATGATAGCCGGCTTGTTGACCAGAGAAGGTACGATCATCAGGGGATATTTATTCGTGGCGGGAGCGCTTCGCCGGTAACGGTAGAGGGTTACCGAGTGCTCCCGGTACACCTCGTCCCGCGGGGTGGGCGACATCAGGCCACGCACTCTTTCCTTGAAAGACTGCAGCGATTCGCTGGCGGCCAGAAACTCGTAGGCCTGCCGGTACTCGTCGGCTATCTTCAGTAAGTTCTCCTGTTCATGCTCCTTCATCCTCTGGGCTCCTCATCCGTTACCTGGCAGCGCTCTTCTTCTTTACCGGTTTAGTCCTGGCGGCTGTCTTCTTGACTACCGCTTTTTTCGCAACAGTCTTCTTCGCCGGTTTAGCTTTAACGGCGGCTGTTTTTTTCTTTGGGGCCGCCGCTTTCTTTTTTGCCGCGGCCTTTTTTACTGATTTCGTTTTCAGAACGGCAGCTTTTCCGATCGCCGGCTTCTTTTTGGTGATGACTTTTTTTGCCGGGGCTTTTGAAGTTGTTTCCCTGGCCAGGGCGGCGCTTTTCTCCAGGCGGTCCTTGAGGTCCGCCACCTGTTTTCCCAGCTCGTTAGCCTGTGATTTCAGTTCGGCTACCGCTTTCTGGCCGGCGGCCAGGCGGCCCACGATCTCCACCAGGTCCTCGAATTGCTCTTCCATGTCCAGCAGTCTCGTTTCCAGGTTGTGCACCGTCTGGTACAACCGGGTCATGCTGTCCTCATCGGGCATACCCAGGGTCTTAAGCACGGTGGCTATCTGCTTCTTTATCATCCCCTGGAAATCCATAGAGGTGTTCATGTTCTGTGCCACCATCTTCATAAAGAAGGGATCCCGTATGGTTTTTTCTACGTATTCGCTGAATCCCTGTTCAAATTCTTTCATCATTTGACGCTGCATGTCAAAAGGGTTGAAACTCATGATTCATTCACGCCTTTCCTATCGTTCATTTGGCCTATATCGTTCATTTGGCCTATATCGTTCATTTGGCCTATATGGTTCATTTGGCCTATATGGTTCATCCGGTTTGATCATTCCGATACTATGTCACTGTATCAGATTATCAAGTTCAATCTCAAACACTAAAACTCCCATTCAGGTTTTCTACAGATTAATGCTTTAGCTGATTAATGCTTCAGCTGATGGCAGGGGCGGTCCTGAAGCCAAATCCTGACTTCCCGCCACAGGTTGTTTCGGGCCCGGCGGCCCACGGTCACCCCGATGTGTCCGCCTTTAAGCTTGAGCAGTGTCCTGTCTTCGCTCGACACCAGGTCGTGGAAAACGACCGCCGAGGGATCCGGAACGATGTGATCCCGGTCGGAGACGGCGGTCAGGACCGGGCAGGAAATATTCCCCAGATCAACCGGCGCACCATCCAGGCAAAAGGTGCCCTTGATCAGTTTGTTCCCCCGGTACAGGTCCCGGATGAGTCGCACATAAGTGGCGCCGGGAAAGTCCACGTTATCGTTGAGCCAGGTCTCAAGAGCCAGGAACCGTTCCACGTACCCTTCATCCCAGAAGCGGTCGATCAAAGCGGTTAACTTTCTTCTCTGGGCGCCAGGGCTGAGCATGAAGAACGACGCCTGCAGCAGCTCCGAAGGAACGAGTCCCATCAACTCTGCTATCCGGTCGATGTCCAGGGTCGGTTCTTTGGCCCACACGCTGAGCAGCCCCTCGTCGTGGAAATTCACCGGCGAGGACAGAGCGATAAGACCGGCCACTCGTTTCGGCCTGACAGCAGCGTACATGCTCGCGAATGTTCCGCCAATACAGTAGCCGAGCAGGTGTATCTTTTCCACCGAAGCATCCCGGCAGGTGCGCCGCACCGCAGCGCCGAGCCACCGTATGATGTGATCTTCCATGGTAGTGAAGCGGTCCTGCGGAGCCGGCTCTCCCCAATCGAGCATGTAGACGGGAATCCCCGCCTGGCTCAGAAATTCCACCAGGCTCTGGCCCGGCCGCAGGTCCAGTACGTAGTACTTGTTGATGATAGAGGGGACCATCAGGACCGGGCAGGCTTTTTCAGGACCGGCAGTTTCGTAACGAAGCAAGCGCACCCGTCCCCAGCGGGCCACTTCACGCGATGGTGTCTGGGCCAGGCGGGGAGTGAGCTCTCCTCTTAAAAACCGGAACCAGTTTGTTGCTCTCCGCGGCACTTTCCACAGTTCGTCCAGCGGCAGTTCGTCAAGAGCGGTCCGGACGCACCGATCCATGGCGGCCAGCTGATTGTCCACGGTTGTTTCCATTTTACTCATGATGTAATCTCCTACCTCTTATTATTAGTTGGATTCACCGGTCAAGCCGGAGAATGACCTTACTTGCTTTTCTACAGCACCAGGCCGCCGTCCACACCCAGGACCTGCCCCGTAACGAACGCGGCGTCGTCGGAGGCCAAATAGGCGAAGGCTGCCGCGATCTCTTCGGGTTGACCCAGCCGGCAAAGCGGCGTCTTTTCCCTGATCATGTCCAGCACTTTTTCGGGAACGGTACCCATCATCTCTGTCATGGTGAACCCGGGGGCCACGGCGTTGACACGAACTCCCTTGCGCCCCAGTTCTTTAGCCCAGGTCCTGGTCATGCCGATGACGCCTGCCTTGGAAGCGGCGTAGTTGGTCTGCCCGATATTGCCGCATGAACCTACTACTGAGGTGGTATTGAGAATGACGCCCGTACCACGGGCGCGCATGCGGGCGGCGGCTTCCCGGCCGCAGGTGAAAACGCCCTTGAGATTAACGTTAATCACGGCGTCCCAGGCCTCGTCGCTCATCTTGTGAACCATGGAGTCCCGGGTTATGCCGGCATTGTTGACCATAATGTCCACCGGGCCTAGATCGGCTTCCACCCGATCCATGGCCGCCTTGACCTGCTCTGAGGAGGTGACATCCACCACGTAGGCCCGGACTTCGCTGTCGCCGGCGGCAAGCTTCTCCCGGGCTGTTTCAATGGTCTCTTCCAGGATATCCCACAGAGCCACCCGGGCCCCTTCAGCAAGATATCTTTTTGCAACAGCAAATCCAATACCCCGGGCACCCCCGGTGATTACAGCAACCTTGTTATCAAGACTCATTTCACTATCTCCCTTCAAATATTAACGGTGGTTAACTTCATGACTGCACGTCCAAATTACCACAGATTTTTTGCATTGTCAACAAAATATTCTTGCAAATGCAAAATATTTCTGGTATGCTTGTCAACAGCATCAGGACAGGGTTGAGCGAAGGAACACAACGCGTATATAATTGATTCACATAGAATGATAACAATGGCAGAAAGGATTGATGATCATGGTAGAAAAAATGAACCTCTTTTCCCCGTCACACGTGGAACCTTACGGGACTCCCGCGCCCCTTGGACTGCTGGGGCTGGCCATCGGCTGTGCCGCCCTGACCCCCATCGGTTTCGGCTTCTGTATCACTCCCGCTGGATTGAAAACGGCCGCCGTGCTGTGCTTGCTCTTCGGAGCCGGCGGGCAGTTCCTGGCCGGATTCATGGAGTTTCGCAACCGCAATGCCTTCGGAGGAGCGATCTTTACCACGTTTTCCTTCCTGTGGATGGTAAACGCCTGGTCCCTGAACGCCCTGGCCAATGGTTTTGCGCCGGACCACGGCATACTGTTGGCCCTGGACGTGGTCTGCCTGCTGATCCTGGTCCCCCTGACCTTCGGTTTCGGATTTTTCTCCAAGCTGTTGTTCTACTTTTTAGTGGATATCGACCTGCTTTTCCTGGCCAAGATCATCAAGGGGGTTTTTCACACCACCGTGCTGGATATTCCAATCGCGCTGCTCACCGTCGCTTTGGGGGGATTAGCCATATGGATTGCCCTGGCGGCTCTGATCAACCCGGTTGCCGGCCGGCAGGTGTTCCGCATGGCGGGACCGATCTTCCTGGCCAAAAAGCAGCAGACCTTCGACTGGTCAGTCAGGCTGAACCTGTTCACCGTTCTCTACGGTTACTGGAAGGAAAACGCTTATTCAGAGATGCCCCTGGCGGACCTGGAGAAAACGATGAAGGAAACTATCGGCGAACGCGACATCATTCCGGACCTTTTCTACCTGTGGGAGTTCGGGTACTTGAATCTTTCACTGGACGATCAGAACCGCATCGCGTCGGTACGTCTCAACGCCCGCGGTATCGACATCCACGAGCAGCTGGTGTTGCACAAGTACGCGGGTTAAAGTTACAGACTTGAAAAGCCCCTCCCTGTTTTCAGGAGAGGGGCTTTTTTTTCTGCAGTGGTGTTGTCTTCGCTACTCCCGACCGGCAGCGCGGTCCCGGGCGGCCTGCTCGTAGAGTTCGTCGAGCGCTTCGCCGAACCGTTTGTACACTTCCTTACGGCGCACCTTGAGCGAGGGAGTCATCAGCCCGTTCATGGGGGTGAAGTGCTCCGGCACGATCATGAATTTGCGGATGGTCTCGTAGCGGGCCAGGCTGGCGTTGGCTTTTTCTACTGCCTCTTCCACCAGCTTCCGCACCACTTCGTCCTGCACCGCCTCAACCCAGACCTCTACCTGTTGTCCAAGTGTTTGGAGGTACTGCTTCACCGCCGCTTCCGCCAGGGTGACCAGGGCGGTGACAAACTTCTTCCCATCGCCGTAGACCACCAGGTGCTCGATATAGGGGTTGTCCACGAACAGACGCTCGATATTCTCAGGCGGTATGTTCTTGCCCCCGGCGGTCACGATAATCTCTTTCTTGCGCCCGATTATCTGCAGGTAGCCCCCGTCCAGCCAACGCCCGCAGTCTCCGGTCCGGAACCAGCCGTCTTTGGTGAAACACTTTATTGTCGCTTCGGGGTCCTTGTAATAGCCTTTGAAAACCACCGGGCCACGGGCCAGTATCTCGTCATCATTCCCCAGCTTGATCTCCACTGAAGGATAGGGCTTACCCACCGAGTCGAAGTGAAAATCCCCATGACGGTTCATGGTCAGTGTCGGCGAGCACTCGGTCAGCCCGTATCCTTCGGTTATCCACAGGCCGGCTTTCAGGAAGAAATCCTTGACCTCGCGTTTCAGTCCGGCCCCGCCGGAGAGCAGGAACTGCAGCCGCCCGCCGGTAAGCTCCCGGAGTTTTTCAATCTGCTCCTCCACGTTCGCGCTGCTGGTCAGGGCCGTGGTGTACAGCTTTTCGTAGTAGAGAGGAACGCTGAAGAACAGGTGGGGACGGTAGACGGGAAGCAGAGAGAGGACGTCTTTCGGATTGGTCATATAGCTGGTGAAACCGAGAATATTACCCAGCCCAACTTCTCCCCAGCCGAAGATGTGCGAGGTGGGAAGCCAGTGCAGGTCCACTCCACCCTCGGTAATCAGGTGCCCGTTGATAGCCAGCCAGTCGCGGCTGCTGTAGGCCAGATTCTCGTAGGTCAGCGGCACACCCTTGGGATTACCGGTGGTTCCCGAGGTGTAGTACATCTGCGCTACCATGTTCCCGGTAGTGCTGATGAGCAGTTTTCCTAGAAGATCGGGGTGCTGTTCCCTAAATGCCGCCCCGGCGCGGTAAAAATCTTCCAGTGAGAAGCAGGGTCGTCCATGGTATTCATCGGGAACGTCGCCTTCGAGCAGGACTATGTGCTTCAACTCGGGGAAACGGTCGCCGGTGGAAAAGAGAATATCAAGAAGCTTTTTGTTCTGCACGAACAGAAGCTTGAGATCGGAGTGGGAAACGATATAAGTTCCCTGCTCCACGGTGGTGGCGTGATAGATAGGTATGACCACCGTCTGAGAGGTCAGGATACCGAACCCGGCATAAATCCACTCCAGGCGGTTGTCGCAGTATATGCCCACCTTGTCGCCGGTGGACAGGCCAATTGACTTGATGGCGTGAGCTATCCGGTCGACATTCTCCCGGTAATCCTTCCACAGAACCGGCTGCCACCCGCCGTCGGCCGGGACCATGAACCGGGGCCGATCGGCCCACTTTTCCGCATTCTCAAAAAACAATTTCGATCCAGTCAACTGCTTGATGTCATACTGCATATTTCTCAAGCCTCCTTAAATCTCAAACCTCCTTAAAAAAGGTAGCAGAATATTGATTACTAAGTCAAACGTCCGCTGCTCAGACCCAGGGAGGGACGGTTTACATGGTTACTGGATGGTGTCCTACGGGCAGTATAGGAAGTTATCAACTTTATGGGGTTTCTTCTCGTTCGTGACAGCTATGCCCACCAGAAAGCAAATCATCCTTCATTGTTGACGTTACCGCCCTCTGCCGTCGAAGTGTGGATAGTGAGGGTTCCTGTTTTCTATGCGAAGTAACTTGCTTTTGCTCAGACCCACCCCCGGTCGAAACAGCGGTACGACACCGCCTCGGCCAGGTGCTCCTCCCTGATGGCCGGTTTCTCCTCTATGTCAGCAATGGTGCGGGCCACCTTGAGGATCTTGTGGTAGGACCGGGCCGAGAGCCCCATTTGGTCGAGACTTTGCCGGACGAACAACTGCCCTTCCCGGTCGAGACGGCAGTGGCGTTGAAGATCCGCCTGCGTCATGGAGGCGTTCCCTCTGTAGACGGCTCCGGTCACGGCTTTCGGTGAACCACCCGGACCGTCGTCTGATTCCGGTTCCCGGCTTTCCGCTTGATTCTCTCTTTTTGTGTACTCGAGCCGTTCTGCCTGTAGCTTCCGGGACCTCTCCACGCGGGTGAGAATATCACCGGAGCTCTCTTCCTTCGACTGCCCCATCAGGTCGGCGGCGGAAAGCCGCGGGACCTCGATGTGGATGTCGATCCGGTCCAGGAGCGGTCCCGATATCCGGGAGCGGTACCGCCGCACCCGGTAGGGTTCGCAATTGCAGGAGCGCTTCGTGTCCAGAAGGTAGCCGCACGGGCACGGGTTGGCCGCCGCCACCAGGAGAAAATCCGCCGGATAGCGGACGGTGGCGAAAACCCGCGACAGGACCAGTTCACCCGATTCCAGCGGCTCACGAAGGCTCTGCAGCGCCTGGCGGCTGAACTCGGGAAACTCGTCTAAAAAAAGCACCCCGTTGTGGGCCAGGCTGACCTCGCCTGGCATGGGAACGGCACCGCCACCTATCAGGCCGGGTCGACTAACAGTATGATGCGGCGCCCGAAACGGCCGGGAAAAAGGAGCGGGCTCTCCCGTTTTCAGCAGCCCGGCAGCGGAGTAGATCTTGGTTACCTCCAACCACTCGTCGCGATTCATCAGGGGCAGAATGCCCGGCAGGCGACGGGCCAGCATGGTTTTTCCGGAGCCGGGACTGCCCACCATCAGAACATTGTGGTTGCCGGCTGCGGCGATTTCCATGGCCCGCTTTACCACCGCCTGCCCCCTGACATCGGCGAAATCGAGCCTTGCTTCTTGGGACGATTCAGTAATGCAGGGATCACCGTTATAAGACGGCAGGGTGATTTCGCCGTTCAAGAAACCGACTATCTCTGTCAGGCTCCCTGCGCAAAGAACATCCATAGCTCCGGCGGCGGCGGCTTCGCAGCCGTTTTCAGGGGGTACGATGACCCTGTCTATCCGGCCGTTTTTCAAGGCGGACACGATTGGCAGCACTCCCCGGCAGGGCTGCAGCGCCCCGTCCAGGCGCAGTTCCCCG
Source organism: uncultured bacterium (assembly GCA_964432985.1). Taxonomy (GTDB): domain Bacteria; phylum Muiribacteriota; class CAYSPT01; order CAYSPT01; family CAYSPT01; genus CAYSPT01. The sequence goes on from CAYSPT010000004.1 coordinate 74,968, forward strand.
ATGAACAGGTACCGTCCCGCCGTCCCGGGGTTCACCTGCCCGGTTGCGGCCAGGATACCCACCGCCAGCGGCAGGTCGAAGGCCGGCCCCACCTTGCGGGTGTCTCCCGGCGCCAGGTTAGCGGTTATCCGTCCCAGGGGAAAATCACAGCCGGTATGCTGGATGGCCGACCGTATCCTCTCCCGGCTTTCACGCACCGAGGTGTCAGGCAGCCCCACTATGTTGAACGTGGGCAACCCCCGCATGATGTCGATCTCAACGCTCACCGGGGTGGCTTCAATCCCCAGCACGGCTCCCGTCAGCAGTTCCGCGTACATGCTATGCATCCTCCTTCAAGTCGAGTATTACCGGCAGGTTTTCACTCAACTGCTTTTACTACTCAAGAAAACCCGGTACAAGCAGGCATATGCAATCCGCGGACCATAAGAAGCCAACTTCATAAAACACTGATATAATCAAGGTTTTTCTGTACCGATGGCAGCATATAATTCCGGAGAAGTGTATTGTTTTGAGACAGGTCCTCGCAATGTGAGACAGTTGATTGCTTTGGTTCCTATTTGAGATTAGCACCAGAGGGTCGGAGGGCGTCAGAGACACTTGTACCGGTCTGTCAGATTGTACAATTCCGCCGGGCGGTGATACAATCAATGTCAATTCTCCAACATACTCCTAAGAAGAATTGTTACTCGCGGGGCCCCGCAGGATTGGTGAGGAAGGATATGTGTTTAAGAATTTGGCTGGTGTTTTTGATTTTCCATTTTTTGATTTCTGGAACCGGTGCCGTTTGTGACACGTCGGCCCCGCTACTATCTGAAGTAGATAAGGCTCTCATCAGCGAATACTATAACGTTAAATCTATTCTGGGAGACAAGGTCTGGCCGGGATATCGTGGAGAGATAATACCAATAAATCTTATTGCGGAAAATTATGAGTACCTGTTTGGATATCCACATAAACCGGAGGTTTTCAGGAGGCTCAACACCGCGAGTATTTCCGGTCTGCCAGTCTATTACAGGAAACTGAAAAAACAGGGATATGCCATCGCCGCAACCAGAAAGGTCGATAGTATTAACTGCATTTGGGTGTCAAGCTACGACCTGTATAATGCCCACAGAAATCATCCCGAATTCATCGCTCATTTGTTTCATGAGGGATTCCATGTGTATCAAAATAATCATTTTTACAACAAAGAATTCTTTAAAAAAATGAATTACTCTTACAAAGACTCTCCTATAAATTTTCCTTATCCGTTGGATGACTTCTGGGATTCCGAGTTCCTGAACCTCGAGGGTGTTCACCTTGCCCATGCTTATGAAATTCCTGAAGAATATACTCCCAGGAACGATGAGGAAAAGGAAGAGATCAAGCAACTCGCCCTGACACAGTTGCGATATTTTCTAAAGATAAGAAAGCTGCGTTTCAAACTGCTGCAACACAAATCGGAAGATTATGAAAAATTCACCGTTGATAAAGAGTGGCAGGAAGGAGTGGCCGTGTATACCGAAGCGAAGTTGATGCTCGAAATAGAAAAAAGCGGCTACTCGCCTCTGAAGCGGGCACTGGTATCGATTCCCTCGTTTAAATACCCTCCATACAAAGCATTTGTTAAAAAACGGATTATCGATAACCTTTATTACAGCGGATTCCACACCTCTGATTTAAATCCGATCGTGTGGTACCACTCGTATTTCATCGGTGCCATGCAGTGTCTGCTCCTGGACGAACTGCGTCCTGAATGGAAAGATGAGTATTTTTCATTTGGTCGTTGGCTTCACATAATCTTAGCCCAGGCGATTGAAAAACAATAGTCCAAAAAGCCTGGCAACACCCTTTTACTCCGTCGGGTTGCTCAACCTCCCGCAGAACAAAATGCTTCCGGAAACATTATCCCGGATAAGAAACACGAAGGGATGGTCCGCCCGGAAAACGGGCACCGGCGAGTGCCCGCCTTTTCTCGACATGACCACGGCGGTGGCCGCGGCGGCTTCCGTCCCTTCTTCGTTCACATCAACAAAGGCCTTATGGATGACGGCGGAGATGTAGAGGTCTTTTTTACCAGTCATTCCGGAGAAATCAGCGCTAATTTCGGAGAAGGCATCGGGCATCCCCATTCCGGGCAGCACCTGCTCCAGCTTGAAATCATCAGTCATCTTGAACCGGGGTAAATAGACCTGGACCTTTTGTTCTCTCACCCGTTCCAGCCACTTCTGCAGCGTTTTCGAGGACAGCCTCTTCTCGAGTTTCTTTATGTCGCCGACCTTTTTCGGCAGCAGCACGACCATGGAGAGACGGCCGTCCACGTAGGGAAGCTCCAGTATCTGCAGCGACTTTCCTTCGGCGTAGTTGAACTTGGCGGTCTGATGCATCAGCGGAATCGTCACGGTCTTACCTTCACCGAGTTTGAAGAGAGATTCCACGGTACGGGCTTCATCAAATTGTCTGGCCCAGTTTCCCTTGAAGTAGATGGCGTTGGTCAGGACCAGCCGTGTTATGGGAGTGAGAATTCCCTGCTTGAGCAGTTCCCGGATTTTGTCCTGTGTCTGCCGTTCGACCCAGGTGTTGATCGTTTTTCGGGTCGCTTCGGTCTGATGGATAAAATCGACCTCGTTGAAACCGGCCGAGTAGTTGTCCTTCACAAACCCGATGAACGACGGAAGAAACGAGTATCCTTTCTGTCCCCACAAGGCGTTGGAGACGACCAGTTGAAAGCTGCTTTCCTCCCCGGCGGCGTTCAGTTTATTCACCATCCTGCCCATGGCGGCGTGCAGCTTGTCCCGGCCCAACGAGAAGTGCAGGACATCGGCCATCTGCTCTGCCGTCTCTCCCCTGGCACCGGCGTAGGTCATGGCCAGGGCGGTAGAGATACTGTACGGGGAAAAAAACAGGTTTCCCGGCCGGGTCTTGAGCTGCTGGTAAAGATCGAAGGCAAAATCATTGCAGCCTTTCACCACCGGGTTTCCGGCTGGTTTAGCCGCCATCACGGCTGGTTTAGCCGCCATCACGGCTGGTTTAGCCGCCATCACGGCTGGTTTAGCCGCCATCACGGCCGTTCCTTCGACAAGCACTATGACGATCAGCGCCAGGACCAGCAGAGCTGAAACAAAGTGGTTTGAATGTTTCGGATTAATCACTGTCCATCACCTCTCCCATGCGTTATTGTAATATACGCAGCCAGAAATGAACAGGATTTGTTTGACATGGGAAAAGGGGACAGCCGGACCGGGTCAGGCCTTCTTGAGTTTTTCCATAAAAGCTTTTTTGGCTTCCTTTTTCTTGGCTTCGAAGGACTTTTCCTGGTCGCCAGCGCCGAAGTGGTCCTGAGGAGATTTTATTGTACCGTCTGTTAATTCGACGGTAACAAGGCGTGAAAGACCCATCATATCGATTTGATCGTACACGCTTTCGGAAACATCGATCAAACGAACCGAGCCACCCTCCCGGGTCACTTTTTGAAAGCAGTCTTTCAACATGTGGATGCCGGCGGGTAGAAGCTTCTGCACATGCTCGAAGTCAACGACCAGCGTGATAGCCATCTTTCGGGTAGCCTCTTCAAGTTTGCCGGTAATGGCTTCGTCAAACTCGCTGCTTTCGCCCAGTGAACCCATGATCCTGACGCATACCCTGTTACCCCTGCACCAGATCTTCGCCGCTTCGCCAGTCTGTGGTCCGCTCATTATCCGATCCTTCCACCTACATCTTACCGGTGGATGTTATTTCTGTCAACATTTAAGATATACTTACTAATAGCATCCGTTAACTTACTCTAATAGTTGGAAAATCCTCCCCTGGATATTGAAGATTCCGCCCTGGCCGCGGCAGATAAGCCGCTGCTTTTTCCAGATTAAAACCGTTCTGTCAGGTACTCTGAAAACAGGTCCAGTACCTCCGGCAGGTTCTCCCGGCCGAAGCCCATTCGGACATGACAGCCGCCGTAGTCGAACAGGCGTGAGGAAACCAGCATGATTCCCGTGTCTTTGAGCACATCTCCGCAGAACCGATCCGAATCATGGGTGAAGAGTACCCGGGGAAAACAGACCGAGCCGCCCCTGGGCCGTATCCAGCTGAAAAGGCTGGAATAATCGCTGAAGAACGAATCGAGGACCGCCAGGTTTTTACGAATGCGTGTAAGGTGCCGGTCAATGATCCTCTGCCGGTTTTCCAGGGCCACCATAGCCAGTATCTCGCTGGGGGCACTGTGGCATATGGTAGTGTAGTCCTTCAGGGCGGACAGGCGGTCAATTACATCCCGGTCCCGCGAGACGATCCACCCGAGGCGCAGCCCCGGCAGACCGAAGGACTTGGACAGCCCGGACAGTGAGTGTGCCCGCTCGTACAGATCACAGGCTGCGGGAAGCGTCGTCCCCGATTCTATTTCCAGGAACCGGTACATTTCATCCGAAAAGAGATGCACTCCCCGCCGACTGACGATGTCGACGATGGCTTCCAGGTCCTTTTTTCCCGGCACATATCCGGTGGGGTTGTGCGGGAAGTTAATGACCACCAGCCTGGTGGCTGGACGAAGCTCTTTTTCGAGCCATCCGGGATCGAACCGCCATCCCCGGTCCTCTGCCGGCTCCCAGCCGGTAATATCACAACCGATGGACCGGGCGATTTCGTACAACGACTGGTACGCCGGGGAGAAGCATATCACGTGATCACCCGGTTTCAGAAGCGCGTGCATGAGCAGGAAAACTCCCTCTTCGGGAGCGGACACCAGCACATCATCAGGCACCGCTTCCTGGTAGAGGCCGGCTATCAGCTCACGCAGAAACGGGTGTCCCGGCGTTTCGGTGTATCCAAGGGTGAGCCCGTCCCACAGACGGCGGATTTCCGGACCGGCCATGCCGAGCAGTTCATCCAGTGACAGCGCTTCACAGTCGGAGGCAGACAACAGGTACCGGGCCGAGAACTCGTGACGGGCAAAATGCCGCTCCAGGGCAAACGGCGCTATGTTCATCCCACATTATTCCTTTACAGAAGACTGATAGTGACACCGTAGATGTGTTCGTTTTCGTGCCCGCAGCGAGCAGGCTTGTGAAATAAGCCGGCTAAAACAACAGGTGTTCCATTCCCACTATCACGCCGGGCACGGTAGCGACGCGTCGGACCGCCAGGAGAACACCGGGGACATAACACTCCCGCCCGATGGTGTCGTGCCGGACGGTCAGCGTTTCTCCCGGCCCGCCGAACACCACTTCCTGGTGGGCGCAGAGACCCGGCAGACGTACCGCGTGCACCTTGACTCCGTCCACACCGTGTCCCCGTCCATTGCCGTCAAGCGCTTCCCGGCCGGCTTTCATATTGATCGCTTTTGCCAGCAGTGAAGCGGTACGCAGCGCGGTCCCCGACGGGGAATCTTTTTTACCGTCGTGATGCCGCTCAATGATCTCCACCGTGCCAAAGTGCCGGGCGGCGATCTTCGAAAGCTCGATCATGAGCACGGCACCCAGGGAGAAATTGGGAGCGATTATCACGTTGCGGCCGCTCGTCGCCGCTTCCGAGCGAATGACACCGATGGCTTCTTCGGTCAGTCCGGTGGTACCGACCACCACGTGGCAGCCGTTTTTAAGCGAGACGGATATGTTGTGAGCCGTCACGTCCGGCAGGGTGAAATCGATTACAACGTCGGGTTTCAGCTGGATTACAGCCGTTTCCAGGGAACCACCGGTAATCACACCGCAAGCTCCGACGCCGGCCGCGATCCCGGCATCACGGCCCACCGCCCCCGGGTCGACAGCTCCAACCAGTCTGGTGCCCCTGTCTTGAAGCACACCGGCCACCACGGCCCGGCCCGTCCGTCCGGCAGAACCGGCTACCAGTACGTCAACAGCCTTATCTTCCATAACCGACTCATCCTATCTTTTTGTTTCGTTTATGTAATCCCGAAGACTTTACAAACTCTTCTACTGCGGCTCGTAAATGACCGGACATCCAAATGCAGTATACCAACGCCTGGTTTTCGGAGTACCGAACCGCCCGGTAAACCGGTTATTTCAGACGAAGCCGGGCAACCAGGGCCCTGAGTGCAGCGATGTAACTGTGTCTGCCAAATCCTGAAACCACTCCGAGGCAGACCGGAGACACCAGTGATTTCTTCCGGAACTCCTCCCGGGCGTAGATGTTGGAGAGGTGAACTTCAACAGCCGGGATATCAATGGCCGACAGGGCGTCTCGGAGACTGACGCTGGTATGTGTCAGTCCGCCAGGATTGAGCAGCACGCCGTGGGCGCCTTTCATTTCCTGGTGGAGAAAGTCGATGATCTCTCCTTCGTGGTTGGATTGGAAAAACCGAAGCTCAACGCCCAATTCCCGGGCGGTTTCTTCTACCGACCGGTTTATGTCATCGAGGGTGTCAGTTCCGTAGACATCCTGTTCCCGCTGGCCCAGCAGGTTCAGGTTCGGCCCGTTGATAACCAGTATTATCTGTGTTGCCACGAATTCAACCTCCTTCTTCACCGCAGTGCATTATACCATTGCTTTACTCTTGAAAACTGCTAAAATCCTCTTCCGTCCTGAACTGATCCGGCCTTCTGCATAAGGGAGCGGGCCTGGTCTTGAAGCCCGGCTGATCTATAAACCTCGGCGGCGGCTTTGAGATTGTAATAGAGCTGTTCTTTTGCCTGATCTGAGCCGGCGGCGGCCCTTTTTTCCAATTCAACGATAAGTTGTCCGTAGGTTTCGATTGTTCCATCCACATTCCCCATGTTCTTCTGAAGATAGGCTATCTGGCTTAGAACATCAACTGAATCGGCACCAATAGCGAGTGCTTCACGATATTGTGCCAGGGCCTGTTCGAACCAGGGCATTTTTTTGGGATGAAGGCTGACCAGGCCGTGCTCGAACAGGATATCTCCCAAAAGGACGTTGGTTTTAATATGCCCGGGATCGCTTTTGATAATGGTCTCCGCACGACTGCGGGCACTGGTCAGTTTTCCTTCCAGCAGGTCCAACCAGGCGAGTTTATAATTAACTTCCCGGCTTTTGGGGTCCCGCTGGAGAGCCTGCTGCAGGGCGGAGCGAATAAATGCTTCCGGGAAAGAATACCGGTAGAGGAATGCGGCCAGATGCAGGAACGTGTCCACATCCACCTTATCTCCAAAAGCTGACACATAGCGGGAAGCAAGCCTGCTTCCATCCAGATGCTTAGGACTTAAGGTGACGGTGCTGCCTCTGAACAGATGAAGTGGAGCCAGGTACGAAATCAACTGGAAATCATCGGAGTTTACGGGACCGGGGGCTACGTAACGTCCCAGATGTTCTTCATCAAAACACAAATTGTAGGCCAGTATGACTGGAGAAGTTATTCCCATGGAAGCGAGGTCCGAAGAAGCTTTCGGATTAAGGTTATTGAAGAATCTGTCCCCCAGACGCAGGTGGTCAAATGGCTGATCCGAGCCCACCAGGTACGAGTCTCCTGATCCGTTGTACCAGAGCTCCGTATGGGGAAACACACTTTGAAACGTCCGCAGGGCTATCTGGAAGACCTCTGACGAGGACTCATACCTCTGAATCCACTGGAGAAACACTCCCCCCGGCTGGAGGATGCGCTTGACATTGCTAAAGTGCTCTACGGTATACAGGCTGCCGATTCCGGCAATCCACGGATTCGACGGCTCGGAGATTATCAGGTCGTATGTACGGTCTGTTGTCAGAACATAACTCCTGGCGTCGTCGATGATGACCCGTACCCGCGGGTCCTGCCAGAATCGAAAATTGGAGTCGGCAAAGAAACGGCTGGCCCGCTCCACCTCGGGTGAAAGCTCCACACAATCGATGGTTTCGAAAGGATACAATGAGAGGGACCCAACAGTCATACCGCTTCCAAGACCGATAACCAGGCTGCTTTTGGGTGTATCACGGGTAAGCAATACGGTCAGGTGAGCCATAAATTTCTGGGTAAAAACATCGAAATTACCGGTGGAAGCATCGTTCTTCCCATTAATCAGCAGGCTTATCACTCCGTTCGGAAGCCGGAGTACCCCGGCGGTAACGGAGAGTCCCTCTTCGTAGAATAGAAAGTCGGAGTTTCCCAGTGCCTGACGAAAATCGGAGAAGTTCTTTACTTCAGAAAAACGTTTGGGCCGGTAAAAAACACCGGAGTTGAGCACGGAGGGATCCCACGGGGGACAGAAAACGAGGTAGATTCCGGCCACTATGACGCAGACGGCCGGGATGGCCAGGCGAAACCGGGACGACCTGGTTGCAGACATCAGGCAGGCCATCGAGATCACCGCCAGGATTCCAACTCCAAGCTCCAGGGTGTGACGGAGTCCCAACCAGGACAGCAGGACAAGACCGGTCAACGACGACCCGACGATACATCCCAGAGTGTTCACGGCGTAAACAGAAGCCACATCACGCCCTACCAGGCCCCGAGAAAGTACAATTCTGCGAACCACCACCGGCATGGCCGCCCCCAGTCCTACCGTCGGCAGCAGCATGACCAGCGCGCACAGTACCATCTCCATACCCAGGTAGGCGGTAAAACTGGTGCCGGCCAACGGCCTGATTTTCAAAAACAAGTAGGGCAGCACCCCGAAGACAGGCAGTGCCAGCAGAGCGGAAATCCAGGTGCTTCCGAGGATGACACCCAAAACTCCGTCCAGTTGCCGGGTGGTGCGGAACCTGTCAGCGAAGCGGGAAGCAATCAGGCTGCCCAGAGACAGGCCCAGGATGTAGGTTCCCAGGATGAGAGTGATGGAGTAGGTAGAACTACCCAAAAGAAGCGTCAGCAGCCTCGACCAGGCAATCTGCAGCATCATGGCTGATGCCCCGGTGGCAAAATAGGCCAGCAGCAACCATCGTACTCTTTGCTCAGTCGGGACAGGTGAGCCCGTGCCGTCTGGCGCTGAACCTGATTCAGGTGGCAACTCTTGACTATGCCCTGCCCGACAGCGGGAAGCGAGCAGTAGGGCCCCACCAGCGGCCACAGCACTCAAAGCTATCGCCACATACAGAGTGGACGACCAGCCCAGGACCCGCAAAAGCCAGAAACCGCACATGAGAGCACCGGCAGCCGCTCCCAAGCTATTAACGAAATAGAGACGACCCACCGACCGGCCTGTCCTGCCTGATCGTGAAACGGCATAATGAGCGATGAATGGGAATGTCGCCCCCAGGAACGTAGTAGGAACGATGAGCAGTACGCCAACGCCCATGAACTTGAACACCAGCATATGAAACCATGAGGGGCTGTGTGCCGCCAGGAACGGATACCAGCCCTCAAACATTTTTGCCAGTGACGGAAAGATAAGAGCGTAGAGACAGACCCCGAATTCCAGGTAAGCGTAGGCTTTCAGGAATAACACGCGCCGGTCAAGCCGAGACGTCCCTCGGTGAAGCCGAGGCGTCCCTCGGTGAAGCCGAGGCGTCCCTCGGTGAAGCCGAGGCGTTATCCGGCCGGCCAGCCAGCTGCCAAGAGCCAGGCCGCCCATAAAGGCTGCTACTACGGCGCTGAAGGCCACTACCGAGTGCCCGATGACGAGGGTAAACCGCTCCGTCCAGAGCACTTCGTACATAAGGCCTGCGGCGCCGCTTAAAAAGAAAAGAACGAGAAGCGTCAGTTCATGTACCATGATTATTTTAGTGGCTCCGGTATTCTCATGTAATGTAATCCGGATATTCCACAAGCTTGCCAGCTGCGGGTTAATCCTGTTCGATAAACCGGTCAAACACCCGGTTCACCGTATCCGCGGGCACATCATCCTTGACGATCACCCGGCCAATACCGGCGGGCAGCACCAGATTGAGCCGGCCGCGGCGGTGCTTTTTGTCGGCTCCCATGGCCGACAGGACCTCGTCGGGCGACACCTTCAGGCCCGGTCTTTGCGAAAGGTTGATAGGAAGACGAAGCTTCTCAAGAAGCCGGCGCTGCCGTCGTACCGCATCAGCCGTCATGAGTCCGAGTTCCTGTGCCAGCTCGGCGGCGGCGCACATCCCCAGGCTCACCGCTTCGCCGTGCAGCAGACTGCGGTATCCGGAGGCTTTTTCCAGGGCGTGCCCCAGAGTGTGCCCGTAATTAAGCACCATCCTCCGGCCCTGCTCCTGTTCGTCCTCCGCCACCACCGCTGCCTTTAACTCCACGCTGCGCTGCACCATTTCGGCGAGCACATCCGGGTCACCGGCCAGCACCCGGGCAGCATTTTTCTCCATAAATGCGACCATGCCCTCATCCAGCGTTACCGCCATCTTTACCACCTCGGCCAGACCGGCCCGGAATGACCGGGGAGGCAGGGTCATGAGCGTGCTCACATCGCACACCACCATCCAGGGCTGGTAAAAAGCGCCCACCAGGTTTTTACCCTGGGGAAGATTGACACCTACCTTACCGCCTACCGAAGCGTCAACCTGGGCCAGCAGCGTGGTGGGAACCTGTACCCACCGCATGCCGCGCATGAAGGTGGCGGCGGCGAATCCGGACAGGTCGCCCAGCATACCGCCGCTGAGGTTGATCACCAGACCGTCACGGTGAAATCCCCCTTCGAGAAGCGTCCGGTAGACCTTCCGCACCGAAGCCAGCGTCTTGGTGCGCTCGCCCCGGCCCAGCACCAGGGTGCCGGCCACGTCTACCGGTGAGTTGTTCAAGGCTGTTAAGAGGCGCTGCAGGTGCAGTTCGGCGACTTTCTCATCGGTCACCACCAGGCACCGGCCCGTAATCCCGTTTTCGGTAAGCAGCGCGTCCAGAGACCTGATGATCCCGGGGCCGACATACACCCGGTAGGCCCGGCTCGACGCTTCTACCCGTACCGTTCGCATGTGCTCAGCTCTCCTCTTCAGTCAGGGCCAACGGGAACTCCAGACCGAAAAACACGCAGGCGTTGGCCAGGAAAACCGGGGCCACGTCGTACGCCGGTTTACCTCTCACCTCCGCCAGTTTCTTCACCACGTGCTCCACCAGGGCCGGCTCGTTTGTGCGCCGCCCCCTGAACGGTGCAGGTGTCAGGTACGGCGCATCTGTCTCCGGCAGCAGGCGGTTCAGGGGAACGTAGGCCGCCACTTCCCGGGCTACGGGCGCGTTTTTAAATGTGACCGGCCCTCCCAGGGATATGAACGCCCCCATATCGAGATAGATTCTGGCTTCTTTCACTCCGCCGGAAAAGCAGTGGATAAGGACACCCTTGTCCGGGAAAATTTCCTTGAGGCAGCCTTCCAGGTCATCGAAGGCGTCACGGCAGTGGATCACTGCCGGCAGCCCCTTCTCCCGTGCCAGTTGAAGCTGCTGAAGAAACACCTGCTGCTGCACTTCGTGTGACGGGCCGTCCCAGTAGTAGTCAAGCCCGATTTCTCCCACAGCCACCACCTGCGTATCGTCAAGCAGGGCCGTTATTTCGTCCGCCGATTCCTTCCAGGTGCCGGCGTCGTGAGGGTGAACCCCGCAATTGGCCAGAACGATGTCGTGACGGTGGGCCAGGTCGACGGCTGCCCGGCTGGACTCCAGGTTCGACCCGGGGCTGACGATGAGCTTGAGACCGGCTGTACGGGCGTTATCCACAATCTCGTCACGCTGCCCAGCAAATTTTTCGTCATCCAGGTGGGCGTGCACGTCACACAGCGGCAGCAAATCGTTCTTCATGAGATCCTGGTTCCAACAGGAATATCGCGGTCCACCGAGAGCAACCCGAGATTCTTGCTGCTGCCTGCAGCCAGCAGCATACCCCGGGACTCCACCCCCATGATGGTAGCAGGTTTCAGATTAGCCACCACGATGATCTTCCGGCCGACCAGCTCGTCTGGCTGGTAGCAGTTGGCAATGCCCGCCACCAGCTGCCGCTTCTCGTCGCCGCCCAGGGTTATCTGCAGCTTCAGCAGGTTGCGGCTTCCCTCCACCACTTCGGCGCTCAGAATTTCGGCCACCCGCAGCTCCACAGAAGCGAAATCTTCGATAGCTATCTCCGGAAGCGGCCCGGTCTTCTTGCCTTTCTTCGAGGCTTTCTTGCCCTGCTTACCTTTCACAGCAGCCTGTTTCTTCTTCCTGTCCAGCCGGGGGAATACGGGAGCGCCTCCCTTGACCTGGATATTCCCGGTCAACTCTCCGAACCGGGCGGCAGGGCCCGTTAACTCCCCGTCGGCAACCTCCGGCAGCCCGAGCTGCTCCCTGAAGGCAGCGCTGGTAGCGGGAACAAACGGGTATAGGAGGAGGCTCACCAGCCGCAGGCCTTCCACCAGGGAGTAGAGCACCGTGGTGAGCTCGGCTTCTTTACCCTCTTTCTTGAGTGTCCAGGGAGCGGAGTAGTCCACGTACTGATTGAGCTCCCTGACCAGGCGCCAGATGTCATCGGCGGCCCGGTCGATCTGGTACTCCGCCATATGCGCTTTCACGTCAGCCACTACCGCCTCCACTACCTCGGGAAGCGAGGCGAAGCGTTCCGTAACCAGGGCCTCGGGCTCCAGGGAGCCCCCGCGGTACTTACGGATGAGCCCGATGGTCCGGTTGAGCAGGTTTCCCAGGTCGTTGGCCAGATCGGCGTTGTACTTCTCCTCGAAGCGGTTCCGTGAGAAATCGCCGTCGGCTGTGGCCTGGATCTCTTTCAACAAGTAGTATCTCAACGCCTCGGGGCCGTATTCCTCGGCGATTTGAACCGGGTCCACCGCGTTGCCCAGCGATTTGCTCATCTTGCGGCCCTCGGAGGTGAGGAATCCGTGGACGAACACCGCTTTAGGAAGCGGTACACCGGCGGAAAGCAGCATCCCGGGCCAGATACCGGCGTGGAACCGCAGAATGTCCTTGCCGATGCAGTGCACATCCGCCGGCCAGCACTCCTCGTAAAGCGGTGTCTCATCGGCGAAACCGACTCCCGACAGGTAATTGGTCAGGGCGTCGCACCACACGTAAATGACCTGTTCCGGGTCATCGGGAACGGGGATACCCCACTGAAGCGATGTCCTGGGACGGGAGAAGCTTACATCCTTGAGACCTTCGCGGGCCAGGGAGAGTATCTCGTTTTTCCGCTTTTCCGGGTAAACCCTCAGCTCGTCGGTCTCGATGAGCCGTGCGATCTCGTCGCTGTACCGCGAAAGCTTGAAGAAGTAGTTTTCCTCGGCGACGTCCTTGAGCTCCATCTGCGGGTGGTTCGGGCACACTCCGTCTTCGATGTCACGGTCCGTCAAAAACTTCTCGCACCCGGCACAGTACACACCGGTGTACTCGCGCTTGTATATGTCCCCCTGGTCAGCCATGCGTTTCCACAGCTTGTGGCAGGAGGGCCAGTGTGCTTCCCGGTCGGTGGTCCTGAAAAAGTAAGAGTAATCAACCGACAGCAGCCGGCACAGGTCACGGAAGCTCTCGGCGTTGCGGTCGGCCAGCTCCTGGGGCGTTATCCCCTGCTCCGCCGCGGTTTCCGCCTGCTTTACCCCGTGCTCGTCCATCCCGGTCTGGAAGCGTACCCGGTCCCCCACCAGCTGCCTGAACCGGGCGATACAGTCCGCCTGCACAAACTCCAGGGCGTGCCCCATATGGGGCTTGGCGTTGGCATAGGCGATGGCCGTGGTTATGTAATAGGTTTTACTGCACATGGCTCCTCCTGAACCTCACTTTCTTGACTTCTATACAAATTCCCTAACCTGACGCGCCGGACTCTGCCGGCGGCGGCTCATCCTCTGCTGGCTCATCCTCCAGAATAATATCTGCGCAGGCGGCCCGGTTGCCGCCTTTCTCCCGGGCTTCTCCCAGCGCGGCTGCCGCCGTCTTGATAAGCGTCTCTCCGCGGGCTTTCTGGGCCCGGTACGGGGCGATACCGCAGCTCACCGTGCATACCGTTGGATTATCGGGATCGCCAAAGGATGTATCCTCGATTTTCTCCCGGATACGGCCGGCGCCGATCAGGGCGCCCTCGGGATCGGTGTCGGAAAAAATGATCCAGAACGTGCCGGGAGAAGGGGAGGTAATCACGTCGATGACCCGCAGGTGCTTGTTCAGTACCGCTCCCACCTGGCGGGTCAGAACAGTCAGGTCCGACGCGTGTTCGGGCGCGTTGTCCACCGACACGTCCAGAACCGCCATCTGGGTGTTGTACCGGCGGCTGAAAGCCATCTCCTCCAGCAGACGCTGCTTGAAATACTCCGGTCTGAACAGCCCGGTGGTCTCGTCGACAAATCCCGTCTCGAACATCTGGATACGGCGGTACCCGGCTTCAACCAGTGAAGCCAGCTGGATCATGAACTCCTGGTCCGGGCGGGAAAACTTGATTTCGTCCTTCTTGTTAACGAACCCGAGCACCCCGACGAATTCTTCCCCGGTCCCGATGGGAACGCAGCAAAAGGTCTTGACCGGGGTCTTCAGATCACAGAACTCCTCGAAATCCTTGAACACCAGCTCCCGCGCCTCCCGGTGAGAAAGCAGCGGGACCTTTTCGTGACGCACGATTTCAGCTATGGTACGGTCGGCCGGGAACCGGTTCTTGATATGGAACAGCTTCTGTATCTCGCGGGCGGCTGAAGGCTCGAAGCCCACCACCTTTTCCATGACGAACTCTTCCGCCTCGCGGTCGTACCGCATAGCGTATGCCCATTCCAGATCGACAATGCGCACCACGTGGGATAGCCCAACCGAGAACAGCTCGCCCAGCACGTGGATACCCATGACCTGGTGCGCGATATCGTACAGTACCCCGAGCTCGGCGGCGGTGCGTTCGGTCTTCTGAACGCTCATCTTTACATGCTCCACCTGAATGTCCTTGCCGCGCACGGCCCGGTCCACCGTCTGGACCACCCGGTTGAACGATTTCATGGTGTCCCCGATAGCGTCTGTTTCGGTGATCTCCGGGATCAGTTCTCCGTGCCCGTCCGCCAGCGAGTCCATGGACTTCCTGAGTTTTCTCAGAGGAAACGTGAAACTCCGGGCCAGGGGCCAGCTTAAAAGAACCGCGAACAGGATGCACCCGCCGGCTGCATACCACAGCCGCCGGTCCCCGAAAGCCCCCAGCGCCAGGCCGGAAGCCAGGATCGAGACGATCGCGGCCAGGAGCAGAAATCCAAGAATCCTCAGTCCCACCGCCACAGTGTTGAGTCTCACCCTGATTCCCCTTCCTTATTATTAAGTATCATAGTATATATCGCTTTGCCCGGCCGGGCAAGGCTATCGGTATGGCAAGCAGCGGTGGCGAGTCACCACTTTGTTTTGAGTCTAGTGATTAGCCAACGTTAGTATGCAAAAGGACGTAAATTGATTATGTACCTTCGCAGGCACGCACCACCGCGCCGCAGTCCGCCGTGGCGATACAAATGTGATGGTCACCGGCGGCGTAGGGGATGAGCAGGTCCGTCCCCCGCACAACCATACCACAGCAAAAGACCGCCGCTACCTTGACCGTGTCGTTGTACAACCAGTGTCCCGCTTTAATCTCGTAGTACTCACGTGGTGAGAGCAGAGGGGTTTTCATCTTTTTCACTTGTACGCCGCCGCCTTTCCGGCCGGAGAACTCCGCCGGGAGTGCGCCTGTGCGCCGGGATCCTTTGGCAGGGAACGTGGCTACAAAGGCGCCGATGTGGTAGGTGCGGTGATAGTCCAGGTGATGATACGGGGGAGCGTTTTCAACCCCGTGGTACAGGAAGAGAAACCGGTCGTTTCCCAGCGGCACCGGCGGAGAGGATATCCCTATCCGGTTTTCTTCCCAGGAATGTTCCCTCGATACCAGCAACTGGACAGGACACCATGGACCTTCCGGCCCCTCGGCCCGGGCCAGCCACACGTCGCCGTAACCCTGGCGGTACACCAGGTACCAGACATTATCATGAGGGAATATGCACCCGTTTCTGGTGAAATTTTCCCCGGTTGCGGCCACATCCGGAAACACGGGACCCAACCGTTTCCAGGCCCGGTTCCAGCAATCCCTCAAATCATCGCCAATCTCCCGCGAATGATTCCACAGCTCCATGAACCGGGTAACTTCCATGCGGGCCAGACATATCTGACACGTTCGGCCGTATCCCGTGTAAACCAGATAGATAGTCCCGTCCGTCACGGTAATGCGGCAATCTTCCACGCCGCCGGTTTCGCGCTCACGAGACATGACGGGGTGCTCGTAAGATACAGAATCAAACATAATCGGGTAGCTAAGCCGCTCATAGGCGTACCCGTCTTCGGACCAGGCCAGGGTGAACCACGATTCACGGGTGCGGCGGTCCCGTACCCGGGGAATGAGAAACACTGTCCCGTCCAGGCCAAACACCCCCGGATTGTAGATACCGTCTTCACCGCTGATATTGTCAGGACCCAAAATGTTAGTATCAGAGCCCAAAATGTCAGCATCAGGAACCAGGACAGGGTTACCTTGGAAACGTGTACAAATTGTCTCCGGTCCGTCTGTTCTTTTGGCACATTGTTTTGCGTCGATCATATGAAATCCTTTCCGGACCTGATTATACTTGCCACTATGCTATAATGACCGCACAATATATGATAATAAGCAGGTGAATACCATGGCTCAGAGCAAGAAGAAAAAAAAGAAAAAAAAGGGCAAAGCGAAAAGTCCGGAAAAAAGAAGAAGTCTGCTGCTTCGCAAATCGTCTGCCGCCGGCAGGCAGGTCTCGGACATCCTGGCCGCCGCGACCAGGCATCACCAGTCGGGACGGCTCAAGCAGGCGGTTGATATGTACCGTTCGGTGCTGGAGCAGTTTCCGGACCACTCAGACGCGCTGCACCTGCTGGGAGTGGCGTACAGCCAGGCGGGTAAACCTGCAGTCGCCGTGGATTACATACAGAAAGCCATCGAAGTCAACGCCGGGGTGCCCATCTTCTACCACAACCTGGGGAAGACATTCATGGCCCTGGGGCAGTTCGATGACGCTTCGGCCACCTACCAGTCGGCAGCGGAACTGGAACCACTCAATCCCAAAGTCCATTACAACCTGGGAAATGCCAGCATCGGGCTGGGAGATTTCGAGACCGCCGCCGATCACTTCCGCGAAGCGCTGCGGTTGAATCCGGGATTCGTGGAAGCCCACAACAACCTGGGAGCAGTTCTGCAAAAACAAGGCAATTGCCAGGAGGCACTGGGGCATTACCGCGAAGCGCTTCGTATCGACCCCGGGAACGAAGAAGCCAGGGACAACCTCACAAAAGTCCTGGAGAAGCAGGCGACGGATTCAACTCCTCTGTGAGCTGAAACATGTACATCGCATCGTTGCAACCGGCCCGCAAGTGCACTGTGTCACCGGTGCTAACCGGGTGGTCTCGTTTAAAAAACTGGGCCGCCTGACCCCAGTGGTTGAACATGTCTCCGGGCCTGGTTGACAGGATTATGTCACTGTCAAGGTACAGGTCAAACCAGATAGCTATCGCGTGGGCAGTCCCCGTGTCAGTAGCCGTCAACGACATCTCCTTGCTCAGGCTGCCAACCGGCAGATTGGCAAAATCGAGTTTAACAATCTCAAACGGCTCGCTGAGGACACGGTGTTCCTCCCATTCCAGGTGTATTTGCATATATCTGGATGGGTCCCGAAACAGGTTGAACTCGCTGAGGTCGAAACCACACACCTGATCCACCGGATTCACCTGACGCAATTTGGGGCATTCGATCAGCATCCCCCAGACCGTTGCTCCCGCCGGAATCAGCGTTGCACCGGGAACCGCCAGGTTGGTGACGGCGTGATTAAGAACCGGAATCAATCCCTCGCCGATAAGACCCGCATCGAATATCTCGAATATCACCACCGTGGCGGGTGCAGGCAGGTCTTTACCCACGTTCAGATCGGTGGATTTTTTGGCGATCACCGACACGCGGTCTTCGTAACCGTTTGATTTTACAATTATTCCGGCCACATCAGCCAGATGCTCGATCATCTCGCAGCCAATCACACAACCGGCGCCGGCGCGGGCCGCCATCATAGCCAGCAGGCCGCTGCCGGTACCGATGTCCAGCACCACGTCACCACTGCCAACGGCTTTTTTGATCGCCCTCTCATAAGCTTCGTTGCGAGGATGATCAGCCAGCATGGGGAAATGCCAGGAGGGAATCAGACGCCGGCAGGCATCTGAGAGATTCGCTTTGAATTCCTCGTTTTCCGGAGAGCACCGAATCGCCTGCCGATACGCCTGCACAGCGGCTGTGTTTTTTCCCTGTTGGCTGAGAACTGACCCCAGGTTGTTGTAGGCGTCTCCCAGGTGCGGGTCCATGGAAAGGGCTTGCCGGTAGTGATCGATCGCCGCATCGAGCTTGTTCCGGGACTGTAGCACGAGCCCCATGTTGTTGTAGGCTCTGGCGTAGTTCGGCCGCAAACGAATGGCTTCCTGGTAGTGGACTACCGCCTCCTGCAACTGTCCCCGGGCTTGCAGGATATTTCCCAGATTGTTGTGCACTTCGGCCAGATGCGGGTTCAGTGCACACGCCTGTTCAAAATGCTTCTGCGCCTCATCCAGGCGGCTCTGATCGCGCATAATGTTTCCCAGATTATTGTAAACCTCAGCATAATTCGGATTCAGACGCAGCGCTTCCTGGTACTGTTTGACGGCTGCCTCAGTTTTTCCCAAGGCCCAAAAGATCGTTCCCAGGTTGTAGCAGGCTTCCGAGAAACAGGGATTCAATTGAAGTGCATTAAAAAAACACTTCCGGGCATTTTCCAACTGACCCATTCTTTGAAAGACAAGGCCCAGATTGTTGTGGTAGTTGGGGACCTCCGGCCTGAGATTCACGGATTTTTTCAGCAAATCCATAGCCAGGTCGTACTGCGCTGTCTGAAGCGCAGTCAAACCAAACAGTTGTACCGCCTCGGCATTGTTCGGGTCTTTGCCGAGAATACCGCGGCATACTGCTGCCGCTTCCTGAAAATTACCGCTCTGAAAGTGGTGCCTGGCCGCATCGATATCGGGTGACGACCGCCGCCTGGCCCCTAATGACTTTTTCTTTGATTTTTTCCTCTTTGCCATCGCCCTGTTTCAAGTCCCTGTCCATTATATTTGTACGGTGGACCGCCACCAGGTGGCACCCGGGATAATATTATACCAGCCGGAGTGGAAATTGATACACTTTTTGCGCTAAGGTATCATGCATGAACAGATTAAACCGATCTCTCTACGTCGTGCTTCACTCTATCCGCAGCGCGTACAACGTGGGCTCCATATTCAGAACCGCCGACGGATTCAACGTGAGCAGGATATTTTGCTGCGGTTATACCCCCTATCCGTCCCGACCCGGCACACTCTGTCCGACCTCCGGCCAGGCCAAAATAGCCAAGACCGCGCTGGGAGCGGAAACATCTGTGCCGTGGGAGCATCACCGTCAGGCCTGGCGTCTACTCAAACTATTGAGACAGGAAGGGATACGGATAGCCGCGCTGGAGCGCACCGGAACCAGCCTCGACATCAGTTCCTATTCGCCGTCGTTTCCCCTGGCTCTGGTGTTAGGCAATGAAGTGAACGGCCTCAGCCCCGCTCTTCTTAAGTATTGCGACGACGTGGTATCCATTCCCATGGCCGGAATGAAACAGTCGTACAACGTGGCGGTGACCGCCGGTATCGCCCTGTATGCGGTTACATTGTCGAGTTCCGGCTTGACTGGCTAATTGCTACATCATTATAATGGGCGGAAATGTAACCCGCATACTTGTGAAATATGCGGGTTAATGAACACGAAGGAGGAAACGGTATATGAAAGTAGATCTTCCCTGCAAGGTATCTCAAGAGAATATCACCATTGACGCCCGTGAGATCGAGGCAATGCTGCGTGGCCCCGCCATGGAGCTGCCGCCGTTCGAGCCGGCTTACATCAACCTGAAAGACGGCTCAAAGATGGTCATCCGAGCGGCAAAACTTGAAGAGGCCCCGCTCATGATGGAGTACGCGGCTAAGGTCATGCAAGCCAAGCACGATTTCTATGACATCGTCGGCGCCAGGGTTTATTCGGAAATCCTGGGATGGTACCGCCACCGGCTTAAAGATCCCTACACCCTTGTCGGCCTTATTGACGGGATGTGGGTCGGTTTCGCCAACGGCCGTCTTATGAATGAAGACATCAACATCAGCCTGCATTCCATGGCCCTGAAGCGCGGTCTGAGAATCGGCGCAATCATGTACTACGCCAAGGCACAGTACGGCTTTGAGTTCATCGGCAACGAGGAATGGTGGGCCACCTACGAGAGCTACAACGGCTGGAAGCGCTGGGGACTGGGTATGGCGCAGCCTTCCTACCCGTGGCCGGAGTATCAGCATGAACTGGGCGGCGCCAAAGTCTTTTACATTACCAAGAAATACTGGCACACCACCATCAAGAAGTACCTGGAAGACCTGGTGGGAGGGACACTGATACGTCCGGTACCCGAAGATCTTCTGGCGAAGAACTCCGACACCCTCACGGTGCCCGACGAGGTACTGGTTTAGCAGGTTAGTGCCTGCAGAATAGCAGGTTAGTGCCTGCAGAATAGCAGGTTAGTGCCTGCAGAATAGCAGGTTAGTGCCTGCAAAATAGCAGGTTAGTGCCTGCAAAATAGCAGGTTAGTGCCGACAAATCAGCTTGACAAAATAACGGTACGAATGTTATAACTTTGGCGTTCGGGAAAAACTCCCTCCGGGAAGTATTCCCGCCCCCGCCGGGATGGTGAAATTTGGTAGACACGTACGGTTGAGGGCCGTATGGGGCGACCCGTGCCGGTTCAAGTCCGGCTCCCGGCATTTTTTTATTTGTCCGGATAGTGGATTCGCCGATCAAGTCGGCGAATGACAAATCAAGTCGACGAATGACGCGATAATAAACCTATAATCTCCAGCGGAGCATCGACCAGGTAATCTGGTGCGGCGGCTTCCAGCAACGACCGCGGCGTGAACCCGTAGGTGACGGCGCATACCGGTATCCCCGCTGCTTTCGCAGCCTGGATGTCCACCGCTGAATCCCCGAAGAGCACCGTCCGGGCAGCCGGAATTCCGACAATGTCACAGGCTGTCAGGAGATGGTCGGGATGAGGTTTTTTGTTCTCCACCCGGTCAGGACCCAGGACCGCTTTGAAGTACTTATCCACACCATTTTCCCTTAGCACCCGTTCCGACATGAGCGATCGCTTGTTGGTGGTGAGCACCATGGGAAGGTGGCTGAACGCTTCCAACACCTGCTCCATTCCGGGGTAGAGAAAAGTATTGTCAGTGCAGTGCTCGGCGTACCAGTCGAGAAAGAGCGGGTACGCTTCCTCCAGCATCTCGCGTTTATCTTCGGGCAGCCCCCTGAAAACCGTCTCCCGGACTCCATGCCCCACCAGCTTTATTACCTGCTCTCGCGTATAGGTGGGAAATCCCAGTTGAGAGAGAGCGTAGTTCAGACCATCGGTCAAATCATAGCTGGAATCGACCAGCGTACCGTCCAGGTCGAACAAGAGCAGATCAAACATCGTTTTGGGCACCGGCAGGCTGACTTTCAGACACCGGCTATACTCCCTCTCCAGATTGTTATACTATGAAACGTACTGTGAAGCGGAAACGCAGTATAACACACCTGGCAAGAGTGACTCAACTTACCAGGTGCCGGCGCAAGCCTGGCGGTGACGCTTGATTTCTTCCAGGAGAGGTTTCACCCGGGGGTGGAGGAGAAAGCGGTTGATCTTCGGTTTAAGGTCCTCTGACGCCTGCAGAATGGGTGGATGACCGATAATTTCCTTAATGGGATCTTTGTCGTAAAGCCTGAACTCCGTCTCGCTCATTGCCCGTATTTCATCGAGCAGATCAATAATTCTTTCACGAGCGTCCTCGAGAGACACACCCGGAATTCCCCGGGCGACGGTGGAGATATGGCTGTGGATCTTGTCAACAATCTCATTCTTTTTGAACAGGTAGATCACGGTGGGAATCTCCCGGATTTTCCCCAGGTGGTGTTTTGGCCCGTCACTGTTTCCCGACTGGCCCACACGCAGAGGATTAACCTCGTTTTTAGGCGGGATAAGGCAGGAAATGTAGTGGGAAACGATTACTTTCTGACTTTCGTTAAGAAGGTCCTCCACTTCCACGGCTATGGCCGTGAAGTCATCCAGGGCTTCGACCCCGATTTCTTTCAAGCGGTGGTTTTCTTGCTGGGCCTGGTGCGCCAAAGGCTGCTCGGGATCTCTTCCGGTAATCAGCGCATGGCGCAGACCGGCAAACGACCGTTTCGATTCATCCGCCCGGGCCGACAACGCCATTTTCACATCTTCAAACAGCGTTTCACTCCGCTGGTGGATATCCAGCAGGTCGTCAAGCTGCTGTTGAGTAAGGTAGAGAGCGTTGAGCAGGTTGAGAATTTCGATGTCATGTTTCAGTCTGGATACGTCCTGTATGGTCTCGTCTGTGAGCAGTTCGTCAAACCAGGGAAAGGCTTCCGCAGGCGTACACCACACAAATGCAACCAGGGCTGCCATCACAAGTATACTCGTTTTTCCTGTTTTCATTTCCATCACGCTCCTGTCCTACCACGGTTAGATGCTGTAAATATCGCTTTTGTTACAACAATCTTTTTTCGAAAACCATGCCATTAACACAATACGCGGTAGGCACAGTGCGACTGGCAGGTGTCAGCGACATACCTGGAAAAGTGTTACTCTGTTTGTCTAAACCGGTTAATGGGGAGTATACTTAAATAACCGGAAGAGAATGTCTATGGATATCGACCAGTACAGAAGCATACTCACCGGGGGGGCGGAGGACGAGCAGAAGCTGCGGTTGATCCGTGAGCTTGGTGAAACATGTACGCCACAGAGCGTGGACCTTCTGCTCGAATGCCTTGCTTTTCCCGAATTGCCCTTCAATCGCGAAATCATTCATACCCTCTTCAATAGCTTCAGCAAAGAAGCCATGGAGGGTTTGCTGGTCATGATCAAGATGGCAGGGCCCCCGCTCGACCAGGAGATAGTGAATACGCTTAAAGATCTCGACCCCCTGCCAGGCCTTACGCAGAAACTGAGGGAATGGGGTGACAGTCCCGGATCATTTCACCTGGTTGCTCATGCCATTGAGCTTCTCGAACATATCGGGGACGAAAGGGCTGTGGAGACTGTTGCTCCCTTTCTCCGCCACATAGACAATCTCGTCAAGGATACCGCCGCGCGATGCCTGGGGTCACTTCAAGGTCCTTTGTGCCTCGACCACCTGGTGGAAGCCGCCACACCGGTAAGGGAAGAACCGCCGCCTGATAAATCATCCCCGGAAAAGTTTTCCATTAATATAAAAAAGAATTCCGATATGGCATTTTTGATACTGGGCGGCGTGCTCGATTCGGAATCGCTGCCCAAGCTCCAGAAAACCGTCAAATATCTCATTACTACGGGATTTCTGAAGATATTTCTAATGGGTGAACAGTTAAAAGCCGCCGAGTACCATTCCCTGAAAGCCCTCGACGAACTGGAAAGGAAGATCAAGCGGTTAGGAAGTCAGCTTATTTCCGTCGGGATCCGCGATGCTGTATCGTATAGCGAAGAGCCCATCCTGGAGCACATCGAATACCACTCGACCATCCGGGAAGCGGTCACGTCGCTGTCCAGCGGGAGACCAAACGAGTTGGTCATTCTAATCCCGGAAATGTTACAACCGGGATCGAGGGTAGAGATTCAGGCCAAAGCCGGACTGAAGAAGACCGTTACAAGGATGGTTAAAATTCTTTCTTACGATGGGCAGTTTCTCGTCCTGGAATGGTTTCCCCTGGCAGCCCGGGAAGTCTTCAAGGAAAACCTGAACCCCAGCGTGCTATTGATACTGGTGGAGAAAAACAGGATACTGAGCTTCGAATCGGTTGTGGTGAAGCAGTCATATTCGCCGCAGCCTTCAATCATGCTTGCCCGGCCGCGGCGTGGAAAAGTGCTGTCCTTCCGCCGCTACATCAGGATGGAGAAAGACATTCCCGTCGAGTTCTACCACGTACTTGATTCACAGAATATAAGAAAGGACCTGCATGGACGCTGCCGGGACCTGAGTGTCAAGGGGATGCTTCTTGTTGCTAAGGAGATGCTCCCAATTCACGATGTCATCATTCCCATTTTCACCAACCATCCCCTGCTTGAGGGAGAGAAAGTCCCCGGACGGATCGTCCAGAGACGAAAAAGCATAAAGCAGGAAACCATCATGGGAGACGATATCTATCATGAATACGGGATTTCATTTCTGCCGCAGACACCCGCTGTACAGGAAAAGGTAGCGCGGACCGTTTATCATTCATTTTCAGCCTGGTTACAACAGGATGATTAACTCGCTTATTTCATGAATCGTCGTCGCGAGGCCGCGAAATAGTGCGTAGCTACAAGGTCCAAAGCCGGAAAATAGGTCATCATATAAAAAGAGCCGGAGACACATCTCCAGCTCTTTTACGTTAGCTCCAGGCAAGAAAAATGAACCCGCCGCTTAAGTGCAACCTTAAGTGAAACCTTATGCGTTGCGTTCGCTACGCGCTGCGTTCCGCCAGATGCGGCTGCAGGTAATCGATACACCCCTGCATGGTGGACAGTTTCATGTAGTCTTCTTCCGGAACCTTGACACCATACTGTTTTCTCAATTCCATGATAATATCAAGAAAATCCATGGAGTCGAGATCCACCTGTTCCCGAATTCTGACATTGTCGTCGAGTTCGGCGAGCTTTTCTTCCTCATCGGGAGCCAGGTCGGCAATGATGTCAATGATCGCCTGTCTGATTTCTTCTGCCGTCATGCTTCATTCCTCCTGAATTTGGTTACGAAATTATCCTTCGTACTTTTTAACGATAACCGAAGAATTGATTCCAAGCATACCAAAGCTGTTGTTGAGAATACAGTTAATTTTTTCACGCTGCATCGGTGTGTTTATCACCAGGTTCTTATACTCGCACTCCGGGTCCAGGTTGTCCAGGTTAATGGTCGGGTGGATGATGCCGTCTTCGAACGACGGCAGGTTGCCCGCCAATTCGAGAACCCCGGCGGCGCCCATGCAGTGGCCGAAATAGCCTTTGGTGGCGTTGACGAACACGTCTTTTGCTTCGTCGAACACCTCGCGAACCGCCTTTATTTCCTGGACATCCCCCATGGGCGTCGAGGTGGCGTGTGTGTTTACGATATCTATTTCGGACGGTTCCATTGAAGCAAAGGTAAGTGCTCTGCGCATGCAGGCGGCCTGCCGCGGCGCATAAGGAAGCACAAAGTCCATGGCGTCCGAGTTGACGCCATAGCCGACGATTTCCCCGTAGATTCTTGCTCCGCGCGCCAGGGCATGCTCCAGCGTTTCGAGTACGAAAAGTCCTCCGCCCTCGGAGACCACGATTCCATTGCGGTCACGATCGAAGGGACGGCTGACCTTGGTCGGGTCATCGTGTGTTCCCAGGGCCACCTGGCTCTTGAAGCTGGCAAATATGCCGAAGGTATGAATGGCTTCCGACACTCCTCCGGCCAGGGCCACGTCGATCTCTTCCAGTTGAAGCTGCTGGTACCCCTGCACCAGACCCAGGTTACCCGCGGCGCAAGCGGCGCCGACGCAGTAAGCCGGACCGGTGATTTTCAGGTTAAGCGTCACTTCTCCGGCCGGGTTGTTGGAGACCGTGCGGGGGTTGTGGTGATGGGTCCAGTACTGGACATCGAAGTCGAATTGAGACAGGCTGTACACTTCGTTTTCCGTCTCCACGTTGCCGTGCTCGGTAGTTCCGATAAACACACCGATCCTGGAAGTGTCTTCTCCGATAATCTCGATCCCCGCGTCCTTCAAAGCTTCATTGGCACAATAAATGGAAATTGATCCGGCCCGGGTCCCTCGGCGTCTTATTTTCTTCTTCTGATACAGGTACTCGTCAAAATCACAAATACCGGCCGGTACCGTGCCAACATACCGGGCATCCATCGTCGTAATGCCGGACCTGCCTGCAAGCAGGCTCTCGCGCAATTCGGACAGGTTGTTCCCATTGGGGGCAGTCAGGCCAATTCCGGTTATTACAATTCGCTTTCTGTTAAACACCACAACCGACTCCTTAATAACGTAACAGCATTCCGCCGTAGGTCAGTCCGGCGCCAAACCCGACCAGGCACAGGAGATCACCCCGCTTGATCTGGCCGCTGCGGATCTCCTGATCCAATAGAATCGGGATAGATGCCGCCGACGTATTACCGAATTTATCCAGATTCATCAGCACCTTCTCCTGTGGAACCTTCAGACGCTTCCTGGCAGACTGGATAATCCGATAGTTCGCCTGGTGGAACAGGAAATAGTCGATATCAGACACTTCTATTTTAGCGTCGGCAGCGAGCTTTTTTACGGTTTTGGGGATTACTCCCACCGCAAATCGGAAAATCTCGTTACCGTTCATCTGGATATAGTGCATCTTGTTCTCTACCGTCTCCAGGGTGGCGGGATTACGCGATCCACCGGCCGGCATAGACAGCTCAAGGCCTTTCGCGCCATGGGCGTTGAGCGTATAGGAGAGGATTCCTTTGCCACTCTCTACCTCTCCGAGCAAGGCGCAGCCGGCTCCGTCGCCGAAGAGAATGCAGGTCCCCCGGTCTTCGAAATTGGTAATTTTCGTTAACGTTTCAGCGCCAACTGCCAGGATGTAGTCGTACATTCCCGACTTGATCATCGAGGCCCCCATTATCGCAGCGTAGATAAAACCCGTACATCCGGCCGATATGTCGAACGCACAGGCATCGTCAGCCCCGAGGGCAGCTTGCAGGAGGCAGGCAGTTGACGGAAACACGTAATCCGGAGTCACCGAAGCCAGTATAATCGAGCCAAGATCACCAGGATCAACTCCGGTTTCATCCAGAACCTTCCTGGCAGCGATAATGGATAAATCACCGGTGGATGTTTCTTTATCGGCGATACGCCGTTCCCGAATACCCGTCCTGCTTACGATCCACTCGTCGGACGTGTCGACCATTTTCTCCAGGTCGGCATTGGTGAGAATCCGTTCAGGGTAGGCTGACGCCGTTCCCAGAAACCCTACACCTTGTAAACCACACCCCACCTGGTTACCTCCTTACCTCAATCCTGCCGGGGCAGGATCGTGAGCAACCCTGATCACGGGCGATCTTTGAATCGCGATCGATCCTGACCGCAAGCGATCAGGATCACTTTAGACTTTCCTGTACACCAGAGAAGCGTTGTGTCCACCGAAACCGAACGAGTTCTTGAGCACAACCTTTACAGGATACTCAATAGCTGTATTCGGCACGTAATCCAGGTCACATTCCGGATCAGGATTCTCATAGTTGATGGTCGGATGGATAAATCCATGCTTCATCATTAACATGGCGGCGACCGACTCTACCGAACCCGCCGCGCCGAGCACATGTCCTACCATCGACTTGGTCGAACTGATCTTCACCTTGCGGGCAACATCTCCCAGAACGTTCTTGATAGCCATGGTTTCGAGCTTGTCGTTCAGCGGAGTTGATGTCCCGTGAGCGTTAATGTAATCGAGTTCACCGGTATCTATCCCCGACTCCGTAAGCGCCATGTTCATGGCCCGGGCCATTCCGTTAGCGTCAGGAGCGGGGGCGGTCATGTGATGCGCATCAGCGGTGGCGCCGTACCCGATTATCTCGGCATAGATGTGCGCGCCGCGTTTCTTCGCGTGCTCATACTCCTCGACAACCAGTATCGCCGCTCCTTCCGACATGACGAATCCGTCTCGCTCGAGATCGAACGGCCGTGAAGCCCTCATCGGATCATCATTTCTAAACGACAGGGCTTTCATGGTGGAAAACCCGGCCAGGGTCAGGGGCGTGATGGGAGCTTCGGAACCACCGGCGAGAAATACGTCGGCAATCCCCGCTCTGATCTTGTGAAACGCCTCACCTATAGAATGAGTGCCGGAAGCGCACGCGGTGGTAATGTCCATGTTGGGTCCTTTTGCCTTGAACTTGATGGACACCATTCCAGCCGCCATGTCTCCGATCATCATGGGAACCAGGAAAGGACTGACTTTAGACGGCCCCCGGTCCAGGAGTTTCTTGTGCTGGGTCTCAAACGTAGAGATACCACCGATTCCGGTACCGATAATGACCCCGACCCGGTCGGATTTTTCCCGCTCCATGTCGAGCCCCGCATCCTGCACCGCCATGTCCGCTGCTATCACTGCAAACTGGGTGAAACGGTCCATCCGGCGCGCTTCTTTCCGGGAAATATACGGAGTCATGTCGAACTCGTCGATTGCACCGCATATCCGGGCAGAATGTTCAGACGCGTCAAATGCCGTAACAGGTCCGATTCCACTCTTACCTTCCCGAATAGCCTGGTAAAAAGCGTCTTTGCCAATGCCGTTCGGGGCTATAACTCCAATACCCGTCACTACTGCACGGAGAGGCACAGTAATCACTCCCTGCCTATATCAAATCGCAGTTGACCGTGTGTATCAACCAAGTTTTTCTGTTATGTACTTGACGGCTTCGGCAACCGTCCTTATCTTCTCGGCGTCCTCATCGGGAATCTGGACATCGAACTCTTCTTCCAGCGCCATTACCAGTTCCACCTGGTCCAGAGAGTCTGCTCCCAGATCATCCTGGAAGTGAGCGTTCTCGGTAATATCACCTTCGGATACATCCAGTTGCTCAGCCGTAATCCTCATGACCTTTGCCAAATGCTCTGACATGTTCTGTATTCCTCCTCGCTTTGATTGCTAGGCCTGCGCCGTTCCTGCTGTTTCGGCACCGGCCAGTAGTTTTTCCCTTGCTTTTTCAAGTGTCACCATAGAGTCAATACCAATGGTCGTCGGCTCCCTGTCAATTCTCCTGATAAGCCCCTTGAGGACCTTCCCAGGCCCTAATTCGACGAATGTCCGGGCACCATCTGTGACCAGGCGTTTAATCGACTCTTCCCAGCGGACCGGGTTCACCATCTGATCGATAAGCCCCTGTTTCACATCGGATGCTTTTCTCACATAATCACCGGTGACATTGTTCACGAACGGCCGCTGAGGATCGGAAAATTTTATCTTTTCCAGGGCAGCCGCCAGCTTGTCACGGGCTTCACCGTACAGCGGGCTGTGAAACGGTCCGCTCACCTTGAGGGGAGTCACTTTCCTGGCACCTGCCTGCTCATAATGGGTTACAGCCCGTTCGATGGCTTTCGGGTGCCCCGAAATGACATACTGTCCCGGGCAGTTGAAAATGGACAGGTCGATCCGCTCATCGCCTTCGGATACCTCCCGGGCGATTTCCTGAACCCGGTGGGCGTCAAGACCGATTATCGCGGCCATGGGACTTCCTTCAACCGGGTAACGCAGCTCGAACATCAGCTCGCCTCTCAGCTTTACCAGGCGAAGCGCCGTTTCGAAGGGTAAAACGCCTGCGGCCACGAGGGCCGAGTACTCACCCAGGCTGTGCCCGGCTACGGCCACGTCGTCACAGTCCACTCCCAGCTCTTTCAGAGCAGTTAACGCGGCGCAGCTCACCGTAAATATCCCCGGCTGGGTGTAGCGGGTCTCTTTCAAACGCTCTTCTGGTCCATTGAAACACAGGTCTTTAATGGAAAAACCAAGCACTCCATCCGCCGTGTCGAAGAGCTCCGACACTGCCGGGATACCGTTCGCAAGCTCGCGGCCCATTCCAACATACTGGGACCCCTGTCCCGGAAAAACAAACACCATTTTATTCATTACTACCATCTCCTGCCACTGTAAAATGTCTATCCCCAACTTATTTCACCAGCACGCCAGCTGCGGCATCTCATGAAAAAAGCGGGCTAATGCACTCTTTTAAAAGTCCCCAAGTATAACAAATTTTCGGCCCAAACGTCAAGTTCCAAAACGAGTTATGCAGTAGCAGGAGTACAAAGGAGTGCATTTAACAGCTTACATATCCGGTTCTAAGGGGCCAGGAGACATCATCTTTTTCTTAAGTATTACTAATGAGGCTGTCACAGTTCTTTCCAGAGGGGTAGATCGCTGCTTGAATGAATGCTGGTACTTTGCGAAGGGGACGTAGGTTTTCGAGACGGCAGGAGGCCGTCAATAGATATTCCCACCCACCCTCTGAATTCCAGGTGTAGAAAGAAAGGTTACGTAAGCGCAGGCGTGCCAGGATGGAAAGCGCCGTGACCGCGCCGGAGGAAAGGACTACCATGGCCTCCCAGGAGAGAATAATGCTGTGTTAATGCAGAAAATGTTGGTCTACCGGTCCTTGATCCGGCGTAACAGAAGCTCCGCGTTCGGATGTAGTATAAAACGCTGGATCTTCGGCCTGATAGGTGAAGTGTCCTTTTTCCCAAGCTTTTTCTTGAGCATGTCCTTAACCGGATTTTCCTCGTAGAGGCGGAATTCCGTCTCGGACATTGACCTTGCTTTATCCAGCGTTTCGACGATGGTATCGCGGACACCCTCCAGCGATACGCCGGGGCGGCCGCCAACCAGCTTTTTCACCCGTCCATACATACGGTCAACGATGCTGTCCTTGCGGCTGGCGTACTGCTCATCCGACATTTTCCGCACCCGCTCCAGCTGCTTTTTATGCCCGTCATCGCTGCTCTGCCCCACACGCAGCGGGTTGATCTCATTCTTTGGAGGGATGATGCACGACTTGTAATGCTCAATTATCACCCTTTGGCTGTCATTGAGAATATTCTCCGCCTCTTCCACCAGGTCGTTGAACTGCTTTATTGCTTCAAAGCCGATGTCTTTCATGCCGGAATTTGCTCGCTGAGCAAGTTTCGACACCCGGTCATCTGAATGGTCTTTGGCAATAAGCGCGTGTCTCAGCGCCCTGAAGGCCTGTTTGGTATCTTCGGCGTTACCGATCAAGTCTCCCTTCACCTGCACGGTAAGCTCCCGGCGGCGCTCATGCAGATCCAGCAGGCCGTCTATTTGCTGCGGTGTAAGATACAAAACGTTGAGTAGATTCAGTATGTTAATGTCGAGCTTGAGGTCTTCTACCTCTCTAAGATCGGGATCGTCCATCATGTCTCCTGCTCCGGGGAGAGCATGAACTGTCGATACTCCCAGACACAAACCAACAATTACCAGGACCGCTACAATTCGAACCGTGTAAATCCGCCGTTTACATTCATTCATTTTGCAAGCTCCTTTCACTTACCGTTTTTTGTATAATCATTTCTATTCTATCCTAATAATAATCGTGGACAGGCTTTAACGGCCTTTTATCTGCATGAGAAGTGTTTCCGCACGCGGATGAATTGGACACATTCTATCGATCCTTGATCTTGCGTAAAAGTAGCTCCGCACGCGGATGAAGCAGAAAGTGCCGGATTTTAGGCTCGAGAGGTTTCGGGTGACTGCGTTTGAATTTCTCATCGAGATTTTCTTTCACCTGACTCCCGTTAAAGAGGCGGAATTCCGTCTCGGACATGTTCCTGACATCGTCGAACATCGTTTCTATCTGCTCGCGTACACCTTCCAGTGAAACATCGTACCTCCCGGCCGCTTTGTTTTCATAACGTTTATAGACCCGATCAATCATCTTTCCCTTGTGCTCGAGATACATATCGTCCGGTATCTGGCGCAGACGTTCGAGCATTTTCTTAGGTCCTTCGCCGCCGCTCTGACCTACCCGCAGCGGATTGATCTCGTTTTGCGGTGGAATAACGCACGCCTGGTAATGCTCGACGATTACCTTCTGACTGTCGTTGAGAACCTGTTCAGCTTCTTTACCCAGGACACTTAGCTTATCCTGGATCCCGGCCCGTGTCTCGATAATTCCACGCTCGGTCCGAACCGCCAGGTGAGATACCCGTTCCTGTGGAGCGTCCCCTGCAATAAGCGCATGGCGCAGGGCTTTGAAAGATTCTTTACTCTTATCCGCCCGGGTAAGCAGCTTCGCCTGTGTTGCTTCAAGTAGCGCCTGGCGGCGCTGGTGCAAATCCAGCAGTTGATCTATCTGGTCTTCAGTTAGATACAGAACATTCAGCAAATTGAGAATCACTATATCCTGTTTGAGCTCTTCGAGTTCCCGCAAATCGGGATTCTCCATCAGACCTTCAACCTGTGGGAAAGCCTTGGCCACGCCGGCGCTCATCACTACGGCCAGTACCGTCAGAATGACAGTCAAAGATACGCGCTTGCACCTGTGGTTGCGCTCCATGTTCACACTCGTCACCTCTTTCAGCGTCAAGTCTCAATGCATAGACGCCCGCCTCACTATATTTATTCAAAAGAAAGTGAGTTTCAGTCCCTCGTCCTTTCTGCACTTTCATGTCAGAGGGTGTGAAAGGTGACTTCCTGCAAACCGGTGGCGCTGCTTGACTATAGTTATTATATATCTATATAATGGCCGTGTTGGATTTAAAGCTATCGGTATACAAAACGAGGCCAAATGGGTGCCTCCGGGAGAGGTGGATCAGAAATGGGTAAAGTCGCAGTTGTAGCGGTGGGTGGTAATTCGTTGATAAAAGATAAAGCGCACCAGTCGGTCAAGGATCAATATGCTGCCGCCTGTGAAACGGTAAAGCACATCGTCAAGATGATTAAAGCCGGCTATGAAGTCGTCATCACCCACGGAAACGGGCCCCAGGTCGGTTTCATTCTACTCAGGTCGGAGGCGGCGAGAAATACCATTCACCCGGTGCCCATGGATTCCGCCGGAGCGGACACCCAGGGCGCCATCGGGTACAATATCCAGCAGGCGCTGGCCAACGAATTCAGGCGTCTCGATATCGACAAGCAAGCAGCCACCGTGGTGACGCAGGTCCTTGTGGACCGCAACGATCAAGCGTTTTCCGTACCCTCCAAGCCTATCGGCCAGTTCTATACGCAGGCGGAAGCGGATGACCGGGCCGCATCCGACGGATGGGACATAAAGGAAGACGCCGGGCGGGGCTGGCGGCGGGTAGTGGCTTCCCCGCGCCCTATTAAGATCATTGAACTCGATGCGATCAAGGCCCTTATCGAAAAAGGTATCGTTGTCGTGGCCGTCGGTGGAGGCGGGATACCCGTTGTCCAACTGGATAACGGCGATCTGGAGGGTGTGGCGGCAGTCATTGACAAGGACTTTGCCTCGAGCCTGCTGGCCAGGCTGATACAGGCCGACGTGTTCGTCATCTCCACCGCCGTTGAGAAAATCAGCATCAACTTCGGCACACCGGATGAAAAGCCCATCGACCACATGACCGTGGCCGAGGCTAAACAATATATGGACGAAGGGCATTTTGCCCCCGGCAGCATGCTTCCCAAAATCAAGGCAGTTATCGAGTTTCTGGAAAACGGCGGCGAGAAGGCCATCGTCACCTGCCCGGAGAAGATTGAAGATGCCGTTTTAGGGAAGACCGGGACCCACATCGTGCCCTGAACCGAATAAGAAGTGGTGATACTATCAAAGCACAAGGTTCGTTTTCTGATGATTTATACTCCGCTGCCCGAGAGGTGACGGAGTCCTACCGTTCACGATGCGATTACCTGGAAGTGCGCCTGCAGCGTAAAAAGTCCAACAGTCTGTCCATCGCTACCCGCGAGGTGGACACTATACAGGAGAAACTGGACTCGGGCGGCTGCGTGCGCGCTCTGAAGGACGGGGCGTGGGGATTCTCCAGCTTTACCGATCCAAACAGTCTCAAGCGGGCAGCCGAGGATGCCTTTCAGATGGCCAGGGCCGTGGGTGGGGGGACCGTCAAACTGGCCGAGGTGGAACCAGTGGTGGCGAATTTTCGCTCCGATATCATCACCGACCCGTTCCAGGTACCGCTGAAGGAGAAGCTGGATCTGCTCTGGAGATACAACGACATCCTTCTCTCCAAATCCGGTAACA
This sequence comes from uncultured bacterium, assembly GCA_964432985.1. Lineage (GTDB taxonomy): Bacteria > Muiribacteriota > CAYSPT01 > CAYSPT01 > CAYSPT01 > CAYSPT01. Next base: position 108,554 of record CAYSPT010000004.1, read on the forward strand.
CCTGGAACTCTCGTCTCAGTTATTTCGACTCAAAAATAGATTTGCTGTTCGTCAACACAGACGGTACCTGCATCGAGCAGCATAAGATAGATATCGGATTCGCCGCGGTTGCCATGGTGACCCAGGACGGGCAGACGCAGAGCTCACACGTGTCCCATGGAAGCTCCAACGACTACGCGGTGGTTCTGGGACTCGAGGATGAGATCAGCAAGGCCGTAGCGACTGCTGAAGCACTGCTGGCCGCCCCCTCGGCAAAAGGAGGGATGACCACCGTTATCTGCGATCCGAAGCTCAGCGGTGTCTTCGTTCACGAAGCCTTTGGACACACCTCCGAAGCGGACCACACCTACAAGGACCCCGAACTCAGGAAGATAATGAAAATCGGAGCGGTGTTCGGCTCTCCGGTACTCAACATCTACGATACCGGGCTCTCCGTGGGCAACAGGGGGCATGTTCCTTTCGACGATGAAGGTCTCCAGGCCGGCACGACTTACCTCATCAAGGACGGCGTGCTGGTCGGGCGGCTGCACACCCGTGAGACCGCCGCCAAGATGAACGAAGCGACAACCGGTAATGCCCGGGCCCTCAATTTCCGCCATCCTCCAATCTGCCGGATGCGCAATACCTGTATCGAACAGGGAAGCACCTCGCCCGAGGACATGATTGCCGCCACCAAGGACGGAATCTACGCCCTGGACGCTCACGGGGGAATAGGCGGTGAGAACTTCACCTTCACCGCCGCTCACGGGTACGCCATTAGAAACGGCAAGGTCTGTGAGCTGCTCAAGAACATCAAGATCATGGGAAACCTGTTCAAGACCCTCAAAGAGATTGACGCTATCGGTAACGATTTCGAAACCATGGGAGGAGCGTCCGGGTGCGGTAAGGGCGGGCAGTTCCCCCTGGGTGTAGGGCTTTCCTCGCCCCACATACGAATACGCAACGTGCTGGTAGGAGGTGGCCAATGAGCATGGACCTGGAAAAACTGCTGACTGCGCTGAAACGCGAAACTGACCATTGTGAAATTTTCCTGCACGAGACCCAGAGCCTCTCCATGTCCATGGAACAGGGAAGCCCCAAAATGAGCACCACCACCCGGGATTCCGGCCTGGCGGTCAGGGTGTTGAAAGAAGGCAAACTGGGATTCGCCGTATTCTCTCTGCCCGTCGAACCCAATGAGGTGGTCAAATCGGTGGTGGAAGTGGCCGAAATTGGAAAAACCACCAACCTGGCTTTTGCACCGCCGCCCCTGCAGGGGTACCCCGAAGCTCCAGGGATTCCGGAAGAGGTAGATGATCTTGCCGCTACCGAAGAGGTCACCGACCGGTCCATGGCGGTGCTGACGCGGGCGTCTGAAAAGATAAAGAAATACGACGCCAACGTCATAGGCAAAGCCAGTATCGGACGAGAAATACACCGGGTCCGCATTCTCAACAGCCTGGGAGTCAACGTGGGATATGCCAAAACCCTCCACACCTTCGGGGTGGTGGGGACCATCACCGAAAACCACAGCACCTTTCACTGGGTACGGGGATATAACAAGACCAGTCCCGACTTCGATGCCGATGCCATTACCGAGAGCCTCATCCAGGAATGCCGTATAGGGCGCCCGGTGGCTACCATCAAGAGCAGTGTGATGCCGGTGGTTCTCGATCCCTGCGCCACCGCCGACGTAATCACCTGCTTCCTGGCCGGGATCAACGGCACCAGCGTGGCCAGGGGTTTCTCCCCCCTGGTGGGGAAACGGGGAGAACAGATTTTCAACGACAAGTTGACCATCGTCGACGACCCGTTTTTTCTGGATGCTATCGACACGGCACCCACCGACGACGAAGGCACTCCGTGCTCCAGGACCGTTCTGGTTGAAAACGGCGTACTGAGAAACTACCTGACGGACCTGAAATCCGCAGCCGACCTCGGGGAGCTGCCCTCAACCGGCAATGGGCTTCGCAACAAGTCGCTCATGGGATGGAAAGAGTACTCGGTGGTACCGCATCCCAAGGCCACCACACTGGTTATCGAAGCCGGAGATGTCTCCTACCAGGACATGCTGGCCGACCTGGACGAGGGACTATTGATCTACACCGTGCCCGACGTCTTCCAGGGAAATATCATCAACGGCAACTTCACCGGGTCCATTTTCTTTGGTCTTTTGTACCGCAAGGGGAAACCGGTGGGACGGGTCAACGGCGCGGGTATCTCCGGGAACATCTACGATGTCTTTAAGGATAACCTTGTGGCCCTGTCAAAGGAAGAAGATTTCGCCAACATGCACTCCAATATGGTGGCTCCGCATATCTTCCTTAAAGACATCAACGTGATCGCGCAATAAATAGCGAGCAGTAAATAGAAGGCGCATATTATGGCAGCGACTGGCAGTTCATCCTGGAAATCGAAACTACCGCAGTGGATGATTTTTTCAAATATCCAGGGAGATATCTCCGGCGGTCTGGCTGTGGCTATGATGGCGCTCCCGGGCAATATCATCTACGGTCTGATTGCCTTCAGCGCCCTGGGACCGGAGTTCTCTGGAAAGGCCATCCTGGCCGGGATCTACTCCTCGGTATTCGCCGGATTCTTCGCGGCCATTTTCGGTGGTACACCCGGGATGATAGCCGGCCCGCGTGCGTCCACGGTGCTGGTTTTCGGCTCCGTAATCGGTCAGCTGCTGTCCATGCAGTATTTCGGAGCAATAAATGAGGATAAGCTGTCGGTGCTGATCGCCCTCGGATTTGCAACTGTGCTGCTCAGCGGTGTTATCCAGATCTTGTTCGGACTCCTCAACCTGGGCCGATTAGTGAAGTATATCTCGTTTCCGGTAATCGCCGGGATTCTCAACGGCACGGCCCTTATCGTGGTCAGGAAATCTCTCTGGGGCTGTCTGGGCATATCACAGAGACCCGTTTTCTGGGAGATATTCGCCCACCTTGACGAAACCAAACCCTTGATTTTCTTCGTGGCGATCATCTCCGTCATCCTGCGGATCAAGGCTAAAAAACTGATTCCCAAAGTGCCCGGAGGACTTCTGGGCCTGCTGGGAGGAACGGGGTTGTACTACCTGTTGAGCTCACTGGGATATAAAGATGGGATAGGTGGTACTCTCGGAACGGTTCCTTCAGCCATACCCTCGCCCCGGTACCTGTTCGAATTCTGCAGGATTTTGCCGGAAAATCTCTACTGGCAGTTCCTTCCGGTAGTGGCCACAGGAGCTCTGACCATTGCCATTTTAAGCTCTATCGAATCTCTCCTGGCAATGCTGACCATGCAGAACCTGACCAATGAGCGCGCCGGGGGTAACCGGGAGCTTATCGGCCAGGGAATCGGCAATGTCATGAACGCGTTTTTCGGCGCTATACCCGCCGGTGGAGCGGCCGCCAGAGTTACGGTGAACTTCAACGCCGGCGGACGCACCCGGTTGTCCGGGGTGGTCTTCAGCCTGTTGTCCCTGCTGCTCGTCCTTTTCGGCGCTCCCCTGATCGGCCACATCCCCATGGCAGTCACCTCGGGAATGTCCCTGGTGGTGGCCTGGCTGGTGCTCGACAAATGGAGCCTGAAACTGATAAGCGGCGTGTTCAGGAAAGACCTCAAGAACCGCCGGGAAATCATCATGAATATCGCCATCATTTTCATAGTGACGTTTGCCGTCCTGTACTTCAACTTAATCGTGGCGGTGGGTCTGGGTATCGTGCTCTCCATCATCATGTTCGTGGAACAAATGAGCAAATCGCTGGTCAGACGCATATTCAGGGGGGGCAAGATCCTCTCCAAAAAGCAACGGTTTATCAGTGTACTCAGACTGCTCAATACCCACGGCAGAAAGATAGCCGTAATCGAACTGGAAGGGGTCATTTTCTTCGGTGCCACCGACAGTCTTTTCGTTGAAATCGACGGGTTAGTCGAGCAAGACATCCTGTATCTTATCCTGGACATGAAGCGGGTTACCAGTATCGACGTGTCGGGAGCCCGGGTGCTGCAACAGATTTACTGGCAGCTGGCGGGGAAAAATATCCAGCTGGTGTTCGGTTATCTTCACGAAGATAGCAATCTCTTCTTTTTTCTCAAAGATATGAGGATGATTGAGAAAATCGGACGGCAGTACTTTTTTAATAACACCGACACCGCCCTGGAGTATTGCGAGGATAAATTGATTGAACGGGTTGCCGGGGATCAGCTGAAAGGAGATAAGTTCGTCCTGCAGGATTTTCTCGGTATTGTCAGGGGGAACTACGGAATAGCCATCCGGATGATCGATTATGTTGAACAGGTACATTTCAAGGCCGGAGATTTTATTGTCAAACAGGGTGATCCGGGTGATGCCGCATTCATCATCTCCAAAGGTCTCGCAGCGGTTATCCTCAATCTTCCGGATACCGAACGGGATATGCGCCTGGTCACGCTTTCTTACGGTACCATGTTCGGAGAAATGACGCTTTTAAACACGGGCACCCGCTCGGCAACCGTGAAAGCACTTGAAGACACCCTTTGTTTTAAACTCACCACTGACAGCTTTGCAAAGATGCGAAAAAAAGACCCGGACCTGGCTATGGTGCTCATGGATGCTATCAGCCGGATGCTGGTGGAACGCCTGCGTCAGGCCAACATCACCATCAGCGAACTGGAGCGATAAATGCAATAAAAAAAAGCGGCCGGTAAGGCCGCCTTTTTTTGTTTGCTTATTTCAGCTGCGTTACAACGACACTAACGCTGGGGCGAAAGCCAGGCCCGAGGAGAGAATTGACAGCAGCGCCAGCAGGCACACCACCGAAACCATGAGCGGCGAGCCTTCGTAAGCCCGCGCAAAACGGTTTTTATCTCCCAGGAACGTCCTGGTAAACGCTTTCATCATGTACATCAGCGTCATGACCGCCACCACTACGGCAATTCCTGCAATCCAGAAGTACCCCGCCTTGATGGCACCCATCACGATATACAGCTTTCCGAAGAACCCTATAAGCGGCGGTAATCCGGCAATGGATATCCCGCACAATAGGAATGATACCCCGGTCACCGGGAAGTTCTTCATGAGACCTCCCAGCTTTGCGATAGTGCTTTCTCCCGTCTGATGCTCGATGATACCGGCTGCCAGGAACAGGCCTGATTTTGCCAGTGAGTGGGCTACGATATAGAGCACCGCCCCCATGACACCCAACTCCAGGTTCAGCGAGAGCCCCAGGAACACATACCCGAGCTGGCTGATGGTTGAGTAGGCCAGCAGGGTCTTGAGGTCCGCGGAGGCCATGGCTGAAGAAGCAGCGATAAACGCGCTCATCATGGCAATGACCGGAACCACCAGTGCCCACACGGGGGATATCCCGAAAGCAATGACAAACACCCGGAGGAACACGTAGATGCCAATCTTTTCCACTGCACCGGCTAGCAAGGCTGCTGCCGGATGCGGAGCGGAGCGGTAAGCCGAAGGTACCCAGGTGTGCAGCGGCACCGTGGCCGACTTGGAGATGATTCCCAGGAAGACCAGCATGAGCATAATGTTGTTGAGCGCGTCGCCGGCGGTGACTTGCCTGGCTAATTCATACAGGTCGAGCGTGTCATATGTCGCGTACATCATGAGAAAGCCGATGAGCATGAACGATGCACCCGTGAATGTGATAATGAACGCCTTATTTGCTGACTTGACATGCTCTTCTCCGCGCCAGAACCCGACCAGACGCCAGGTGCAAATGGCAGCGATTTCCCAGAACAGATAAATCCACAGCAGGTTGGCCGAAAATACAACTCCGAGCACGCTTCCGAGAGCCAGGGCTATCATCGCGTAGTATTCAGCCAGGTTCTTCTTCCCTTCCAGATACGAGAAGGAATAGAGCCCGGTGAGAAAAGCCACCACGGTAAATGTCAGGCCCAGCACCACCGAGACCGTGTCAGCCACCAGGTGCAGGTTGAAAAAGCTCGGAAGTTTTACCAGCAGCGTGCTGGCTGACAGCGCGCTGTCAAAACCAGGGAGTAAGCAATAAACTTTCATCCCTCGGAATACGTCCGGCAACAGCCTTCCCACCAGGAAGATCGGTACAAGCAGTACCAGAAACGTCATTGCCTGACGTAATGTCTTAGAAATACAGGCCGCCACCCATATCAGCAGAGCACCGACAATCGGGATGAGAATGCTCAGCAGGATGAACCAGTCAACCTTCGGTGCGGCCAGTTCCAATGTCGTTCCCATGATACGTCTCCTTTACCTCAGCGGATGTACCGATTACTGCCAACCGCCTGAAATGACCGTCCGGGCACGGCAGTCCTGACACAGGTACCGCAGGATCATGGGTCGCTCCACGATCGTGTCCTTTTCATCGGCAGGTACCCCGGGAAAGCTCTTCTCTACGGCCAGGGACAGTGTAGGCACGGCGAAGGCCTTGTGCCCAACCTTGCCGGCAACCCATTCGAGATGTTTCTTGCAGCCTATAACAGCACCGCAGCACTCGCACAGAACGAGTTCCCGTTCCAGCGTCTTCACCGCGTCGTCGGTGTTGAAGACGGCAGTAACGTATTCCGTGCTCATAACTACGCCGGCCTTTTCGCCCTTTTCCTTGGTGATGCAATAACGGACGCATTGGGCGCAAAACTGGCAAGCGCCGGCATTGTAGACAACCTTGCGTACCGCTTTACCGGGGGCGGTCACTTCATCTTCTATGGTAATCGCGTCGGAGGGACAGGCCTCCGCACACGCTCCACAACCAACACAACTCTGCTCGCTCCAGACGGGAACCCCCTCGTACTCATCCTCAACAGCCGGTTCACTGGAGGTATAGGGTCCGCCCAACAAAGCGCGTATTGCTTCGCAGAGTTCACGCCACTTTGGTTTCTTCATGTGCTTTCCTTCTCCTCACCGTACTTGTTGACAACAGATCCCTCCCACAAGGGGATACCGCTCAGGCATGACGCGCGAGCGATGGCGTGAGCGCCAACCGGGTTGGTCAACAACAGGAATACAATGCACAGCAGAGCCTTGACTGCCACTCCCGGCTCGGGCAGCAGAATAAGAAAGCAGCCGAGCAGAATACCGCAGGTACCAAGGGTGGTGCACTTTGTTGCCGCCTGTAAACGATTGTAGACATCCGGAAGTCTTACGAGACCGAGGCAACCGAAGAAATTGAAGAGAACACCGAGGACAATGAATGTGTAACCTATCTCATTCATCCAACTGCCCTCCCTCCAGGTATTTCGCCAGCACTATCGTTCCTATAAATGCGAGGAGAGAGAATGCCAGTGTCAAGTCCATGAGCACTCCTCTTCCCGAAAGCAGGACCAATAGAGCCAATATTCCTACAATGATATTGCCCATAACATCCATCGCGACCACTCTGTCAGCCACTGTTGGTCCCGCGTAGACTCGATAAAGGCACATAAAACACAGAGCCACCAGGATCAATATGAACACGTTCATTCGAACACCCCCTTGAGCAGCCCCTCAAACTTCGCAACGATGGCTTTGGAGGCTTCCTCGATATCGGAGGATTCAACCGCGATCCAGTGAATATAAAGGACATCGTCTTTCATATCCACCGTCAGCGTTCCCGGAGTCAGGGTGATGGAGTTTGCCAGGAATGTCCTGGCAATATCGCTCTTCAGCGACGTTTTCACCTTGACAATCCCCGGGTTTATGGGAAGTTCCGGATGAATCACCCTGAACGCGACGTCCAGGTTGGCCTTCAAACACAGCCAGAGGAAGTAGGGTATATACACGATGAACAGGATATAGCGTTTCGGGTTGAAGAACTTTTCGGCGTTTTCCACAGGAAGATCACCGAAAATGAAGGTTGTCAGCAGGGCAATTACCACACCCGAAACAGCCGCCTGCCAGAAGACCTGGTTCCCCTGCGGCCAACTCAGAAGGAGCCAGACCACAAGGAACATTACAAATACCACGAGTTTCTTCATTCCAGCCCCTCCCTCACTTTCTGACAACCCGCTCTTGGATCAGTTGTGAATACTCTGTACCGTCATTCACCACTCTGGCCGCCGGATCAACCACGTTCGACATGAACAGGGAGAAGCAGAGACCAATAACCAAACAGAGCACTGCCAGCGAGAGCATTGACGTTACCATCAACCTTGGTGCTTCGCGGACCGCGTCCAGCTTCTTCTCGGCCTTGCCGAAAAATACGAGCCGCTGCATTCTGAGATAGTAACCCAATGTTATTATGCCGACCACAACCGCCAGGACAGCCAGGCCGTACTTGGTTGCTTCGATGCAGGCCAGTACGATGAGCGCCTTGCTGAAGAACCCGTTGAACGGCGGTACCCCGGATATGGAGAGCGAACCGATGGTGGCCGCCAGACTGGTTGCCGGCATCTTTTCGCTCAGACCACCCAGTTCCTCCATGTTTCGAGTTCCGGTCTGCTTTTCAACCGCACCCGAGCACAGGAACAGAAGCGACTTGAAGATCGCGTGGTTGAACAGGTGGAATAAACCGGCGATAATTCCCAGCGGCGTCCCCAGTCCGAAACCGAGCAGGACGTACCCCATTTGTGAAATGGACGAGTAGGCCATCATCCGCTTCATGTCCTTCTGCTTCAGCGCCAGCACGGCACCGATGATCATGCTCAAAACGGCCATTACCAGGAAAACCGTGCCAAGTCCATCGCTGAAACCGAACACATTGAAGCTCAACCTGATCAGCACGTACATGCCGATAGCCTTGATCAATATGCCGCTGAGCACTGCAGATATCGGTGCTGGAGCACTTGGATGCGCATCGGGAAGCCAGGCGTGAAACGGTACCAGCGCCGCCTTCAGACCGAATCCCAGCAGGAACATCGCCATGGCCAGAAGCAGCCCCGGAGTCATACCGCTGACTTTGACTATGGCGGAAATGTGTGCCATATTCAAGGCGCCGGTCGATCCGTAAACAAGGGCAATGCCGAACAGAACCAGGGTAGATGCCACTGTACCCAGAATCATATATTTAAATGAGGCCTCAAGCTCTTCGCTTTCACAACCGAACGCCACCAGGGCGTACGAGGCAATAGAAGCGATCTCGAGAAACACAAACAGATTGAACAGGTCCCCTGTCAGCACGACGCCGTTCATCCCGGTGAGCATGAGCATGAACAGCGAGTAATATTTGAACTCACCCGTGTAATGCCTCATGTACTGGATGGAATAGAACACCGCTCCCAGGGCAACCAGGTTGACAGCTATCAGCAGCAGTATGCTGAGACTGTCGAGCACCAGGTTGATTCCCAGGGGAACTTTGTTCACGTCACCATGCTGGACGAACCAACTGCCCACATGGTAGACGAGCGCGTTCCCGGCAAAAGCCTTGAGCCGAATGCTTTCCACTCGCCACAATGCCAGGCATGTCAGCAGCAGCGGGACACACACGGCAATGAACTCCGTCAGCCGCCGTCCCAGCTTTTTGACGATGGGAATCGCAAACGCCGCCAGCAGGGGAAGAGCTACGAATAAGACGATATAATCAACCTTAAAGCTCATCCGGCCCTCATCCTTTCAGCTGCCGCATCGCAGAGACGTCGAGAGTTCCATATTTTTCATAGAGGCGTACGGCTATGGCTACCATGAGAGCTGTTACCGCCAGACCGATAACAATTGCTGTCAGTACCAGTGCCTGTGGCAGAGGATCAACAAATACGGCCCCTGCCAGTTTCTCGTTCATAATAGGAACTGTTCCACCGCGACGATAGCCTATGAGAATGAATAGCAGGTTTACCCCGTACTCCATAATCCCCAGGCCTATCACAATTTTTATTATGTTTTTCTTGACCACTACACAATATAGTCCAATTGCAACCAGAATCAAACTGGCTACATACAAAAGCCCAAAACCGTTCATCGTAACCTGTTCCATTCTTTATCTACTCCTTCTTAGGTGCCTTGAAAGCTGCCAGGATCAGGATAACGGCGAACAAGGCCGCCCCAACTTTCATGCCGATGGCAATATTGCAGAATGGAATCAACCCGCTGCTCAGGAGTTGTCCAGGCTCACCTGCGGGCCACACGCTTCCGACCTTGAGGTTTGCAAAGAAATAAGATCCGAACACCCCCGACAAACCGGCTCCGAGAAACAGCAAAGCGCCCAGACTTTCCATAATCGAGGCTTGCTCGTAATCGAAGACCTCAAAAGTCAGGTCTTTGCCTACCGCCAGAAGAAGCAATACGAACGATCCGGCTACCACCACTCCCCCGGCAAAGCCGCCGCCAGGTGAGAGATGACCGTAGAGGATCAGGTAGACCCCGAACAGAAAGGCAAACCCCGCCACCAGACGGGCAATCGTTTTTACAATGACCGACATACCTTTCACTGGCCTTCACCTTCTTTCCGGCGACCTCTTCCCCTGAGCACCGCCAGCGCTCCCATAACGGCGGTGAACAGAACAGTGGCCTCACCAAGCGTGTCATATGCCCTGAAATCAAGCAACACGGCAGTTACACGGTTGGCTGCACCAGTCCATGCCTTCCAGTTAGTCAGGTAATGTCGCGACACCGTCATGAGCGGATCGCCGAACGGGAGAGTCATCACGGCTCTCGTACCGACTATAAGGAAGATAAAGAGGAAGACAAGCACTGCTCCCAGAACAAATTTGTCTCCGATTGTTTCACCAACTTTGGTGGTGTCTTTTCTGGTCGTCTTCTTGATGGCCACCACCAGCAGTACCAGGCAGAGAATCTCGACAACAATCTGGGCAATGGCAACATCGGGAGCCATCAGCAGGAGAAAGGCTATCGTCAGCCCGAATCCAACCGCCCCTAGCGCCACCACCGATGAGAGGAGATCCTTGCACTCTACTGCTACAATGGCGGCTATCACCATGAAGAGCAGTACTACAAGCAGTAGGAGCATAGTTTACATCCTCCAATCAAAAGGAACCTATAAACAGGTAAAGCAGAAGCAAGAAAAGCCCTACCAGCGACCATGAAAGATACGCTGGTAACGACCCGGTATGCGTTTTGGCGAGGAGTTTTCCGGCCTCCATGACCAGTTCACCGACAGCTTCGTTCAACCTGTCAAACAGGTTGTCAACAGAGCTGCTCAGAGCCGAGGCCATTTTTTCCAGAATTATCATCCCCTGCTCGTAGAGGTCGAAGGCACCAGCCTGCGCATCCTTATATCCTCGAGCCAGGCCGGACTGTTCCCTGACAGGACCGTAGAACTCGGTCCCATCAACACGTATCGTATCACTGGGAATCTGTTCGCCACCGATGAAACTCGATGAAACTCTGAGCTTCCCGATATTACCGATCAGATACACCCCCATACCAATTATCATGCCAAAGATCAGCAGCACCGTGGCCTGATCTGCTTCCCAAATTCCAATGGGGAACAGCCCCGGTACATTGATGGAAGGCACGATGAACCGCGCGATGGGAATCTCCTGGGCGAAAAGGCCGAACACCACGCAAAGCAGCGCCAGGATAACCAGCGGCACTCCCATGAAGAATCCGGCGTCTTTCGGGGTTTCGAGTTTCTCGGGTTTGCGGCCCAGGAAAGCTGCAAAGATTACTTTCATAAATGAAGCCAGTGTCAGGGCACTGCCGAACAGGGCGGCAATGAGGAAGATCCACACTACCGGCTTACCCCCGGCCGCTTCAAGTACCCCCTGGTAGACGAGCCATTTCGAGTAGAAACCATTGAGAGGGGGTATCCCCGATATGGACAGTGACGCTATGATGCAGGCTATGAAGGTGAGAGGCATCGCAGCCGCCAGACCACCGAGCTTTTTGATTTCGCATGTGCCCGTACGCTTTTCGATAACGCCGGCGCACAGGAACAAACAGCTTTTGTAGATGGCGTGGTTGAGCATGTGGAACAAGCCGCCTGCGATTCCCAGCGGTACTGCCGTTCCAATACCCAGCACCATGTACCCCACCTGTGAAATAGCGTGAAATGCCATCAGCTTTTTCAGGTTGTGCTGCACCAGCGCCATGAGAACGGCTCCCAACACGGTCAGGCCGCCGATTCCCATGAGCAGCAGGCTCATGGGAGAGCCGCACTGAACATTGAAAACATTGATCACCAGCCGGGCCAGGAGATAGATACCCAGCAGCTTGTCAAGGCTGGCCGGTAACAGCGCCACAGCGGGGCTGGGCGTTCCCTCGGCCATGGCCGGAAGCCAGGTGTGAAGCGGGTAAGCGCCGGCCTTTGTCAAAGCGCCAAGGGAAACAAGGAGAAACGCCAGTATCGCCCCCCGGCTATCCAGGGCAATTTTACCCGCTGCCGGGATAATGCTCAGCCCTCCCGTAATTTGCCACAACAGGACTGCGCCCAGCAGCAGCGCAAAGTCGGAAATTCCTACCAGCACCAATGTTTTTTTGGAGGCCTCCGCTGTTTTCCCTGAACCCAGCAGAATGAGCCCGTACAAGCACAGCAGCACGATGTCCCAGAAGAAGATAAAAACAATCCAATTCCGTGACATTACCGCGCCGGCAGACGCGGCCACTGCGAGCAGAACTTCTGAATAGTACAGGTTCTCACTCGGATGCTGGTCCATGTATTTAACCGAAAACATGGTAACCAGCACACCGAATATCGCTATCCACAACAGGACGAAAGAGCTGAGGCTGTCCGTGCCGAGGGACAGCTTTATTCCGCCGAGTAACTGCCAGGTGCTTTCCATCTCCAGAGGTGAAGCCATGAATATGGTAAACGCCACTATCAGTGTAATGATAGCGAAAATGAGAGCGACGCCGCTTCTCACGAAACGCCGCCCCGGAATGACGGCGCACACAATGGCTCCCAGGAGAGGAAGAAGTATTGGCGTGAGGAGGCTGTTAATGCAAGTCGGATCGCATGGTATCTCGGTCACCGCACTATCTCCTTTCCCCTAAAACTCAGGCCAAGCTTTGGCTTTGGCGCCGAACTTTTTCCTGAGCCTTTCGGTCTCCTCCCAGCCCAGCTTGAGGAGATCGTCGAACGCCACCTTCCGGGTGCCGGTCTTTGAGTTAAGGACCACCATCCGGTCGGTGCAGCAGAAACACGGATCAATCGAAGCGAGAATCAGCGGAAAATCGCCGAGGTTACATCCTTTGCACATCGCTTTTACAGCAGGCAGATTACAGTAGGTAGGAGCTCTCACTTTATGCCTGATGGGATGGTTGCCGCCGTCGGAGCGGACGTGATGGAACGCCTCTCCACGGGGTGCTTCCACCCGGCCGAGGCCTTCGCCTTCAGGAATCTCCTTGACACCGGCGTCCCACGGACCAGCGGGAAGTTTGGCCAGAATCTCCTTGACCATCTTGATGGATTCCGGAAGCTCCAGAAGCCTCACCACCGCCTGGGCGAACGTTGTGCCACCTTCGCTTGTGATTATCTTATAATCGATCTTGTCGTATGCGGCGTAAGGCTCGTTGAGCCTTACGTCCACCAGGAGACCTGCACCGCGGGCGGTCGGTCCGACAGCACTGTACTCCTTGGCTTCTTCCTTCGTTAACGGTCCCACTTTGAGCCTGGCGTGAAGCACCGGGTCATCCAGGACCGCTCCGGTCAGCATCAGGGTCTTCTCCAGAATCTCGTCCATCAGCTTGTCGATCTCCGGGACCAGCGAATCGGGGACATCCTTGCGGACCCCGCCCACCTTGCTCATGGCGTAGTGGTTGCGGTTGCCGGTCAGTTTCTCGAACACCTGCAGCAGCGGTTCACGGTATTTCCAGGCCCACATCCACACGGTGTTGTACCCGATGAAGTGGCCGCCCAGACCCACCCAGAGAAGGTGGCTGTGAATCCGCTCCAACTCCAGGATCAGCGAGCGGATGTACTGAGCCCGCTCGGGAACTTCAGTTCCGCAGAGGTCTTCCACTGCCTGAACATAGGCGGCTGGGTGAGAGGCGCTGCAAATTCCGCAGATCCGCTCTACCAAAAAGGGCACCTGATCAAATGTCTTCTGGGTGGAAATCCACTCGATTCCTCGATGGTTGTACCCGACATTGAACGTGGCGTCCATGACCTTCTCGCCTTCTACCTGCAGTTCGAAACACTGCTGTTCCTCCAGAGAAGGGAAATAGGGTCCAATCGGTATGGTTACACTCATAATTCACCCCTCCTCCACGGGAACTTGCCTTCCGGCCACTCGTCCGGCAGCTGGAGGCGGCGCGGGTCCGGATGGTTCCGGAACGTCACACCGAACATCTCTGCCATCTCGCGTTCGATGAATTCCGCAGACGGAGTCTCGGCGCCGAACGAGTCGACGACCAGCTCCGGCTTCGGCACGAATGACTGAACGGAAACGATCATGTTGTGCGCGTCCATCGAGAAGTGATACATCAGCTCGACGCTCGACCGCTGGTCTATCCCGGTTGCGGTCGACATCCTGGCTCCCAGGTCACGGAACACGTACCGGCACACCTTGCACATGTTCTCTGGAGCCACCGTGACAACGTACCGCTTTTTGTTGCGCTCAGTTATGGTGACATCATCACCGAAACGCTCGTTTAGCTTTCCTGTAACATCAAAAGCTTCCACGGTTAACGTCTCTCCCCTCACGTCCGTTACAACCAGCGCTCGAATCGCCGCGGGGCTTCACCTTGTCTCTGGTTTCAGCCGTGCGACTCTCCGCGCCGGGTGCAACGCCGCCTTCAGGCGGCGCTGCCCTTGGCTATAACGTACCAATCAGTTTCACTACTGCGTCTATCATGCCTTCCGGTTTCGGCGGACAACCGGGAATATAGGCATCCACGGGAATCCATTTATCAACCGGCCCCACCACGTTGTAGGCGCCGCGGAATATTCCGCTCGAACAGCCACAAGCGCCGAACGCCACGACCTTTACCGGCCGGGGCGCCTGTTCGTAGATTTTTAGAAGCCTCGGAAGACACTTACGGGTTACGCATCCGGTAACCAAAAGTACGTCGGCATGACGGATGCTCCCGACCAGTTTAATCCCGAATCTTTCAACGTCATATCGGGGTGTAAGCAGGTCGAGGATTTCGATATCGCAGTTGTTGCATGCACCTGTGGGAACATGGAAAACCCACAGCGATTTCTTCAAAGCCCAGCTAAAGATACCCATCGGCTTCACCCCTATAACCCGAGCAGGGCCAGAATGAGAGCCACCACCGCCAGGAAGGTCATCGGCCCCCAGAAGAAGCGGACCGCCTGATCTATTCTGACTCTGGGGTTGGTGTTTCTCATCAACACGACCAGAACAAGAACCAATACGTACTTAAGTATTCCCCAAATCAAATCCGTGCCGGTTCCAAAACCGCCCATGAAGACGGTTACCATGAACACCGGCATGGTGAACAGCATCATCATCCTGGTAAGCTTGATCACCGCCAGAGGCGTCCCGGAGTAATCGATAAACGGCCCCTCCATGACCTCGGTCTCCGCCTCAGGGCAGTCGAAAGGAACGAGCGTCAACTTCGCCTGTACGCAGAACAAGGCAACGATGAAAGCGAGCAGGCCGGACAGCGATAAGGCTGCAGGACCGGCAGATATTATCTCTGCCAGCTCGATACTCATCCCCGACTTGATGATCACTACCCCAAGAGACAGCAAAAACGGAAGCTCGTACCCCATGAGCAGGCTCATTTCCCGCGAAGCGCCAATGGCGCCAAAGGGATTGCCTGACGAACTCCCACCCAGAATAACTCCAATGGGTGGCAGGAGCATGAGATAGAGAATGACCAGCAGGTCTCCGACGAACCCGACCTGATACGTTCCTCCCAGATTAACACACCACAGGATGGTGGAAAGCAGTGTCACTCCGGCCAGTCCTATGACCGGGGCGAAGAAGAACCCGGTGCGCCGCGCGCCTTCCGGCAGAATGGTTTCTTTGCCGAGAAGCTTGAGAACATCTGCCAGCGGCTGAAAAACCGGTGGGCCCTGTCGCCACTGCACCCTGGCGGTTACTTTGCGGTCGATGTACGACGAAACGATACCGCAAAGCGCCGTAAAGAGGAAGCCGGGGAACACGGCAACTATCAGGAACATGAATCCAAGGTCCTGAACTGTTGTTATCACCTTTAGCTACCCCCTTTTCCAGAGACTGCGAGTCACCAGCCGCGACTCGAGCTGCCTGTATCCGTCTTTCTCCAGGTCTCCAAGCTCTGCGAACTTGAGAGCCCCGGAGGGGCAGGCAGTCACACAAGCCGGGGCCTTGCCGTCCTGAAGACGTGTCGGACAAAGATCGCACTTGGACACGATCCTGTACGATGTTTCAGGCTTTATTGCCCCGAACGGGCAGGCCAGGACACAGCTTTTGCATCCAACACACAAAAACGAGTTGCGCTTGACCGCTTCTTCTTCTCCCACTTTTTCAAGAGCGTCAGTGGGACAAGCGGCTACGCAGGAAGCATCATCGCAGTGGCGGCACAGCAGCGGGAGAAGAGCATCTTCGCTCATATTCTCGTGGAATATGTTCTCCGTCTCATGGTGCGTGTACCAGCAAGCTGCACTACATGTTCTGCAGCCTATGCAGGCTTCCATGTCCAGGAATATCCTATTTGCCATTGCCTCAGACCATCCTCTCGAAGGATCTGCTAACCTTTTAGTCAACCGGCCCTTGATATCGAAACTTCCTCCGGCCCGATTCCCAGGGCGCCGCTTTCGAGCTGCTCCATCCGGGCAGCGAAAAGCGTTCTCACCTGTGGAAAATGACCGCTGGAAGAAACAACTCCCCGGAGCAACGAGTCAGTGAGCTTGATCGTAAACTCTCCTGCACCAAACGCTGACTCCACCTTTACTTTGTCGCCGGCGCAAAACTTGAACTCGACGGCATCATCCCGGTTCATATAGAGGTCCGGACCGGACGCATACCTGGATGGCCACGAAAACCGCCGGCTCATCATACCATCCGCGAAATGAATCGCACCCAGCTCGGGCACGAGCAGAAAATCAGATTTATTTTCTTCGCCGTGCACCTTGAGAGCACCAACCTTTTTGCGGATGTGTTCAGCCATCTCCTTGGCCGCCTTCTTAGTCAGCCGGCCTGTTTTTCTTCCTCCGGAGAGAAGATCTTTTACCGAGGCTGTCAGGTCGTCGGAAACATCGACGGATTTTCTCCCCTTAAGTTTATCTATTAATAGAGATAAAATTTCCTCGTCTGCTTTAGCCGAGCCGGGAGGCGCACACACGGCCTCGAGAAATTCCACTTTTCCGGCATCATCCAGTACGCATCCTCCGCGCTCGAACCACGCGGCCCGCGGCAGAACAATATCCGCCGCTTCCGACGTATCGCTGGTGAAGGAACTGGTGCACAGGAGAAAATCGAGATCTTCCACAGCTTCCTTCAAACCGGCGGATGGAAGCAGTGACATGATATCTTCTCCGAACACCAGAAGACCATGCAGATCGCGGTTTTGGAGGGCCTCGTACAGAGATGTCAGGGGAATATACTCGTCTTTACCGCTTTTAGTCGACTTGATGATGTCCTTGGTTACTTCGTATACTCCCAGTGAGTTGGCGTAGGTAAAGAGAGAAACGATTTCGCGGTCGACTCCCCCGAGAAGCGCAACCAGCTTCAGGGCATTGACGGTATCGATACCACCGGCCAGCGCAGCGAACCCTCCCGTTACAGCAACCGCCCCTTTCTTACCCGCGCACAACGCTTCGGCTGCCGAAGCAACCGCCGCACCAGACACACCGGTAATTTCTTCCAGGGATGGCAGATCAGAATCGCTCAGCAATTCGATGATAGGAAGCGCCTGCTTGGGCACTCCCTTTTTACCCTTCAAACCATACATGGCCAGTGCCATCTGGACGAAGAGGGCCCCTTCCGTACCGGGACGGGGCTGGAGGTGAATATCGGCAAACCACGTGGTAGCGCTTTTACTGGAATCGACCACCACCACCTTGACTTTCCTCCGGTTTGAATACTTCCGGCTCTGAATAAACGAAGCCACCGGCGGATGGCGGTGAAATACGTTGCCGATCACCAGGAAATTGTCGCACTTATCGAGATAGCCGATGCCTGCTTCCGGAACCTTGAGGGAAGACTCTTCGAGCCCTTCCATCAGGTTGTAATCCTCAAGCGACGCGGAGCTGGACACGATATTCGTTCCGATGACTTCACGGGCCAGAAGATTCGCCAGGTACGCTTCCTCACAGGACGCGTTTCCTGAAATTACCACACCAATTGATTTGGCTCCCTTTGCCTTGATTACCTGAGATAATTGCTCTTTCGCCTGCTTTAGAGTGTCATTCCACGAGGCCCCCTGGCTGGCTTCTCCAGAGCGTATCTCTGGCCCAACCAGCCGTTTGGGATGGCAATAGATCTCCTTGAGGTAATGTCCTCTGGCACACAGCTTACCGCTGCACGGCGGTGCACCTTCCAGGTAATCGAACCTGCGGACATCTCCACCCTCAACCTCGGCAGAAATTCTGCACATCAGCGAACAGAGCAAGCAGCGGGTTTGTAGAGATTTTGTCATCTGTCACATCACCCTGGTTCAATCAAAAATGTCCGGTATGTGCTTAATCCGATCGTAGGTAAATACCGGTCCGTCCTTGCACACATAGAATTGCCCGAGACGGCAGTGACCACACTTACCAAAGCCACAACTCATGTTTTTCTCCATAGAAAGGTAAATGGCGCTTTCTTTGAAGCCCATTTCAAGGCACTTGAGTGTAGCAAACTTCATCATGATCGGTGGACCGCACACGACGGCAACCGCTTTTTTGCAGTTGATATTGGTCTTGTCGAGAAGGGTAGTTACCACACCGGTATTGCCCTTCCACTGGTCGTCGCCGACATCCACCGTTACCAGAAAATCAACAGTTTTCAACTTCTCCCACTCGGGATAAAGCGGGCGGTAAACCAGATCATCCGGTGTGCGGGCACCGTTGAGCACCGTCAGGCTCTTGTACTTCTTCACGTTGTGAAGCAGAGCCAGGAACAGTGATCGCAACGGGGCCAGACCGACACCACCGCCGATTATGACGACATCTCTGTCTTTGAAATCGTCAAGGGGGTACCCTAAACCATACGGTCCCCGGACGGCAACGGTATCTCCGGGCTTCATCTGGTGGATCACATCGGTGACCCGGCCGGCACGCATGATCGTCACTTCCATCTTGTCCTCTACATAAGGATCCGAAGAAGGAGTGAACGGTCCTTCACCCAAACCGGGCACTGCCAGTTCAATGAACTGCCCGGTCTGAAACGGTACGGGTTGTGCTGGTTTGAGAAACAGTGTCTTGATGTTCGGTGTTTCGACATCAATTTTCTCAATTTCAGCTGGGATAAACTGATACGGATTATCCATGTCTAACCAAGCTCCTTCAGAACTTCCCGGATTTCTATGTTAGCAGGACAGGCATCCGAGCATCTTCCACAGCCGATGCATGCATAGAAATCCTCTTTTTCTTTGAAAAACTGAAATTTCTTGACGAATCTGTTACGCAGCCGGTCGGCGAGCTCCGGACGGGGATTGGCTCCACCCGCCACTCTGGCGTACCGCGGGTATATACAAAAGTCCCACACGCGCTCTCTTTCATAGTATTCTTCACGTTTCTTGTCTACGATAAGAAAGCAATGGCAGGTGGGACATATGCTCAGGCACCCGCAACAACCGACACACCGGTGAGAAAGCTGCTTCCAGATTTCATGACCCTCACTGTCCACAACCCTGTTGTAGAAAGCTTTGTCTCCGACATAGTCCATATTCTGCTTTTTCAGCCGTTCAGCGGCGGCTTCCCGCTGCTTGTCCTGCTCAGCGATTTCTTCAGCAGTAGCTTCACGGAAATAGTTTTTCCCTTCCTCGAAAAGCTCCTTTCCCCTCTCCGAGCCCAGCGTGAGAAGGATGCCTTTTCCGGTGTCCGACACATTCATGTCGAAACCTTCCGCGGCATAGGGAGTTTCTCCGTGAAGATTGCAGAAGCACGACTCACCGAAATCACAGCAGTCGGCGGTAATGAGCAGCGTCCCTTCCCGTCTAAGCTTGTAGAACGGGTCTACAGGATCGCTGGCAAGAAAGACTGAATCAAGCATTCTCAATGATCTGAGATCGCACGATTTCAGTCCAACTACCGCCCGTGACACCGGCTTGAGCAGTCCAGATTCGGCCTCTTGTGGGAACGTTGCTACTGTTTCCCGAACATCAAAGAAAAAAGCCTTTATGGACTCCCTGGTACGATTACCCCTCAGGTTAATCTCAGGAACCCCGTTGGTATCCTCCTCTTTATCAGAGGGATACCGGGAGAAAGTGAAGCTCTCGAAGCATGGTGAATGCGTGAAAAGCTCCATTTTACCGGCGAGGAACCTGAGAAACTTGGTGAAATCGGCATAGGTAGAATAGAAAGTATCCATAGTCCGCCCCTCACCTGAAGTTTTCGGTGCATTCTACATAAACAGATATAACAAGTCAAGGCTTATTTAAACGAATAATTGATACTTTAAACGTTTGCCCGCAGAGCATCAGGAGTTTCACGTTTTTATCCATCTTATTTGGATCGAATTCTCAAATGTCTGCCGTGAGACTTTATTGACAGGCTGCAGTGACTGAATCTACAATTATCTCACTATGAGCAAACCTCTTCGGTTACTTTATGTTGTGAGTTCACCCACCCGGGCCAGCGGTGGAGCCGCCCATCTGGCGGCGCTGGTACGAGGGCTGCCGGATAAGAACATCCACTGGGATATCGCGCACCAGGGAACGTGGGGGTGTTCATTTAAGGCAGAGCAGCACGGGGGTAACAGCTTTTCCCTGCCGTTTAGAGATAATGCCGACCTGTATACCCTGTGGCACCTGTACAGAATAATGAAAGACAACCAGTACGATCTCGTCCACACTCATCTCAACCGGGCCGGCTGGCTGGGAGGGATGGCCGCCAGGCTGGCAGGTATCACGGTAATCAACACCGCGCACGGCCTCGACCGGCCCATGTATTCACGCTGGTCCAACGCCACGATTGCCGTTTCACGATTTGCCGGAAACCGCCTTGTCCGGCAGGGAGTGCCTGAGTGGAAAATCAGCGTGGTCCACAACGGGGTGTGGACCGAGGACTTCACCCGGGGCTCCGCTGCCCCGGTGGGCGGAACTGTGTCCGCATTGCTGCAGACAAACGGTCAGTCAATCCCAACTATCTGCCTGGTGGGCAGGCTTCACCAGGCCAAAGGACAGGACACCGCCATCAAGGCCGTCTCACTGCTCAAGCGGTCAGGAGTGAACACGAAACTCGTCCTGGCCGGAGACGGAGACGACCGTTTACGCCTTGAGAACATCGCCAGTACAGCACACATTCAAGATAATGTGATCTTTTTGGGCGACTCGCATGACGTTGCTGCTCTTCTACAGTCTGTTGACGCATTCGTCCTTCCGTCCCGACGGGAAAGCTGCCCGCTTTCACTCCTGGAAGCCATGGCGGCCTCACGGCCATGTGTCGTGTCCGGCGTCGGAGGAGTTCCGGAAATGGTGAAACACGGCCAGGAGGCTCTCATGGTGGGTTCGGACGACCCGCCGCGCCTGGCGGGAGCACTGTCAATGATACTGCAGAACAGAGATCTGGGAAAACAACTGGGGAAGGCTGCGGCACAGAAAGCACAATCTGATTTCCATGCTGAGAAAATGATAGATGAAACACTGGCGGTTTACGAAGAACTCGTATAGCTCTGGAACTCCGGCAGCCTGCTTATTTCATGTGCGAGCCTGTGGCGGCAACGTATTAGCAGACCTCAATTTCTTCGGCTGTTTGACCCTGGTTATCCGTGCCCCTAATCCCTGAAGTTTTTTTTCTAACCCATCGTATCCCCTGTCGATATGGTATACACGGGAAATTTCGGTCACGCCGCTGGCTATCAGGCCGGCGATGACCAGCGAGGCGCCGGCCCGCAGATCAGAAGCCATCACGGGAGCTCCACTCAAGTGCTTGACCCCCCTGATAACAGCGCAGCGTTTGTCGATAGACGCATCGGCTCCCATCCGCACCAGTTCCGGCACGTGCATGAAGCGGTTCTCAAAAATGGTCTCGGTAACAACGCTGGTACCGCTGGCCACCGTGAGAAGCGTCATGATCGGCGCCTGAAGATCGGTGGGGAAACCGGGATAAGGAAGTGATTTAATATCGATGGGTTTGGGGCGGCGCCCTCCCTTGATTCGAACGGAATCACCGTTCCACGAGAGGTTTATTCCCGCTTCCTGCAATTTGGAATACACCGCTTCCAGGTGCTCGGCCTTGATGTTTTCGATGGTCACGTCACCGCCGGCAGCTGCCGCGGCGACCATAAAAGTCCCCGCCTCTATCCGGTCAGGGATGACCCGGTGCCTGACTCCGGTAAGCATCCGTCCCCCCTGAATCCTTATCACATCCGAACCTGCCCCTTCGACATCGGCTCCCATCTTCCCGAGAAAATCGGCCAGATCGATGACTTCGGGCTCTTTTGCCGCGTTCTCGATGACCGTTTCACCCTCGGCTATGCAGGCCGCGATCATCAAATTTTCCGTCGCCCCCACACTGGGAAAATCGAGATAGATTCGATCACCTTTGAGCTTACGGCATTTGGCTTCGACATACCCGTGGACGATGTCGATCTTGGCACCGAGCTTTTGAAATCCTTTTATGTGCAGATCCACGGGGCGCGAACCGATGGCGCATCCTCCGGGCCGTGCCACCCGGGCCCGGCCGAAACGGGACAGCAATGGGCCCATGACTATGAAGGAGGCCCGCATGGTTTTGATGATTTCGTAAGGCGCCTCGGTGTGGATGATGTTGTCCGGGCGGATCTTGATACTGCTGTCGGTTACGTCGAGCTCGGCCCCAAACCGGCGCAGCATCTCACACATGGTACGAACGTCACGGATGGTGGGCACGTCGAGCAGTTCGGTTTCGCCGCTGCCCAGAATGGCGGCGGCCATAATCGGCAGGGCAGAGTTCTTGGCCCCGTGAATCCTGACCCGTCCCTTGAGCTTCCGGCCGCCTTCGATAATGAATTTGTCCATAGTAAACAGAATTATACCACTGTCATGATGTTTGAGCGAAGAACCTTTCTGGACTTCATCTCATTAACAACCTATCAGCCCACGCCAATGCTTCTCATCGTTCTATGTTCCCTTTCCCACCCTAAGTCTGCTTTACAAGAACCTTTCTCTGTGCTACTATCAATGCCGAAAGGAGAGGTCACATGGCTGTTATCCAGAGACGCCGCCTCGGAGACCTTCTCATTGAGTGCGGGCTCATATCCCAGGATGAACTGGCAGAAGCCCTCGTAAAACAGAAACAGACGGGAGAACGGCTGGGGGAATTTCTTATAAGGACCGGGCTGGTCACCCAGGATGACATTATCTGGGCCCTGGGCGACCAATTAAATATATCGTATGTCCATCTTTCCGAAGACCTGGTCGATCCGGCGGTAGTACGGTCATTTCCCCTGGGACAGATGAATGAACACAGTTTCATTCCCGTGTTTCGGATCAGCAATGAAATTACTGTAATAATGGCCGATCCACTGGATATTGACGCTCTCAACGCACTGGAATCACTGACCAGCGAGGAAATAAACATCTCCATAGGCTCGGAGCGTGAAATTCATGAATATTTGAGTCGGATATTCGATACCGTGGCTCCGGCGGTGACAAAACCGACCGAAACGTATGCCAGCGAAGACGGTGAAAAACCGATCCGGGCTCATGAAATACTGGAGAACCAACTGAGCAGCCTGGGACCGGAAAGGGCACTGCAGCATCTCCTGGTAGAGAACCTGTCGAGTCTGGGGGATGCACTTGCCATACGGTACGAAGCCGGGCAAACGATAGTCTACCAATTTTCACACGCGGGCACACCCCAGCAGATAGCAGTTTTATCCGGGCAGGTTGGGGAGCCGCTTCTGGCGGCGGCGTGCCGTTTAAACGGCAACACGAGTGAAGATCCCTATTTCTTTTCGGAAGGCCTGATTCAACTCATCGACAGAGCACCCTCCCCGGATGTCCACCTGGTGACAGCGCAGAGCCGGTCCGGAGGATGGGAGATCTACGCCGAGCGGCTTTCGCCCGTTCCCCAGAACCCTTTTCTCACACTGGAGGATGATGAATCGCTGGCCGAAAAGCTCGAATTAAGCTGGCGGATGCCAGGGGGGCTCGTTCTGGCAACCGGCTACGATGGAACGGGGCTATTCGAATTGCTGCGGATATTCACCGCGCTAACCCCACCGCCCGGGAAGAACCGTGCCATCATACTCGGTGAGCGCTTCTGGAACATTCCCGGAGGATGGACCTCTTTCCACCTTCCCTACGACCGGTTGGAAAGGCTCGAAACACTACGTCAGGCGCTCAGGCTCAAACCGGATGTGCTGCTCATCGACTCCATACGGGAAAAAGAGGAAGACCGCGACCTGATCGCCATGGCTTGCCGAGCAGCGTGCTCGGGAGTGAGGGTTGTCGCCGCAGTGGAATCACACTCTTTTTCAAAAATAAGATCACTGATTGGTGACACCTTCTTTTCGCGGTGCACCAGAATTGTGGCAGTGCGGTATCTGGCAGATACAAACTGTCCGGGCTGCCTGGTGGAAACGGAACAAGCAACTCTTCCGTCCAACATGGTTACCTTGCCTGGTAACACAGTCCGGGAGATGTATCACGGTGAAGGCTGCGACCGGTGCCAGGAAACAGGAATAACGGGAACGGTTCCCGTGGTCTTTGCTGCCCCGCATTCGGAGGAAGGCCTGCAAAAAGGACTCGTAGACGCCGAGAGAAGAGCTCTCGGGCGGCTGGTTTCCTCCAGGCTCGTATCACCTTCCATCGTGCGCAACACCCTGCGTTTCGTGACCTGATTGAAAGGTGATCGGCACCGTGTTAAAAGACAGATTTGGAAAGTCAGAATCCGGCGGACCAACCGGCGGGCTCCCCAGTCACTGGAAACGCAAACCGGTTAAACCGTCCGTTCCGGCTGCGGCGGCACAGTCTTCTCAACCGGCCGCCAGAAAAACGCCAGTATCGCTGGAGGACCTGAAGATGCAGGACCTCTTCCACCTGGTGGTGGACCACAACGGCTCCGACATTCACATCTGTGTCGGTGTTCCCCCCGTTCTCAGGGTCCACGGAAAGATCGTGAAGACCGACCTGCCAAAGCTGGATATTAACACCGTCCGCAAGCTCATTTTTGAAATACTCACTGATGACCAGCGTGCGGCCCTTGAGCGGGACATGGAAGTCGATTTTTCAGTCGCGCTGCCGGGGGTTTCCCGCTTCAGAGGCAACTGCTACTACGACCGGGAGGGCCTGGCGGCAGCTTTCAGGACCATTCCCAATCAGGTACCAACCCTCGACAAATTGGGGCTGCCCTCTATACTGGGCGACCTGGCGCGGTTAAATTCCGGACTGGTGCTGGTCACCGGGGTTACCGGAAGCGGCAAGTCAACCACCCTGGCCGCCATGATCGACCTGATCAACAACGAGCGCGGCGAGCACATCATCACCATCGAAGATCCCATCGAGTA